>JAGLFH010000009.1 GCA_023144635.1 Candidatus Auribacterota bacterium | reverse complement strand
GACACTAGTGCCTACGAGGTGGGAACGTGCGCGGATGCCATCCGCGCCACTAACTTATCTTTCTTCTTCTACACGGGCGCTCTCTGGCGGCGCCCCTACTACTTCTTATTTTTTGTTTTTTACAACGGAATGGGCAGGCCCGTCGCTGTCCCTATCGCAGATCCGCCAATCTTTTTGGAGGACACACGTTTTACATTTATTTCCGTGGTTTTCGTTTTTTTAATTCGTGTCTATTCGTGTAATTAGTGGTTAATTATTTAAAATTCAGCGTAGCGTTCCTCTAAAATTATCTTTGATCAAAAAGATACATTCTGTTACGCCAAAGTATAATTGCGCCAGATAAAAGAGTAAGTAAAACTGTCGACCAGGTTAATATAGAAGAAGTTATTACTGCAAATTCCTCCAAACGGAACACTCTCCCAAGCCATGTTGCTGAAGCAGATACTTCGTTAAGGCTCAAAGCTGAAAGTATCATTATGATAGTAAAGACCTGAAATACCGTCTTTATTTTTCCGCTCGGGTCTGCTGAAATTATTACATTATCCTTTGCTGCTATAAGACGAAGGCCTGTAACTAAAAACTCACGAGAAATTATTACTATAGACATCCATGGTTTTACCGGAATCCCTTTTAATGATGCAAAAAAAACAAAAACTGAACAAATAAGTATCTTATCTGCAAGAGGGTCCCAAAAGCGCCCGAAAGTCGTTATTATCTTTCGTGCCCGCGCTATCTTTCCATCGTAATAATCCGTTATTGATGCAAAAACAAAAATAAATAATGCGATCGTATATGAAAATGATAACTCCATTGATAAAAAAATTATTAAAACTATCGTGATCCATAGTCTTATCATCGTAAGTTTATTAGGTAAATTCATATTCAAAAACCTCTATTAATAAATTTTCTATTCCAGCTCCGTTGATAATAAATCATATCCTGCAACACCATCTATAACAACATTTATTATTTTCCCAGGCAATACCTCAGGATTTCCACGAACATATATTATAGGATCAATATCAGGAGCCTCATACTGGCTTCTTCCCCAACAAGAAAATCCACCACCATCTGCAGGCCCCTCTACCAATACCTCCATCTCCCTTCCTATTTTTTTCTTATTTAATGAAACTGCGATTTTTTCCTGTAGTCTCATTATTTTATCTAATCTACGACCCTTTTCCTTTTTACTTATATCATCAATAAATTTGCACGCCTTTGTGCCCGGTTCCTCAGAATATGCAAAAACACCCAGACGGTCAAAACGCGAATCTTTCACAAATGAATATAACTCTTCAAATTCCTTTTTTGTCTCACCAGGAAAACCCACAATAAGTGTTGTGCGAAGAACTATATCATCAGACTTTTTTCTTGCATAAGATAATATCTTTTCTATTGACCGTCTCTTGACCAATCGGTTCATCAAAGTAAGTATCCTGTCATTTATATGCTGTATAGGCATGTCAATATATGAACACAACTTTTCCTCACCTATAATAATATCCAAAAGGTCACTATCTATTCTCTTTGGATGCAAATAAAGAAGCCTTACCCTAAAATCACCCTTTATCTTAACGATTCTTTTTAATAAAGAATGAAGATTCCCACCTTTCCTTCCACCATCAATTCCCCACGCAGTTATATCCTGACCGATCAGATTAAACTCTTTTACACCTCGATCACGCAAGATTCTGATCTCTTCTAATAAAGACTTCTCACCCCTGCTTTTTAATGGCCCCCTTATTAAAGGAATTGAACAATACGTGCAATTATTGGAACACCCGTCAGAGATCTTTATATAAGAAAAATACTCCGGCGTCATCAATACCCTTTTTTGGTACATCTTCGATTGGAACAACTCTATCTTACCTGCAGATTTTCTCAAAATATGCTTTTTATTCTTTATTACATCTGTCAATATTTTTGCAAAATCCCTGTATTCATCAGGAGAAATAAATGCATCAACTTTTGGGAACATCTCTAATAATTTTTCTTTATCCATATTCTTTAAAATACAACCAGTAACAATTACACTTTTTTTTCCCTTACCGCTTTTTGCATATTTAACCACTTTTTCTATCTCTTCAAAGGTCTCTTCACGAGCTGCGCTTATAAAAGAACATGTGTTTATTATAATTATATCTGCATCAGACAAAACTTTTGTGATCTCATATTGTTTTTCTTGAAGTGAACCTTCTTGAAGGATACCTGAAAGAACTTCTGAATCAACAAGGTTCTTAGGACATCCTAAGGTATGAAAATAAACTTTTTTGAGACTCATTCTTCGATGCTCTCAGGAACAAAAACTTTTATATCCATACCATCAATCAATAAAATATTAGGACTCACGTTTTCTGCAGGTATAATTCCTTTATCTCTTTCCTTAACATAAAGCTGAACCGCATCAGCTATGCCGACCTTTAAGCTTAAAGGTCCTGAGGATTCCCACGATTCACTTGCTCCCTCTTTCAACACTCCGGAAAAAACATGGTTTTCACCCTCTTCAACACTTACAAAAACATCTTTTAAAACCTTTATCCTTATCATTGTATTTGGAATTTCAACAGGTGCTTTTTTATCCATCATCATCTTCTGGTAACGGCCAATAAGAGCTATCTCTGGAATCTCTTTTTTTATCTCTACCTCAACAACCTCTTCCTCCATTTTCTCTTTAAGAATCGGTTCATAAAAATGGGTAAATCCTAAATATGATAACGCAATTATTATTATGATCAATATTATATTAAAAAAAAGCCTCTTCTTTTTTGCCTCTTTTTCTGTTGCAACAATATTATCACTTACATCCAAAGTGCTCTCCGATGCCTCCCTGTATCTCTGGATGTAATCTGTAACTATCGCTTTATCATCTAGCTTTAAAAACCTAGCATATGCCCTGATAAAACCTATTACATATGTTGGCGAAGGCAGCTTTCTAAAATCTTCTTTCTCAATAGCTGTCAAAATCGCAACAGTTAACTTTGTCTTTTGAGAAACATCTTCTAAAGTAAAACCTGATCTTTCTCTCGCAATCTTAAATTGTTCTCCGATATTTTCCATTTTTACTCTTCCATGTTTTCGTAATCTTCTATTGACTCAATATATATTTCACGGCCCTTACTACCAACATGAGGACCTATGATACCACGCTCTTCCATCATCTCTATTATTCTAGAAGCCCTATTATACCCTATTTTAAGGCGTCTTTGAAGCATTGATGCCGATGCCATACTCGACGAAATAACAAGTTTTACAGCATCATCAAAAAAGATATCCTCCTTATCTCCTTCCTTGCCTGCTGAAGCACCACTTAATTTCTTTGTTATATCTTCATTATATATTACAGGACCCTGATCTTTCCAAAACTGTACTATACTCTTTATCTCACTATCTGAAACATATGTTCCCTGAGCACGTATGAGCCTTGATGTTGCAGGAGGAAGAAACAACATGTCTCCATCACCAAGAAGTTTGTCAGCACCATTTGCGTCAAGAACCGTTCTTGAATCAACTTTTGAAGGAAGCTGAAAAGATATTCTACTCGGTATATTCGCTTTTATAAGACCTGTAACGACCTTTACTGACGGACGCTGAGTTGCAAGGATCAAATGCATACCAACAGCTCTCGATAACTGAGCAAGTCTTATTATGGAATCCTGAACGTCTGAAGAAGAAACAAGAATAAGATCCGCCAACTCATCTATTATAATAACTATATTAGGAAGATTCTCTGGAACATCGTCTAACTCTTCTTTACCCTCTTTTTCTTTCATCTCCTCTATGAGCTTATCACGCTGCTTATGATAAGCTGAAATGTTTCTCACACCCATATGCGCAAATGTCTCATAACGGTTTTCCATCTCCTTAAGAAGAAGTCTTAAGACAAGTGAAGCTTTCTGGGCATTATTTATTATTGGACAATATAAATGTGGAATACCTTTATAACAGGAAAGCTCTACCTTCTTAGGATCTACCAAAACAAATCTTATCTGATCCGGAGTTGACGAAAAAAGCAAAGTGCTTATTAACGAATTTATACATACAGATTTTCCGGAACCAGTAGCACCAGCTATTAAAAGATGAGGCATATCTACAAGATCTACTATTACAGGCGTTCCCGAAATATCCTTACCTAAAGCAAGTGGTATTGTACAATTTGCCTCAACATTCTCCCTGCTTTCTAACATCTCCTTTAATGATACTAATGCCTTCTTTACATTTGGGATCTCAATTCCTACAGCAGATTTTCCAGGTATTGGAGCAATAATCCGAACACTTATTGCCTTCATGGCTAAAGCAATGTTATTTGAAAGCGAGACGATCTTCTCTACTTTTGTACCAGGTGCAATACCTATTTCATAACGTGTTACTGCAGGCCCTTTCAATACGTTTAAAACCTTTATATCCAAGCCAAAATCAGATAATGTTTTTTCCAGTATTTCTGAACTCTTCTCAATTAATCTTTTGCCTTCATCTTCATCATCACCACCAGACTCATAATCTTTTAATATATCTAAAGTAGGAAGAGATGGATCAAATACCCGTTTTTTAACGACCTTAGGTTTTGACTTTGGTTTTGGTTTCCTTTTTATACGGCTTAATAAAGACCCTTTCTTTTTTACCTTTTGGTTTTTCTCTTCTTCTATCTCATCATCATCTTCTTCATCTTCATTTATTTCATCATCATCTTCTTCTATCTCATCAATTTCTTCATCTTCTTCTATTTCTTCTTCATCATCAAAATACTTCTTAACAGTTCTCTTTTCCTTAGATCCTTCACGCATTTTGACCATCTTAACTGTTAAAAAATTTATAAACTGCTTGGTCTTTTTATATAATGAAGTAAAAACAGATGAACAAAAAACAACTAAATTCTTTATCTCTGACGAGATAAATTTTGTAGTTTTATAAAAAGAAAGCTCTGTAAACAATAAGAAAAATATCAGTATTACTGCAGAAAGGACTAAAAGAGCCCCTGTTATGCCTATATAAATAGAATATGCCCTTCCACCTAAAAAAGGACCAATAGCACCACCCTGATCAGGAATGTTGATCTTTGATCTAAAACTCTCTAAAAATGTAAGATCTAAAACTGAAAATAATATAGAAATAAATGTAATTAAACCTAATGCTAAAAATATTTTTGCTATGAATTTCTTTCCGCTTATTCCTTTTATAAAAAAAAGACTGAAAAAACATAATATGATCGGTACAAAATACGCCGAAAAACCAAAATAAAAAAGAAATTTAAAACTCACCCACGCCCCAACCACACCTATCTTATTAACAGCAGGCTGGTTATGAGGAAATTTATTGCTCGCCAAATCGTCAGGAGTATAAGATATAAGTGCCAAAAATATAAGAATCGCAAGGAATCCAAACAAAAGGCCAAGTATTTCTTTTAAAAATTTTCTCTCTTTCATGACTTGATTATATCATAAATATTCGTTAAAACTTCGAATAAATTTTTTATGGTTGAACACTATTTTTTTGTGACTAATTTAACTTTAACAAATTCTGTAAATTTATTGAATATCACGTCTTCTATTAATTCTAAGACTAAAAAAATTTTAAAACTATACAATATTATTAAGTAAATCTCTTTAAAATATCTTGACGGATTATATATCTAATGATATATTTATTTTGATAATTTTATAGTTAAATTAAAACTTTTTTAAATACCATGATCGAAGAAAATAACGCCGCTAACGGTGAAACATCTCAAGAAAAAGCAAAGCAATTTGAAGATGCAATGCAACTTATAAATGAGCTTTTTTTAGAAGAAGCTCCTGCAGAAGAAATAAAAGATAACCTATACCATATAAATAAGGATGAAGACGACACTTTCCAGTTTATCAATTTTTTAGTAGATAAAGAATGGTATGGTATTGCTATTATTAAAGTAAAAGAAATTATTAAAGTACCGCAAATCACCTATCTTCCTTCGTCACCTAGTTTTATTGCCGGAATTTGTAACCTCAGAGGGAATATTCTTACTGTAATAAATACAAAAAGGATATTCGGACTTTCTGATACCCCTATAACAACAGATTCACGCGTTGTTGTAGTAGATTCCGGAAAAATAACACTGGGTTTTCTTGTTGATGCTGTATCTGAAGTGGTAGAACTACCTAAATCAGCAATTGATGACCCTCTGGTTACACTCGAAGGAGAAAAAGGTGAATACATTATTGGTGAAGCAAAACTTGAAGATAAACTTGTAGCCGTTTTAGACATCGACAAACTGATTTACAGTCAGTGCGTTCTTTCTTCACCAGACTAATAACGAGGAGAGAATTATGAAATTTAACAGTATTTTTGCAAAATTTATTCTCTTAATAGCATTTATGCTACTTCTTACGTCCATTGCCTTTGGCATCTATTTTTTGAAGAATAAGCAGGAGACTCATTCTGATTTTCTTGAAAAAATCGGCGAAACAATGGTTAAGAATCTTGCAAAAAACAGCGAGTATCTTGTTTATATCAGAAAAAAAGACAAGATGAAAGAAGTGCTGGACGAAGTTGTTAAAGAGACTAACACTATCTATGCAATCATCACCGATGAAAGAGGAAATATCATTCAGTCTTCTGTTAAAGATGATACTGACTATGCAATAGATATTGAACAGATCCCTGGGAAAATAAACGAAAAAGCAACTTTATCAAACATATTTGAATCAAATTCATTTAGTTTTAAAGATAAAGAGATTCTGGAAACTGTTATGCCTATTTTTTCTGAGAGCGTCGAGACTCAAGAAGATGATCTCGATTTTCTTACAGGCGGTGAGGAAGGCGCTACAGAAGAAAAAGGAGAAATGAAAAAAATAGGTATCGCAAGAGTTGGACTTACAAAAGAAAAAATGAATAAAGAAATTAGACGTGCCCAATTCAATATTTTAGGTGTAACTTTAATATTTTTATTTGTTGGTATTACTGTAACATTTTTCATTACCAAATTTCTGACAAGCCCTGTCGGTGAACTTGTAAAAGTAACTGAAAGTATTGCTAACGGTGATCTTACTATTCGTGCACAGGTTAGAACTAAAGATGAAATTGGACAGCTTGCTGAAAACTTTAACCGAATGGTGTCAAACCTTACTAAGCTTCTTGGTAAAATTCGTGAAGCAGGACTTCAGATTACATCCGCCTCTCATCAGATACGCGCTTCTGCAGATGAACAGGCAAGCGGTGCTTCAGAGCAATCTTCATCTGTGGCTGAAACAACATCTACTGTTGAAGAACTTGCACATACTGCAAGCCAGATAGCCGAAAATGCTAAAGCTGTTGTTAACGTTGCTGATATGACACTTAAAAAAGCTAAAGAAGGTACACACCTTATTAACGATGCTATTAAAGGTATTGAAGATGCCAAAGAAAAAGTTGAAACCGTGGCTAAAAAGATTCTAGGCCTTGGTGAAAAATCTCAGTCGATCGGCAATATTACAAAAATTATCGACGCTATCTCTGACCAAACAAACTTGTTAGCCCTTAATGCCGCGATTGAAGCTGCTAGAGCCGGTGAAGCAGGACGTGGTTTTGCAGTGGTTGCTGCTGAAGTTAAAAAGCTTGCTGAAAGATCAAGTGAAGCTACTGAAGAGATCAGAAACCTCATTACTGAAATTCAAACAGAAACAAACAGCACTATTATGGCAACTGAAGAAGGAACCAAAGGTGTTGAAAGAGGTTCTGCCCTTGTAAAGAAAACAAGCTTCTCCATTAAAGAAATCCAGGAATTAGTACAAGAAACAAATAATGCAGCTAAAGAAATATCTCTTGGAACACAACAACAACAAACAGCCTCAGAACAAGTTGTTAAATCAATGGAAAGTATTAACGAAGTTACTAAACAATTCGTTTCCATTACAAAACAGTCGTCATCTTCAGCTTCCGAACTTAGCCAGCTGGCTATAGAACTAAAAGAAGCTATAGGTGAATTTAAATTAGAAGAAGAATAACACTTAACTATTAGGGAAATAATATGGTGGCATTTGATAAATCTGAATTTCTAGCAACTTTCAGAGACGAATCTAATGAGCATATTGAAAATCTTAATAACGGTTTGCTGAATTTAGAAAAAGATCCTGAGAATCAAGAACTTATTGAAGAAATGTTCAGGGAAGCTCACACCCTAAAAGGTGCAGCTCGAATGATGGGGTTTGATGAAATAAAAGATATCGCACATGTTATTGAAGATATCTTTGAAAAGATCGTTAGTAAGCAAATAAAACTAACAACAGACATCTCAACCCATATTTTCTCATCCCTTGATCATGTTTCTACGGCAGTTGAAGAAGTGGTAGGAGGACTGAGCGTTAGTATTGACACCCCTAGTGTCATTAAAGACCTAGAAGATATACTAAAAAAAAGTCTTGAAGGATCTGTTTCATCTTCTGATTCAGAAGATGAAAAAAAAAAAACAGCTAAACCGGTAAAAGAAGATATACAGCCTGAAGAAAAAGTGGAAATTCAGGCTATTGATGATGTTTCTATAGATGAATCGGCTGAAGAAGAAGATTCTGATGAATTCGGAGATGATTATCTTGCTCCGGATGAAGCCCCTACTATTGAACAGGTAAAAGCAGAACTAGAAGCCCAAAAAGTAAAATCTGAAAAAAAAAAGCAGCAGTCTGAGCAATCTCAAACACTCACGTCTTCATCATCAACTCAAACTAAACAGGTAGCTACAAAACCTAAAAGAGAAAAACAAGAAGTAGAAGAATATATCCGTGTACCCCTGCATAAAATAAATAAACTCCTCAACCTTGTGGGAGAAATGGTAATAAATAAGATCAAATCATCTCAAAAAGTAGCTATTCTTAAACGCTTAAGCAAGCTTATAAAAACAACCCAAAAAGACTTTAACGAAATAAGCCAAACCGTTCTTACTAACTCACATTTTCAGGCTTTACACACTTTTAATGACATAAAAAATATTCTTCAGGAATGTAACGTTAATTTTCATAAAATGAGAGAAGAATCCAATGATCTTTTTGATTATGTATCTGCAGAAGTTTCTCAACTTGATCCTATTATTGATGAACTGCAGCTTAGGATGAAAGAAATAAGAATGCTTCCTGTATCAACCATTTTCAGCGCAATGCCTAGACTAGTAAGAGATATTGCCGTTTCTCAACAAAAAGACATAGATCTTATTATTGAAGGAGAAGAAACGGAACTTGATAAAAAAGTACTTGAATCAATAAAAGGCCCTCTAATCCACCTACTTAGAAATAGTGTTGACCATGGAATAGAAATGCCGGATGATAGAGAATCAACTGGTAAAGATAGAATGGGGACTATAAAACTTTCTGCCTTCCATAAAGGCGGAAACGTTATTATTGAAATAAAAGACGATGGTAAAGGTTTTGATCTTGAAAGAATTAAAGAAACGGCACTTAGAAAAGGACTTTCAACTCAAAAAGAACTTGAAGCAATGAGCGAAAGAGAAATAACTAATTTTGTGTTCATGTCAGGATTCAGTACCGCAAAGATCATTACTGATGTTTCTGGTCGAGGCGTAGGACTAGACGTAGTAAAAACAGATATTGAAAAACTAAAAGGAAATATCGTCATTGATACCCAAAAAAATATCGGAACTACTTTTAGCCTTCAGCTGCCTTTGACAATTGCCATCATTCAAGCACTTCTTATAAGATGTAATAAAGAAATATTCGCTATTCCTATACTAAGTATAGATGAAAGTATATCTGTTAAGAAAAATGAAATATATTCTATTGAAAATCGAGAAGCTATACGGGTTAGAGAAAAAACTATATCTGTTGTACGTATGACTGAAATTCTTGACCTTCCTGATACTGGTGAAGCAAGAGTTATTCAACAAAACAAAAAAAATAAAGACCTTATTCCTGTTGTGATAGTATCACTTATGGATAAACTCGTAGGATTTATGGTCGATGAAATAATCGGAGAACAGGAAATATTTATTAAATCACTCGGCGACCATATAGGTAAACTACCTAATATAAGCGGAGCAACAGTTCTTGGAAATGGAAAGGTAATAGCAATACTTGATGTTGTAGATCTTGTAAACTCAGCAAAAGTATCGCATCCATCATTTAGAAGAGTTAAAGAAAAAACAGAGAAAAAGAGTCATGACAAAAAACGTATTCTTATTGCTGAAGACTCTCTTACAACACGTGAACTAGAAAGAAGTATTCTTGAATCAGAAGGCTATTTTGTAGAAACTGCCATGGACGGAATAGATGCTCTTAATAAAGTATCACAGGAAGTATTTGATGTAATTATCAGTGACATTGAAATGCCTAGAATGAACGGTTTTGAACTTTGTAAAGCAATAAAACAAAATTCAGATACTAAAGATATACCTGTTATTATTGTGACCTCTCTTGACAAAGAAGAAGACAAAAGAAGAGGTATTGAAGTTGGTGCACAAGCTTATATTGTTAAAAGTACTTTTGATCAATCGAATTTAATAGATGCTATAGAAAGGTTAATCGGTTAAAAATTATGTATTCCCATCAAGATAAATCTGATAATAATGCAAAAAAAATACGCGTTCTTATAGTTGAAGACTCTCCACTCATCTGTAAGATATTAACAAAAATACTTAACATGGATGACAGCATAGATGTCGTAGGTATCGCTAATGACGGCAAAAAAGCCATTGAATATACTATGAGCCTCAAACCCGACCTTATAACAATGGATATAAATCTTCCTATTATGAACGGATTTGAAGCGACAAAAAAAATAATGGCTTATGTACCTACACCCATTCTTATTGTAAGCTCATCCCTTTATACAGTAGAAATGAACCTTGCTTTTAAAGCTATCTCATTCGGTGCCTTAGATGTTGTTGAAAAAGGCCCTATGGAAACACAGGACAATATAGATAAATTTGGAAAAACAATTATTGAAAAAGTAAAACTGCTGTCAAAAGTTAGAGTAATAACACATCCTGAAGCAAAAATTGAAGATATAGGTTTAAAATCACCAAAAAGAATAAGAGAAGAACTAAGAGGTGATAAAGTAGTGGGGATTGTCTCTTCAACAGGTGGACCACGAGCTCTTCTTGATGTGTTAAACGGTATTCCTCAAAACTTTGATTTCCCTGTTGTTATTGTGCAGCATATCGTTCCCGGATTCACCTCCGGGCTAGTTGACTGGCTGCAAAGTGAAAGCCATAAGAATATCTCTATGGCATCAGGTGGGACTTTTATTCAACCAGGACACATTTATGTAGCCCCGGAAAATATTCACACTCAAGTAATGCATAACGGCCTTGTTCACCTTTTAGCCTCCCCACCCTATAAAGGCCATAAGCCTTCAGGAAATATACTATTAAAATCAATTGCTAATTCTTATGGACCTAATACTATAGGCGTTATATTAACAGGAATGGGGTCTGACGGATGTGAAGGACTTATGGAAATAAAGAAAAAAGGCGGAAGAACTTTATCACAAAATGAAGCAACATCTATTGTATATGGTATGCCAAAAGTAGCAATGGAATCAGGAGCTTCTGAAAAAGAGTACCCAATAAGTAAAATAGGACTTGAAATAACAAAATTAATTTAGGGCCTTACTATGAAAATTTCAAGAAAAAAGAAAGAGAAAGAACTAAAAATAGTGATATTTAAACTTTCTAATGTCAGCTATGCTATAGGCATTAATTCTGTACGTGAAGTCATAAAGCCCGTTGAATTCGTTACATTACCAAATTCTCCCGGATATATAGCAGGTGTTATAAATTTGCGAGGTCATATAATATGCTGTATTGATCTTAGAAAAAAATTTAATTTTTCTGCTGAAGATAATGAAAAAACACGTATAATGATTGTTAGAATCAAAGGAACTGCCGTTGGCATGATAGTTGACGAAGTAAAAGAAGTTGTAAGTATTGTAAAATCTGATATTGATATAACACCTTCTATCATCGATCAGCACCTGCCAGGACATAGTCTTGTAGGAATAGCAAAATACGACAATAGATTAATAATACTTGTTAATATTAATAATTTACTTTCTATTGATGAACTGAAAACATTGAAAATTACTAACACTATATAATATTATAGCTTAGGAGGAAAAACTATGGCTAAAATTCTTATTGTTGATGACAGTCCTACAATAATCGACCTGCTCAAGACTGTACTAGCTTCACACGACCACGAAGTAATGACAGCCAATGACGGCATTACAGGACTTAACCTTGCAAAAGAGATCATGCCTGATCTTATCATACTTGATATAATGCTGCCTAAAATGAACGGTTATGAAGTATGCAACTTAATAAAATTTGATGAAAAGTATAAAGGAATAAAAATTCTTATGCTAACAGCAAAAGCAGGAGCAGAATCTAAAAATATAGGATTTGAAACCGGTGCTGACGAATATATGACAAAAGATCTTGATCCTGATAAGATCCTTCAAGCTGTCACACAATTACTTCAGAAAAAATAAATTAATATTATGCCAGAAGCTTCTTTAATTTCTCTTGAAGATTTCAAAAAGCTGTATTTTTTGAATTTTCAGCAGCTTTTTATAAGTGAATTCGGCTTTTTCTTTGATGAAAGCCGCGCAGCACAACTACGTAGTGTTCTTTTAAAGCTTATAGAAAAAAGTAAAACCTCAACTTTTGAAGATTATTATGATTTTTTGCAAAATCATTACGAAGGTAAGCTAGAGCTAAAAAAAATTATAAATGAAATAACTATTGGAGAAACATACTTCTTCAGAAATCTGCCGCAACTTGATGTCCTTCGTTCCGAAATATTACCTAAAATAGTAAATAGAAAACGTATTTTAGGTGTAAATGATATTAAAATATGGTCTGCAGGTTGTTCTTCCGGTGAAGAAGTTTATACGCTTGCCATGATGCTTATGGAAGAAATCCCCGGTGCACCTTTATGGAATATCTCTGTTCTAGGAACTGATATAAATAAAAACTTTCTTGAAATTGCAAAAAAAGGCCAATATACATCAAAAAGATCTGTTAAACATTGCCCTCCAGAATATCTATCAAAATATTTTACTCGCTTTGGAAAATCTTATGTTGTAAATGATCAAATAAAAAAACTTGTTCGCTTTGAACAACATAATATGGTTAAAGATGAGTTTAACCTTCCTGAAATGATAGATGTCGACATCGCTTTTTGTAGAAATGTAACTATATATTTTAATCTTGAAACAACAAAACTTGTTATAAATAAATTATACGATGTACTTATTGATCAAGGATACCTTTTTATAGGACACAGTGAAACATTATGGCAAATAAACGATAAATTAATAACTATAGATTTTCCACATGCTTTCGTATACCAAAAAGACCTTGCAAAAGGAACACAAAATAAGAACGAAGCTCCTTTTATGAGTATTCCTGAACTTAATCTTGAAAATATATCTATATCCAAAAAATCTAGTCTTGGAACCCTTGCAACAGATACAAAATCTGTAGAAACATCAAATATGGATTTTTCTTTTTCATCAAATAACTTGATAAAAAAAGAAGATAAAAAAGAAGATATTGATACCTACGCAAGCGCCTCCTCTAATGCTGAAGAATTCTATAATATACAAATAATAGACAAAAAATATCATCAGGCAATACTTAATTTTGAGAAAAAAGAATACTCCAATGCACTTATACTATTTTCTGAAATAATAGATAAAGATGAATCTTATATTCTCGCATATTTCGGAAAAGCAACAATCTTTGCTAATCAGGGAAAATATGATGAAGCCATTGATGAACTTAATAAAATAACCCGGTATGACAATCTATTTCTTGAAGCATATTACCTTTTAGGGGTTCTACATGACAAAAAACAAGAAATAGATAAAGCTATTGAAATGTTTGAAAAGGTTGTCTATATTGACCACTCTATTGCTCTTGCTTATTATCACCTTGGTAATTTATCCAGATATAAAGGAAAACAGAAAAAAGCACAGCTTCAATTTAAAAACATTAAAAACCTATTAAGATTAAGGGACGAAAATGAAACTGTAAAGTTTTCTGAAGGACTTACTAACAAAATACTTCTTCAGCTTGTTGATAAACTTTCACAAACTCTTCTTATAAGCTAAAAATAAATACTAATTTAAACAGAAAAGACACTATTATGAAACCAAACAAATTAAATTATAAAATATTTCCTTTTTTTATTATCACTTTACTTATTCTTTCAATTACTAATACCATCTTTTGTGATGACAACTCATCCCATTCACAAAATTTAACAAAAAAAGCATGGCTAGCACTTGATAATAAAGATTTTGAGAATGTATACGTATATGCAGATAAATGCATCACAAAATACTTAAGTCTCGCTAATAAGCAACAGCTTGAAATAAATGATTTTCCGATGGAAGATAAAACAAATGACTTCTGGGCGCTTAATGATGTTGCTACATGCATTTTTATTAAAGCAAGAGCACTTCGCGAAGAAGGTAAAAAGGTAGAAGCCCTAAAACTTTGTGAAAAAATAATGTATCATTTCCCACATGCACAATGCTGGGACCCTATTGGATGGTACTGGAAAGTAGCACATGGTGCACGTGATCAAATAATTGGCCTGAAAATGGATATTGAATTTGAAAACTGCACATCTCTCATTCTTAGAACAAAAGCATTAAACTCTTTTTTTCAAGGAGAATATATAAAATCATTCATTTATATTGCTAAATGTATTGAAATGTATGATGAAGAAGCAAAGAAAATGCAAAAAGCACTTAAGACGTTTGCTTCAAAAGAAAAAGCTTTTGATTACTGGGCACTTAATGATGTTGCAATGTGCTTTTTTATTAAAGGTAAAATTTTATTAAAAAAAGGAAATACTGAACAAGCATTAAAAGTGTTTCAAAAAGTTATAGATGAGTATTATTACGCACAGTATTTTCATCAAGATATGGCGCAATTTACAAAAATATCAGAACTTGCTAAAAAAGAAATTATTGCGATTAAAAAATAAGAACTCTTTTTTTCTTATTAAAGAAACTACTTAAGCCCTGCTTTATAAACCCATTTCTATCGCTTTTTGGCAACGCTTGATATATGTTTTTGCTTTTCCCGAACTGTTACCGCTAATACTATAGGCTTTCTTAAATAATCTTACAGCTTCACGATACTTTTCAGTATCATATAAACGAATCCCCTCACCAAGAAGTTCAGCTATAACCTCCTCACGAGTATGATCAGGATTTTTATCTGAAAAAACTAATAATTTAACCATTGCAAAATCTTTTTCAACTATGTCTTTAAATAAATCTGTTGTGTTTTCCAAATCTACTATATTTTTTACCTTCCCCTGATAAATTGTATCAATTCCATAATGTTTACCATCATCAAGGTTCGGTATAAAAATACGCCATCCTACTGTTTTTTTCACACAAATAACTCTGTCTATACGTATTGAACGGTATCTTCTTGAAAAAAAAGTAAAATCCTCTTTCTTTAAAAAATATATAAATCTGAAATTTTCATCAGGCGCTATTTCCTGCACTACATCAAGTTCGTATTTTTCCTCTGCCCCTATTCGATATGACCTCTTCTTAACTTTTTCCGCAAAACCATCACTATCAAAGTTCTCTACATTTTCAAGAGCAATCATATCTGTAAATTTTTCTACATCAGATGTTTTTTCAATAGTATAAAATAAATCAACATACTTTCTTGCAAACGGAACAGGAAAACTCGTACCAGCCTGCTCAATAGGGTCAATCGTTGCACATGAATAAATTAAAAGCACCATAACCAAAACTAAATATAATTTAAACTTCCTTTTCATTGCTTACCTCTCAATTAACCAATAAAAAATAACTTGAATTTTTATACTCAACTTCTACCTTTTTAAAATCTACATTTTTAATCTTAATAAAACCTTCTATATTATCACCCTTTTTGACAATATCAGGACCTATTAAGGCATACGGGATATTATTATCAAGATAAACACCGTCTACTTTTATTTTTAAACCATTATCTAAAACAAGTTCGCTAAGATAAATAGGAGCTGATATTTTTATATTCGATGGAACAATAACTTTTTTTTCATCAGCAGCTCTTTCTTTATTAGTCGCTGTCTGCTTTTCTACTACCCGAGGGCTGTTTATAACTTCTTCAGTTATATTTGTACCCTTAAATGAAATTACAATAACAATTAAGAGAACTACTGCTGCTATATTGATGAACAAGACATATTTAAATATTTTTCTTTTTGAACCTGCATCTGATCTTCTTTTTGAACCTGCATTATGAAATAAGCTCTCTTCTGTAAGGTCTCCCTTCTCACGATCTCTATCTCTTTGTGCCTTTTCCAAAGCATCCATTATTATACTCATAATTTCACCATTAATTGTTATCTAGACGCGGGACATTTTGTGCAAATTTTGAATACAGCATTAAAATAGTCTCAGTCCCTACTGTCCCGTCAGGATAAAAAAGAAAATTTCGCTGAAACTGTTTTACAACCCTTTCACATTCGGTATCAAAAAAAGAATCCCCTTCCAAGAGGACATAACCTAATTCATTAAGCATCTTTTTTAACTTAATGATCTCTTCATCAGTATCGCCACGATAATAAGTTTTTTCTGCCGAAAGAGTATAAGGACCTCTTTCTAATAAAACAATACTCTTACCTTTCCAGATACCATTAAATTCTAATATGCTTATGGTCTCATTTTGACCAGGACCCTTTTTTACTGAAAGAAGTGAATCATTTATTCTATGAATTACCCATATTTCATTGTTCTTGGTCTCAATCGCAAACGGGAGGTTCATGTAAACAAGATACTCCAATCCTTCCCATGTTTCTAAAACTGTATAGTTAAAACGCTCTATTACAACGTCCATATCCCAATCATCGTAACCTTTTTTCATTTTAAGGTTATAATCAATACCCCACGCACTAAGAAGAAGCCATAGCGCCTTCTGACGTGATGTTAGCTCCTCATATGCAGGATTCTCCTTAGCTGCTACCTTAATTGTCTTAGGTTTTATTCTCTTATCCTTGATCTCTATGCGTTTCTCTGTTTTTGAACTGGAGACGACTCCTTCAGGAATATCTTCTATAGAAACATCACCCTTTACACTGATACTTATGCTTTCATCAGCAACTATATCATTTTTATCTTCAACTTCCCTTTTGCCATCTTCATTTACTTCCATAGCAACAGGCGCTTCGAACGCCTCAACTTCAACATCTATCTTATTCTCTTCTTTTTTCACTTTTCTATCAAAATATTCAGTATCTGCATCAACAACTACATTCTGCTCTATTTTATATTCACTATTTCCCTTCATATTATATACTAACTTTTTATTAAAATCTGTATAGCGTGCTTCAAAAAAGCTAATAAGAGGTACTCTGTAAAGCCACCCAAATCCTACTAATGAAATAAAAAACAAAAAATATAAAGCCACTTTTAATGGCTTCTTTTCAACAACAATTTTATTCTCCTCTAACTTTTGCCTGAAGCTTATTTCCCTCTTTACCTCAATCTCTTTTAACGCTTTCTTTACTATTAACCGAGTTATCTTTCGTGTTTCATCCACATACCCCACGATCAAAGCATAATCACAAATTACGTTTATTCTTCTTGGAATGCCATAACAGTAGTTAAAAATCTTCTTTACGGCTTTTTCAGTAAATTCAAGAGATCCATCACTGCCTGCTATCTTAAGACGATGCATTATATAATCTCTGCATTCATGATATTTCAAGGGTGATAAATGAGCCCTTACCGTTATTCTCTGGTTTAACTGCCTTAATTCATGTGAAGAAAGTTTTTCAAGAAATTCCGGCTGGCCTATAAGGACTATCTGAATAAGTTTTTCCTTCTCTGTCTCCAGATTTGAAAGCATCCGGATCTGCTCAAGGACCTCAAAATTTAAATTCTGACACTCATCAATTAGAACTACAACTGTTTTTCCTTTTTCGCGCTGTTTGAAAAGAAACTTGTTTAAACTATGTATCATTGCTTCTTTATCTTTTTCGCCACCATAAATACCTAGATCACCATTGATCATTTTTAACATACTGTTTGCTGAGACAAAGGAACTTAAGATAAGCGCTGTTTCAAACTTGTCTTTATCAAGCATCTTTAAAAGTGCTCGACATACTGTAGTTTTTCCGCTTCCAACCTCACCGGTTAGAGCAATAAAACCCTTCTTTTGTTCAATTCCGTACTTAAGGTGGGAAAGAGCTTTTCTATGCTGCTCACTTAAAAAAAGAAAATTAGAATCAGGAGTAAGATTAAAAGGCTCTTCATTTAAACCATAAAATTCTAAATACATCACTACCACCTAAGTATTTTTTAAAAACTGATTCTATTCTTTATCTTTATCTGTTACTTCTTCCAGAGAATATTTTTCCAGACCAGATCGTTTTTCAACAAAACTCATCCACTCCTGAATAACACGATCAGATTTTAAGGATTTAAGGCGTTCTTTAAGATCTTTTTTCTGCTCATCATATTTTGATAAATCAGCTTTCTTTTTTGCAATTACCCTAAAGATGATAACTCCACCCGGAATATTTACAACTGGAGAGAATACTCCGGTTTTTAAAGAAAAAGCCGTCTTCATAAAATTACGGGAAACACCTATTCCTTTAACATAAGAATCTACCTTCCTAAAATAATCCGTCTCCTCTGATGCTATATCCAGATCCTTTAAAACTGTCTGAAAGCCAATTTCATCTATCTCTTTATTTATCTTATCAAGAACTTCTTTCGCTTTATTTTCAGCTAGTTCTGATGATCTCTTTCTTTTATATAACTCCTTTATTTCTGAATGTATTTCTTCTAACTTAACAGGGATATGTTCTTCTTTTCTATCAATTTTCTCAGCCAAGATCATGCCCTTAGTAGTCTCTATTGGAGAAGTTATCTCCCCCTTTGCTATTTGAAATACTTCATCATAAAAATCTTTTGTCATTTCAAAATTAGGTGAAACACCTATGTCTGATAAAACCTCGTTTTTTGAAAAATAATTTGTTATAAGTACTTCCTTTTTTTCTGACTTTGCTGCTTTTTCTAACGAATGATCATCTATTGCTTTATAAAACATCTTCCGGCAAATATCAGATGCAAGCTTTTTGTTTTTTTCACCTATCAATATATTTTCTATTTCTTGCCTAACTTCATCAATTGGCTTATACTGCTTTACTTCATCTTTTTTCAACGATTCTTCAGCCTCTTCTTCTTTAGAGCCATCTTCACTTTTTTCCTGCTTTACCACGTAGAACTCTTTATTCTTTTCATAATATGAAGCAATCTCTTCAACAGATACTTTTACCTTCTGCTTCATGTCCTCATATTTAAATATCACATATCTTACCTTGACCTTTTCTGGCACAGTAAAAAGTTTCTTATTCTTTTCAAAATAATCTTCCAAAGCCTTATCTGTTATTTTTACTTCTTCTGAAAACTCAGAATAACGGAAAGGAAAATATTGTATCTTAATTTCCTCGTTTGATTCTCTGAAATACTCTTTAAGATCTGTCTCATATACGGTTGAGGAACCAACAACAGTATTAATAAGTTTCTCATTTATGTAATTCTGCTCCATAATTGCCTCGAATTCCTGAGGTCTTACCCCAAGACGAGATCCTACAAGATCACGATATCTACGTGAATCAAAATGCCCCTCTCTGTCCTGAAAAATGCGGAAAGACTTTATATATTCCTGTATCTCTGTCTCTGATGCAGTTATTCCATATTTTTGGGCAGTATTAGAAAGAAGGATCCTGTTCCAAACAAGTTTTTCAATATCATAAAACTTCAGTAATGTCTCGAACTGCTGTGGATAACGCAAAAATAAAAGCATCTGTACAGCTCTTAAATTCATTCTAAAATCAATACTATAAATATCCTTTCCATATACTTTGCCCACTACTTTTTGCTGTTTTTTGTTCATTACATAACTTGTAACTCCAAAAAGTAAAAAAGCAGGAGCAATCAATATCAGGATAAATATAAATATCAGCTTCATCTTTTTTTGTAGATAGTTAAACATGTAATAGTCCTTTCACATAAAAAACAATATATTTAGATTTATTATAAAACTTATAAAGTTAAAGATTATATAACCAAAAACAATCCTTAATCAAGACAATTTAGATACATTTTTATGTTAATACATATAACTATGATATTTTTAACAATAACTTATTAACTCTTTTTTCTAAAATGACAGAAGATTTCTTATTAAAATCACCTGAAAAATAATATTTCCCAGCAAATGCAGTTTTTATTGTTCTATAAAATATCCTCACAACTTTTTCAACACAATCAAACATATCCTTTCTTCTCATTTCTCCGCAAACTATTAAAAAACCAGTTTTTTCCCTAACATTAGGGTCCTTATAATATTTCTCTTCCCAAAATACCTGGCACCTGTCTATAAATGCTTTCATCTGAGAAGGTACAGAATAAAAATATATAGGGGTTACTAAAAAGATAATATCTGAACGTTTAATCTCCTTATAATACTTCTGCATATCATCCTTTTGTATGCAAAAGGCTCTTTCTCGACATGCTCTTTTTCCTAAACAAGGGGAAATTCTGGATCTAGCTATATGAACTGTCCTAATTTGTATGCCATTTTTTTTTAGGACGGAACAAACAAAATTACCTGCCTCATAGCTTGTTCCCTTTTCATTAGGACTGGCATATAAAACAAGTGCTTTTAATGCTTTCTTTTCCATTTTAATAAATTATAAAACAAACCTTTTTCTTTAGATAAAAATAATTAATATTATCAACAAATTCTCATTCATTTAAAAACAAATAAAATATTTCTAATTTAGAATCTGCTTTGCTATAATACCTTAAATATTTTTTAATTATAAGGATTTTTATGTCTATATTACCAAACAGATTTGGGGCTTTTGGAGGAAGATATGTTTCAGAAACACTTGTCCATGCTCTGGATGATGTTGAAAAAACATATCTTTTAGCAATTAAAGATCCTCTGTTTAAAAAAGAGTTGAACCATCTTTTAAAAGATTTTGTTGGAAGACCTACTCCACTTTATTACGCTAAAAACCTCTCTAAAATATTTAAATGTAAACTTTATCTTAAACGCGAGGATCTGGCACATACAGGAGCACACAAGATAAATAATACTGTTGCACAAGGACTTCTTGCCAAACGTATGGGTAAAAAACGCATTATCGCTGAAACAGGAGCAGGACAACATGGTGTGGCAACTGCCGCTGCTGCTGCTTTTCTGGGACTTGAATGCGCTATTTATATGGGCACAGAAGATATGAGACGACAAAAGCCTAATGTGCTTCGTATGAGAATCCTGGGCGCAGATGTCATTCCTGTATCAAGCGGATCAAAAACATTAAAAGATGCTATAAATGAAGCAATGCGTGATTGGACTAAAAATGTAAGAACAACTCATTATCTTTTCGGATCTGTTCTGGGGCCACACCCATTCCCACTCATTGTAAGAAATTTCCAAAGAATAATTGGCAAAGAGGCAAAAAAACAAATAATTAAATGCGAAGGGCGTATGCCGGATATTATTGCCGCTTGTGTCGGAGGCGGAAGTAATGCTATAGGAATTTTTTACGATTTCCTGAATATTAAAGGAATAAAATTCATTGGGGTTGAAGCTGGCGGCTATGGAATTAAGCTCGGAGAACATGCTTCACGCTTCTTACAGAACAAAAAAGGCATCTTTCAGGGAACTTATTCATATCTTCTACAAGATAAATGCGGACAAATTCAAACTACCCATAGCATAGCTCCCGGACTTGACTACCCTGCTATCGGACCTGAACATAGTTTACTTTACGAAAATAAAAAAGTTAAATATACAAGAGCAACTGATAATGAAGCTGTTAAAGCTTTTAGATTATTAAGTTCTTCAGAAGGTATTATTCCTGCTCTTGAATCTGCACATGCATTAACCATTCTCTTTAAATTTAAATCTGAAATTAAGAATAAAGTCGTTATTATCAATATTTCAGGAAGAGGAGACAAAGATATTGAAGCTCTTGATGAACAGAATAGATAAAAAGTTTAAACTTCTTAAAAAAAGCGGCAAAAAAGCTCTTATAATCTATATTACAGGAGGAGATCCTTCTATAAAAGTTACAATTGAGCTTCTTCATAAGTTAGTTGATGCAGGAGCTGATATTATTGAAATAGGTGTACCTTTTTCAGATCCAATGGGTGATGGAATAGCTAATCAAAAAGCCGCCGCAAGAGCACTTAAAAAAAATACATCCCTTAAAGATATTTTTTCATGCGTAACAACATTTAGAAAAAAAAATAATGAAACACCTATAGTTCTTTTTTCGTATTTAAATCCTGTATATCATTTTGGTTATAATAAATTTGCTGAGAAGTGCCGGATATCAGGAGTTGACGGATGCCTGTTTGTTGATATGCCATATGATGAAGAAATTATCCTACAAGATCACCTTTATAAAAAAAACATTCATGTTATTTATCTTGTTGCTCCTACAACTGAAAAGACACGCTTAAATAAAATATGTAAAAAAACAAAAGGCTTTTTGTATGCTGTAAGTTCCCTCGGTGTAACTGGTGAAAGAAATAATTTTGATAAGGGATTTAATCAGTATATTAATACAGTAAAAAAAGCCTGCAGATTTCCTGTTTGTGTCGGTTTTGGTATATCAACCCCGCAAATGGCAAAAAAAGCTGTCAAGCATTCTGATGGGGTAATTATTGGAAGTGCTGTAGTAAACAGAATTGAAAAATACCTAAAAGACAAAGATACTATGATATAAAAAATTCACCAGTTTGTAAATTCTGTAAAAAAAGAGATCTGAATTTTTATATTTGATCAAAAAGATGACCTAATTTTTCCTTTTTAGTCTTCAAATAAAAAATATTCTTTTCGTTTGCATGAACTGGCATATTTATTCTATTCACTATTTTTAGCCCATATCCTTCAAGGCCGATAATTTTCTTGGGATTATTAGTAATAAGTTTAATTTCACGAAGTCCTAAAGCCTTTAATATTTGAGCACCTATACCATAATCTCTTAAATCTGCTTTAAAGCCAAGTTTATGGTTAGCCTCTACTGTATCTAACCCTTTGTCTTGCAAAGCATAAGCAAGTATCTTATTTTTGAGTCCTATTCCTCTTCCTTCTTGACGCATATATAAAAGGACACCTCGCTTTTCTTTACCTATCAGGCTTAAAGCGCTATCAAGCTGCTTTCCACAATCACATCTCTTTGAAAAGAAAACATCTCCGGTTAAGCACTCAGAGTGAACTCTAACTAAACAAGGTTCAGAATCTTGCATATCACCCATAATAAGAGCAATGTGAATTTCTGAATCAACAAGGCTCTTAAAAAGAACTACTCGAAAATCCCCATGTTCGGTAGGAAGTGTAGATGCTGCTATTTGCTCAATAAGCTGTTCCTGCTTCCTTCTGTACTCTATCAGCTGAACAATTGTACAAATCTTTAAATCATGCTTTTTTGCAAAAGGTACAAGATCTTTTAAACGTGCCATTGTCCCATCATCATTCATTATCTCACATATTACTCCAGCTGGGTAAAGTCCACAAATCTTTGACAGGTCTACTGAAGCTTCAGTATGACCTGATCTTTTTAAAACGCCACCTTCACGTGCTATTAAGGGAAAAACATGCCCTGGTTTATTAAAATCATCAGGATGAGTGCTTTCATCAATAAGTTTCTTTATCGTTTGAGAACGGTCATAAGCCGAAATACCAGTTGTAACACCCTCACTAACATCAACTGAAACGGTAAAAGCTGTATGAAAAATATCTGTGGACCTTGGTACCATTTCATATATTCCAAGTTTTCTTAGTCGCATGGATTCCATAGGCACACAAATCAGCCCACGTCCAAACTTAGCCATAAAATTAATCTTTTCCGGCGTTATTAACTCAGCAGCACACACAAGATCACCCTCGTTTTCCCTATCTTCATCGTCAACGACTATGACCATTTTGCCTTGTTTGTAATCCTCAAGTATCTCTTCAATAGAACTAAACGGCATTAAATTCTCCTTATATAACAGTGGTTATAAATTCTATCTAATAATCAAAATTTGTCACTATCTTTTTTTCTTTACCTAACTTGTTTTTACTGCTATATTTATACACTTATTAAGAATAAAGAAGTTTAAGGAGGTTTCAATATGCCAACTTTTGTAGGAAATTTAGTAGTAAAAAAGAATAAATTCGGTATTGTCTTAAGTCGTTTTAACGACTTTATTTCAACAAGGCTTCTCGCAGGAGCTACTGATACACTTATACGTCATGGTGCAAACGAAAACGATATTGACACTTATATTGTACCCGGTGCCTTTGAAATACCTTTTGCAGCTAAAAAACTAAGTGAAGCAGGTAAATATGATGCTATTTTATGCCTTGGAGCTGTAATTCGTGGAGACACACCACATTTTGATTATATAAGCGCTGAAGTTTCAAAGGGAATATCACAAATATCGCTTTCTTCTAAAATACCTGTAATATTCGGTGTACTCACTGTAGATAGTATCGAACAAGCCATTGAAAGAGCTGGAACAAAAGCAGGCAATAAAGGTATTGATGCTGCTATTTCAGCTATTGAAATGATTAATCTTTTTAAGAAAAAATAAATAATCTTTAGAGGAATGACTTAAATCTTGCAGTAATATTGCTCTTTAATATTTGGTAAAAGCTATGGAAGGTAAAAGAAGAAAATCAAGAGAAACAGTATTGCGACTTCTTTATTCTCTGGAACTAAATCCCAAAAGCTTAAAAGAAGCCTTACAGGATATTTGCATTATAGATAAAATAGAAGCACTGGATGAGTTTACCATAAAGTTATTTGAAGGCGTTATTAACAATAAGGAAAAGATTGACGCATTTATTACTGAATATGTAAAAAATTGGAAGATAGAACGTATTGCCCTTATTGATAAAAATATAATGCGCCTTGCCATTTTTGAAATGACCTCTCTTCCTGATATTCCTCATATCGTTTCTATAAATGAAGCCGTTGATATTGCAAAAAAGTATTCCACAAAAGATTCTGGTAAATTTGTAAATGGTATTTTAGATAACATCAATAAAGACCTTTCTGAGCAAAATCCTTAATATCGAAATATCATTACTTTATAGGAATAAATAATGAATGAAAATATCTTTGCAGACCTTCATCTTCATACAGTTTTTTCAGATGGATCAGAAATGCCTGAAGCCTTGACTGATAAAGCCAGTTCAAAAGGATTAAAAATAATTTCTTTTACCGATCACGATACTCTGGATGCTTATCATAAAACCGATATTAAATACTTGAGCAATAAATTTAATATAAATATAATTCCCGGAATTGAAATGAGTGCTGATTTCCAAAGATCAAATGGAACATCAGAGGAATTACATATACTTGCTTATTATATTGATACTAATGCCAAAGATCTTAACATCTATCTTGAGGAATATAGAAAAATGCGCTATGAACGCGCAAAAGAAATACTTTCTAAATTGAGTAACATGAATATATCAATAACCATTGATGATCTTAATAAAGAAGTTAAAAAAAACATATACGGACGTCTTCATGTAGCAAATGTTTTAGTTGAAAAAGGATATGCAAACTCTATCTATGCTGCTTTTGAACATTTCATAGGAAAAGATTGTCCTGCTTATGTTCCAAAAAAACAATTAAACATAATAGAATTAATAAATCTTATTCACAATAGCGGAGGAATAGCAGTTATTGCTCATCCTGGAAATAAAAGAAACAAAGAAGAATTTCAAATATTAAAAGATCGAGGTTTAGATGGTATTGAAGTTTTTCATCCTGACCATTCATCCAAAACAGTAAAAGATCTTTTAAAACAAGCAAAAGATCTTTCTCTTCTAGTAACAGGAGGAAGTGATTATCATGGACATTCCAAGAAAAAAGTTTTCCTTGGAGATGTAAAACTACATCTTAGCTATTTTCTGCTTTTAAAGGAGGCAGCAAGTGCATACATTCACTAAAAACATATATGAAAGAATAAAAAAAGGTCTTAAAAAGACTCATGACAAGATCACCAAAAATATAGGTAAAATACTTCCGACAAGTACTGATTGGGAAGAAAATCTTGAACAAATAGAAGAAGCACTTATTGAATCAGACCTCGGTGTAGATCTTTCTATGAATGTTTTAGAAAAACTTCGATCCCAGTTAAATCTCCTAAAAGAAATCAACAATGATGACGTTTTTAACAAAATGGGAAATATCTTAAAAAAACATTTATTAAATAGCTCTCGCGAATTGAAAGAAAAAGATTCTCTTGTTGTTGTTATCTTTATTGGAATAAACGGTACAGGAAAGACTACAACTCTTGCAAAAACAGCTTTGAATTTACTTAATAGTAATAAAAAGGTAATGCTAGCAGCCTGTGATACTTTTAGAGCCGCTGCCATAGAACAAATCTCACTTTGGGGTGAAAAATTAAATGTAAATGTAATAAAAGGGAATTATGGTTCAGACGCCGCAAGTATTGCTTTCGATGCAATTGACTCTGCAAAAGCAAAAAACATGGACTATCTTCTTATAGATACAGCTGGCCGCTTACACAACAGTAAAGAACTGATGGAAGAACTAAAAAAAATCATACGGATCTGCAACAATAAGATACCAGTTGATAACCTGGAAAAACTTTTTATACTAGATGGCACAACAGGTCAAAACGGATTCCATCAAGCTAAAGCCTTTTCTGAATCTGTAGGAATTAATGGTATTGTTGTTACAAAACTTGACGGAACAGCTAAAGGAGGAATTGTTATAGCTATTGAAGACCAGCTTCAGATACCTGTTAAATATATAGGCGTAGGAGAAGAAATGGAAGATCTAATACCATTTAACCCAGATTATTTTATTGACGCTATGTTAAAATGATCTATTGCTATTTAATGTATATATTAAAACATTATATATAAGCTTTTAATGTCATGACTTTATCAAAACATAAAAAATATATGGAAATGGCCTTCAAAGAAGCTCTTAAAGGTACAAATAGGACACTTACAAATCCTCTTGTTGGCGCAGTTGTTGTAAAAAACGGTAACATAGTAGGTTATGGCCATCATGCTTATTTCGGAGGTCAACATGCGGAAGAACAAGCTTTAATAAAAGCAGGTAAAAGCTCAAAAGGAAGTGATTTATATGTAACTCTTGAACCATGCTCTAGTTACGGGAAGAGACCTCCTTGTACTGATATTATAAATAAATTCGGAGTTAAAAATGTTTATTTTGAATCTTATGATTTAAATATTGAAAACAATAAAAAAGCATCTAAGTATTTAAAAAAATTTGGTATAAATAGTTTTAAGATAGACACTGGATTGCCTTCACTTTCTGAATATAATGCTGCTTATGTAAAAATAGTCAAACAAAAACTTCCGTTTATAATCTTGAAAGCTGGCTTAACACTTGATGGCAAATTATGCGATAAAAACGGATGTTCCAAGTGGATAACCTCTCAGGCTTCCAGAATATTTTCACATAAACTTAGAGCCTCTGTTAATGCAATTCTTATCGGCTCAAATACATTTAACAAAGATAATCCAAAATTAAATATAAGAGCTCCAATAAAGTATAAATATAATGACCCATACAAGGTTATCCTTACTGGTAGCGGTAACCTGAAACTTTCAAATGAACTTATAAAGAAACCACAAAAAGGCCGTGTAATTATAGCAACTACTTTATCAGGTAAAACATATTTGACAAAGCGTTTAAAAAAAGTACCCGATCATATTTCAATAGAAACCTTTTCTGCTATGAGTAATATGAAAATACCTATTAAAAAAATTTTAATACGACTCAAAAATAAATACAATATTGCCTCCATACTTGTTGAGGGTGGTGCTAAAGTTTTTACATATTTTACAAAAAAAAGCTGTTTCGATAAATTCTACCTTTTTTATTCTCCTCGTTTTTTTGGAACAGGAGGGAAATGCTGTTCTTTATTTACAGAAACACTTCAGGAACAAGCTGGAAAGCCATTGAAAAACAGGATAATAGAAACTATAAGATTAAGCTCAGATATACTTACTGTTATTGAGAACAGAACATAAAAACAAAGAATTTATTTTGGATTTAACCTCTTTTTAATAATCAGATTAAGATCTTAGTTTAATTATCTTTATTTTTTATTGCAGTAACATATCTTTTAAAATTTATATTTTTATTAAAAATAATTCTTTACCTTTATTTTTTATCATTCTATTATAAGTGCTTTTATTCAATACTATGGATTACAAATGAATACTTTAGAAACAATTATTATAATTAATGCACTTACAGGCTGGGGTGTAAAAAATCTAGAAAAAGTCTCTTCGTGTGACTTTTCATTAATGGATTCTAATACCCCTCAAGAGATATCTCTTGAGAAGATAATCAACAATATTAGAGAATCTCAATATGCTCAAAAAAATAGACTAATTAATTTCAAAGAATATTTTGATCTAAAAAACGAGTTATTAGAATGTGATCAAAAAGGAATTAGTATTATTCCTTTTTATGATAAGAAATATCCTGAATCGCTCAAGAATATAGATAACCCCCCTCTTCTGCTCTACGTCCTTGGCAATATTGAATTTGATTCTGAAAAAAGTCTTGCTGTCGTAGGTTCAAGAAAATGCACATCAAAAGGTCGTTCTTTTGCATTCAACATTTCATCACAGCTAGCATCACACAATATATCTATCATAAGCGGCCTGGCATACGGTATTGATGCTGAAGCGCATAGAGGCACTATTAGTGGCAAGGGCAAAACAATTGCCGTACTTGGGAGCGGATTATGCAATATTTACCCCAAAAACCATTCTGAACTGTCAAAAGAAATATCTATAAACGGTGCTGTAATCTCAGAATTTCCTTTGTCTACTGAACCACTTGGCAGAAACTTTCCAAGACGCAATCGTATTATAAGTGGTCTTTCAAAAGGTGTTTTAATAGTAGAAGCCGCTTTAAAAAGTGGATCTCTTATAACAGCAAGATATGCTATAGAACAAGGCAAAGACGTTTTTGCTGTTCCAGGGAATCCTTATGATAAATATTCTGAAGGTACAAATGACCTTATCCGTGACGGTGCTCGGATTACAACATCTGTTGAAGATATTCTTGAAGAATTCTCTCTTTTTCATGCTTTAAATAGTTCAGAAAATAAAAATTGTTTGTCTTTTTATGATCCAAATGAAAAAGATGATAATTTTTCTTCAGAAGAAAAAGAAATATTATCCAATATCAGCATTGAGCCACAACCTTTAGATTCAATTTGTACAAAATGTAAGTTAGATTTTCAAATTGTTTCACACATACTATTGACATTAGAATTAAAAAAATATATAAAAGTTTATCCGGGAAATCGGTATGGACTAAACTACAGAAGACTAAAATCATAAAGGGAAAGCAAATGAAGAAGTATCTTGTCATTGTTGAATCACCAGCTAAAGCAAAAACAATTAATAAATTTTTAGGCAGCGAATATACTGTAAAAGCATCAATGGGGCACATCCGTGATCTTCCAAAAAATAATT
Organism: Candidatus Auribacterota bacterium; assembly: GCA_023144635.1. GTDB lineage: Bacteria > Auribacterota > JAFGBW01 > JAFGBW01 > JAFGJP01 > JAGLFH01. The sequence continues at coordinate 20,765 of JAGLFH010000009.1, read as the reverse complement.
TTGGTATAGATACAGCACACGATTTTAAGCCTTCTTATAATGTACTTTCAAATAAGAAAGAAATCGTAAAAAAACTTAAAAATGAGGCTAAAAAGGCAGAAAAAGTCTTTCTTGCACCTGACCCAGATAGAGAAGGAGAAGCTATTGCGTGGCACTTGTCAGAAATACTGGGTAAAAATGATTCTGATGTTTATCGTGTTACTTTTAATGAAATAACAAAGAAAGCAGTATTAAATGCTTTTAATTCTGCGTCAAAACTTGATTACAATAAAATAGATTCACAACAAGCACGAAGACTCCTTGATAGGATCGTGGGATATAAGATAAGTCCTTTTCTTTGGAAAAAAGTAGCTGGAGGGCTCAGTGCAGGACGAGTTCAATCTGTTGCAGTAGACTTAATCTGTATAAGAGAAATCGAAGTAAAAAATTTTATTTGTGAGGAATATTGGACGATTCAGTCAGAATTTAAGAAAGAGGATATAGATTTTATGGCTTCTCTTGCAAAAATTAACAATAAAAAACCTGTCATAAAAAATAAAATTGAAGCTGATAATCTTTGCGATGAAATAAAGTCAATTGATAATTTTTATGTTTCTAATATAAAGGAAGTCTTAAAAAAGAAATCTGCTCCTCCACCATTTATAACATCATCACTACAGCAAACAGCAGGAGCTAGACTTCGTTGGCCTGTTGGAAAGACCATGCAAATAGCACAACAGCTTTATGAAGGAATAGACCTTGGCGAAAGCGGCCCTACTGGCCTTATAACCTATATGCGTACAGATTCTTTTCGGACTTCTAAAGAGTTTCAAGAGGAGACTTTGGATTACATTTCAAAAATATTTGGGAAAGATTTTGCCCCTAAAAAACCTAACACGTTTAAGTCAAAAAAAGGAGCCCAGGAAGCTCATGAAGCTATACGCCCTACTCTATTAAAAAGACCAGATGAAATTGGTTCTTTTTTAAATAATGACCAAATGCTGCTTTATTCTTTAATATGGCAAAGATATCTTGCCAGCCAAATGACTTCTTCTAAGCAAAAAACGATAACTGCAGAAATATCAGGTAAACATTTTCTTTTTACTACTTCAACAACGATTATCCTGTTTAATGGTTATCTTTCTGTTCTTAAAGATGATAATAATTCAGATTCAAATAAAAACGGTAACGGTGCAAAAATATCACAGTTCCCTGATGTAAAGACCAATGATGTCCTTAATCTTGAAAAAACTATTCCTGAACAACATTTCACTAAACCTCCAGCACGTTATACAGAAGCCACTCTAGTAAAAGCACTTGAAGATAAGGGTATCGGAAGGCCAAGTACTTATGCTCCAATTATTCAGACAATTATAAAAAGAAATTATGTTAAGAGAGAGACAGGAAAATTGATTCCGACAGAGCTTGGAACTATAGTAACTGAACTTCTTACAAAAACTTTTGATAAAATAATAAATGTTCAATTTACAGCTGAAATGGAAGTTAAGCTCGATGAAATTGAAACAGGTAAACGTACCTGGACAGAAGTTCTTAAAGAGTTTTACCAACCATTTATGGATCATTTGACAGATGCTCAAAAGAACATTAAAGGTCCAAGGGAAACAATAACTGAATCTAATATTCCATGTGATAAATGCGGGAAAAATATGGTTGTAAAAAGAAGCCGTCTTGGTAAGTTTTTGGCCTGTCCTGGTTTCCCAAGTTGTAAGAACATAAAAGAATTTGATTATGATAAAGAAGGAAACATAGTACTTGTGCTACCTGAAAAAACAGATAAATTATGCACCAAATGCAAGAAAAATATGATTGTTAAGAATGGACGCTTTGGTAAATTTCTTGCATGTGAAAATTACCCTAAATGCAAACACACCGAACCTCTTCCTACAGGACTTAAATGCCCTCTTGTAGATTGCGGTGGTGACATTATTAAAAAGTTTTCCAAACGTGGCAGAATATTTTTTGGATGCAGTAATTATCCAAACTGTCATTATATGGCTAATTCACTTGCAAAAGTGCAGGAAGCTCTGGATAAAACAAATGGAAAAGAACTCAAAGAAAAAGCTCAATAAAATCGACAAAAAGATGGATGACTTTCTCCAGTTTCTACAATATACAAAAAACTACTCTTTAAAAACAATTGAAAATTATAATGTTGATCTAATTCAATTTTCTGATTTTTTAAAGAAAGAAAAGCTTTTTGATCTAAAAAGTATATCCCATTTTAAAATAAGAAAATTCTTAATTAATTTTCATAAAAAGAATGTTAGTAAAAATACCATCTCTAGAAAAATATCTACCTTGAAATCATTCTTCCGATACTTAAAGGTTAACAAACAAATATCTCAAAATCCTCTAACGCGTATTTTTCTCCCTAAAAAAGACAAAAAGCTTCCAGTCTTCTTAACAGTTCAGGAAGTTATGAAACTTTTGAATTCTCCAGATAAAGATCTTTTCAGTGGAAAGCGAGACAGCATTATTTTAGAAATTCTTTATTCTAGCGGTATCCGAGTAAGTGAACTTACGAATATAAATGTTCAAGATGTAGATATTTCACAGGAGACAATAAAAGTTAAAGGTAAAGGTAAAAAGGAACGTATTGTACCGATAGGGTCTCAAACAACATTAAGGCTTAATGAATTTATCAAAGAAAATAAAACAGATAAAACATCAAAATTAACTCCTTTATTTATAAGCAATCAATTCACAAGGCTTACTCCCCGAAGCATACAACGAATAATATCAAAATATAGCATAAGAAGTAAAATAAACAAAAGAATAACACCTCATACTTTAAGGCATACATTTGCTACACATATTTTAAACGCAGGAGCTGATTTAAGAAGTGTACAGGAACTTTTGGGACACAAAAATATTTCAACGACGCAAATTTATACACATCTTACTGTCGATAGATTAAAAAATGTTTATTCAAAAGCCCATCCGCGGGCATGAAAGTAATATTATGTTTTTATTTTACAACTTAGTACAATTTCTTGCATTCATCTTAGGGCTTCCATTCTGGTTATACCTTATTATTAGAAAAAGAAAATACCGCTATAAACTTGGTGAACGTTTAGGTGTTACAAATTATTGTAATTTAAAAAAAATATCATCAGAAAATAAAAATAATATAATAATTCACGGAGTAAGTGTTGGCGAAATAAACGCAGCTCACTCAATCATCGAGAAATTACGAAACAAAGAAAATGTAAATACTATCGTAACATCAACAACTCATACAGGTTACAACAATGCACTCAAAATATTCAAGAAAGAACCTGTTATCTATTTTCCTCTTGATTTTCTTTTCAGTGTTAAAAAATTTCTTAATAGAACAAATCCTAAAGCCATCATACTTCTTGAAACAGAAATATGGCCTAACCTTTTTTTTGAAGCTAGAAAAAGGAAAATACCAATTATAATTATAAATGCAAGGCTGTCTGTTAAATCATGGAAAGGATATAAGCTTTTTCGATTTTTCTTCAAAAATATTTTACTTTCTGTAAAACATTTTGCAGTACAGACACAGCAGGACAAGGAAAGATTCTTAACATTAGGAGTTCCAGAAAACAATATTTCAATAAGCGGAAATCTAAAATTTAATTCTGCAATACAAAAAATTGATGTCGCTAAAAAAAAGACAATATATGCACTTCTAAAAATGTCAAATAAAACTCGTACAATTATAGGCGGCAGTACACATGACGGTGAAGATTTAACTTTAATTGAAACCTGGGAAAGACTAAATGCTTTAATTCCCAACCTAAAGCTTATTCTTGCTCCTAGGCATATTGACAGAATAAATGATATTGCAAAATTACTTAAAAGAAAATCTTTAAACTACACTTTGTTCAGCCAGATCAATAGTAATTCAAAAATATCAAATATCATTTTAGTAGATACAATAGGTGATCTTTTTTATTTATATTCTATTGCCGATGTTGTTTTTATTGGAAAGTCTCTTTTCCCTCCAGGGGGAGGTCAGAATATGATTGAAGCTGCAGCCTGGGAAAAACCTGTAATTTTCGGTCCTTATGTCACCCATTTTCAAACTGTGGCAGATTCAATGTTAAAAGACTCAGCAGCAATCCTGATAAACAACGAAAATGAATTATTTGAAGCTCTAGAAAAGCTTCTCTCTTCAGAAAAGGAAATAGCTAAATACTCTAATAATGCACGAAATTTTATAAAAAATAATATTTCAGCTCTTGAAATATCACTTAAAATCATATTTAAGTATGTAGAAATAAAATAAGGATATGTTATAATTATTTTTATATGCTTGAAAAATTTATTAGACCGGAAAGAATAGTTCTTGATTTAAATATAAAAAATAAATGGAAAATCCTTGAAGTTTTGACAAGAATTTACTGCAAGGATATGCCAGATAAGATCAAGGACAATATTTTTTACTCTGTTCTGTGGAGAGAAATGAAGTTTTCAACAGGACTTGGAGGTGGTATTGCTATTCCTCACGGCAGAACTGAGTGCGTTTCTGAGTTGGGACTCCTTTTTGCGCGATTTAATAAAAGCATTAACTGGCATTCCATTGACAGTAAAAGAGTAAATTATGTTTTCCTTGTTATAGGCCCTATGGATGCCACAGAAACATACCTTAACATACTATCAAATATCTCTAAACTACTTAGCCGAAAAATGATGCGTAAAACTATTTTGGAAACCAATAATATTAAAAAAATCTGTCAATTAATTTTAAATTCTGAAGAACGCAAAACAAAACGTTATAAATAGTTTCCTTTGAAATATGGAAGATAAAAATAAATTACATATTTGTATTCGGTCACTTTTTTTTCTCTGGTTTTTTTTAATTGTCTTCTTTGGGCTTGAATTTTTAGAAATAGTATCTTTTTTTAAACAAACTTCTTTTGCTGGTATTATTTCATTAATTTTATTTAATCTTCTGTTTCTTTCTATTCTTATAGTTTTTCACTATATTACAAAAGAGGAACAATTACTTTTAAAAAAGGAAAAAGATGTTGTTTTCTGGCAATATCATCAAATATCAGCCCTTGCAAACCTCATAAATAAAACGGGCAAAGCTTTAACAACAGTACTCAATAAAGATAAGCTTATGCGGCTTATTTTAGAATCATTTATAAAAATATTTCATGGACCTGCAGGTTTTCTACTTCTCTATAATGAAAATGAAAACATATTTGAATATGAGGCAGGTTACGGAATAAATAGAACAAATCTTAAATATCATGTTATAAAAAACACTCATCCTGTTATTGCAGATATTATAAACAATTATAGAATTGTTACTCAACATGACATCAGCAATCTAACTAACAAAAATATTCAATTTTTAAAACCTGATAAATTAAAAAAAATAGCTAAAGGTATTGATACATTAATAACTATAACTTTAAGAATCGGAGATAAAATATTTGGAATAGTTTTTCTATATGCAGCTAAGACATCTGCACTTATTATATCTGAATATGAAACACCTGTTCATATAGCTATAAACCAGGCTACTATAGCAATTGGAAGTGCAATACAAACACAATTTGCTATTCAAGATAGATTAACAATGCTTTACAATCACGATTACTTTATCCAGCGCTTAAAGGAAGAAATCTTTAGGTGTAAAAGATATAAGCTAAAACTCTGTCTTATGATGCTAGATATAGACCATTTTAAATCTTTCAATGATACATATGGTCACCTTGCAGGTAATCATATTCTAAGAGAGGTTTCTAATATTTTTAAAGAAAACACTCGTATAACTGATCTGGTTGCAAGATATGGTGGAGAAGAATTTTCTATTATGATGACTGAAACAACTATGAATGATGCCCTGCAAATTGCAGAAAAAATAAGACAATCTATTTACGATTATCCTTTTGAATATGAGGACCAAAAACTGCATGTAACTATTAGTATTGGAATTTCTCAATTGGATGGATCGAAAGATAATACTTTTGACAGTTCAGATTTTATAAATGTAGCAGATAAAAATCTTTACGAAGCAAAAAGATCAGGAAGAAATCGGGTGTGCAGTTAATTTATATTTATAAACTACTCTCTTGAAGCTATCTCATATTGTTCTAGATCAAAATTATCATCTTTTAAATAACTTATTTCTGAATTATATTTTTTTTCTAACTCCTCAAAACCATTTTCTTTAATTAATGCATCTATTATTTTTGTGTTTGCTTTTACCAAAGGATTTACTTCTCTGTTTCTTGATAAAAACAACTTTAGTTGATTTATAAGTTCCGTCGTTATTGTTGTTACGGATTTAATACGGCCTGATCCCTGACAACGAGGACAATCATCAAAATATGCCTTGTCCCATGATTCCTCTACGCGCTGTCTAGTCATTTGCACAAGGCCAAGTTTTGTAATTGGATAAATAGTTGTTTTTGATTTATCTTTTGTAAGCTCCTCTTTTAGCTTTTTAAATATTTCTTTTCTATGTTTTGCAGATTTCATATCAATATAATCTATAATAATTATACCACCCATATTGCGAAGTCTTAACTGGCGTGCTATTTCGATTGTTGATTCATAATTTGTCTGATAAATAGTTTCTTCATCATCCGCCCCTGAAACATTCCGTCCTGTATTAACGTCAACAGACACTAACGCTTCTGTCTTTTCAATGACAATATAACCACCACATTTCAACCAAATCTTCTTTTTAAATACTTTTTGAAGCTCCTTTTCAATACCAAATTTAGAAAAAACACCCTGCACTCCTTTATAATGCTTTATTTTATAGCGCATTTGTGGCGCAATTGATTTTATAAAACTTTTAATATTCTCAAATCTTTCCTTAGAATCGACAATAACACTTGTAATATCTTCAGTAAGCATATCTCTTACAACACGTTTTGCAATATCAAGCTCTTCATGTATGAGAGCCGCACTATTTGTCTTTAACTTTTGTTTTTCTATTTGATTCCATAGATTCAATAAATTTTTTATATCTTTTAGTATGATCTTTTTGCTTTTATGCTCTGCAGCTGTACGGGCAATAAAACCAGCTGATTCTGGAATACATGAGTCCTCAAAAATTGCTCGAAGTCTTTCCTTTTCCTTTTTATCCTCAATTCTTCTAGACACGCGTTTTTGTGATGTTCCTGGCATGAAAACCACATATCTTCCCGGTAAGCTTATGTTTGTTGAAAGCCTTACTCCTTTTGTTCCTATAAAATCTTTAATTATCTGAACAATTACAAGCTGTCCTTCTTTTACTATTTCACCGATCTTTCTTCTTTTTAAACTGTCTCTGCGTTCTTTAACTTCTTCTTCATCTATAACACGTCCATGGATATCACTTATATGTAAAAAACCATTTCTTGCTAAACCAATATTTACAAATGCAGCTTGTATGCTCTGGACAATCTTTTCTACACATCCCATATAAATATTACCGGTTATCCTGTTGACACTCTTTTCCTGCATAAAAAAATCATCAAGCTTACCATCTCTCATAATAGCTACACGGATCATATCTTTTGAATCATTAATAACGATCCGATCTTCTTGAAGATTAACTTTATCATTGTCCCGATAACGTTTAAAAAAATCTGGTACTTTAAACATTCATTTTCCTTTCTCTAACTCAAAATGAATTCTTGATATTTCTGTAAAATATAAGAATTCCTCTTTTTCTTTTTGTAAAAATATCTTTAAAAAATCAATTGGTGAAAGATAACTTTCCTGAGATGCTTTTAAAAACCCTTTTATAACATCGTTTCCCTTATCATCTTTACAACATATCAGTTTATTTATAAATAAACGAATATTTTTATCTTTCTTCCCTTTTCTTTTTAATATCAGCTCCTTCTGGCTAATAACATCTTCAATACTTTGCTCAATACTTTCTATTTTTTTCAGAAAAGTTATGTTATAAACAGCAACAATATCTTTACTTATTTTATCAACTTCTTCCTTATCTACTCTTTCAATATTATGTATTCTAAATCCAACAGGTAAAGTCTCATTTATTTTATTTATTACATCTTTTTCAAAATCAACGAGTGAAGATAGTATAATAAAAAAATCATTTTCTACAGAGACACCTACAGGAGAAGGAGGACAATAGATAATAGATATACGCGGGTTAAACCCTGCAGTATATTTTACAGGTACAGCTGCACGTTTTAAAGCAAGCTTTATCAAACGCGTTCTGCTTCTATGAGACAGAAACTTGTGCAGCGATCGTACATGGTAGTAAAATTTTATATAACTGCAATCCAAAATCTTTATCTAAAAATATCCTCCGGATATATTTTAATACCCAATTCTCCGGACAACATCAGATTTTATTATTCATTGATACTAGGTAATAAATCAGTATTGTACTTAATAGCCTTACGTTTTTCTAAATACTCGTCCGATTTGCGTTTTGTGACATCACGTGCATTTTCCATTTTTATAACCGTTGGAGTAATAAATATAATAAGATTTCTTTTATCTATAGTTTTACTTTTATGTTTAAAAAAATGACCAAGTAAAGGAATATCTCCTAAAAATGGCACCTGAGAATAAGTATAAGAATCAGATTGTTTAATCAAGCCACCAAGAAGCAATGTATCGCCATCCTTGACAAGAACTGTTGTCTTAATATTTTCTGTATCAATTGTTGGAACTGTAGTACCAGCAGCACCACCAAATGAAACATCATCACCCTTTGTGCTTATTTCAGGCTCCAACACCATTGTTACATATCCATCAGGAGATATTTTTGGTGTAACCTTAAGCTTAATTCCAATATCTTTATACTCAAATCCCTGTACTTCTAAACGACCTGTATCTGAGTTAAAAACATAATTAGCTAACGGATACTGTTCTCCCACCATTATCTCAGCTGTTTGGTTATCTGTTGTAACTACATGCGGTGAAGAAAGTATATCTGTTCCTGAATCACTTAGAAGAGCACTCAATACAAGTTCTGCTGCTGCTGCAGTTAATGTAGCAGTTCTGGTATTTGTAGTTATATTTCCTAATGTTGTATTAGTATCATCTGTCAATACTTGTCCAACTACCCATTCTTGATCATAAACAGTTTGTGTACCACCATATTGCCTATTGTGAAGATCTTCTCTATTTGGATAGTAACTATATGTATTAGCACCAGCTTTTGCAGTACCCCACTCACTAGCATCTGTAACTGTTCTCGTGTCAATATAGCCATCTACCAATGGACCAGCTGTAAATTTATATTCTTTCAAGAAGTTCCATTTAATACCTACATCATTACCGTTTATCAATGTCGTTTCTACAAACTGTGACTCAATAAGAACCTGAGGTGTAGCAGTATCTATTCTTTCTATAACAAGATCAAGATCCTTAAATTTTGAAGGAACTTCTGTTATTATAAGAAGTCCTGCTCTTTCATCAATATTGATCATCCCTCTTTCTGATAGTATTTTTTCAACTGTTCCCTTAACATCTCCCGGTTTCGCATAATTTAATATATAAACTCTTGTCTCTAGAGGCTCTAGTGATAATTGCTCAAGCGTTAAGACCTTTATAACATTTCCATCTCGAACATACCCATAACCATTTATACTTAAGACCAGCTTTAGAGCTTTTTCCCATGGAACATCGCGAAGCGTAATTGTTACATTACCAGATACATCTTTTCCTGCAACAATATTTATTCCAGTCTTATGTGAAAAGATCCTCAGAACATTACGAATATCAGCATTTTTAAAGTCAAAGGTCACAAAACCTTCTTTCCCTTCAACCGCCTCAAGATCTTCTCCTCCCATATCTCCATCCACATCATCTTGAGCATAACCAAGATTAAAAATCAAAGTAAGTGAAAGTAACAAACCTGAAAACACTAAAAATGCTCTTTTCATAACTATTCTCCTTTCCCAATTAATGGCTTTACTATTGTTTTATCTTTATATTCAAATGTTACTCTTTCTTTTTCTATCTTAATAATTGTAATTCCATCAAATTCATCACCAGTCCTAAGTATTTTGTCATTAATTATAGCATAAGGATCAGTTGGATCCCATATAATTCCTTCAAGCTTTATATTCTGTCTGGATAGAAAATCGTCATCATCTTCCTCTATGACTTCTTCTGTTGATTGATAAGAAGAAGGAACGAATGGATCCCTAAAACCAGAACTTGTGTAAATAAAATTCACTTTTAACTCATCTGCAAAAAGAACTGATTGATTATTATTTGTGATACAAAAAAAGGAAAACAGCAATACTAAGATAAAAATTAAAAAAAATTCTTTTGCCGCCTTCATTAATCAAACTCCTTAACATATAAATATTCAACTATAAAATTTATTTTATGTTTATAATCATTATTCTCTTTACCAGCTGAAATATCAATACTTTTTATCTTTAAAAAAGGTGAACTTCTCTCAATAGTATTCATAAAAGCACCAAATTGATGATAAGTACTAACAACTTCAACACTCATTGTCCGTGTATCATATTTAGGACTTTTCTCGAAATAATCCTTTTCTTTTTTTGAAGGTTCAGGCTGTATTTTCTGAATAGTAATACCATTTTTTTTTGCTATCTGATCTATTTGTTCTATAGACCAGGATTCATCTCCTTTTGGCATAAGCATTTCAAAATCATCAATACGTTTTTGGGCATTTTTTATATTTGCTTCTATCTTTTTCTCACCTTTAAGAGCACTCTTCATTGTTCTTATTTTTCTTCTAATTTCTCCTAGACCTGAAGCATATTCTTCTGATTTTTTTATCTGAGGTTTCATAAAATACATAACGCACACAAAGAAACCCGTACAAATAAAAATAAGTATCATTACAAACATCTGCATTTGTTCTTTTGTCTTTTCCATATATTCTAATCTCGTTGTGCTTTTAGCGTGTCAAAAATTATTTTCATCTTAAATGATTTTAGATTCTTTGAACTGGATGTGATCACCGGAATATTAACTTCACGGATCACTTGTTTAAGATATTCATCTCTTTCAATGCTTTTTTTGTAAGATGTTACTTTTAACTGAGCATCTATAGAGACAAGACCCTTGATAGTAACAACATGCACCAACTGTTCTTCGTTGATAAATTTATCAATACTCTTTTTAGTTTTTTTATCTATTACAGTAATTTTCTTTTTAAATATTTTTTTGTCATCAGTTATATTCATATTTACAAATCTTATTTCATTCGGTAAATGTTTTGCTAAAACATGAAACAGTCTAGACCATATAACCTTTTCATCGACAAAACGATAAAACTCATCAACTTTTTTTTGATACTCGTCATTTTCCACTTTTTTTTCTGTGTAAGTACTAAAAGCAGGTTCTAACAATTTTTTCTCATCTTCAAGTTTTGATAATTCTCCAACACGCTTTCGGTTTGGAAGGTAAATAAATATCAGTGTTATTACTAGCAATAAGGCAAGAATACCTCCTAGCAGTTTCGGAGCCAAAGAAAACCAATCTATTCTTCTTTTACCTGTAATATCATAAATGACTTCTTCTTTGACTTCCTCAACCCCTCTTTCAGAAGCCGGTAATAAATTTATATAAATCACTTAAATCTCCTTAAGATGATGTCTCGGCAATTCCCATACAAACAGAAAGGAAAGAAGAATGCGATATAAGAAATTCCTTATCCTTATCCATTAGTTCGCTGTCATCAATTTTACGTAACGGGTTCCAAAGCAAAACATGAATTCCCAGTTTTTCTTTAAAAAGATCAACAATACCTCTTGTAAGAGAACCTCCTCCTGATAAGTAAACTTTCTGAATGGAGCCTCCCATTAATCCTTCAAAATAATCAAATGATGCTCTAATATCACGTATAAGAGGTTTAAATGTCTCAGATATATATGGAATAATCGTATCATCTCCTGCAATTTTCTTCTCTTCTGCTTCATCAAAACTTATTTCAAGGCTTTCCATAAGTAGTTCAGTAAATTTTATTCCACCATATTTAATTTCCCGGCAAAGCAATGAAACACCATTATTTACAACATTGATATTTGTCTTAGAAGCACCAATATCGACAAGAGCAATTGTATCATTTTTCTCAGTATCAGTTATGCCATTTTCAAAAGCATTAAAAAGAGCAATGGAATCAACTGTTACAAGATCGAGAGAACAACCAGCTCTTTTTATAGTCTTGATAGTCTCATCAGCATCTTTTCTCTTTATAGCAACAATAATTACCCTCATCCTATTTTCCGGCAAACCGGTATTATTATTAATAATATACGCATCAAAAAAAGCTTCGTCTAAACTAAATGGTATATGCAGGTCTGCTTGATAACGTAAACTGCTTTTCAATTCTTTTTCACTCATCTTAGGAAGATCTACATGTCTTACAACAAGACTTTTACCCGAAACTGTTGTCTTTACAACCTTGGCATCTATATTCATTTCGCTGAATGACTTTTTAATAAGGCGAGATATTTCTTTTGATAGAAATCTTTTTCCATCAGAAACAAGATTTAATATTTTATAATTCTTTACTTTTTGAATCTGATTGTTCTTTACCAATTCGACTATTTTTACATATTGTGTTCCAATATCTATTGCAACCGACGACGCTGAACCTTTTTTTTTGCTTAATTTAAACATAAATTTATATAGACTTGTTAAGATTATTCAAATTTATCTTTCAATTTATCAAGACAAACTTGTACCATTTTAGCTGCATGTGAAAAATCAGCAGACTTTCTGAAAAAGCCCGAAACCCCAAGCTCTTCTGCCTCTGTTATTCTCTTATTTGATGTATGTGCAGTTACCATTATAACAGAAAGATCAGGATGAGTTTTTCTTACCTCTCTAAGTGTTTCTATACCATCCATACCAGGCATGACAACATCAAGAAAGACTACATCTGGAAGATATTTTTTGATACTTTCTATAGCTTCATTCCCATTATTTGCCATTTCGACTTTATAACCTTTGGATTTCAGCCAAAAGCCCATTGTTTCTAAAAAGTCTTTTTCATCATCAACAATAAGAATTTTTGTTTCGTCATCTGTGCCCATATATAACTCCTAATTATTTCGCTATTATATATATTAAATTACTGTAACACTATCAAAAATGTATTAATTTGTCAATAATATAGAACAATAAAAATAAAAAGTTTTATAAACAGTACTTAATCATTTTTAAACCAATTTATTCAATATTTTACAGCCTTCTTTTATTGTATCAAGCGAAGAAGCAAACGATATCCTAAAATGAGTATCTTTCTCTGAAAAAATACTTCCTGGAATTATTAAAACATTATTTTTTATCGCACGCGATACAAATCCTTCTCCGTCACCATCTGGAGCTTTTGGAAAAATATAGAAGGCACCTTGAGGTTTCATTACATCAAATTTATCTTTTAAAAGTTCAAAGACAATATCTCTTTTTTTTCTGTACTCTTTCAAAATATCATTTAAAAAACCATTAATAGCTCCTAATGCACCATACTGGATTATAGACGGCGAACATACAAATGTATATTGCTGAATTTTGATCATTTGTTCAATTATATCTTTCGGACCTGCAGCATATCCTATCCTCCATCCTGTCATTGCATGTGATTTTGAAAAACCATTTAAAATTACAGTCCTTTCATAAAACTCAGATAAGCATCCATGCTCTTTCTCATAATCAAATTCACTATAAATCTCATCAAAAATAGCTACCGGAGAAAATTTATTAAGTACTTCGCCAAGATCTTTAAGTTCTCTACTGTTAAGGACACAGCCGGTAGGATTTGATGGCGAATTTATAAAAACCAGCTTTGTTCTTTCAGAGATTACTGCATCAAGCCTTTCAGCAGTAAATTTAAAATCAGGATAAGTATCGACATATTTTATCTTTAAGCCAAGTAAGCCCGCTAAATGCTTATACATAACAAAATAAGGGTCCGAGACAATTATTTCATCTCCTGGATCAGTAACAGCAAGAAGTGATAGCAATATTCCTCCAGAAACTCCGGAAGATATAAATATATCATCTACATTTACCCTACGATTTATTAGAAAAGACCTTATTTCATCTCTCAGTTCCTGAATTCCTTGCGTAACGGTATATTTATTTTTTCCGTCTTTAACAGCTTTTATAACTTTCTGCTTGAATTCTTCTGGAACATCAAAATCAGGCTGTCCAATAGATAAATTTATTGGATTCTTTAGTTTTGCGGCAAGATCAAAGACTTTTCTAATACCAGAAGCATCTACTAATTGGGCTCTTCTTGAAATCATTAAGTAAATCCTTTGTGTTTTTTAATTATTAATTTTTTCTGCTATTTTAGATAATTTTACCTTTTTTGACAATGAGCATTTTTTTGTAATTTTTATAAAAAAATCACTTGCCATTCTTTTTTTTATATCGTAGAATCGTCCGCTTAGAATTTTAATAATAATTTTTAAGGAGTTAAAAAAATATGTCACAGCATCCAAGCCTTAAATCAAGCGGAAAGATCAGAAAGAAAAGAAGCGTTCTAAAAAGATTTGAGCGCATAGATATCCTGAAATCACAGGATCAGTGGAATAAGAATAAATCTGTTTTTGGTCTTCCAAAAACAAAATAGTTCTAACTTACTACAACAGTATTAGTTACATTCTTAACTACCTAAAACATTATGGCTCTAGTCAGGCTACAAAAATACCTTTCTGAATGCGGAGTTTCATCTAGAAGAAAAGCCGAGCAATTGATTTCTGAAAAACGTATCTCCGTCAATGGCAACGTAATATCAAAACCTGGAACAAAAGTTGATCCTGTAAAAGATATTATTCTATTAAATAAAAAAAGACTTTATACTGAAAAGAAAAAATATATCCTGGTTTATAAACCCCGCGGAGTAATATCTACAATGAAAGATAATCTCGGCAGAAAAATTGTTAAAGACCTATTAAATAGCGTAAATGAAAGGATATACAATGTTGGAAGACTCGATAAGGACTCTGAGGGCCTTCTTTTAATGACAAATGATGGTAATCTTGCCAATAAATTAACTCACCCAAGCACTCATATTCAAAAAACATATCTTGTCACAATTGACAGACTCCCAAATAATATCGAAATTAATAAGCTAGAAAATGGGATAATTATAGAAAGAAAGAAGACACTTCCTGCAAAGATAAGAATAATTAAAAAAAGTAAAAACAACTGTATACTAGAATTCATAATTTTTGAAGGAAGAAAAAGACAAATAAGAAATATGTTGGCTCACATTGGAATAAAAACATTAAAGCTAAAAAGAATTAAAATAGGCAATATCCAACTTGGAAACCTCCAGCCAGGCCACACCTTAACAATCTCCCGTAAAACAGCTTACATAGATTTAGAAAAAAACACAAAATAAATCTAAAGTTTTCTTATTTTTTACCGATATACAGATAGGATGAGAGTGTTTTGGGGTAGTTAATGTTTATTTCTGCCCTTTTTTCAATATTATTTATCACCAATTGCTGGAGGTCTTCTTTGAGTGACTCCTTAAGTATCGGTATATCTTCTTTAAAGGATCTTTCGAATTTTTCGGATTATTTATCTAAAAATCTTTCTTTCACCAAGCATTTAGGAAAAAACGAAGAACAAGATAAAGCTTTTATTCAAAATTTTCAAAAAGATATCGCCTTTTACAAAAGAAAATATTCCTATGAAAATGCTAAAAAAGTTAATAACTTAAACGTCAAATCAATTCTTGGAGCATTTAATGTTCCTGCAAAAGGTCCAACAAGACAAATAAAAGGAATAACTTCTTCAACTGCTTTAAATAATTATTTATCAAAAACAGATAAGAATAATAATTCAGTATCATCTTTAAAAAAAATATATCAATTTGTAAAAAGGCTTAATGACGAAAAGCGATATAGTAAAAATATGAGCTTAAAAACAGCTTCGTTTCTTGTCTCAAAAAATAACATTCTAAAAGGATTTAGTAAAGAATCCATTCTTGCTATTAAAGATAAAAAACACTCTTCAAAAAAAAGCATTAGAAAAAGCATATCAAAAAAGGAGTTTGATCTTTTTCAATATAATTCCATACTTCAAAAGAAAAATCTAAAAAATACTATCGAAGAAAGTTTATTTGTAATAATGAACATCGGAAATATTATTAATACTTTTAAAACAAACCCAACAGCAGTTGAAGGTTTTAATAAAGGAACTCTTTTTTCAAAAGAATCACTTAAAAATGACATCGCTAATAAAGCATTAGCTGCATTAGGTAATCAAAATACAATTGATTTAGATTTTCTAGAAAACAATACTAAAGCGGCTGTATATCTTCTTGATAACATCAAACTTCTAGAAAAAATCTCTGAATCAGAAAATACATTAAAAAACTTCAGGGAAACATCCGGAAAAAAGAATAAAATATTTAATGATTATGTTGTAGAACAATCTCAGAAAATTCTTTTAGACAGTAATTTTTCTAATGAATTTCTTCAAAGCAACATAGAATTCAGTTCTCTCATCCTTGGAAGCGAACATATTGACAGGGCTATATCTTTAGGAGAATATTTAAATGCTAATAGCAATTTTACTCAAGAAGATTTTGATCTTAATCAACTAATCTTTAACTACCAAAGCTTCACACAAAAGCAAAATCTTCCTGATGGCGTTGATCTTAATGAGAACTTTTTTATCAATCAAAAAGGAATACTTAACACAGCTTTGAGTGATGAAAATTTCACACAAAACCTTTCTAACAACATAGATATTATAAAACGTTTTTTCTCTTCGGAAACAGGGTCTCTTGAAAATGAAGAAAATTCTAAAGCATTAGAAGCTTATCTTGACGGATTAAGTGAACGGATTGAATAATCATTACAAACCTTATATATTTCACCTTATTTCTTGCTACAAATAATTTATAATTTGTCTCCGACTGTGTCTATGAAGTAGATAACTGTTAAAAATGGCTTTATATTAGTTTCTCTCAGATTTGTTCATCAAATTGTTTTAGATTCGCTGCACTGCTAACTAAATATGCTGGTTAACTATCTTTTCACTGATCTCAAGAGGAATCCGCACAGGCTTGAAGTTATTATTTATGCAAATTAAAGTAGTCTTGGATTTTGCCATTATTTTCATTGTAGATTCATTAATAATATTGTTTACAAATACTATCCGCAATTTTTCAGCTTTTTCAACTGTTGTCTCAACAATGATCGTATCAGAATAATATCCTGGTAAAAGATATTCAATATCAACATGACGCACAACAAATTGAATACCCTTATCTTTTATTTTTTTCAAACTTAACCCACACGATTCCATATACTCTGTGCGGGCACGTTCTAAATAACGAAGATAGTTAGCATAATAGATTACACCACCACAATCAGTGTCTTCATAATAAATCTTAATTTTTATAGTATGTTTCATTTTGTAAGAATCAACCACAATACATTAATGTTTCTTACTTGGGTTTAATTAAAAAATTATGAATCATTTTTTATTCTGAAAACAATCGGCACCTGTATCCGATGAGAAAAATTTAAAGGAGGAATAGGAAAAGGTGATGCCTTTTTTACAATTGTAAGAGCTGCTTTGTTAAGTATTGTATGATTTGATATGGACTCAATATCAATTTCTGATATTTTTCCATTCTTATTTATACAAAAAACAACCAGAACTGTCCCCTCTGCGTTAAGAGCCTGTGCCTTTAAAGGATAGTATATAGTTTTCTGGATTTTACTTCGTATTTCACCAATATATCTGCTAGCTTCTTCCTTACTGCATTTTGTATACTTTTGGGTTCCATTTTCTCCTAGAGGATTATTTAATAAATAGGATAATTTATTGGAATCTACAAATAATTTGTTTGAACTTTTTTTTATATTATAAATATCATCAAAAAATGTTTTATCTTTCGACTTTTTAGTTGATTTTTTTTTGTCAGCTGTTTTATTTAAAACAGTTTGTTCTGGCGTTTTAAGGCCTATTTTGAAAGTAAAAGAATCAGAAGTATAATGTAGTTTTTCTTTAAAAATATTTAATTTACCACCAAAAGCAGTTAATATAAATATGAGAACTGCATGCAAAATTGCTGAAGAAATGAATGATAAATATTTACTTTTATTGTCTCTTTTTAACATAAGATCACTGATGAATATAAGATTTCTCATCAAAGTCATAATCAAAGACACTCCCCCTGCTTGCTTTTACAACTACTTCTTCGCCGGGAATTCCAAGTACGACAACAAAATATTTAGCTTTTTTTCTAGTCTCATAATCCATATCAAAAAAAACGTTATAACTCTTGTTAACACGAAACTGACCTGACTCGCGTGAACCACCAAATTCTTTAGCCATAAGATATCTGGTTAATACTGTAACAAGCTTCTTCTTTCTATCATATATATATGTTTTGAAAACCTCAGGTGATATAAAGGTTTCCCCTTGCATCATTTTTTTTATTCTAAATGTCACTGTTACAGCATGTACAGTACTGCCGTCTTGTTTGTAATAATATCTGGTCTTCTGGTATATTTTAGCTTTCATTATTTTAAATCTTTTTCCAGCAGAAAAGTTCTTTCCTTCTTTTTTTGCAGTATTCTTATTTAACTTATTTTTAATATCTTCAATACTTCCGCAATAAGCTATTGAAACAAAAAACATAAAAAAAACAGTGGAAAATAATAACTTTTTCATAGAAGCACCTAATTTCCTCTTATTTAAAATAATTTAACCCGTCTTGAATATAAACATTTTAAATACTAAATGATTATATGAATTTTTTAACAAAATCTTCAATACCTGCTTTTGGAGCCGCTCCTACCATTTTATCAACAAGTTCTCCATTTTTAAAAATAGCCAGCATAGGTATACTCATAACACCATAATCAGATGCAACTTGAGATGCTTCATCTACATTGACTTTTCCTACTTTTAATCTACCGGTGTATTCACTAGCTATTTCATCAATGGCTGGAGCAATCATTCTACAAGGACCACACCATTCAGCCCAAAAATCTACCAGACAAGTCTGTCCAGATTCTAATATTTCCTCTTTGAAATTATCATCTGTAAGTTCAATTTCTGCACTCATTTTAAAACCTCCCTATATAAAATTTTATTAAATATAAAAAATTAATACAAAATATTAAAGTATAATATGAATTTTATAAATCTATTGTGTTGATGTTGTCAACATTTTTATATTCTGAATTAAAGTATTCCATTAAATATTGTTATTTACTGAATAAAAAATTCCCCTATCAAGTTTTTCTCTTAAAATTTTTCCTTTACTTGTAATTTTCATTAAAACATCTTCTGTTGAACTTATCTCAATCCCCAATGAGGAAGAGATATCAGCTAAAGTCATTGGTCTTCTTTTTAGCATTTTCAGTATTGTATCCTCAATATCATCATAATTCTTCCTCGTATTTTTCCCACTATAAAAGTCCGCTATTACCTCTACAGGATATTCTATTTTTTCTGAGAAATCATTAACAGCTTCCAGCGTTGCTGCTTTCACCCCTTTTTCTGCACCAGGCCTGTCAAGTGTATTAAGCTGCAACTTATCAGGATGGATTGATTTTACTGCCTTTTTAAATTTTTCAACTTCTATTGACACATCATTAATACCTTCGATAATAAATATTTCAAGCCATATCTCACCTGAATATTCTTTCCTAAAATCAATTAAGCCTTTAATGATAGAATTATTATCTATTTTTTTATGAGATCTGTTTAATTTTCTAAAAACAATTTCTGAAACTGCATCTAATGATGGCAATATTACATCAAAAAGATATAGCTCTTTTCTTAAAGACGGATCATCAAAAAAACATGCATTTGTAATTAAGGCTGTTTTATACTCAGGAAACTTCTTCTTTATATATTTCAATACTTTTCCAATTCCTGAATGTAAAGTAGGTTCACCTGAACCCGAAAAAGTTAAATAATCAAGTTCAGGTCTTTTTTCCAAAAAATCATCAAGTTCTTTACACACATCTTTAATAGGAACATATTCTTTTCTATCTATTGTAAGATTTGTTGTCCTGCCTGATTCACAATAGATACAATCATAAGTGCAGGTTTTAAATGGAATAAGGTCAATCCCTAATGAAAGCCCAAGCCTTCTGGAAGGCACAGGTCCAAATAAATATTTATAATTCATTTCTATTATCTTTCTAAAACTAATATTTATGACTGAATAAAGAATACTTAAAATACTACATGCAAAGCATTCAGACTGTTTTAAGATTTTGAAAATATCATATCTTATGGTTAATTATAAGTTTTCCATTTAAATGGTCAATTTCATGCTGAAAGATACGCGCCAGCAATCCTTTTGCTTCTATTTTTATTAATTCACCTTCTTCGTTTACCCCTTGCACAACAACACCATAAAACCTCTCAATATCTGCTGAATAATCCGGTATGCTTAAACATCCTTCAGGCATAGTCTCTCTTCCAATAACATCAATTATTTTTGGATTGGCTATCTTTATTATTCTATCTTCGAGACCAACAACAAATATCTGACAAGATTCTCCAATTTGAGGAGCTGCAAGACCTAATCCATTAGCTGATATCATGGTTTCAACCATATCATCAAACAGTTTTTTTTCCTGCTTTTTTATTTCTTTTACAAATTCTGATTTATGAAGTAGCACTTCTTCAGGGTATTTTTTGATATCTAAAATCGACACTACTACTCCTTCATTTTCACATTTAATAAAATATATACTTTTATTTATAAAATCACAAGTTAATACAATATGCATTAACCCGTATGAATTAACCCGTTAAAAAAAATAGCCGGCTATAAAAGCCGGCTTATATATTGGCGGGGGCAGGATTTGAACCTACGA
>JAGLFH010000008.1 GCA_023144635.1 Candidatus Auribacterota bacterium | reverse complement strand
GTTATGAGCCCGACGAGCTACCAGACTGCTCCACCCCGCGTCATTTACTTTATATATCTCGTTTGAGACAAATGATAATAAATAAATTGTTTTTTAAAGTCAATAGAAATAATTCTTTAAAAAGATATAGGTATCCTTTTAAAGGACACCCCCGACTGAAGGAAAAATAAAAATATAAACTATTGAAATGATTTATTAAAATCTTTTATCAAAATGCTTTGCATCCGTTGCATTTTGAAATAAAGGTATTATTTTTTCTTTTTCATTATCTTTTCCACGAAAACTCATGCTTCTTCTATCAATGATAAAATTACTTCCACTAAAAGTCTTAACATATTTTTTTAATTCTGTTCCTATTTTACTAAGTTCTCCAAAATGTCTTTTTTTATTTTTTCGTACTCTAACAACCGAAATAGATATACTCATAATGGGAAACATATTTCTTTTTCCATTTCTATCTTTGCTTATTATCCAACCTTTATTGATATCCCTATCTTCATATAATGATAATATCTTTTCATCAAATTCTCTGACGACATCTTCACAAATTCTTTTTACGTCTTTTATCTCAGCAAGAAATATAAAATCATCTCCTCCAATATGTCCTAAAAATGTTCCTTTTTTACTCTTGTCAAAACTAATAAGACTTTCATTTATTATTTTACCGGTCATATTTATTGCACAGTCACCTTTTTCATATCCGTAATAATCATTGAAAGCTTTAAAATTATCAAGATCTGCATAACAAACACAAAACTCCTTTTTCTGCTCTAACATTTTCTCTATTTCATCTTTTATGGAAATATTTCCAGGCAGCTTGGTCAATGGATTACTATTCAAAACACGTTCATGTCTGTGTATTATTCTATTCAATCTTGCAGTTAATTCCTCCGGTAAAAAAGGCTTTACAACATAATCATCAACATTTCCATTAAGAGTTTTAATAGCTTTTTTGATATTAAACCGATTTGCTATAATTATTATCGGGGTATTGGCAAGATAATGGCTTTCCCTTATTTTTTCAACAATACCGTTACCTTCGATCTGCTCATAACTACTTAAAATAAGATCAGGCGCAAAATTTTTCGCAATTTCTATTATATTATCTGAAGCTTTTAATTTACATACTGTATAATTACTTAAAGTTAATATTGACTTTAATGCGCTGCCATTATCTTCAATAAGCAATATACGGTTACTTTTCATGAACTCTCTTAAACTTCCCACACACTCCTCCTAAAATAGCTAACTAAGCAAAAGCATAACCTGTGCCATATGCATACTAATATTTTAAGGCCATAACACTTTAAGTTTAAGCATGTTATAGAAGATAATGCTTTTTGAATAAAAAAATACTTTTAATGTAAATGAAGTATTTTTAATCATCTTATTTAATTTTGTATAAAATATGGACTTAAAGCATTTGAAAGAATAAATAGAGATTATGCGTGTTATTAAGTAAAAAGATAATAAGTAAGATAAGCATTAACTGGTTATAAAATAAATTTTATAGAACTTCTAGGATAATGAATTTAAGCAGGATTAAACATGCTCTCCTGCCAACAAACCAGAATGAAATGCCCAGAAAAGATTGAATCCACCACTTATACCGGTTATATCCAGCATCTCACCTACAAAGTAAAGATCTTTTATCTTTGTAGACATCATATTTTTTTTACTGATACTATAAAAACTTATACCACCTTTTGTGATCATAGCATTATCGTATCCCATAGTATCATTTATCTCTGTAGTCCAGTTTTTTAAACGATAAAAGACTTCTTCTGGAGATTTTTCAGTTGGAAAATGTTTTTGAAAGCATTTTATTATCTTTTCAGGAAGCCATCCTCTTAAAACATCAAAGACATCTTTAGTCTTTAAATAATTTGACCTTTCATTATATATTTTTAATAAATGTTTTTTCGAATGATTCGGGAAAAAATCAAAAAATAAAAACTGATTATTTTTTTTATTTTTATAATAAAGGCTTATATTTAATACCACCGGGCCGCTAACACCATAACCAGTAAAAAGGACTTCTCCTTTTGTTGAAAAGACCATACAATTTTTCTGGCTAAGACCTAAAGAGCAAATACATCTTTGCCCTTGTGCTATAAAAAAAGGATTTTTCTTTAATTTAAGTGAAACAAGCGCAGGAGATATTTCTTCGATTTTTTGTCCTTTATTTTGAGCCCATTTTAAGCCTTCTCCTGTAGATCCAGTTCCCGCGTATGAGCATCCACCCGTTGCTATGATGAGTTTTCCTGCTTCGAATGTTTCTCCTTTTTTACATTTAACAGTAAAAACACCATTTCTATTTACAAAATCATTAACAGTCTTTCCTGTTTTAGTAATAGCAACGTTTTTTTTAAGTTTTTTTTTCATCAAAAATAAAACATCACGTGCACTTTGTGTTTTAGGAAACACTCTACCATCAGATCGATGTTCAAGAACTATCCCTAAAGATTCTAAAAAATCACTTACCTTTTTTAAGTTTTTACTGCTGATGTGATTTTTCATGTCAATGGGAGAAAGTGAGCTTGAAATGTATTTATTAGAGCTGATATGTAAATTCAATATATTACATTTTCCAGCACCGGTAAGAAGAAGTTTCTTTCCTAAAGTTTCATTCTTTTCCAAAAGTAAAACATTCTTTTTTCTATTTCCTGCAGATATAGCAGCAGTTATTCCTGAAACACCACCACCAATTATAATAACATCATAATTCTTCATAAATTCTATATTTTGTTTAATAACATAATGAGATTGCAGATTCTATTAGATAACAATAATTTAATCTTAAATAACGCTATTTCTGTGCAAGCCTAACCTTTATCTTCATCATAACATTATCAAGATCTATTTTTTTTGAAGCTCCTGCCTGAGCCATATCAGGACGCCCCCCTCCGCCTCCACCATATTCTTTAGCAAGACCAGAAAGAAGTTTTCCACAATGAAATCTAGTTGAAGATACGTTTTTAGTACATGAAAGGACTATAGATGCTTTATTATCACTTTCAGTTGAAATAAGACAAAAAATACCATTTTTTGTACCAGATTTTAACTCATCAGAAATAGCCCTTAAAGAATTCCCAGGAATACTCTGATATTTCCTTATTAATATATTTATATCATCTATATTATCTTTTTTTTCTTCAAATTCTTTTAAGGTATCATTAAGATTAGTACCTTTTTCAATTTGTTTTTCAAGAGACTTCACTTTTCCCAATAATTTTTCTACTCTTTCAATAACTTCATTTTCAGATGTCTTTAAAAGAACAAGGATTTCACGCAAAACATTATTTGTCTTTGAATAATTATCGTATAGGCTTCTTCCGCAAACAGCCTCTATTCTTCTTATTCCTGATGAAACTGAACTCTCAGACATTATTTTAAATCCGCCTATGAATGATGTATTCTCAACATGGGCACCACCACAAAGCTCACGGCTTTTACCACCAGCATCAACGACTTTTACATTGTCTCCATACTTCTCACCAAAAATAGCTGTTACACCATCTTCAACTGCTTTGTCATAAGTTGTATTATATTTGTTTACCTCCATTGCATCATTTATCATATCATTAACTAGTTTTTCAACATCTTCTATTTCGTTTTTTGTTAATGCTTTGAAATGAGAAAAATCAAAGCGTAACCTATCAGATCCAACATAAGAACCACTTTGTTTTACATGACCACCCAAGACATCCCTTAGACCAGCCTGTAAAAGATGAGTAGCAGTATGGTGCTTTGCAATTTCTTTACGTCTTTTAATATCTAAAACAATTTTTGCATCCTGATCTATAAGGATTTTACCCTGTAAAATTTTAGTATGGTGTATAACTATTCCATTTACATCTTTTACTGTATCAAGAATTTTTGCTTCACCTGTGGAAGTTTTTATCACACCAGTATCACCTGATTGCCCACCACTTTCCGCATAAAAACATGTCTCATTTAGTATGATTTCCGCATCAACACCTTCTTTGACTTCATTTGTTAAAGAACTATTTTTCACTAAAGCAATTATTTTTGAATCAACACTATTTTTATCATAACCTGAAAAAATTGTCGAACCAGACTTTGCAGATATTTCAGAAAAGATATTAGAGGTCTTTATATCAGCGCCTTTCCAGCTTTTTTTCCCTTTTTCCTTTTGCTGTTCCATATAAAGATTAAATCCTTTTTCATCAAAGACAAGACCTTTTTCATCCACTTCATCTTTTATAATATCAACAGGCATTCCATAAGTGTCATATAGCTTAAATATTGTTTCACCAGAAAAAACATTACCGGATGTATTTTCAATATCTTCTAAAAGCATATTATATCCATTATTTAAAGTTATTTCAAAGCGCTCTTCCTCTCCTAATATTACCTTGCTGACAAATTCCCTTGAACCTACTATTTCCGGATAACGAGACTTCATTATTTCACCAACTATGGGAACAAGTTTATAAAGAAAAGGTTTATTCAGATCTAATTTTCTCCCTGCCCGAAAAGCTCTCCTCAATATACGCCTTAAAACATATCCCCTTCCTTCATTAGAAGGTAATATATTTTCTGATATAGTAAAAGTAAGCGCACGCATATGATCGGCAATGATATGATAATAGTGACGTTTTTCATCTGATCTTTTTGTTTCACAAATATTCTCTAGCTCCTCGATTATCGGCTTAAAAAGATCTGTCTCATAATTGTTTTCTGCATCATTCTGTAAAAGAAATGTTAAACGCTCTAAGCCCAAACCTGTATCAATACCTCTTCTTTGTAACGGGTCACGCGTTCCATCTTTTTTCTGATAATATTGAGGAAAAACCAAATTCCAGAATTCTAAATAACGTTCACAGTCGCATCCCGGCTTACAATCCGCCCGTCCACAAGAATATTCTTCGCCTAGATCATATAATAATTCACTACAAGGACCACATGCACCTTCGTCACCTGCTGGCCCCCAAAAATTATCTTTATCCCCTAAACGGCTTATCCTTTTTTCCGGAATACCTATCTCTTTATTCCATATTGAAGCAGCTTCATCATCATCTTTATATACTGTTACATATATTTTGGAAGTATCCATCTTTATTACATCACTAACAAATTCCCATCCCCATGTGATAGCTTCCTTTTTAAAATAATCACCAAAAGAAAAATTTCCAAGCATTTCAAAAAAAGTATGATGCCTAAGAGTTTTTCCGACATTTTCCAGATCACTCCCCTTACCTCCTGCACGCAGGCATTTTTGTACTGATGTTGCCCTTGCAAAATCAAGCTTTGCACCAGCCCAAAGAGGTTTAAATTGAACCATACCTGCTGTTGTAAAAAGAAGCGTTGGATCGCTTGGAGGAACAAGGTAATCGCTTTTACATACTTTATGTTCTTTAGATTTAAAGTAATTCAAAAAGCTCTTTCTGATATCTTCTGAATGCATTACTTTTCTTCCTCCACACTCTTTTCATCGTTTATTACAAAATATCCGGAATTTGTGTGAATAAGAATTTTTCCTGTAAGGTCTTTTGTCATCTCATAAAATTCTTTTGCAGAAGTTACAGGCTTTCGTCCTATTTCATCTATAATATTTCCTTTTTTTATACCGGAAAAATAAGCAGGTGAGCTGGGAGTTATTTTTCTTACGATAACTCCACTGATTTTTTTATTGTTTAAGTTATCATAATCCTGTTCCGTAATATCTTCAACAATAAGCCCTCTCCATGTTTTTTTCGTAACATCAAGAGATTGTTCAGTATCTTTCTCTTTTAAAGCAAGCATCTGTGTTGGTCTTGCACCTATTTTTACGGTAAGCTCCTTTTTCTTTCCATCCCTAACTATCTCAATAACTGTTTCATCTCCTACTTCAAAGCTTGAGACAATATTAACAAGATCATGAGGATTTCTAACATCTTTGCCGCTTATTTTTAAGACAACATCTCCTTTTTTAATACCTGACTTTTCTGCTGGGCTATCTTTTTCAACCCTAAAAACAAGAGCACCTTTACCGCTGGAATCAAGATTGAATTGCTTCATCATATCCTGATTAAGTGGTTGAATCCATATTCCAAGCCAAGGATATGTTATCTCCTTTCCTTTTATTATCTTTTCAAATATACGCTTTGCTTTATTAATAGGTATTGCAAAACCTATTCCTTGATAGCCTCCCGAAGTACTAAAGATAAGAGTATTTATTCCAATAACCTTTCCATTAAGGCCTAAAAGAGGCCCTCCTGAATTTCCACGGTTTATTGCAGCATCTGTCTGTATAAGATTTCCATAAAATCGTCCGTCTTGCTGATCAAGATCAAGACTCCGGTGCAACGCACTTACAACTCCTACAGTTACTGTCGGATCAGGGTTATTAACAACATGCCCAAATGGATTTCCTACTGCTATTGCCCACTGTCCTATTTTTAAACCATCAGAATCACCCATCTCCAAAATAGGCAGATTTTCACCTTCAATTTTTAAGACAGCTATGTCACTTCGTTTATCAGAACCTACAATAGATGCAGGAAATTTTCTTCCATCTGATAAAATGATCTCTATTTCATTAGAATCTTCAACCACATGCTCATTGGTAAGAATATATCCTTTAGGGTCAATAATAAAACCCGACCCCAATCCTTGCATTTTATATTCTTTTTCCTGTGGAGCCGGAGTAAAAAAATCCTTAAAAAATTCCTCAAAAAAAGGATCGCCCCTAAAAGGAAGACGACTTGATCCAAAACGTTGTTTAACAATTTTTATTGAATGAACAGTTACTACTGCCTTACCGGAATTTTCACTTACAATTATAAACTTTTCCTGCAAAGACTTTGCTGTTTCAGCAAAAACATTATTTAAAATAGAACAAATAATAAAAAAAGAAATTAAAAATACCTTTTTCATTTTTTTGTTCCCTTACCTGGAAAATAAATTTTATTAATATCACCAACAAGTTTCTCAAAAAGTTTTTTATTATTTTTAAGTTCTATGATAGATCCATTCCTTCCTTGAGCAAGACGTTCCTCTCCAATTGAAAACCACGATCCTCTTTTTTGAACAAGATCATTTTTAACTGCAAGATCAAGGACATCTCCTTCACGGGATATTCCTTCATTATAAATAATATCGAACTCTGCATTTTTAAATGGAGCAGCAAGTTTATTTTTAACTACCTTTACAAGTGTACGGTTTCCTACAATTTCATCGCTGCTGATTTTTACTGTACCTATACGGCGTATATTAAAACGCATAGAAGAATAAAACTTAAGAGCCCTACCTCCCGGAGTCGTCTCAGGAGAACCAAACATAACACCTATTTTTTCACGTATTTGATTTATAAAGACACATGATGTACGGGATCTGTTAATACATGTTGTAAGTTTTCTCATAGCCTGAGACATCATTCTGGCTTGAAGCCCTACATGCTTATCCCCCATATCACCGTCAAGTTCAGCTCTTGGTACTAGCGCAGCTACAGAATCAATGACAACAACATCGATTGCATTACTTTTTATAAGCATTTCAGTAATACTTAAGGCATCTTCTCCTGAATCAGGCTGAGAGACCAATATATCTTCGATGTTAACACCAAGTTTTCGTGCATATCCCGGATCAAGAGCATTTTCTGCATCTATAAATGCAGCAATTCCTCCAGCTTTTTGGGCATTTGCAATAATCTGTAAAGCAAGAGTCGTTTTTCCGGATGATTCAGGTCCATAAATTTCTATAACACGACCTCTTGGAACGCCTCCTATTCCAGTAGCAATATCTAGAGAAAGAGATCCCGTTGAAATTACTGGTATCTGGATCTTTGCTTCATCCCCAAGCTTCATTATCGAACCTTCACCAAACTGTTTTTCAATTTGAGCAACAGTTGCTTTCATTGCTTTTTCTTTTAATCCTTTATCAGAAGAACTTTTTTCCCCTGCCATAGATTTAACCCTCCTGTTAGAGCTAGTTTAAGTAATATTTTTTAAAGGTATTTCTGATATTTCTCTATAAACCGGACCAAATGGTGTTAAAACACTTTCGAAGAATGTTATCACATCTAATTTCAATTTTCCAATATACATTTTATTACTAACAAATTGTTTAATATTGTCCAATATCAATGGTTCAAGATTTTTTTTTACTCGTCCGATTGTTATATGAGGACGAAAAGCTCTAGATTCCATTTTAAAGCCAAAAGGAACCGCTGCTTTTTCTAAAATATTCGCTATGTTTGAGATCCTGTTATTTTTATCATTAAATCCTAGCGAGAGGACTTTTGGATTTTTAAAGCCAGGAAAAATCAAAAAATCAGTTAATGTTGTAAATAAGGAATCCGAATTTTTTAATGCATCGGCAACAGAAAATTTAATTTCCTCTATTATATGTTCATCAGTATTTCCTAAAAATTTAAGTGTAATATGACAATTTTCAGGTTTTACTTCCTTGATACCATTTATTGAACTTAAGTATGGGAAAATATCATTATCATAAAACTTTATAAACTCTAAAGGCATTTTAAAAGCAAAAAAAGTTCTTTTCTTCATAATTTTCTTTTATTAAGAACTAGCTAATGATTCCTTCAAAAAATTTGAAAGTAAATAAATTGACATCCTTACAGTATAAAGCCTCACCCTTTTCCTGTTTCCTAAAAAATGGAAACGAAAAGCTTCTATTTTTTCTCCGGCATTTATGCATATCCACACAGTACCTACCGGCTTTTCCTCTGTTCCACCACTTGGCCCTGCAATGCCTGTAATTGCAACACTCACATCAGCATTAAAAAGCTTAACAGACTTTTTAGCCATTTCCTTAACAGTTTTTTCGCTTACTGCCCCAAAACTTTCAACTATTTTTTTATCAATCCCCAGAACAGAGACTTTGACATCATTGCTGTATGCATTGATACCGCCCTTAAAAAGATCAGATGCACCGGATCTAGATGTAATTGCAGCAGAAAATAGTCCTCCTGTACATGATTCGGCAGAACACAAAGACCAATTTGCTTTTTTTAAATAGCAAAATACTTTTTTTAAATAAATGTCCTCTTTGATCTGTTTTATGATAGTTTTAGATTTTTTTCTATTATATATATTCATAACTGTTATCATTTAATAAATTTAGTAAAATAATATACCTATTTATAAATAATACAGCAAGAAATAAAAAATGCAGATGATTAAATATTCTTTTATAAGTAGATAATTTCAGAAACATATTGATTTTTTTTAAATTGCTTCTTAAAATATGTGGCTTGAAAAGGAATTTTGCATAAAATGGCTATGATCTCAGTAAACAATATCAGCAAAACATTCGGTCGGATCAAAGCACTAAATTCAATATCTTTTCAAATAAACAAAGGTGAAGTAGTCGGTCTTCTGGGCCCAAATGGCGCTGGCAAAACTACAACGATGAAGATACTCACTTCATTTCTCCCACCAGATAGCGGAGAAGTACTAATAAATAGCCAAAATATCTTCTCATATCCTAAGCAAGCAAAACAAATGATAGGTTATTTACCTGAAGGAACCCCACTTTACAGCAACATGCGAGTAGAGGAATTTCTTTTATATTGTGCTCATCTTAAGGGTTTAAGGAAAAATGCTAAAAAGGCAGTCATAAGATCGCTTGAAAGCTGTCATCTTGAAGATATGAGAAAAAGGATCATAGGAAATCTATCAAAAGGATACCGTCAGAGGGTAGGACTTGCACAAGCACTTATAAATGATCCCCCTATTCTTATCCTTGACGAACCTACTGTAGGACTTGACCCTAATCAGGTAGTAAAGGTAAGAAATCTTATAAAAAGCTTAAAAAAAGATAGAACTATTATTATATCAACACATATTTTACCAGAGGTCGAGGCTGTATGTGAAAAAGTCATAATAATCCACAACGGAAATATTATAAAAGAATCTTATCTAAAAGACCTGACTTCATCTGTTGAGGGAACCACAAAAATAACTCTCGAGATAAAAGGAAACACTGATGGATTCATATCTGCTTGTAAAAAAAACGAAAATATTTCATCAATAGGTAAAAATGATGATGAAAGCATTATCATTGAAACAAGAAGCTCTAAAGAGAGAAAAGTACGTGAAGAATTATTCCGTACTGCTGTTTTGACTGATTCCGTTTTACTTGAAATAAGAAAAGACAAAGTAACTCTTGAAACAATTTTTCTAGAACTAATTAAAGAAATATGAAAACAATTTTTATAATAGCAAAAAAAGAATTTCTTACGTATTTTTATACTCCAATTGCATATGTTATTGCATCTGTATTCTACATAATTAACGGCTTATTGTTCAGTTATCTCATAAATGACACAAGTTCAAATGATGTTTATAGAGAAGGATCTGTAATGCAGTATATCTTTAGCAATGATTTCTTCTGGATAATACTTTTTATACTTATACCAGTTATTACGATGCGGCTTATTGCTGAGGAAAAGAAAGAAGGAACCCTTGAGCTTATACTTACATTTCCCGTAAATGATCTGCAACTGATATTAGGTAAGTTTTTTGGTGCTTTCCTGTTTTACATATTTTTATGGCTTCCTACATTTATATATGTAGGTCTGCTTTTCTGGATAAGTCCGCCTGATCTTGGTCCTATCTTTTCAGCCTTTTTAGGGGTTCTGCTAGCAGGAGCCATGTTTATATCTATAGGGCTATTTTTTTCCACCCTTACAAAAAATCAAATAATATCCTCTATGCTCTGTTTTGGCTTTATTTTAAGCCTCTTAATTATTTCAGCAATAGAATATGTCCTTCCTCCCGGGAATATACGTTTTCTTCTTCAATATATAAATTTTGTAAAGCATTCCCATCTTTTAAGTATTGGAGTAATAGACACTCGCAACATAGTTTATTTTTTATCATTTATCTTCTTTTTCATTTTCTTGAGTACAATGTCATTAGAAGCAAGGAAGTGGAGTAAATAATGAATAAATTAAAAAAACAAAAAATATTATTAGGTATTACTAGCTTTATCTATATATTAACAGTCCTTGGTATTCTTTTAGCCGTTAATTTTATTAGCACACAATATTATAGTATTTTCGATGTAACAAGCTCAAAAATATTTACTCTGTCGGATAAATCTTTAAATATTATAAAAAATCTTGATAAAGACGTATCAATAACTATGTTCTATTCACGTTCTAATGTTCTTTATGATAAACTTCAGAACATTCTCAAGCAATATCAATTAAATTCGAATAAGATAAAAATTGAATTTCTCGATCCTATTCTGGATCATTCTCAAACACAAATATTAATTCAAAAACATAAACTTAAAACTGCGGATAAAATCATTTTAGAATGCGGACAAAAAAAGGAAATTCTTTCCGACAATGATCTTGCAGAATATAGTTATAATCAAAACAAAAAACCTGTTTTAAGATCCTTCAAGGGAGAAAGAGCTATCACTTCAGCAATACTTTCAGTAACTGAAGAAAAAAAACAAACCATTGCATTTATTGAAGGCCATGGAGAAAAAAGAATTGATCTCGAGACCGATCAAGGATTAAGCAAATTAAAAGAACAATTAGAAGATGACAACTACAATATTACGTCTATAAAGTTGTTAGGTAAAGAAGCTCTAACAAAAGATAATGTACAAGTTGTTGCTGTTATCAGACCATTATTAAAATTTTCAGATGAAGAATTAGAAGTTCTGCAAAAATATCTTCACAATGGAGGAAATCTTCTTGTTTTTCTTGATCCATTATATCAAAAAGGTAATGATCAGTTTAAGCTGGGGATTGATGATTTTTTAAAAAATTACGGCTTTAACCTTAATAATACTGTTGTTGTAGACCCCCCTAAAATAAGGGCAAACAAAGGTCCGGCATATCTTTACATTGATATTTTCTCAAATCATGAGATTACCAGGAACCTTGAAAATGCAGAAATCGTCTTAAATCTTGCAAGATCCGTAGGTATTCAGTCTGAAAATATTGTAAATGGATATGTACTTGCAGGGCTTGCACGAACAACGGAAAAGGGATGGGGAGAAGTAAACATATATACCCCTAATTTCATATATGACAGCTCAACAGACATAAAAGGGCCTGTATCAATTGCAGCATGCGCAAAAAACAATACAACTGATTCTAAAATTGTCGTTATTGGAGATTCTGATTTTATTAGTAATAAGGAAATAGAAGATGTAGGTCACTTAACTTTTGCTCTTAATTCTTTCAACTGGCTTGGCAGTAAAAAGGAACTTATTACAATTCCCCCTAGAGGAATCGAATATGTCCATACAGCTCTTTCATACAGCCAGATGAGAATCATCATATGGTCAATTGTTATAATTTTTCCTGTTTTGATATTTATTGCAGGGATATTAGTTTGGTGGAAAAGAAACCGTAAATAAAGATAAAAATATTTTTAATAAATATTTCATTACTTTTTCAGATTTTTAATACCTTTTTTCTTTAAATTACTGTTGCTTGTTTTTTGAAAAATCAATTTATCACCTAAAAAAATACTTACAATACATCCAGCATATTGTTTCTTACCTATTTCTGAATAAAATGAGTTTGTCATTTCTTCAGATAAAATATCAATCACTAGTTTTTCCTTCTTTTTAATCTGTTTAATGTGAAATATTTTGGCTGGTTGCGGAATGAAGGTTGAAGAATTGATACGCATTTTGCCATAAGGCCATTTAACTTTAACTTCATAAAAATAATCTTGAATATGAATTTTTACATTCTTATGTTGTGCATTGGTATTATTAGTTAGATGCATTCTGAAAACAAAAGAATATCTTCCGGAATAAGAAGTGCCATAATCATATAATCCCTTTTTCGCAGATATAATATTGTTGAATTTGATAATATCAAGCTTAATAAAAAAGGGAGTTTTTGTCATATTCATGGTCTGTTTATCTATTTGATATTCCTCTTTTATTTCAAGTTCGAGTTCTTCTCCTGATTTATAGATTTTCATTCTAATGCCTTTACCTCTACTTTCTAATCCACTATTTTTTAATCTTCTTTTTTCATATTTTTCTTTTTTAGCAAGTTTTTCAAAAAACTTTATACCTTCTTCAGTGTTAGAAATGACAATGTTGCCTTTTTCAAAAGCATTTATCAGTTTTCCTTTATCAATAACAAAATTCTTTTCAAGTTTAAACTCAGAATTCCAGCAATTGTTGAGACTCTTTGATTTAACTATGCCGTTAATAGTTATTACTTCTCCAACTTTTCCAACTTGTTTTAAAAAAATAATATCCGATTCAAGTTTTAGTAAAAACCGGCGTTTGAATAAAACTATTTTTTGCTTGTATTTTCTTTTTGCCTTGCTGTCTGAAACATATAATGCCTTATTGATTCTAATTTTTGCAGTAATTTTTGATTTATAAACTATGTTGTCATTGTAACTTTCATTATTTGAAGTCAGAATTTTTAAATCTGAAACAGCATAGTAACTTGGCAAATTCATAGTTAAGTTATCTTTCAAACTATCTTTCAAACTATCTTTTAAACTATCTTTTAAACTATCTTCTTCAGACATCTGAACTCTTTTCGAACAACAAGGTAAAAAAACGAATAATAATATGAGTAAATATGCAATTTTTGTGTTTTTCATAATCTTTTATCCTTCAAAATATTTATTATATACTATCAAAATTATAAAGATTTAACAATGTAGAGTGTTTTCTTTAGAAAGATTACTATGATATACTCTGTTTTATGGTAAAAACTTCACCAAATATACTTATTGTCGGGACAGGTGCAATAGGATCTTTCTATGGCGGAAAACTGTCTCAAATAGGTTTAAATGTATCAACACTTTCGCGTTCTGATTATAAAGTAGTCAAGAAAAAAGGTATCCGTATAAAAAGTATTTTAGGAAACTTTCATTTTACTCCAAAAAAAGCATATAGATTTGGGGAAGATATTAGAGAAAATTTTGATTATATAATTGTTACATTAAAAGTATTACCTAATATAAACATACCAATATTATTAAAAGACCTTGTTACAAAACACACTTCTATTGTTCTTTTGCAAAACGGGATAGACATTGAAAAACATGCATATAAAACCTTTCCAAATAATGAAATAATAAGCGGACTAGCTTTTGTATGTATTAACCGATTTGAGCCTGGAATAATCGAACATCTTGATTTTGGACGTCTTGCATTTGGAACTTATCCAAAAGGAATATCAGAAAAGACTAAAAATCTTACAGATTTATTTTTGAAATGCGGCATACCATGTTCATCAGCAAATTATATTTTAAAAGTAAGATGGCAAAAACTTGTTTGGAATGCTGCTTTTAATCCAATTTCAGTTCTTGCAGGCGGAGCAACAACAAAGGAAATACTAGAGACAAAACAAACCTCTTCTCTTGTAAAAAACATCATGAAAGAAGTAATCTTGATTGCTAATGCAACCGGTAACAAGCTGCCTCTTTCTATAATTCAAAAATATATAAAAGATACAAAAAAGATGAAACCCTACAAAACAAGTATGC
Organism: Candidatus Auribacterota bacterium; assembly: GCA_023144635.1. GTDB lineage: Bacteria > Auribacterota > JAFGBW01 > JAFGBW01 > JAFGJP01 > JAGLFH01. Next base: position 43,353 of record JAGLFH010000008.1, on the reverse strand, counting down.
TGCTTGATTATGAATCCAGAAGGCCTATGGAAGTAGAAGCTATACTAGGAAATGCCGTTCGTCTGTCAAAGAAAAAGAAGGTACCTGTACCTCATCTTGAAACCTTCTACAATCTACTGACTCTGATAAATAAAATAAACTTGCAGAATAATAAAAAATAGTTACTTAGAATTTATCTGAATAAACTTTTCTATGCTTCTATCATAAGTTTTTTCAATGTTATCAGGGAAATAGCACGCCGGAAGTTCACCCATTCTTCTATGATACACAATACACTCACAGCATACACCTTTACGACTGCAAGGTTCATAACTGCAATTGCAATTAGCCATATTTTTTGTTTTATTGCACTCTACCATTATTAACATCCTTTTTTTAAGTTAGCCTGAATACTTCGCAGCGCTTTGAAATAAAAAGTAATTTGATAAACCAAGTTAAGTAAAAGAATTAAAAACTAATTGAGAAAATCATATACTTCATAAACACAGTTGAAAAATTCATATAATATTTTCATGTAAAATATTCAGATTAAATCAATATCCAAACGCAATAATAACAAAAAAAGCCTGCTAAAAAGCAGGCTTTTTTTGTTAAATACAATTTTATTTAGTATGTGAAAACATTATTACATGCAGGACATCTTACTTCAGACCCTGCAGGGAAACCGCTAACATCAATATTTGATTTGCAATAAGGACATTTGACAATTGTCTGTGGTGCAGACTGCTGAGCACCTTTTTGATTAGCACTTCCAATACCATGTCCTGCAATAGCACCAACAGCACCTCCTATAAGAGCGCCTTCTGCTCTATTTCCTGTCTGATGCCCAATAATTGCGCCTGTAGCTCCTCCAAGAAGTGCACCAGTTGCTGTACCCTGCTCTGACATAGTACACCCACCTAAAAAAGAACTTATAATAAGCCCTGCGATTAAAACGATTACTGATCTTTTCATTAAATTCCTCCTTTTAAATTTTTGTTATCTTTTATTTGACGCATAAGAAAATAATTTATTTTATAATAAATCAATTTTTTTTTAATCACAATCTAAAAGTTATTATAAATCATCCCTTTATTTTTTTTTTGAGATAGCTGTTTCATATAGATTTATGTACTTTTTTGCAGAAACGTGCCATGAAAAATCCTGTTTCATTCCATTTTGCACAATCTTTTTCCACAACTTCTTTTCGCTATAAAGGTTTACTGCTTCAAGTATTTTAGCTGTTAAACTAACCGGTGAATATTTTTCAAACTTAAAACCATTGCCTTTTTCTGTTTTTCTTGAAAAGTTAACTATCGTATCATCAAGACCTCCTGTTGCGCGCACAATAGGAACATTACCATATTTCAGGCTGTATATCTGATTAAGCCCGCACGGCTCATACTGTGATGGCATAAGGAACATATCACATCCAGCTTCTATTTGATGAGCAAGAGCATTATTAAACGCCAAACGTACTCCAATACACTCAGGATACATCTTTGCTATTTCAGTAAATCTCTTGTGATAGATAGGATCTCCAGTGCCAAGCAAAATGAATCCTACATCAAGCTCAACAATAATCTCCATTGCATCAAGCAGAATATCAAAACCTTTTTGATCTGCAAGCCTTGATATAACACCCAAAAGAGGCTTTTCAGGAGAAATTTTAAGACCATACTCTTTAAGTAGTTTTTTCTTACAATCCATTTTTCCAGCTAAATTTCGTAAAGAATACTTTTTAGGCAAATATGTATCATTTTCGGGTGACCATATGGAATAATCTACTCCATTTAGTATTCCATATAAATCGTTCTTTCTATAACTTAAAACACCGTTTAATCCGCAGCCATATTCTTGAGTTTGAATTTCTTTAGCATACTTTTCACTTACAGTATTTAGTACATCAGCATATACTAATCCTGCTTTAAGTAGATTTATATCACCATAAAACTCTATTCCATACATAGAAAAGACATCTTTAGGTAAACCTGTTTTATTAAACTCCTGGTGTCCAAAAACACCTTGATAAGCAAGATTATGGATAGTAAATACTGTTGCAACATCTTTGTACAATGGGTCGTATTTAAGATTGTTCTTTAAATAGGCAGGAATAAGTCCACTTTGCCAATCATTGCAATGAATAACATCCGCTTTAAAATTAAAGAGTTTCATAAATTCTAACACTGCACGGCTATAAAAGACAAAACGCTCAAGATTATCTTTAAAATCTTTTCCCTTTTCATCAACATAAAGACCGTCCCTGTCAAAAAGCTTGTCATTTTTAACAAAATAGATCTTGTTCTTTTTACCGAGAGAAGCTTCCATAAATTCTCCCGTTAGTTTATGGTTTCCAACTTTAAAGTCAAATGACTTTCCTGTTTTTTTGACTTTGAAATTACCATTTTTTATCATCTTGTAAAAAGGCATAATAACAACACACTCAACACCTTCTTCCTCTATAAAAGCAGGCAGTGCTCCTGCAACATCTGCCAGTCCTCCTGTTTTTGCAAAAGGCACCACTTCACTGGCAGCAATTATTATTTTCATATTTGACTTTTTTTTAGTTGATACTTTTTGTTTCATTTTATGCTCCTTCTTATTAGTTTAATAAAAACTATAGCGATTGCTTTTTCGGTATAACAGTAATACCTGACGGAGTTACAAAGAACCTCTTTCGATCCTCTTCAGAGTTATAACCTATTGTTGTCCCTTCAGGGATAGTAACTTCCTTATCTATAATAGCTTTTCTTATTTTACAATTTCTTCCAATATCGACTTTCTCCATGACAACAGATTCTTCAATATGCGAATAGCTATTAACTCTAACTCCAGGTGAAAGAATAGATCTTATTACATGCCCTCCGCTGATAATACATCCGCTTGATATTAAACTATCCACAGCATGTCCAATGCGCTTTTTTTCATCATCTTTTTGATTAAAAACAAATTTTGCAGGAGGATAAATAGGATAATTTGTTAGTAGCGGCCACTGAGGATTATAAAGATTGAACTGAGGAGAGACAGAAACAAGATCAATGTTGGCCTCCCAATAAGAATCTAATGTTCCAACATCCCTCCAGTATCCTCTTTCATTTTCTGACATACCTCTATGAGTATTCTTGGAAAAATCATAAGCAAATACATTGCATCTTTTTATCATTTGTGGAATAGTATGTTTTCCAAAATCATATTCCGGTCTTTCCTCTTTTCCACCGCTTAGAAGTTCTCTTGTTATCATATCTTTTGTAAACGCGTAATTACCCATTGATGCTAAAGCTAATTTATCGTTTCCGGGAATAGTTTTAGGTTTTTCAGGTTTTTCTTGAAATCCAATTATGCGCCAGTCTTTATCTACTTCAACAACACCAAACTGATTAGCTAATTTAACATCAACAGGGATAACACATACAGTAAGATCTGCATTTTTTTCAATGTGGAAATCAAGAAACTGGTTCATCTCCATTTTATATATATGGTCTCCACCAAAAACTATTACATGTTCTGCATGAGGATTATCATCCAAAAGGTTCATGTTCTGGTAAATAGCATCTGCTGTTCCGCGATACCATGCTGTTCCTGTTCTCATCTGTGCTGGCACCAGGCTTACAAAATGCCCAAGATGAGTAGACATGCGCCATCCTTGCATAATATGTTTATTTAAAGATTGGGATTTAAATTGAGTAAGCACATAAATCTGATAAAAGCCTGAATTCACAAAATTATTTAGCACAAAATCGATAATCCTGTATTTACCTCCAAAAGGGATTGCAGGCTTGGCTCGATCTCGAGAAAGAGGAAAGATCCTTGCACCCTGCCCGCCTGCTAAAACCATAACAACACAGTTTCTCACTTTTCACATATCCTTTTTTAAATTATATATGTAACACAAATTAACAGAGTAATTATATAAGTGTATATAATATCAAACAACCTTTTTCTACAAATTTATTTTATTTTAAGAATCTGCTGTTTTTTATTATTTAATTATGCTTTTGAATATAACATGACCGCTCTCAGAAAATTGAAAGTATAATGTTCATTGTATAAACAAGACTTAAATATAAAAAGGATTTCACAAAGAATGAAACCGATTGGCCTAAAACAAATTGAATTTATTATACATTTACTGTAGAAAAACCAATCTATTCTAACACTTTCCACCGTGACGGAGGCCAGTAGATGACAAGCGCTTTTCCCTTAACATTTTTTATTGGCACAAATCCCCAATGTCGACTGTCATTACTGTTATAGCTATTATCTCCAAGCACAAAAAAATACCCTTCTGGTACTTTTACAGGATTTCCTGTAGTTCCATATGGCCAACTAGAAATGTTTCCTGTATAATCCCATTTTTGGAATATTTTTGGATCTGTTAATTTTTTATTGTCTATATATATAGAAGGATCCTTTATTTCAACAGTTTCACCCGGTAAGGCAACCAGTCTTTTAACAAAATCTTTCTTTTTTGCATCAATTCCCTTTATGCCCTTTGTTTTAAAAATAATAATATCTCCACGTTTCGGTTCAGTAAAACGGTAAATGAACTTATTTGCAAGTATCTTATCTCCGTTTTTTTTATCACCATGAAGAGTAGGCTCCATTGAACCTGTAGGAATTTTATATGGTTCGATAATAAGCCATCTGATAAGAAGAGCCAATCCAACAGCCCATACTATAGCTTCAATATTTTCTCTTAACTTGCTCTTTTTCTTTACATTGGAACTTACTTTTTTTGCATTAGACATTTTTTAAAACCTCCACAAAAATATTTTTAGGAACACGAACTTTACCAATTTCTTTCATCCTTTTTTTACCTTCTTTTTGCTTCTCCCATAACTTTTTCTTTCTTGAAATATCGCCACCATAACATTTTGCAGTAACATTTTTTTTAAGCGCACGAACTGTTTGCCTGGCAACTATCTTTCCTCCAATAGCAGCTTGAATAGGTATTGAAAAAAGATGCTTAGGGATAAGATCCTTTAATTTTTCAACTGTGCGGCGAGCCATAAAATCGACTTTATCTTTATGTACTATCGTTGTGAGCGCACCTACTAGTTCAGCGTTAAGCAGTATTACAAGCTTTTCCATCTGAGAAGGCCTATAATCTATTATTTCATAATCCATAGAGCCATATCCATGAGTAACTGATTTTAATTTGTCATAAAAATCTATTAATATTTCTGATAAAGGGATTTCTACAGTTAGCATAACAGTTGATGAGCTCATGGTCTCAGTATGTGTAAGTACTCCTCTTTTCTCCATAACAATCTGCATAACAGGCCCCATAGCATCTGTTGGGGTAAGTATATACATCCTTACAAACGGTTCCCGTATTTCCTTTATAAGGTTTTTTTCCGGAAAAAGTACAGGATTAGATATTTTTTTAATTTCATCATCATTCATAACAAGCTCAAAAACAACTCCGGGAGATGTCATAATAATATCAATATTAAATTCCCGTTCTATTCTTTCTTGTATTATTTCCATATGTAAAAGACCAAGGAATCCACATCTAAATCCGAATCCCAATGCAGCTGAGCTTTCTACTTCATATGAAAAAGCAGAATCATTAAGTTTTAATTTGCCCAGTGCAGCTTTTAATTCTTCATAATAATTGGCATCAACTGGATACATACCACTAAAAACCATTGGCTTCATTTCTTTAAACCCTGGCAAAGGATAATGTGCCGGCTTTTTGGTAAGAGTTACGGTATCTCCTATCTTTACTTCAGAAGGATCCTTTATGTTGCATATTAAATAGCCAACATTTCCTGATGACAATATATTTCTTTTTTCTATTTTAGGAGTAAAGATGCCTATCTCTGTAGCCTCATATGATTTACCCGATGAGAAAAAGGTAACTTTTTCATTATTTTTTAAACTTCCGTTAAACACACGTAAGTATGCTATAACACCTCTAAAATTATCATATAAAGAATCAAAGACAAGTGCCTTCAAATGATCTTCTTTCCCTTCTTTAGGACAAGGTATTTTTTTAACTATTTCTTCAAGAACCTCTTTAACTCCAGTTCCTTCTTTAGCGCTGACACATAAAATATCATCTTCACTCACACCCAAAAAATCCTTAATACTTTCCTTAACTTCATCTGTTCTGGCAAAAGGCATATCAATTTTATTTACAACAGGAATTATTTCAAGATCATTTTCAAGTGCAAGGTGCACATTAGCTACAGTCTGAGCCTGTATACCTTGTGTAGCATCAACAAGTAGAACAGCTCCTTCACATGCAGAAAGAGAGCGAGAGACTTCATAAGCAAAATCAACATGTCCGGGAGTATCTATAATATTCAAAAAATACTTATGCCCGTCATCTGCAACATATTCCACAGAGACAGGATGCGCTTTAATAGTTATACCGCGTTCTCTTTCAAGATCCATATCATCAAGTATTTGATCTTTTTTTTCCCTATCTGATATAGCATGAGTAATCTCAAGGAACCTGTCGGCAAGTGTAGATTTACCGTGGTCTATATGAGCAATGATTGAAAAATTTCTAGTATGTTTAAGCATATGTTGTATTTATTTTAGGTGTTTTTAAGGAGTCTATTGGTATTTTTAGATCCTGATTTTTGAATACATATGTTCCTGCAACCAGCATATCTGCTCCTGCTATTATTGCTTTTTTAGATGTTTCTTCGTTTATTCCGCCATCAATTTCTATTAAATAATTATAGTTATTTTTTTTTCTAAGGTTTACAAGTAGTTCTATCTTTTTTATAACATCTATTATGAATTTTTGTCCTCCAAATCCTGGAAAAACAGACATAACAAGTACTATAGAACAATATTGAAGAACATCTTCAACAGTATTAACCTCAGTATCAGGATTTATTACAACTCCTGGAACGGCATTCATTTCTTTTATTTCCATAAGAGTCTTTTTTACATCATGGTCTGATTCTTTATGAACAGTTAATATATCAGCACCTGCTTCAATAAATTTAGCAGCATATTTATCAGGTCTGCTTATCATAAGATGAACATCAAGGGGAATATTTACTGCTTTTTTAAGAGCAGCAACTACATCAGGTCCAAAAGTAATATTCGGAACAAAAGATCCATCCATAACATCAACATGTATAAGATCAGCACCAGCTTGCTCTGCTTTTTTTGCTGAATCAGAAAGATATCCAAAATCACCTGAAAGGATCGAAGGTGCAGCAAGAGTCCTATCTTTCGCAGTGTTTTGCAAAATGTTCCAAACGTTCATTTTTTTAAACCTCCCATTAAGCCTTATAGAGATAACATCTTTCAAAGATTTTATCAATAACATTATTAAAAACATAATATATAATAAAAGCCCATTACACTATTAAGTATAATGGGCTTAACCGGCATATTTCATGAAATATGCCGGTTATATTAAATAATAATATAAATCAGTCTGCTATAAACGATACATCTGCCTGACCATACATTATAGTAGTTATGGTATTAGTCGGACGGGCATTACTTGCGGCATAAGTTGAACCTGTTATTGTTATATCACCATAAGTTCTTGGAAATGCTGCTATACCGCTTCTGTAACTTCCACCACTACCACTAAGGTATGCTGCAACAGTATATGTAGTTCCTGCTTGAACTGAAACAGGGCTTATATCCGTATAGCTCCAGCTATTTGATGATGTTACTGTTGCTGAAGCAATAAGCTGGCCTGTTGATTTATTCCAAAGATAAACTGTTTTTGTTCCATTAAAAAGCCCGCCAAGTTTGTTAATTGAACCGGACTTTATTGGTGTAAAATGATATCCTAATGTGTAGTTCCAGGACATATTCGTACGCAATGTTCCATTCTCATTTGTGTTCCAAGGTGTATAGCCTGAAGCTGTAGCAGTTGATACTGTAACAGTAAAAGTCTGAGTATCAGTTCCGCCGTTCCCGTCACTAACTGCAACAGTTACGCTATGTGAACTAACTTGAGAAGATGAAGGAGTCCAAGAGATAACTCCTGTTGCTGCATTAATAGTCATTCCCGTAGGATAAGAGATAAGCGAATAGATGAGTGTATCTCCGTCTTGATCAGATGCATTAACATCATAACTGTAAGCCTGATCAACAACTGCTGATGTTACTGGAGTTGAACTTATTTGCGGAGCACTGTTTCCTGTTCCTCCGTCTGCAACAAACGATACATCTGCCTGACCATACATTAAAGTAGTAATAGTATTTGTCGGACGCGCATTTCCTGCGGCATAAGATGAACCAGTTATTGTTATATCACCATAAGTTCTTGGAAATCCTGATACACCACTTCTGTAACTTCCACCACTACCACTAAGGTATGCTGCAACAGTATATGTAGTTCCTGCTTGAACTGAAACAGGGCTTATATCTGTATAGCTCCAGCTATTTGATGATGTTACTGTTGCCTGAGTAAGAAGTTGACCTGTTGATTTATTCCAAAGATAAACTGTTTTTGTTCCATTAAAAAATCCGCCAAGTTTGTTAATTGAACCGGACTTTGAAGGAGTAAAATGATATCCTAATGTGTAGTTCCAGGCTCTATCTACATATAAAGTTCCATTCTCATTTGTGTTCCATGGTGTATAGCCTGTTGATGAGGTAGTTGATACAGTAATGGAAAATGTCTGTGTATCGTTTCCGCCGTTCCCGTCACTAACAGAAACTGTTACGCTATGTGAACTAACTTGAGAAGATGAAGGAGTCCAAGAGATAACACCTGTTGCTGCATTTATACTCATTCCTGTAGGATATGTTGAAAGAGCATAGGAAAGAGTATCTCCATCTGCATCCGTAGCTTTCACATCATAGCTGTAAGCCTGATCAACAACTGCTGATGTTACCGGAGTTGAAGTTATTTGCGGAACACTGTTTCCTGTTCCTCCGTCTGCAACAAACGATACATCTGCCTGACCATACATTATAGTAGTTATAGTATTAGTAGGACGGGCATTTCCTGCGGCATAAGATGAACCTGTTATTGTTATATCACCATAAGTTCTTGGAAATCCTGATACACCACTTCTATAAGTAGCACCACTACCACTAAGGTATGCTGCAACCGTATATGTAGTTCCAGCTTGAACTGAAACTGGGCTTATATCTGTATAGCTCCAGCTATTTGATGATGTTACAGCTGCCTGAGCTAAAAGCTGACCTGTTGATTTATTCCAAAGATAAACTGTTTTTGTACCACTAAAAAATCCGCCAAGTTTGTTAATTGAACCGGTCTTTGAAGGAGTAAAATGATATCCTAATGTATAATTCCAGGCTAATCCTGTATATAAAGTTCCGTTCTCATTTATGCTCCAAGGCGTATAACCTGCTGATGTTGTTACAGGATTTACAATAATATTTACATTACCGCTATCCTGCCCACCATTACCATCAGAAACAGTTAAAGAAACAGTAAAAGATGTTTGAGTGCTAACATCAGGAGGATTAAAAGTAACATTACTACCTGTTCCTGATATTGATCCACCTGTAACGCTCCATGAATATGTAAGAGAGTCACCATCCTGATCTGTTGCTGAAACGCTTATAGATGAAGTTTCATTTTCATTAATTGTGCTTTGATTAGCAGTAGGATCTGATGTTATTACAGGAGCATCGTTTACATTGATAACGTTTAAGTTATAACTTTGTGTATCCGTTCCGCCGTTTCCGTCATTAATACTAATTGAAACTGAATTTGAACCGACGTTTGATTGAACAGGCGTCCATGATATAAGTCCTGTGCTTGAATTTATTGCCATTCCTGTTGGTTTAACTGCTAAAGAATAAACTAATGTATCACCATCCTGATCTGTTGCATTAACATCATATGTGTAAGCTGAATCTTCAGTAGCTGAAGTTATAGCTGAGCTTGTTATGACAGGTGCATCGTTCACATTAATAACGTTTAAGTTATAGCTTTGTGTATCAGTTCCACCGTTTCCGTCACTAATAGAAATTGTCACTGAATTTGAACCAACATTTGTTTGACTTGGTGTCCATGAGATGAGTCCTGTGCTTGAATTTATTACCATACCTGTTGGTTTAACTGTTAAGGAATAAGTAATAGTGTCACCATCAGAATCTGTTGCATTAACATCATATGTATAAGCTGAATCTTCTGTAGCTGAAGTTATAGCTGAGCTTGTAATAACAGGTACATTATTTTTGTTATAAACAGGAATATTGATCAAATTCCATGTACTTCCTCCATTACCATCTGATACTGTAACCACTATTTCTATGACGGTATCACCGGCCACTTCCGGCATGGTAACCACAACAGTGGAACCGGAACCTGTAATTATAGCAGGGCTTGGATGCCAATAGTAACTCAATGTATCGCCGTCTGCATCTGATGCATTACATGTAACAGTGGTATTTTCTTGTTCAAAAACTGAACTTGGTGTTGCCGTTATACTGTCAATTACCGGATCCCAGTTTGTTGGTGAACAAATAATGTAAAATTCTTGCGTAGTCGTTCCACCATTACCATCATCGGCTAATAATCTCACAAAATTGCTACCCACTTGGCCATCAAGTGGCGTCCAGCTGAGCGAGCCAGTACTGGAATTAACAGTCATGAAGGCAGGACTAGCTGGTTTGTAAAAAGTGAGAGTGTCACCATCGGGATCAACAACAGTTGGACTATAAGTCCAGAGAACTCCTGGTGTGGCTGTTAAAACAGGAGAGCTTGTAAATACTGGTGGATTATTAGAAGCCTCAGCTATTTCAAGAACAAAACTTTGCTCATCCCATCCGCCATTAACATCAGATACAAATACATACATTGAAAAAAAGCCTATGCCAGGAATATTAGTATCACCTGTAATAAGACCAGTTGAAGAATCTATAGAAAAACCTTCAGGACCGCCAAAAGCAAAACTAATAGCATCTCCGTCAGGGTCTGTTGCTTCAACATCATATTGATATTGTGAACCTAAAGAAACCAGATTTTCAGGAGTTGATGTTATTACAGGATCATTATTACCGCTGGTTGGCTCAGTTACTTCAAGGTAATAATGCTGAGTTGTAAAATTTCCGACACTATCTTCTATCAAAAGAATTGTATCATGTATTCCAAGATGTATATCTTGCGGATACCAGTCAATTTCTCCGGTTGCCTGATTAATACCGCTATGAAGACCAGTTGTTCCTGATACGCTTCTATATACTGAATATGTTAATGTATCACCATCATTATCAGTTGCCATAATATCATATTTATATAACTTTCCTACTTCTGCAGAAAGAACAGGACTGGATGTTACATATGGAGAACTGTTTCCTGCAACCTTGCCGTCACTATTAATAAGCGCATCTTCAAAAGTAAGAAGAAGATCCCCATTATGATTCAAAAAATTTGCTCTAATATTTAAAGGAGACATCCACATATCACTATCCTGCCATACAACAATAGCACCACCATACTGATCAGCTACAATATTCGGCCTTTCTTCCTCGAAAAATGAATATGTATGTGCTATTTTCTCTTCTGCCCACATAAGGGAACCTGAAGAAGATATTTTCATAACATAAATATCATTACTAAAATTTAGTTTTTTACCTTTACAGGCAACAAATACATTATTTGATGCATCAACAGAGATACTTGTTTCACTGCAATCACTCACAATGGAAGAATCAATAACAGTAACTGTGCTTCCTACCTGATTTCCTGATGTATTATACTTCTTTATAACAACATTATTATTGGCAACACCAGTTACTACTGCGTTATTGCTGGAATCTGTATCTATATTAAATTTTGAAAGACTTGTATTAATATCCCATACTTGACTTCCACTGGTATTGAATCTTCGAAGTATACCTACAGTAGAAAAATCTGTTAGAGTTACCGAACTTAATACATATATTGTATCGTTATTACTTACAGCCAGTTTTTGTTTTAAGCTAACCCCGCAGGAAGAATCTGTTGCCCACTGAGGTATACCATCTGAATTTACTTTCTGTAAATAATATCCGCCGCCGGCTGGACCATATCGTCTGAACATTACGTAGATATTACCGGTTGAATCAACATCAATTTCCTGTGAAAGGTATTCCGGGGGCTGATTGACATTTACTTTTTTAGGAGACGCCCATAATAGATTTCCATTAGCGTCAAGTTTCTGCATAACAAGATCATTTCCAACAGAACCACACCATACAATATAAAGATTATTATTATATTCAGTAATTTTAGGTGTTAATTCCCAACCGCTTAACCAGTATTCTTCAGCGCTATTTATCTGTTTATCATTTGCCCACTGTTTAATACCTAACGTATCAAATTTCTGACAATATACATTTCCTCTAGTTGCGCTTGACCCGTCAGCATCAAGCCAGACACAGTATAAAAATCCGTCAGATGCTAAAACTGAATCAGGGTTATAATGTTCATGATCTGCAGATAAAGCAGTACTTTGAAAATAAAAACTGCATATTATCGATAAAAGTATTAAAAACACGTTTTTTCTTATTCTCATTATTTACTCCTTAAAGTTAAATTATTAAAATTCATTAAATATATATAAAAAAAAGCCGGACTGCCCTTATCAGGCAGCCCGGCTGACAATCTTTCTTAGTATTTAAACTAATCCCTGTCCCGTAGCTTTGCGCCGCTTCCTTTCGAAAACTTTGCCTTTAATCAGATAAAAAAATGTTCTGTTAAATTTTAATAAAACTTAATAGAGCAGCTTTTTATCTTATTCTATAATAACACAACAACAAATTTATGTCAATCTTTTATTGTCTTTTTTTTATTTTTTTCAATTTCACAAATATTTTCATAACAGTATGTATATCAAGTTGTTACGCAATCTTAACAATACATTAATTAAACATATAACTTGACACATTGGCCTTTTATTTAATTTTATATACCGTCATTACAACAGGTTACGTATTTTGACGACAGAAATATGTAATTTATTACATTTAATATTTATTTTTTGTATTTTTGTTGTTTTGTCGACAAAATAGAGCTCTACGGGTTTACCCTTCGAATTTAGTCTACACTTATTACCGAAAAGCTTAAGGAAAGCAGCTTTGGTTAATGCGAAAACGGGTAATAACCTTAAGATTTATTTTTTTGAATTTTGCTTCTTCAAAATAGCATTTTATTAGCAAACTTGAATTTAGAAATCATATATATAGATTTATTATATATGTATTTAAAACAAATTATATTATGGCATTCCAATTGCACATTAGAGCAATACATTCACCCGGAGGTAACAATATGATGAAAAAAACAATACATCTGTTCGTAATTATGTTTATTATCAACATAGCCGTTGATTTTTTAGTCTCTGATTCTCTAGCGCAAGAAGTTGATATACAAGAAATCTCAAATGAAACTGTTACACTTGATAAGACAGTTCCTCCTACCAAACAGGAAGTTGATAATAAAGAATCCAGTGTAGCTTTCACGCTTGATGATACAGCCCCTTCTCCTGTACCGACATTTGATGTTAAAAAAACTTTTGTAAGAATGATGATCTCTCTTGTCATAATCCTTCTTTTTATTTTTTTAATGACTGTTTTATACAAAAAATTCTTTTCTTCATCTACCCCCTTTACAAAAAAAGGAAGAGAACTTTTACGTGTTATAGAAAAATTTCCGCTTGGCCCTAAAAACTACCTTATGCTCGTTTGGGTAATAGACAGAATTGTACTAATGTCCTTTAACAATGGAACAATTGAAAAAATAAGTGAATTTAAAGCAGACAGCATTACAGGTGATATTGAAAGAGATATTTTTCAGGATTCCTTACAGCGTGAAATGAGTGATAGCAACATTGAAGAGGTTGTGAATGTATAAAAGATTTCTAATTATTTTTTTAACGATTATTTCTCTTTTGATAATCACCAACCATGCTTCAGCCGATGAAGACACTCCCTTTCCATTAAAATTCAATTTCGCAATAGAAAAAAGTGATAATCCAAAAGACATTGCCCCTGCATTCCAGCTAATGATAATTTTTACTCTCATTACTTTAGCCCCTGCCCTTCTAACCATGGTAACCTGCTTTACCAGAATAGCAGTTATTTTATCATTCATGAAAAATGCTCTTAAAATGGGTCAACAGCCAAGTAATCAAATAATAATAGGGCTATCATTATTTCTTACTTTTTATATCATGGCACCTGTAGGAGAAAAAATAAATAATGATGCTCTTACGCCATACCTCGAAGAACAGATAACTCAAAAGCAGGCACTTGATGTAACGGTAAAACATCTTCGAACTTTTATGTTCAAATATGCCAAAAAAAAAGATATTGCTCTTTTTGTAAATATTGCAAAAATGGAAAAACCGAACACTCGGGATGATATTCCAACTCATATACTCATTCCTGCATATATAATAAGCGAGCTTAAAACAGCTTTTCAGATAGGTTTTCTTCTTTTTCTACCGTTTTTAGTAATAGATATGGTGGTTGCATCAATTCTTTTATCAATGGGTATGATCGTGCTTCCGCCTATTACAATATCAACACCTTTTAAAGTACTGTTATTTGTAATGGTAGACGGGTGGAATCTTATCGTTAGCTCTATTACATTGGGATTTTAATAATATAAAGGAAACAAATACATGACACCGGAAATGGTAATGACAATCGGTAAAGAAACAGCTATAGCGCTTTTAATGATCGCATCTCCTATGTTAATACTTGCAGTAGTTGTCGGTGTTTCAGTAACTATTTTTCAGACCGTTACAAACTTAAAAGATCAAACACTTACATTTGTTCCAAAGATAGTAGCAATTGTTTTAGCGCTTATATTTTTTATGCCGTTCATTTTACAAACTCTTACTTCATTTACAATAAAAATATTTACCCTGGCACAAACCATAGCATCATGAATTACGCAGACATAGATACATTATTTGTTAATTTTATTTGTTTTATGCTTATTTTAATGCGTATAACAGGTGCATTTTTTCTTGCACCTGTTTTTGGAAGTTCAAGAGTACTTAAACGCTTAAAAGTGTGGATAGCTGTTTTTATATCTTTTGTCATACTTCCTACATTAATAAATAAAACAGCAATTACTCCAGATATAAGTTTTCCCATTTTTGTTGTTTATGGCATCAAAGAAATAATCATTGGGTTTATTTTCGGGTGGTTTTCTAATATGCCTTTTCAAGCAACAAGGATAGGAGCAGAGATAGCAGGACGTATGAGTGGTTTTGGTATAGGACGAGTAATTAATCCTGATGTTGATGAGAATGTTTCTCTTTTAACACAATATGTATATATTATTGTTGTTCTGCTTTTTCTTACTTTTGACGGACATCATATGATAATAAAAATACTTTCCCGTAGTTTTGAATATATACCGCTCGGAAAAAATGCTTTTTCTCCAAAATTAACAGATATAGCTATAAAATTTTACAGTTACGTTTTTAATAGAGGTATCGCTTACGGAGCCCCTGTTTTAGGACTATTAATTATAATATCCTGTGGTATGGGAATAGCGAATAAAGCCATACCTGATCTAAATGTCATGATGCTTGCATTTCCTATTAGAGTGTTCGTTGGCGTTGCAGGTACTATGTTTTTATTTCCTTTTGCACTTATTCTATTAAAAAAAGTTATGTTTTTAACTGAAAAATATTCAAACGCACTCATCCTGCATATGAGTGGAGGAATATAAATGGCTGAAGATACCTTTAAAGAAGATAAGACGGAAACAGGTACTGCTAAAAAGCGTGAAAAAGCACGCGAGCAGGGCAGCGCTTTAATGAGTCAGGAAGTAAACACAGTTGTCGTGCTTCTTTTTTCAGCATTAATACTCTCTGTGGTAGGAAGTTACATGCTTGATCATTTTTTACTTACCTATAAAATATCATTTCGTCTATTATCTACTTTTAGAATCTCTCCTGATAATCTGATAGAAATTCTTACAATGTATATATATTTATTTTTAAAAACCACAGCTCCTTTTCTTGTACTTATTATGATTTTTGGTGTCGGAGCATCATATTGTCAGGTAGGATGGATGGTTGCATGGAAGTCCATGGAACCCAAATGGGATAAATTAAAACCTAAGTTTAAAGAACTAAATCCTTTTAAAGGAGAAAAATTAGTAAAATTATTAATAAGTGTTGCCAAGCTTTGTGTAATTGGCCCAATAATTTATTATACCATCGAAGCTGAAATAGATAATTTCATTCCTTTTGTAGACCAACACATTTATTTTTTTTGGGTATTTATTATGAAACTTGCGTTCAAAGTAGTTATCCGCATTTCTATAATTTTAATATTTCTTGCTGCTGCTGATTATGCACAGCAGTGGTGGAAGTTTGAAGAAAATCTTAAGATGACAAAAGATGAAGTAAAACAGGAGAAAAAAGATCAAGAGGGAGATCCGGCAATAAAGAGCTGGCAAAGAACTCAGAGATTTAAGATGTTTCAAAAATTTATGTTAAGTAAAGTTCCGGAAGCTGATGTAGTTATCACAAACCCTACAACATATGCTGTAGCGGTAAAATATGATGATCTTTCCATGAACGCACCAA
The DNA here is from genome assembly GCA_023144635.1 of Candidatus Auribacterota bacterium. Lineage (GTDB taxonomy): Bacteria > Auribacterota > JAFGBW01 > JAFGBW01 > JAFGJP01 > JAGLFH01. The sequence continues at coordinate 26,869 of JAGLFH010000008.1, read as the reverse complement.
AGGTAATTGCAAAAGGAATGAGAAAAATGGCAGAAAAAATAAAAGATATAGCAAAAAAACATAATATACCAATAGTTGAGAATAAACCTCTTGCACAGGCTCTTTACAAAGAAGTAGAGGTATCTCAGGAAGTACCAGCAAGCTTTTACAAAGCAGTAGCTGAAGTACTTGCATATGTATACAACCTTAAAAATAAAAAGATTCATGTTTAAAAGTAAGGAATAAAAATGCAAAAGAAACAATCACAGTATTCAGGATTGAAGAACATAATCTCAAGGGGTGATTATGGCGTTGCATTAGCAATGATCGGCGTAATAACCGCACTAATGATCCCTCTTCCGACATGGCTCATAGATATTCTTCTTACTTTTAGTATTGCAATATCGATGATAGTTTTGCTAACTGCCATGTTCATGAAAAAACCGCTTGAATTTTCTGTTTTTCCTTCACTGCTTCTTTTTACAACACTTCTTAGATTATCTTTAAACGTTGCTACAACAAGAACTATCCTACTTCATGCTTATGCAGGTTCTGTTATTGAAGCATTCGGAAATTTTGTTGTCGGGGGAAATTATATTGTCGGTGCTGTTATCTTTCTTATTCTTGTTGCTATCCAGTTTATGGTTATTACAAAAGGTGCCACACGTATTGCAGAAGTTGCAGCACGTTTTACATTAGATGCTATGCCCGGAAAACAGATGAGCATTGATGCAGATCTTAATAACGGACTTATAACAGAAGATGAAGCTCGTGAAAGACGGGATGAAATAAGAAGAGAAGCTGATTTTTACGGAGCAATGGACGGTGCCTCAAAATTTGTACGTGGTGATGTTGGAGCAGGACTTGTCATTACTGCTATAAATGTGCTTGGCGGATTTGGAATAGGTATGCTTCAAAGAGGAATGGAATGGGGCCAGGCGCTTCAGACATATACACTTTTAACTATTGGTGACGGCCTTGTTGCACAGATCCCATCCATGGTGATCGCTACAGCAGCCGGTTTAATCGTAACCCGGGCTGGTGCGGCTGAAGATACACTTGGAAAAGATCTTGTAAGTCAGGTACTTATTCAACCCAAAGCAGTAGGCATTGTATCAGTTGTCATGGGGCTTTCAGCATTTGTACCAGGGCTTCCTACAATTCCATTTCTTATGATGTCAGTTATTGGAGGCGGATTTGCATTTACAATAAAAAGTATTATAGAAAAAGAAGAGCAAACAGATATGGAGATGCATGAGGAAGAAAAGCAAAAAGCTGTTACAGGCCCGGAACCGGTTTCTGATCTATTACAGGTTGATACAATGGAATTAGAGATTGGATATGGAGTTATACCAACAGTAGATCCTGAACAGGGAGGAGATCTTTTGGATCGCATCTCAAGCATGCGTAAAAGATTTGCTATAGATATGGGACTTATTGTTCCTCCTATTAGGATAAGAGATAACATGCAGCTTACCCCAGAGATATATACTATTAAAATAAAGGGTGAAGTCGTCGGTGAAGGAACAATTTTAATAGATCATATGCTTGCAATGGATTCAGGAAGTGCAAGACAGGAATTACCAGGGACCAAAACAACAGAACCAGCATTTGGACTTCCTGCTTACTGGATAACAGAAGGCGAAAAGGAAAAAGCAGAACAACTTGGATACACAGTTGTAGATTCTGCAACAGTTCTTGCGACACATCTATCTGAAATAATAAGAAAACATGCTCATGAACTTCTAAACCGTCAGGATATCAAGGAGATCATTGATAAGTTCAAAGAAAAATATCCTGCTATAGTAGATGAACTTATACCGGGTAAAATGTCTATAGGAGAAGTTCAGCGTGTACTTCAAAATCTCTTACGTGAAAATATTTCTATTAGAAATCTTGTAACTATACTTGAGACACTTGGAGATTTTTCAGGAGCGATCAAGGATCCGGATATTTTAACAGAATATGTAAGGGCGGCATTAAAATTAACAATAAGTAAAAAGTTTTCACAACCGGGAAACGTTATACATACTCTTACCATATCTCCTGACCTTGAACAGCATCTTACTCAATCAATACAAAAAGTTGAACACGGCTCACACTTGGTGGTTGACCCTGCCAGTGCACAGGCTATCTATCAGAGGATAGCAGAGCTTTTCAGTAAACAGGTTTCCCAGGGTATCTCTCCAGTTATATTATGTTCACCTCTTATCAGAATGTATTTTAAAAGGTTAATAGAAAGAAAATTTCCGGATATAGATGTAGTTTCATTTAATGAAATAACCGGTGACATAACAATAGAAAATGTTGGTGTCATATCATTAGCACCTGAAGGGCCGCAAAAACGATGAAGATAAAAAAATATACCGGCATATCACTGGCAAGTATCTTTGCAAAAGTAAAAAGTGATCTGGGTGAAAAAGCTATAATACTCAGTACAAAAAAAATAAAAGATTCAAAAAGTATAGGTTTATCAAAAATAGAGGTAACAGCAGCTCTCACTCCTCCTGTTTTTGAAAAAGATGTTCTTAGCAGTAAAACAATAAATGAAAAAGCATGCAGGCGGTTTTTAGATTCGGTAAAAGAAAAAATGGTTAAACAAACTGAGATTTTGGAAGACAATAAACTAATGAAGAGTGAAGAGGAAAGCAATATAAGTTTAAAAGCAGAAGTAATAGAGATAAAAGAGCTCTTAAAAGATATTTATCTTTCTAATACACAATCCATGCCGCCGCTTCTTAAAAGCACAAAAAAACTTCTTGAGACTTGCAACATAGATGAAAGATGCATAATGAAAATACTTAGTCAAGTTGGAAACAAAAGATCAAACGGTTTACCACATAAGGAAAGAGTAGAAAATATAATAGAGGGCATGATCATAGCTGAACCTTTTTCAATGGATGTTGAAATAGGTAATATATTTGTTTTTTTGGGGACAACAGGCGTAGGTAAAACAACAACACTAGCCAAAATAGCATCACAAACACATCTTCAATTTAATCATCCCGTAGCATTTGTAACCCTTGATTCCTTCCGTATAGGAGCGCATGAAACTCTTAAACAATATGCAAAAATACTTGAAGCCCCTTTTCATGCCGTCTCTGTAAATGAAGACTTGCGTGATGTAGTTAATGACCTTCGGAAAGATCATGTTGTATTTATTGATACTTCCGGTTTCAGCCAATACAATAAACTGAAAATAAAAAAACTTTACTCAAGAATTAAAAATTTGAGTGGTGCAAAAAAAATTCTGCTTCTTAACTGCTCAACGCACCAATCAGAATACAAAAAAACCATTAATAACTTTTGCGAGGCAATAGATATTAACGGTTTGATATTAACAAAAATAGATGAAGTAGATAAACCGGGCCAAATACTTTCTATTAACAATTACACAAAACTTCCGATTCACTTTCTGACTGACGGCCAGATCGTACCTGATAATATACGCACAGCTAAAACCAGTGAGCTGACTAGGAAAATATTATATGGAAAACTTTCATAGCCAAACATACAGCCTAAGACAGCTTGCAAGTAGAAAGAGTAAACGACCTCTTACGCTTGCACGCGCAATAGCTGTAACATCAGGAAAAGGAGGAGTTGGCAAAAGTAATATTACAATAAACCTTGGGCTTACACTTCAATCAATGGATAAAAATGTAGTAATACTTGATGCTGATCTTGGTCTTGCCAATATAGATGTTTTACTGGGTAAAAGACCCAAATACAATATAAGTCATGTAATTGAAGGAAATAAAAAAATAGAAGATATCATAATAGAGGTTGAAGGCGGGCTCCGAATAATACCGGCATCATCGGGAATAGAAAAACTGGCTAATTTAAAAAAGGAAGATATGGACAGTTTCATCTCACAATTAAAAAATGTGGAAGAGAACGTAGATTTCTTTTTTATAGATACCGCAGCCGGTATATCTCAGGAAGTACTGGGATTTCTTTTATCATGTAATGAAATATTTGTAGTAACTACAGGAGAGCCTACAGCCATAACAGATGCGTATGCAATTATTAAAGCGATCACGAATAAGAAAAAGGATGCTGTCATTCGTCTTATTGTAAATATGTGTAAAACTAATGATGAAGCAGGAATTATCCATAAAAAGATAAATGCGGTATCACAGAGATTTTTGAATAAGAAATTGGATCTTTTAGGTGGGATTCTTTATGATAATGCTGTTAGTGTGTCTGTAAGAAAGCAAAAACCTTTTGTTCTGCAATATCCAAGATCAACGGCATCAATGGGAATAAAAATGATCGCAAAAAAAATGCTTGAGAACAGGACATCTTCCGGCACCGGAACTCTTCAGGATTTTTTTACTAATATAAAAGGATTTATGTCATGAAAAACATAGTCAATACTTTATCTCTTCTTGCAGGAATGCTTGCGTTTGCAATTGTAATGTTATTAAGGTTTTCAGAGATATCTTTAATTACATTTACAGACATAGTCATCAAATCTACCCTTGCTTTCATGGTGGTATCTATTCTTAGCAAATTAGTCTTTAGAAGCATTTTTAGAAAAGTAATAGAAGTTCAGCAAAAAGAGATGCAAGAACAGATGAAGATATTTCAAAAGCAACAGAAAGCAGAAGCAGAAAAAGAAGAAGCTAAGGAAAATGAAAAAGCGTAAAAAATAAAAGGTACGCTGTCGCTGATGATTATATAATTTGCCACAGAGGACATCCTCCTACGGCGGACTTTCAGCTCGGACACGAATGGTAAAAGACAGAAAAGCAAAAACATAAAAAAAATAAGATGTAGAATAAAATAAAAAAATTAACCACGAAAACACGAAAAAAAGAAACAGGAAAAAGTAAAAAGAAAGTTCTGGGTTTTAGCTTCTTGGCTGAACACTGAAAGCTGATAGCCGATAGCTGAACGCCGAGAGCTGCTTTACTAATAACTAACAACTTTTACATGGGGAGGCAAAATGTCAGAGGAAAGAAAAAGGATCATATCATGCATAACAAAAATACCTCTTATCAGCTGGTACTGTAAGCGTCATGGAGAAGCAGAATACAGTATAGAAAGAGCAGGTAGACCAATCTGTCTAAAAGATGCATTGATGAAATAGGTAAAAAAAACAAAAGCATAAAAAGAATTAGCCACCCACCTTCGCCAAGGCTTCGGCGAGGCAGGCAGATTCACACAGATAAACACAGATAAAAAAAATATAAACAGGTGATAGGTAATGGGCAATAGGTTATAGGTCTAGGAGCACTGCGTGCGATGATTATAAAAAGCAAAAACCATTTCAGCCACAGAGAAACATAAATAAACACGAATAATATAACGTATGTAGGGGCGGCGGCTTGCCCCCGCCCGTGTAAAAAATAAAGCACATAAAATAAATAAAACATATATAGAGACGCATGGCCATGCGTCTTTGTAAAAGCAAAAAAGCAAAAGACATGTCATTCCTGCCCCGCATCAAGTGCGGGATAAACTCCAGCAGGAATCTCAATAATAGGTAAAAACGTCATTCTTACTTTCAACACGGGCGGACACAAGGCCCGCCCCTACTTACATCTTACCTTTTCGTTCATCATGAACCCCACGTGGTTCATGACTTCGTGTCCTTCGCGGCTAAATTGTTTTTTTCTTTTTTATCTTTTGCTTTCCCGTCCGTCGTCCCTCGTCCATCATCTATCGTGTATCTTATTTTTTTTCTTTCCCGTGGTAATTTATAATATCGTCACAGACTCCTTGAACGAATCACGATCCACGCAATTTCCCTATCTTCTTCTCTTTTAATTTGTTGCACATATTCTGTGTAATCTTTTTTTTATAAATATTAAAGATTAAATGCTATAATAATGTTCAACTGATTAAACAAATGATTAACGGAGGGGCAAATGGAACAAATCTATTTTTCTTTTTTTATATCTTTTTTTCAGATAGTAACAATAGTTTTTGGTATAATCGCTTTTGTTTTTTGTATTATTATGGTCTTTTCAGTTGATAACTTTAAGAAACTAAGCTTTTTCTTCAACAAATCTTTTTCCTTAAGACGAAAAACCAAATTTCTCGATATTCAGCGCCATTCAGTCCAGGAACTTTTAATTCTACCAAATATAAAACTGTTTTTTATTTTCACACTAATATGTTCATCTATCAGTTTGTTTTATCTTGTAAATTATTTTGATGTGATAAGCCTAGCTAAATCATTTTCTATTAATGCTTCTGAATCAGAAAAAGTATATGAAGTTGTATTTAGCAGCACAAAGATCTTTTTAATTTCTTCTTTATTTTCAGTTATAGTTCTTTCAATTATAGGTATTAGAAAAAAAGAAATTATTCTATCTTTAACTCAAAAATGTACCCGATGGTTTTCCACAAGACAAGCATATAAAGCAGTTGATATTTCACAGGATATTGATGAATCATTACTCCGTTATCATACCCCTTTAGGCGTTATAGGAATGATAATATCCATAATGATGATCGTCACTTGTCTTTTAACACTTTGTAAAGGATAAAGCAAAAGACAGAAAATTAATGAAAGCTATCGCTGATTATTAAAATTTAGCCACAGAGTTCACAGAGAAAACGCAGGAGAAAACCTTCTGCGTTTTTTTTATTAAGGGTAAAAAAGAAAATGAAAAACAGGTGATAGGTAATGGGCAATGGGGTATAGGTCAAGGAGCACTATGTGCAATGATTATAAAAAGCAAAAGCACAGACTTTAGACAGGATTAATCGCGTGACCGCGTTGTCACAGTACGCGACTCACGTGGCAGGAAATAGCAGGATAAATAAAAAGTTGTCCTGCCTGCCACGCATCAGGTGCGTCATAAACGGGATTGTGTGTTTTTTTGTGGGTTCCCCTTCTGACTATAATCCATGGTCTGTTGACTATAGCAAGAAACTTCTTACAAATCATAAATTGATTTTTTCAGTAAAATTGTTTATCTTAATTTTAAGATATTTTTTGTTATTTAAAATATTCTACTTCACAAACTATATTATATCTTAAAGTAAATTTCTATCTTATGAAAAAAAGATCTACTCTATCAGAAATGCAGGATATTGCCAGCTCTAGAAGAGGCAAATGCCTATCTAATCAATATATTAATAATAAATATAAATTAAAATGGAAGTGTGATAAAGGCCATATTTGGATGGCAAGACCAGATAGTATTAAACAAGGCTCATGGTGTGCACGTTGCAAAAGCAAATCTAAAATAACTATAGAAGATATTCAAAAACTTGCAAAACAAAAGAAAGGTGAGTGTCTTTCAATAAAGTATATAAATGCTAAAACAAAACTTAAATGGAAGTGTTCAGAAGGTCATACATGGATGGCTACTCCTAACAGTATCAAACATGGCTCATGGTGTCAGCTATGTTTAATCAAAAAAATAGCCGACTCTCTACGATCATCAATAGAAAAAATGCAAAAACTCGCAGAATTAAGGGATGGAGTATGCCTTTCTAAGCTTTACGCAAATGCTCATTCTAAGTTAAAGTGGAAATGTTCAAAGGGACATGTTTGGATGGCTAAACCACTTAACATAAAGCATGGCTCATGGTGTCCTTTTTGCAAAATAAAGCATAAATTAAATATTGAGGATATGGAGAGATTTGCAAAACAAAATAAGGGTGAGTGCATCTCTAAAAAGTATATAAATCTTCGAACAGAATTAACCTGGAAATGCAATAAAGGACATGTTTGGAGAACTAAACCAATTAACATCAAACATGGCTCATGGTGTCCTCTTTGCGCAGAAAAATCTAAAACCACTATTGAGGACATGAGAAAACTTGCAAAACAAAATAAGGGTGAGTGCATCTCTGATAAATACTTTAATGATATAATAAAATTAACCTGGAAATGTTCAGAAGGCCATATTTGGGAAGCAAGACCAGACAGTATTAAGCGAGGTTCATGGTGTGCGCTTTGCAGAAGAAAATCTAATATTACCATTAAGGATATGCAAAAACTCGCAAAACAAAAGAAAGGTGAGTGTCTTTCAATAAAGTATATAAATGCTAAAACAAAACTTAAATGGAAGTGTTCAGAAGGTCATACATGGATGGCTACACCTAACAGCATTAAACAAGGCTCATGGTGTCCTTTTTGTGCAAGAAAAAAAATAATGTTCTAGAAATATTGGATTTTTACTTTAGTAGCTTTATCATGTAACGTTTGATTCTATTTTTTTAATAGATTAATAAAGAGTGAAGGTTCCAATATTAACTTTTCTATTTCAGCTTCTTATTATTTTGAATTTAATAAACTTTCTACTTTTCGGACAAATGAGGACGGAGGTGACTTTAGAACTTAATATTGTTTTCTCTAACCAAAATCTTCCAAATTTCTATCTATTTAACCGTGCAGTGCTTCAAAAACAGCTTTGGGTCTTTTTTCTGCAACAGTTAATAATGATCTTGCTGCTCCATCTGGTTCTGTCCGTCCTTGTTCCCAGTTTCTTAATGTAAAAATACTTACACCAATAAGATCAGCAAACTGTGATTGAGACATTTTAAACTTCTTTCTAATGACTTTTAAGTTTGGTTTATAATCAAAAACACGACTTGGCTTTAATTTTTTAGCTCTAATTAGTCCTACTTCTTTTATCCCCTGCAATAAGTTTTTAAAATCTCCCTTTTTCATTTGCCTTTGTCCCCTTTTATTTGTTTTTGTCCTTAATCTTCATTTTTATTTTAAATATTCTTTTACATATTTCACTAATGCTTTTAATTGCTCTTTAGTCAAATCTTCTTTATAGGATTTTTTATACAGAGTTATCATATAAAATGTATATTCTGCAGAAATCCAGTAATAAATAACTCTTACTCCCCCTCGTTTTCCTTTACTTTCAATTTTCCATCTTATTTTTCTTAATCCTCCACCTTCTGGTATCACCTTGCCTTTTTTCGGATTTGTTAACAATGCTAATTGCAAATTTTTATAGTCGTCATCAGTCAATATACCCTTTAATAATTTTGTAAACATTGGTGTTTCAATAAACTTCATAAAACCTCCTGAATAAGCTAACCAACTACCATCTATTCAATTATAAGCTATTAGCTTACTACTATCAAGTTAAATTAACAAGTATAGTGACAAACGAGGGATGTTGATTGATTAATTAATTGAAATATTATCTTGGAATATTCTTTTAATCCTGTCCATCCTGTTCACATTTCTTTATCTTTTACTTTTTATAATCATCGCACGTCCTGTCTCGCCATAGTTTTCCTGCCTAGACGAAGCCTTGTGCGTAGTCTGAACGTAGGCGGATAGTGCACCTTGACCTATAACCCATTGCCCATTACCTATCACCTGCGTTTTCTCTGTGTTCTCTGTGGTGAATAGCTTTTCCTTTTTAAAATCATCGCACGGAGTGCACAATTAGTCTGGTGTCTTGAGTCTTCTTTAAGCTTTTACTTTCTTTTTAATCGTAAAAACTGCTGATATAACCAAAATAATTGATAAGAGAAGCAGAAAAAATGTTGCTATAACAAGCGGCCAGTTCCTTGCAATTATATTCCCAATAAAAAGAGTCCATAAAGCTGAGAGTGACATAAATATCATAAACAGAAACGGAAGAAGAACTATCCAATAATTCATTTTTTTACTTATCATAATAACTGTTACAACAAGAAGTGATAATGCAGCTAAAAGCTGGTTTGAAGCTCCGAACACCGGCCATATTTTAATACCATCACCGCTTAAGGCAAGATAGCCGGAAAGAAAAACGACTATAAAAGCAGCCACATATCGATTTCCGAGAAAAGTCGCTACTTTGTTTTCATACTTCAGTTTATTTTTAGGAAGACAGATCTCTTGCAAAGTAAAACGCGTAAGCCTTGTAGCAGTATCAAGAGTAGTAAGCATAAAAGCCGATATAGTAAGAGCCACAAAAGTATATCCAATATTAAATGAGATTCCTATTTTATCCATAAACCCTGCAAGCCCATTTGCAAAGGCATAAACAGGTCCTTTAGTTCCAAGTAAAGATATAAATTCGCTTTGAGTTAATACACTTACACTTATAAGAGCCATTAAAGCCAGAATTCCTTCAACCAGCATTGCTCCATAACCAATTGGTAAAATATGTTTTTCAGAACTGATCTGTTTTGATGTTGTACCGGAGGAGACCAGTGCATGAAAACCAGAGCAAGCCCCGCAAGCAATAGTTACATAAAGAATAGGGAACAGTGCCCACCTAAGCTCACCTTTTTGAGGATTATCTACAACAAATCCTACAAATGCAGGCATCTTAAACGCGGGTGCAACAAAAAGTATGCTAATAAAACCAAGTATTATCATTATATATAATAAATACGAATTAAGATAATCTCTTGGTTGCAAAAGTAACCATACAGGAGATACCGAAGCAATAAAAACATAAACGAACAGAACGAGAATCCAAATTTGACGTGCAAGACTTGTCGTTACACCAAATAATTCTACAATATTTAACGGATAAACAGTTCCTAAATAAATCCCAAAAAAAAGTAATGGTACAAAGAAAAGGCTTCCCTTTAAAAGAGATAAATTCTTTTTATAAACAAGATATCCAAAACATGGCGCCATCAGTATAAATATAATAGATGAAGTTGCTACACTAGGAGACGCAACAAAGATCTTTGATATTAATATAGAAAAAATTGCCACGACTAAAAGTAGAGTGGCAAAACAAAAAAGCAAGAATATCTGTCTTCCGGAAAAACCTATATATTTTTCTACAATATGTCCAATAGAGCGGCCTTCATTTCTTACTGATATAATAAGAGTGGTAAGGTCATGAACAGCACCAATAAAAACACAGCCTAAGATAATCCATAATGCTACAGGGCCCCAACCGAAACATACACCTAAAACAGGCCCTACTATAGGGCCTGCTCCTGCAATGGAAGCAAAATGATGTCCGAAAAGAACAGGAAACTTTGTCGGTACATAATCAACACCGTCAGACAATTTATGAGCAGGCGTTTCATTGCTTTCTTCTATATTAAAAACACCTGTTATATATCGTCCATAGATCCTGTAGCTAATAAGAAAAAAAGTGATACCAATAATAATTAATAAAGCACCATTCATACTCTTACTTCTTTTTTTCTATTTTTTGTTCTGCCTTCCATGCTAAAAACATTTCCATAAACTCGGTGATCTCTCCATCCATAACAGCACCGACATTAGATGTTTTATGTTCGGTCCTATGGTCCTTTACCATAGTATATGGCTGAAACACATATGAACGTATCTGAGACCCCCAGGCAATCTCATCTTTATTTCCATATTTTTGCTGCAGTTCCTTTTTCTTCTTTTGATTTTCATGTTCGTAAAGCTTTGCTTTAAGAACTTTCATTGCAGCCGCTTTATTTTTATGCTGCGATCTATCATTCTGGCATTGGGCAACAATATTTGTAGGCAAGTGAGTTATACGTACGGCTGAATCTGTAACATTTACATGTTGTCCGCCAGCTCCACTGCTTCTGTATGTATCAATTCTTAGATCGGTTTCAATTATTTCAATATCAATTTCATCTGATACTTCTGGTATTACATCGACGGATACAAAGGAAGTATGTCTTCGTTTATTTGAATCAAACGGTGAAATACGTACCAGCCGGTGTACTCCTCTTTCAGAACGCAAATATCCAAAAGCATAATTTCCTTTTATAATAAAAGTAGTATTTTTTATGCCTGCTTCTTCACCTGGTAAAGCATCAAAGACCTGCACTTCAAAGTTATTTTTTTCGCTCCACATTCGGAACATACGTACAAGCATTGAGGCCCAGTCACATGATTCAGTTCCCCCTGCTCCTGCATTTATGCTAAGGATCGCATTATTCTTATCGTCCGGATCACTCATTTTAGTTTTGAATTCAAGCTTATTTAAGGATTTCTCAATATTTCCCAGATCTTTATCCAGATCTAAAAGATCGTTATCTTCAAGTGTTTCTTCTTGCAGCAGGATCTCTATCATTTCTTCGACATCCTGTAACTTTATGTTTAATATCTCTATGGGTTCAATATCACTTTTTAGGGAACTTACTTTTTTTACTGTTTTGTCCGCTTTTTCTTTATTATTCCAAAAATCAGCAGCCGACATCTCAATTTGTAATGAATCATATATCTTTTTCTTATTATCTAAGTCAAAGATACCTCCCGAGTTCATGCAGCCTTGAAAGGAGTTTGTCCTTTCTTTCTTTTAATTGATCTATCAAATTTTGCCTCCTTTATTATAAGTCGGATAAGTTTAGCAATATTATATATATCATACACTTAATTTTTAAAAAACCTTAATTTTACACTTTGATTTTAAAAGTATGAATTGATAAACCAAAAAGCATCTGTTAGTCTAAAAAACAGTGAAAGAAAAACCAAAGGAGATTCAACATGTTTCAGATCAAAGATGGTAAGCTTCTTAAAAAAGGAAAACCTTTTTTTATTAAAGGCATCAATCTTGGCGGATGGCTGATGCGGGAAGGATATATTATAGGCGGACGTAACATTGCAGAACACATCATATGGAAAGAAATTTTAAAAAGAGCAGGCAGAAAAAAACTTGATAAAATAAAAAATCTTTTTATAGATAACTTTATTACAGATGCTGATTTTTTACGCATAAAAAAACTTGGGTTCAATACAATAAGACTCCCTTTTAATTCAAAAATGCTGCTCAAAGAAAAAGGAAAGATTTCAATTGAGGGAATAAAGTATCTTAAAAGGATAATTGATAGAATAAAAAAATGCGGACTTTATGTAATACTTGACATGCACTCTGCACCGGGGTCTCAAAACAATGATTGGCACAGTGACAGTAATGGTATTGCTGATTTCTGGATAAAAGCAAGCTGTCAAAAAAAGTTTTTAGATATATGGAAAGCTCTATCAATTACCTTTAAAGATGAAGAACATGTTATTGGATATGATATTTTGAATGAGCCGAATCATGATGATTCAAGAAAGATATTTGCTGCATTTGAAAAAGCTATTATAACTATTCGTAAGAATAATGATCATAAAATACTTTTTTTAGAAGGAAACAACTGGGCTCAGGAAATTGATTTTTTAACGCCTTTCGTTCAATTGTTTGAAAACATAGCTATTAGTATACACAGTTACCATCCACATCTTTTTAGTTTTAATCTTATACGTGGCCTAAAATATCCTGGTATTGTTGAAAAAACAAAATGGGATAAACAGGCTCTAATAAAATATCACAAAAAATTTGCAGATTTTGCTAAAAAGAATAAGACGATCATTTTTGTCGGAGAATTTGGAATCGCTTCACGTTGTCCAGTATGTAATTCAGAATTTCGTCTTGTTGAAGATATGCTTCATGTTTTTGATAAGTTTAAATGGCACTGGACCTACTGGACATATAAAGCAGTAGCTGGTATGGATTGCCCTGATGGATTATACCAGTTAAACAAAAACCCTGATTGGCTTAAAAGATGTTATCACACAAAATCATGGGAAAATTTTGCTGAAATAGCTAAAACCGGTAAAGCTAAAGATTTCAAATATCTGTCTAAAACCCTTCGTACAGAGTATTTTGATATAAACAAAACACTTGCAAAGGTATTGAAAAAGCATTTGTAAAAAATTAAGGAGCTTCCAAAGGAAGCGGATGATAGTAAATTTGCCACAGAGAACACAGAGTTCACAGAGGAAAAGCACGAAACTTAAAAGAAGGTTTTAGGTTCTGGGTTCTAGGTTCTGGCTAGCACCAAAAACCTAACACCTAGTACCTTGCGAAGCAGTTAACCACGAAGAACACGAAGGGGCACGAAGGGAAAAACATAAAACGTAAACATTGTCATTCCTGCGTATGTCAGCGACCTTGCCGCTAGGCAGGCAGGAATCTCAATAATAGAAAAAGCAAAAACCTTTTTAACCACGAATTACACCAATTACACGAATTAAAATGGCTTTTAATCTTTTGTTTTTCACGCATCACTCACCACACACAACGCACTACTGATTTATTTAGACAGTCAGCCAAAGGCTGATCCGCCTCTGGAGGAGATAAAACAGGATTTTTTCTAACAACCAACAACTAATACGCTGTTAATTTTAAAATGCTTTTGCTTCATTGATTGAGGATGTTAGAAATAAACCAGAGACAGAGCCTTTGCACTTCTAAATTGTTTTTAAAAGTGTTATATTAATTTAATGGTAAAGAAAAAGGGAAAAAAGATAACAAAGAAGACAATTGTTGTTACAGTTCATGCACAACAAAGAATGAAGCAAAGAGGTATAAAACAAGATGATATTCAGAAGACTTTAGATAATCCTAATTTTAAGGGTAAAATAAATCCTGATAAAACACAAAAATTTGTTAGAATAGTTGGTAAGAAAAGAGAACATCATGTTGTTGTCACAAATTCAAGAGCCAAATATATTTTAGTGACCACATACTGGAGGACAAAATGAATAAAGGAATTTTTCAATTCAAAAAAGAGAAACCGATATCAATATCTTTTGATTCTGTTGCAAGGGCTTTATATATTACTTTTTCTAACAATCCAATAGCAAAAACGATAGAAGAAAATTCTTCCCTTTTCATTGACTATGACCAAGATGGAAAAATAGTAGGTATTGAAATTATTAGAATAGCTGAAGCCCGTATAACTAAAACTCTTAATTCTGTTTTACATGATGCAGAAAAAAACCTACCAAATAGTATTAAAAAAACAATAGAAACATGCCTTCAAACGGCATAAGTCTTATTTTTTCTTTTTCCCACTCAAATCCCCCTTTCCGTGTTCTTTTCTGTGGTTAATTTACAATTATTTAGCGTTAGCATTTTAAAATCCTGAGCAGCTTGCAGTAAGCGTAGTCAAACTGAGTAATACAAGTCGTAGACTCCTTGAACCAGTTAACGAGTTAACCAGCTAACCAATTAACAATGTTTTTTACTTTAACCACAGATGCACACAGATAAACACAGATTAAAAGCAAAACATTGTCATTCCTGCCACATTCACATGTCATTCCTGCGTATGCAGGAATCTCAATAAAAGAAAAAGCAAAAACCTTTTTAACCACGAATTACACGAAGAGCACGAAGGGAAAAAGAAGGAGAGTCTTTTTTACTGAAAGCTGACTTACTTTCTCGCCTGATATGTTCATCGCAGGGACGTTGGGTTACCCCGGCGTGGCAACCTGCACTCTGTTACTCACTTCGCTCTCCTTCGACTCCGCTCAGGATCCGTGCCCACTCCCATTCGCAACAAGCCCTGCTTATAAACACATCAGGCAATCCGTTATTTACCTCCACTCTGTGACTAGGTACATAAGGGGTCAGGCATCGAAATTAGAAATAAGACTAACAACTCGTTCCACCTGACAATGTCTATGAGGAATAGAATTAACTAATTAATTATTCAAAAATTATAAATAATAGGAGATAAAAACAAATAAACGAAGGGGAAGTTCTTTTTACTGAAAGCTTAATTGATAGCCAAAAGCTGTTTTACTTATTACTAAAAACTCATAACTAAAAAAAGAAGGTAGAAAATATTGATTTCTCTTTATTTTCTACCTTCTTTTAAAATTAACCTTTTACTATTTTTCCTGCTTTAATACATGTGGCACAGACTTTAATACGTTTATTATTACCTTTAACTGCTGCTTTAACTGTCTGAATATTAGGAAGAAAGCGTCTTTTAGTAATTCCTGTTATTTTTTTACCGACACCGCCCTTTTTCTTTGCAAGGCCGCGTCTGGCAATCGTAGTACCTGCCATCGGTATTTTGCCGCATATTGCACATTTTCTTGACATAAGTTACTCCTAATGCTTTAGTTTCGATTATTTATATAAAAATAAAAGACGTTATTATAAAAAACTGCAAATGATAAATCAAGTCTTTTTTATTAATCTTTAAGAAGTTAAGAGCCTTCGGCGGATGATTGTAAATTTAGCCACAGAGAGCACAGAGGGCACAGAGAAAAGATTAGACAGGATAAAACAGGATTTTTAAAAGGTAAAAAGTGAATCCTCCCAACAAGATGGCGGATCTTCGATAGGGGCACCGACAAGCCTTCGCCCGTGTAAAAGGTGAAATGTGAGTAGGGTACGGGCCTGCCCGTACCGTGTAAAAAGAATAGGTAAAAAGAAAGTTCTGGGTTTTAGCTTCTTGCTTACATCTTATAGCTTATGACTAACAACTGCTTTTAATGGACAGGATTTTTAGTAATTTCACGCCTTTAGTTATTTAATATCATGTGCAACGCACACAATAACTTTAGGCACTTTAAGTACTTTAGTGCACTTTAGACACTTCCCCCTCTACTACTACTGCGCTTTTCTTCGTGTTCCTTCGTGGCTAAATAGCTTTCTTCTGTTTTTTCCTCTGTGTTCTCTGTGACCTCTGTGGCAATATTTACAATGTCGTCGCAGACTCACTTAACGCTTTACTGAAAGCTAATCGAAGCAATTTCCAAAGGTAAAATAAAGAAGAATGTGCTTCCTTTATCTAATTCACTATTAACCCAGATCTTACCGTTATGGACATTTATAATCTTTTTAGCAATCGGAAGTCCCATGCCAGTACCACGGAGATCCATCGGGTCCTTTTCTCCTGCATGGACAAATTTTTTAAAGATCTTTTGAAAATTTTCCTCGGGTATGCCTTTCCCATTATCAGAAACAGATATCTGAATATATTTGTTCTGATACTTTGGTTCGGTTTTAATTTCAGCCTCCAGCAAAATATGGCCATTTATGGGCGTGAATTTTATGGCATTGTTCAAAAGACAGTTCATAACATGCAATATCTTTTCAAAATCCATCTGCACTTCAGGACAGTTTTCAGGAATTTTTGTATCTATTGTTATCTTCTTAGTATCAATCCAGGCTTTAAGAGGGGAAATAGAATCGTTAAAGAGACTCTCCACAGAATGATTTTCAAGAGCCAGGAGCAGTCTATCTGATGTTGTTTGTGAAAATTTGAGCATATTATCAATAAGACTGTTGATTCTTTTAGTGTTCTTTTGAAGAATATCCATAAATTTTTTCTGCTGTTCTGTGGCCTCCCCGACTATCGAATCCATGATAAGCTTTACGGTATGTTTTATTGCTACAAGAGGAGTTTTAAGTTCATGAGTCACATTATCAATAAAATTTTTCTGCATTTTGAGAAACTCCTTCTGCTTCTGGATATCTTTCACAGTGGTTATGATTCCCAGAGGCTTCCCATTCTGATCTTGAAGCACTACAGTGCTCGACTGAACAATTTCCCGTGTCTCTTCATCGCCGGAATACTCGAGGACTTCCAACAGTTTTCCCGTATCCTTATGAAGAAGTGACTTTGAAAGCGTTAGCAAGTGTTCTTTGGACAAGCTCTCTTTAATGTTTTTTCCGATTTGCTCTTTTGCACTTGTGCCAATGACATTTTCAGCAGCATTATCCATAAATAGAACCTTACCATTGTCGTCGAGCACAACAACGCCCTTAGAAACTCCTTTCAGAATATTCCCAAGCTTGTCTTTTTCCTTGGTGATCTGTTTCGAAGAATTGTAAAACTCATTATGAAATTTTTTTATGGATTGCATAGCAGTATTCATTTTATTTTTTATGACCTCATCAATCTTATGAAGAAGCATATCCATCTCTTCTGACTGGATCTTACCTGTAAATGAGAGCGATTTTACCTCCCTTATGATGGAAGCTTTAAAATCTTCCAGAATTGACGGCGTATCGACAGGAAGTGTTTGAAAAAATTCTGTAGGCTTTGCTGCATTAAGAAGAATATTCTTGTATACCTGATCATCCTCAAGAACTTCTGCGAGCTTGTTTCTTGCTTCCTCATTTTGAAGGATCAGCTTCAGCCGGCCTTCCATTTTTTCAATTTCCTTTTGTTTCTTTCCTAAGTCTGCAGAAAGGATTTCAAGCTCCAGAGTCTGTTTATAGCTGTTTATCGTTTTGAAAAGGAGCTTTTCAGCTTCCACATTGCGGGATTCTTTACGGATATCATTAAGACAGCGTATGATTTCCTTTTCAAAGATTTCAAAAGCCTTAAGGATATTTTTCTTTATACGTAAAGACGTGGTAGAAGTTATTTCTCTGAGCGCTGTTTCGCCTATTCTTTTAAGAGATTCTATAAGAGATATGCCAAATTCAATCGAATCAGGAGATCCTCCTGCTTTTTCGAGGGAGTTTTGTATACTCATCTTAGCAAGTTTTTTTGGCTGCATCTGAAGAGCCTGGAAAAGCTGTTTTTTCTTCTCTGTATCTTCAAGGATTTCATCGTGAAGAGCCCGGATAATACCTTCATCAATGATTGATTTAGAGATTTCTTTTTCTGAGACTACTTTTTGGCCTTTTGCTATTTTTTTATAAACAACTTCCTCAAGAAAAATTCCTTTTATATTTTCTTGAACAATAATAGCAGCAATCCCGCCTTTGTCTTTTAATTTGGATGCTTCCTGGCTCAAGAGGTTAAAAAGTTTTATGATATCGCTAAAGGTAGCTTCATCAGTTATTTTTGTATTGAAAAATTTGTGAGAGCCAAGATGCGCTAGGAGGATTTTTATAATAGGATTAGAAGATTGAACCTCTTTTCCATTGATACTTACAGATTGACAGTTCTCAGATATATTTATTTCAAGAGCTTTTTCCTTTTTAATAATTTCTTGAAATTTGAAATAGAAGCGGTCAAGAGCATCTTTTGAAATTTTGTGGTTCATGGTGTATAGGGCTGCCTGATTAAGCACAAGACCAAAATATTTCAGTAATGTCTCATAATCTATAGGTGAAACAATAAATGTGCTATCATCAGTCATTTTTTTGCCCTATTTTTTTAATATACCCAAACACAGCTAATTATATATAATATTATATGAAAAGAAAGCAATAGAATTTACAACTTTTTATTATTACCAAAGGAGAGAAAAAACACCTACGTGTCATCCTGATACTTATGAATTGTCTATTTCTTTAAAAGGGTAGATAGAGACAAATATTCACTGTAATAAAAAAATATTGAAAGACAAATATGACTGAAAAACGTGAAATTATAGTGCAATGTAATAGTTGCAAGGAAAGAATGATAATTCCTGCAAATAATTCTGTTTTTAAATGTCACTGCATTTACTGTAACCACATCTTTTCTTTTCCCCAGCTGGATTTTGTTCTGGGAGATAATTTACGAGGGGATGCCAAAGTCATTGACATATACTATGGAGGAATGGGGATTGTATACATCTGTGAATCGCTTATTGATGGAATGGTTGAAAAAACAGCTTTTAAGACATTACGAAACAAGTACTTTGCAAATAAAGAAATCCTTGAGCGGTTTAAACGCGAGGCTCAGATATGGGTGGAACTCACGGTGCATGAGAATATTGTTCAGGCTTACTATGTTGATTCTTTTCACTCAAAACCATATATCAGTCTTGAGTACGTGGAAAACAACTTGAGAAATTACTTAGCTGAAAAAGACTTCTGCCTGGACCTGAAAGAATGTCTTCTCTTTGCTATCCAGTTTTGCAGAGGAATGAATCATGTTCACAAACAATTTCCTGATTTTGTACACAGGGATATCAAACCTGCAAACTGTCTTCTTACGACGGATAACAAATTAAAGATAGCTGATTTTGGCCTTTCGAAAGTATTTGATGATATCCCAGGAAGCAGTGAGTTTTTTAATGACGACAAAGCTGATAATACAGTTGAAACACAGCACTTTAAAACAAGAAAAGGGAAAACCTGTATAGGGACACTGCCTTATATATCTCCCCAGCAGATTAAGGATTTCTCTTTAACTTCTGAGGTATCAGATGTTTATTCCTTTGGGATTGTGTTGTATGAAATGATAGCAGGAACACTCCCCTTCAGAGGAAAAACACATTCAGAATGGCTGAACCATCAAATGAACTCACAACCTGTTAAAATGAAATTTTACAGGAGTGATGTTCCATTAAGCGTTGAGTCATTGGTCCTAAAATGTCTGGAAAAAAAAGCTTCTGAAAGAATTCAAAATTTTCATCAACTGGAAGAGCAACTTAATAAAATTTATGAGGATCTATTTCATATAGAAGTTTTACATGAGCAAGAAAAAGAAGAAACCTCTGTCCTTCAGGATCAGCTCAGGGCTTTATCTCTGGCTGAGCTTGGAAAGTTCAAGGAGGCATTACTGTATGCAGATAAAGCACTTGCTGTTGAATGGGATCAAGCTTTTCATACAAAAGGAAAAGTGCTTAGAATGATGGGAAAATATGAAGAGGCTTTGAAATATATTGATAAAGCTCTGGAATTAACGCCTGGGTTCAATTGGGCAATGCATGAAAAGGCTTTTATTTTATATAAAATGAAGAAAATTGCTGCATTGAAGGAATTTCATGAAAAATGTTTAGAAGAAAAGCAAGGGTTATCTAAACTGGCAGAAGATCCTGAAAGTAAAGCTTTTTTGGAAAATTATAATAAGTCTCTTGATTATATTAAAAAACTTTTACAATATCAGGAATAGCAAGTAATAGTAACAATTCATTTGACGCACCTTATACAACAAGCTAATATTGTTTAATATATACTCTGTTTGGGGAAACAGTGTTGTATATTTTTAACCAGTCTTTTATAGGGCTTCGATAAAAAAATTCAACTCAAAGAGCTTAAATAGTTATTTGTTCTTTTCTTTAGTTATATTTTTAATATTTTTTATAATGATCATATTTAAACCAATTCCAATAAAAAGGTCTGGAATAAGTACTGAATTCAGGCATTAGTTAGATTTAAAATATTAAAATTATTGTCCACACTGTAATTTTGAAAGCGAGTTTAAAAAATAGGAGGATAACGATATGAAAATAAAATCGTCTTCAACATTATTTCTAATTATTATCGTATTTGTCTTTATTTTTTGTTTACCGTTTTTAATCTATGCCTGGAACGAATGCGGCACATGTTATGGTAAAGGTTATTTATCATGTAACTCCTGTAATGGAACGGGTCAGATAATCCAGCAGGTTACTTGCTCCAAGTGCGGTGGAAACGGGCAACTCTCCTGCAGCCGGTGCAGTGGATCAGGACAGGAGCGCTGTACATTTTGCTGGGGGAGTGGTCAGAAGAAGGTCACATGCTATAACTGCAATGGAAGAGGATATAAGGGAGATCAAAAATGTTCTTCTTGCAATGGAAGAGGTCAAATTGTAGAGCACTGCCAAAATTGCGGCGGTGCGGGATACAAAGTTTGTTCCTCTTGCGGTGGAAACTGTAATGAATGCTGTTCAATGTGCAATGGAAGCGGGCAGACAGAATGGCGGAATACTTGCAGTAGTTGTAGCGGGAACGGTTCCATTTATTGTTCGACATGTGGCGGGAAAGGTGGTTGGGATTAGGAAATCAGAAAAAGTAATTGGTATAGATGCACAAAACATTTTCGACCTTGGAGAATAAACATGAAATCAAAAATATCCTTATTACTATTATTGCTTGTAATGTTTACAGGGTGCCTTAAATCTCCAGAAGAAAAATTGGATTCAAGAATAAAAAAAATGATTGAGCTTATTGAAAACAAACAATATCAAGAATTTTTAGAAGAATATTATGATGATGATATTAACGATATGTGGAAAAAAGGCGGTGGCATGGAAGCATGGGCAAGACAGTTTGATGAAAAATATAAAAACAACATCCTTGCTGCTTTAAAGAAAGTCCAAACGCTTAAAGCGGATTTCAATAAAGATAAAACTATTGCATTATATTCAGACGAATCATTTTTAATTGGATTTGGTTTTTATAATAAAGATGGCTGGAGAATAATAGCTCAAAGAAATTTGATTAGTCTAATTAATTCTTTCTAACTAGATACGGATAAGAAACTTTCTTATTGCATTTTACTTTTACACGGGCGAAGGCTTGTCAGCCCCCCTACTACGTTTTATGTTTACCTTTTTGTTCCTTGCTTTTCTTACAACATCGTCGCAGACTCCATGACCTAGAACCTATCACCTATTTTTCTTTATCTTTGACGTTTTATGTTTTACATTTCACACGGGCGGACGCAAGGCCCGCCCCTACTTACTTTATAAATTTACGGTTCATCATGAACCCCACGTGGTTCATGGCTCTCTGTGACCTCCCTGCTGTTTCGCTTCGCAAAACAAATATGCAGGGACTAAAGTCTGCGAAGCCACGTTTTCGCCGAAGGTGAATCACATGGTGAGTAAGCTTTTGCTTTTTTACTCCGATGCCGCCATGTCTACTATTTTTAGAGATAATCTTGGTGGTGAATAATAGTCATTTATATCGGGTTGAAAAGCAATATCATAAAAAGTATCAGGTATCATTTCCTGTTGTGATTCCAAATATTCTTTTCCGCTAAACCATATAGCAGAAAAGAACATATCATCTTTTTTAAATCTAAAGGAAACATGTTTCTGTTTTAAAATTTTAGGGGTTGAGATAAGCTGCATATTCTTTATTAAAAAAACAGGTTGAGGGTTTCCGAACCCAAAAGGCTGCATCCTGCTTAACTCATTTATATTATCTATATTAAGATCTTTTGCCATGCATATTGATGCAACGAACAATTTATCCATAAAAATATCTTTAGAACATTTTCCAGCATAATCATTCAAGCGTGATTTAAGCTGACTTATATTTTTCTCTTCAATAGAAAGGCCTGCTGCTGCTTTATGACCTCCAAATGATTGAAAAAGTTCACTCATTTGATCTAATGCTTCAATAAGATTAAAATCCCCAAAACTGCGCCCTGAACCTCTTCTATTTTCTTTTTCAGAACCTATTAAAATAACAGGTTTTTTCCATTTTTCTGATAATTTTGATGCAACTATTCCTATAACACCTGTATGCCAGCTTTCCTTTTCTAACACGGCTATAAAATCATTAACAGATTCCTTCATCATTGAATCCGCTTCTTCCATGATTAATTGTTCAATATTTTTTCTTTCCTCATTATACTCCTCCATTTTCAAGGAAAGCTTATCTGCTACCAAAATTTCATTTGTAAGAAGAAGTTCAAGAGCTTCCTCTGCCTTTCCAAGCCTGCCAGCTGCATTAAAACGGGGAGCAATTAAAAATGCTACATGATAAGGGTTTATACTTTTTTTAATATTGCATCTTTCCATTACATATTGAAGACCTGTTTTTCTTGTTTGAGCAAGAATTTTCATTCCTGATTTTACAAGAATACGATTTTCACCGGTAAGAGGCACAACATCTGCGATCGTTCCTATTGCCACAAAATCTAATAACCAGCGAAGGTCAAAATCAATTTCTGATTTTTTTGATTCCTTCCAAATCTTTAAAATACCATGAGCAAGCTTAAAAGCTATTCCTACTCCAGCAAGCTCTCTAAGACCATTATCTTCTGAGTTTAGTTTAGTATTAATAACGGCATAAGCATCAGGTATTTTGATCCCAGGTTCATGATGATCAGTTATTATCATATCAACCTTATTCTTTTTTAAAAAAGAAACCTCCTCATTAGATTTAATACCGCAATCAACACTTATAACAACAGATACTCCTTTTTCGATCAATTTTTGAAGTGCATTCTGGCTTATTCCATATCCCTCATCTATTCTATCCGGAATATATGAAAGAACATCTGCTCCCAGCTCCTGCAGAACAGTATAAAGAAGTGCTGTTGCAGTAAGGCCATCCATATCAAAATCTCCGTAAACACATATTCTTTCATTAGAGTGAATGGCACTGATTACACGCATCGCTCCTTTTTCAAGGTCTTTTATTATAAAAGGATCCTTAAGCTGCGAGAGGTCTGAAGATAAAAAATCGTCTATCCGATTAAGATCTTTGCCAAATTTTGAAGCTAAAACTTTTGCAAACAAAGAAGAGCATTTAATATGCTCTACTATTTCTTCCAATTCTTTTTCAGAAATGGGGTCTGGAATCATCCATTTTTTTCTCTTAAAAGTATTCATAGTTATATATCCTTAAGTAAAACCACATTATGAAAAGCGCATCTTTTGAGATATTGAAAGGGAAACATGTATCCGAAATAATCTAATATTAAGGAGAACTTGTTTTGTTTTCTTGCTTGTTAATAGACTTTTCCTTTTCTTTCATTTCTAAAGCTTTTTTTTGGCTCTCAATTTTTAGTTTTTTTTGTTTTTCCAACTCTTCTATTTGATCTTCACAAATTTGTATATATTCATCAAGTGTAACACGCAGTTCAATTGATTCCTCATCTTCCTTTTTTAGCAGACTCAATGCTTTTTTAAAGTCTATTCTTGCAAGCATAAACTTCTTAATTTCCATTCTCAATTCACCTCGTGCCATAAAATATATCGGATTTGAGACAAGATAAAGGGCATTAGTAATATCTTTCTCTGCTTTTTCAGTCTCTTTCCTGCTTTTATACATAAAGCTTCTTAAGAAATATATCTCAGCCAGAGGCTGCTTATCATTTTTATTTTTATAGCCTACTTTTATTGCATCACTAAGCGTTTCAAAAGATTCGGCTTTGTTGTGCATAACATTATATTGTAAAAGCGCTTTATCATAATATGATTCAAAATGCGCATTATCATGAGCAATTGATTTATTATATTCCTCTAATGCCTTTTTATATCGTCCGAGTTGTTCAAAACAATGAGCCTTTCTCCTGTATGCATATGCATTATCAGGGTCTTTTTCTATAATTTTACTGTATTCATTCATAGCAAGACTGAATTTCATATCTTTAAATAACTGTTCGGCTTTTTCCAATTCATTATCAGAAAAAGATTTAAATG
The DNA here is from genome assembly GCA_023144635.1 of Candidatus Auribacterota bacterium. Lineage (GTDB taxonomy): Bacteria > Auribacterota > JAFGBW01 > JAFGBW01 > JAFGJP01 > JAGLFH01. Next base: position 2,187 of record JAGLFH010000008.1, on the reverse strand, counting down.
GTAAAAAAATAATAAAGATAAATAGGATTAGTTTTATTTTATTCATAAATTATATCTTTTATTATTTTTTGTGGAAGACTGAAACAACTTCTTCCGCTTTTTTCATAAAGGATGAAAGCTCAACTGGCTTTATTCTTTTCGAGGGCTTATATACTAATATAACATCTCCTGCAGCCTCAATGTTAATAATGTTTTTTTCCTGTTCAAAATAGCGAATAACATCCTTTGAAAAAAGTTTTCTTATTTCTTCCTCGTCAGAACCTTTTAGAAAATAATTTTTTGAAAATTCCGGATACTCGTCAAAATCAATATCACTATACCCAAAAACATCACCTATTCTATGAAAAAAAGATTCCGGTGTTATGGAAAAAAAAGGCAGTTTTAGGTTAGCTATCTGCTGCAAGGCAACAGTTTGGTTGTGAATAGATGAATTTTTGCCGCTACCAGTTGCGTACCTATAATCAAAAACTTTCCAGCTTACGTTATCCTTTGTCATACTAATAACATTATATACTTTTTTCGAACGTCCCCTTTTAAAAAGACTGAAATAATTTAGTTCTTTTACTATGTCATCTGCCGGATTTTTTTCAAACCTAAAGCCATATTTGGAAGATAACAGCATAAAAGCCTTTGTACGCTTTTTCTCTGTTAATAACGCTACAACAACAATACCTATGAAAAGCAAAATAAAACCAAAAAAAAGAGGAAAAAAGAACCGTGGCGGACCTGAATTACAGCTTGAGGCTAAATATAAAGGGAAAGTAAGCATACCTATTCCTTACCAGTTATTTTTTCTGTTACATAAATCTATTACATAAAATCATATATATATTACAAAAACACTTTTATACTAAGGTACTTTTTAGCAAATCAAAAAGGTAACTTTGGCCTTTTTTTCTTTCTCTTCACTAATAAACGTGTAATTCCTGTTGCATAAGAAGAGCGAACATATAAAGATTGCAATGTTTCTTCATGTTTTTTTGATTTCATTTGAAATAACTGACCTCCAATATTTCTAAGAAAAAGGGTCTCAATTTGAACAACATTATCTTTATAGCAACTTAATAGACAAAGAACATTTTTACCTATCCTGATATGCATATCAAGTGTAATACGTGTAAAATCATTGTACTTTGAGTCTTCCTTATCAAGCAATTTTTGTACTGTTTTATCTGCTGCTTCATACTTCTCTCTAATTTTTTGCATAAGATAATACTCTGTCATAGAGTATTCCCAATCCTTATCATTTTTTGATTTCGCTGTTAAAATGGCCTGAACAGCCCCTTTAACAGTAAATAAGTCTTCATTTCCCATCATTCCTCCAAGGATTATCTCCTTAGGAGGTTCATATATAAATCCTCTTAATTGAAGACTTGTAATATTTTCCATTCCAACAATATTTATATACCCTTTTTTACCAATACCATTATTTATAAAAATTACCTTTTGCTTGAAATTTGTTTCAGAAGTTTTTTCTTTTAGTAACACATTTACGGAAAAATAAATGAGGAGACTAAAGATAACAGAAAAGATAAATATTCGTAAACCTTTCATAATCAATATATAAAATTAGTTATTATTCTTTAAAGAGTTAATTATTTCAGCTAACATAATTTTAGCAAATTATTATGTATTTTCATACGAAATAACTTAATTGATTGCTTGAGTATATAATTTTAATATATTATATAACTAATAAGGAAATAATGGTTTATGAAAATATTAGTATATATACTTATAATTTTTATGCTTTTTCCAATCTTTTGCTACAGCTATACTATTGAGGTAGAAAGCATCTGGCAAGCTTATGTTGAGCTGATATTTAGCGGCTACATAGAAATAAAGGATGAATTTACTTTTAAAATCTATACAAATATTCCTGAGACAAAAAATGGTGTAAAAGCAACACAGTTCTTAAAAATGGGTGATATAATATTCGGGTATGAGATTCTTTACATGGTAAAAAAGCTCTCAAAAGAAGAGGGCGGACCAGAAAAGGATAGCTCATACCTATATTTGCAGGATAAAAAGGGAAATAGCTTTGTTTTACCAATAAACATTAATACCATGATCAAAGATCAGTGCCCTATTGCCACCCTTAAAGGCTCCAATATGAATCTCTGGTGCGGAAAGTCTTTTCAAGAAAAAAACAAAAAATACATTGTTACAAATATAACTGATAATAAA
>JAGLFH010000075.1 GCA_023144635.1 Candidatus Auribacterota bacterium | reverse complement strand
TCTTTACTTGAATAACAATTTCCTTTTTTAATTCTATATCAAATAATGAATTATCACCGTGTATAGCCTGATAATAGGGATCAACCCCTATAAACTCCTTTTCTTGAGTTAAAGAACATAGCCATGCGTACGCACCTCTTAATTCCGTTGGGACAATCTCATTTTTCACAAATAAATTCTTTATCCTCCCTAATGAAATATAAGAACTTTCCTTTAGCACAAAGGTCTTTAAAAAATAAGCTAGAGCAAATTCGGCTATTGTCCTATGGCAAAAATCACCTTCGATAAATAACGGTGTATTCAAAACAGATTGTATTTTTTCTTTAGCATAACCTTGCTCTTGATCACAAATTACATCAATAAACTGCGCATCCATTTTATCAATACTGGAAAACATATAATGAAAAGCAAGATATCCAGTTAATTTTAGAATTTCACCTTCTTCAAGTTGATTTATTTTATTTATGTTATATGCAGAATTTTGTTCACGAGCCGTTTTTATAAAGGTTAAATATAAATCTTTTTTGGAATTGATAGTATTTTGTTGATTTTCTTTATATAAATAAGCCATCATTATGAATAATTGTGGATTCTCTAAGAATCCATAACGGGAGAATTCATTAACAAATTGATTTGAATCCTTAATGCCAAGCATTCCTGCAAAGGCTATTTTTTGATTGTCATCTAAAGGCATAATTCTAAACAAAGCAACTTCTTCATTAGCAATTTCACTCTCAAGTGCATTTTTATCATGCTCCCCATACCAGTCCATTTCCCGACAAGTCACGATCACTTTAATACCTTTATCTCTCAAAGATTTGATTGCTTTTCCTAGTTTTGTAATAACAAAAGCTTTATCAATTTCCGTACTCCTGTATTCATCTAAACCATCTAATAAAAGCGCCTTAGTGTTCGCGTTTAATTTATCAGGAAACAATAAAAATTCTTTTACTTTAATATATTGAGTATCGCTGGAATGAGCTTCATGATAATTTTTTAAAATCTTGGTTTTCCCGCTTCCAGGTGTCCCTAAAATAACAATTAATTTGAAATCGGATATTATTTGATCAAAAACACAAATTTTATCTTCTTTGCTATCTATTTTTTTAAAAAATAATTCTACATAACTCATAACACTGTCCCTTGAAGGTTTTCTGGGATATCTATATTATCAAATCTATGTAAGTAATATCTCAAAAGCCAAACATACTTATTGCGTATTTTTCCACTATTCTTATGTTCAATTATTTTTCTGTTTAATAACTCAAAATATTCTGGATTAGCTTCTTCTAAAAAATCAATAAAATACAAGACTTGTCCTTTAGAATTAAAACTTTTAATAAAATCAAACATTTCAGTTTCCTCTTCAACATTAAAATATCCTCGAATCCTTTTAAGATTTTTTTCATCTGTACCAATAACAGGCCAATCGACATGCTTTGACTCAATTCTCACCGCCCTGGTAAATCCATTACTAATAAAACAGAATTTATCTTCTCCTTTTTTATCTTGACGCCCAAGCCTACTACCCACGGATATCCCTCCCCGAATAAATCTTTTTTTCTCCATTATGAACTGGAATTGCTTTTTTCCCACATCTTTAATTATATTTAGAAACTTATGGCGATTGTTTTCTTTAATTTCTAGCATAACCCCATCAGCAATAGGCTCTGGGGCGTAGTACACTTCATTATCAAATAATTTGTTAAACCAAATCAACATATCTTTCAACTCTTTATAATTTTTATCAGATTCAGTTTCATCTTTAAAACCCAGAATATCAAGCCAAACAAATATCGCATCTTCAGCTTTTATTTTAGCTGCCGGATTTATATGTTTATTGATTTCGTCCAAAATAAAATCCTTGTTTGGTGATTAATTCTGCTTTTTCTTCCCCACAACATACTTCTGAAACCTACTACGCGATTTATCAGGAATAGTTCTTTTTAAATATCCATCTTGTAACAAAGAATTCAAAACTTGCTCAATAAAATTTTTTCTATCTTTAAGTCCCACAACATCCATTATTCCCTTTAAAGCCCCTGGCTTCTTACAATAAAAATTAATACCTTTGCAAGCAGATCTCTATCTTCGACTTGTGGGGTGACTTGTAGGGCTACTTGTGAGGCCCCCTATATTCTCCCAACCTTACAGATAACCTTTCTATCAACCGATCTAGCAACCTTTCTCCGTATTTTCTCCTTAGTTTTCTACAACAGAGCTTCCCAGTGACCGGTCTTAGGCGATCCGACACGCTTTAAGAACCCGGACTGTTTAAGTTTTTTAACACAATTTTCTACTGTCCTTTGAGAAAACCCTGTTTGATCCACAATTTCATATGTTTTCACAAATGTATTGTCACAAATAGCTTTAAAAACCTTCTCCGCATTTACTCCGCATTTACTCCGCAATTTCTCCGCACCTTTAGCCTCAGCTCCGCCGAACTTTTTAAACGAATATTCAGGATCACGGTTAAAAATGGCTCTGAAGAAATTTTCACTTTCAAAAACCGGCTCCTTCAAGTCGGCATTTTTCATAAGATCCCGCATTTTCCGAATACCAGAACCAATGCGTTCAACTTTACCCATACGATGAAATAAATCCGCAATAATCAAATTTCTTCTTATGGACTCTTTTCCGAAATTTGATTTAGTAATACCGGAAGGAAGCCCGCCGGGATTGACAATCACGACACGATCATCATAAATCTCAACATAAATACTTGTTCCCAGCATACTGTAATCGCGATGAACAATGGCATTAACAAGAGCTTCTCTCAGCGCATCTAGCGGCATTTCATAAATATCTCGTCTATCGAACTCTTTTATTTCACTACGTATATTTAAATGCTTCTTAAGAAAGGCAATAGATTCATTTAATTGCGTAAAAAGATCATCCCGCACATCCTTTCGATCATAAATATTGCGTTTATCTTTACCTTTAAAAGCTAAAAGAATAATTTCAGAATAAGGGATAAATTTCTTAATATTTTGCGCCAACATTAACGCGCCAGCATTATTTATTTTCTTATTTTGGAAAAGCCCAAGGCTCGCAAGAAAAGATCTCAAGTTTGACTTTGTCACCTTGAAGGATGTCTCAGATTCTTTAAGAAAAAACCGAACCTTTTTTAAAGATATGTCATTTAGGCTCATGTCTCGGCAATGAAGGCTTTCAAAAGACAAATTATTCGCTTCCCGAAATATTAAACTGACTTCTTTTTGATTCATTTTTTGAGTAACCGCATCCATGCGTCTGAAATATCCTTCACTGCAACTATATGGTTTTTCATTTCCTTCTTCTATTTCAATTGAGATAACTTTGCCTATTTGAGAAACCTTCTTAATCGAAATAGCTGGTTCGCAATTCCTGGCAAGGTCATTGATTTGAGCTTTAAGTTTATTGGCTAGTTTTTCACCTACTATTTTCCCATCGTCAGATACACCTAACAGAAGTATGCCGCCTTTTGTATTCGAAAAAGCAACAATATCTTTATTAATCCTTGAGGCATATTGTTCCTTAAATTCAACTGTTAATCCTTCGCCTTCTTTGAGAATTAATTCCAGTTCATTTTTTGTCATACATTTTTCTCTCCCTTTTCCACTTTGCCTCTATTTTTCTTCCAATTTTCAATTTCCTGAACGTCAAAGCGCCACTGTTCACCGACTTTAAATCCGGGAATTTTTCCAGCACGGGCAAGGCGTTTGACCGTATAAGGATGTACGCGTAAGTACTG
>JAGLFH010000074.1 GCA_023144635.1 Candidatus Auribacterota bacterium | reverse complement strand
CCTCTTTTAATTTAGCATAATGTCTCCAGCTGACCGTAAAAACGCACGCGTTTTTATTCCCTCGCTTCGCTCGGCGGCAAGCTGAACTCTAACGTTAGAAAGAAGGAAAGACTAATGGATAATAATATTAAGAAAAAAGCAAAATACAAAAAATACGGATATCTAATTAACCTTATAACTGGTCTTTATTTAATTTTTAAAATAAGAGATATTCACGATATAGACAGTATAATTTATAAAATTGGTATTGTTGGTACTTTTATTTTTGGATTAGTTGTACTTTGTTATGGAGTTATAATGTTTTTAGAAACTTATAGGTGTGAGATTGTTAATGACATCTTGGAAAATAAACAGAGTAGCAAATAACTACTTTTTAACTAGGCGTTGCAGCTGACTGCCAAAACGCGCGGCGTTTTGTCACGGCTTCGCCGCCCCTTCGGGGGCAGCTGAACTCAGACGTTAGGTGTAACAAGAATGAAAAATAAATATTTCATAACTACTCTTTCACTTATAAGCGCAGTAATTACAACTTCTATTCTACTGTCACAATTAAATGAGAAAATAAGCCTTATCAGCTTTGTTTTTATTTTATGGACATTGTTACCTTATATTCTTCAAGTTATTTTGTCTCTTAAACTAGAGCATCCTAAATCTATTGCTTTGTTTAATTTAATATCAATCACTGCTATTACATTATTTAGTTTATACATTTACTTTGATTCAAATTTGATTCATTTTTACCCTCAAAGTGCACTAGTTTTCATTTTTGTTCCAATTTTTCATATTGTTGCATTATCAGTAATTACAGGTTTATCATTTGCCTTTAAATCAAATAAAACTTAGCAAAAGCACCTAACAACTCGTTCCAGCTGACCGTAAAAACGCACGCGTTTTTATTCCCTCGGCTTCGCCGAGGCGGCAAGCTGAACTCTAACGTTATGTGTAATAAATAAGGAAATACTATCAAGATGAGAATATCAGTAATACTTGCTCACCCTAATAAAGAAAGTTTTAATCACGCCATAGCAGCTACAACTATTGAAACATTGAAACAAAATGGGCATGAGGTGTATTTCCATGACTTATATGAAGAAAACTTTGACCCAATATTGCCATCTGAAGAAATTCCAAAAGATGCATCCTTACCACCAGAGATTAAGAAGCATTGTGTAGAAATTAGCGAAGCAGATGGGATTATTATCATTCATCCAAACTGGTGGGGGCAACCTCCAGCAATTTTGACTGGATGGGTTGACAGAACTATTCGTCCTGACGTGGCTTATGAATTTATAGAAGGTGATGATGGGGAAGGAGTCCCAAATGGCTTGTTAAAAACAAAAACAGCCATTGTTTTCAATACATCAAATACAGAAACAGAAAGAGAAAAAAATGTTTTTGGAGATCCACTTGAAACCATATGGAAAAACTGCATTTTCGATTTGTGTGGTGTAAATAACTTCAAGCGAAAAATGTTCAGCATAATTGTTGTTAGCTCTGAGGAACAAAGAAAAAAGTGGTTAAAAGAAGTCAAGCAAACTGTTATCGAGTGTTTCACCAAAAACACGTAGATAAAACACATAACCAGTCGCTGCACCTGACCGCAAAAACGCCGCGGCGTTTTTGTACCCTCGCTTCGCTCGGCGGCAGGTGAGCTCTAACGTTAGGTAGATTAAAAAAAGGAGAGGATAAAAATGGTTACGGTAATCACAGTTTTAAAAGTAGAAAGAAAAAAAGTAAATGATATTGCTAATCAGCTTTCTGATGTGGACGGAGTAACAGAAGTATACTCTGTAAGTGGTCGATTTGATTTGGTTGCAATAATAAGAACAAAAGACAATGATAAAATGTCCGACATCGTAACTAATCATATGCTCAAAATAGATGGTATTTTGGATAGCGAAACAATGATTGCTTTTCGTAGTTTCTCTAAGCATAATTTAGAAAGCATGTTTTCTATAGGTATCGAAGAATAATATTTTACCTAACCATTCGCTGCACCTGACCGCAAAAACGCGCGGCGTTTTTGTTCCCTCGCTTCGCTCGGCGGCAGCTTAGTTCAACGTTAGAAAGATTTATTGTATTGACAAAAGGCACACAATGTGCTAATATATACTATATGAAACATTTTAACTGGGATAACGAAAAAAGTGAGAAGTTGAAACAAGAAAGAGGCATATCTTTCGAAGAGATCGTATTTTATATAGAAAAGGGGCAACTTTTAGATATATTAGAGCATCCAAATAAAGAAAAATATAAAAATCAAAATATATTCGTTATTCAAGTTGAGGAATATGCCTATTTAGTACCTTTTGTTGAGGATGAAAAGGAAATATTCTTGAAAACTATTATACCTAGTCGAAAAGCTACAAAAAATTATCTTAAAGGAGAAGTTGAACATGAAGAAAGTGAATAGTGAAGAAAAAGAAATACTTGAATCATATGATAAAAATGAATGGAAACCTGTAAAAAAACTTAAAATACAAAGAAAACGTTATCAAAAGTATGCTCAAGCAACATTTAAAAAGGATAAACGTCTGAATATTAGAATATCATCGAAAGATCTTGAAGGTATTCAAAAAAAGGCTATAGAAGAAGGTCTTCCTTATCAAACACTCATATCAAGTATTATCCATAAGTATGTTTCTGGTCGTTTATAAGAAATTACTTTCTAACCATCCATTCCAGTGGATGCGAAAATAACACGCGGTTGTTTTTGAATTAAATTTGGTAGCAAAGTAAGTGATAATGCAAAGCTTAATGGGCTCCCCATTTTCGCACCACTGAATTCTACGTTAGACGTAAAAAGGAAGAGCTATCATGTTGAACAAGAAGACTAAAGTATTTTCTTTTATAATTCTCTTAATGTTTTCATTATTTACAAATGCTTTTTCAGCAGAGGAACAAGTTACTTCTCTTAATCTTGAAAAAACCCCTGTTACACTACAACTTCGTCAGCTTGATCTATCAGAATTTATGCTTATTTTTTCTGAAAAAGCAAATATGGAAATAAAAGTAGAAAAAGAAGAAGGAAGAAAACGAATTTCAGCTTTCTTTTACAATGTAAATATAGAAGATGCTATTTTCAGCATTATAGAATATTCTGGTTATGATTTATTAAAAGAGAACAATAATCACTATATTTTATCTAAAGCTGATGAGAATATTCTAGACAAGGTAAAGACATTAAATAAAGAAGATATAAATTACAACCAGATTATTAATAAGAAATTTTCAAATACTGATATTTTAGAAGTTTTTGTTTTTTTTAATGATGAAGCTAAAATGAATTTTATTGTCGATACATTAATTAGAAATCGTCAGGTAAATATCAATTTTGAAAATATTAGTGCCAATGAGGCTTTATTTCAATTACTAAATCAATTTAATTTAAAAGCCTTTCTATATAAAAACATTATTGGTATATTTCCAAATAATAAAAAATAGAAGTTCCGTCTAACAAATCGTTACAGTGGACTGTCAAAACGCTGTGCGTTTTGACACGGCTTCGCCGCCCCTTCGGGGGCAACTGAACTCAAACGTTAGGAGGAACAAAATGTGTT
>JAGLFH010000073.1 GCA_023144635.1 Candidatus Auribacterota bacterium | reverse complement strand
CCTCTTTTAATTTAGCATAATGTCTGCAGCTGACTTGCGGGAAAAGCGCCCGCAACTTTCGCTTCGCTCAAGCCCCTTCGGGGTCAGCTGAACTCTAACGTTATACATAAAAAATAATGAAAAATAGAAATATTCTTATTATAAACGGATCTACCCGAACCAATGGAAATACTGATACCCTTGTTAATAAAATTATTGAGGGTGTTCAAGATTCCCAATTGGTAATCTTAAAAGATAAAAGGATTTCAAATTGCATAGGTTGCATGCAATGTTTAGAAAAGAGTACCTGCTCCATTGATGATGACATGACAGAAATCCGTAATGCTATTCAGCAGTCGGACATTTTAATTTTCGCATCTCCTTTGTATTGGGGTGGAGTTACAGGTTTAATGAAAACATTCATTGATCGCCTTTTCTTTTATTATCATCCTTCAAATAAGTCCCTAATTTCTAGAAAGAAAGCGGTTATTGTAACCCCTATGAATCAAAAAGATGTAAATGAAGAAGCCAAAATATTAATAGCCTTTTACAATTGTCTTTTAAGCTGTCTGAGCGTTAAAATTATAGATTTCCATTTTTTCGACGGTATTATGGAAAAAGGAGATGTTTTAAATAAACCAGAATATTTAAAAAGAGCCTATTTAATAGGGGAAAATATAATACATGAAAATGTATAACAAATCGTTGCAGTGGACTGTCAAAACGCTGCGCGTTTTGCCACGGCTTCGCCGCCCCTTCGGGGGCCACTGAACTCTAACGTTATGCTGAAATAAAAATGAGAAAACATCATATATTTCGTTTATATCTTCTAATGTTTATAATTCTTTTTATAGCATCAGATATCTTTCCTTTCTTTGGTATTTGGATCGATCTATATACTATTGGTATTATTTGGCTATTGAATAATATATTTTGTCTTTTATTACCTCTCATTTTTATTTTTGTCGGTTTATACAGAAAAAAGAGAGGCCTAGGCTCAATCGATCAAAACAGAGAATTAATAAAATATAATTTAAAAACATTTGTTGCTATATTCGTAATGTTAATTTTACAGTTAGTTGCCTTTGGTGTATTTAAAGACTTAACAGCATAACAAGTCATTGCAGTGGACTGTCAAAAAGCTAGCGCTTTTTGCCACGGCTTCGCCGCCCTCCGGGGCCACTGAATTTCACGTTATATGGAATAAAGAAAGGAGCACAAAATGGAACTTACTCAAAAATATCCACTAGATTTTTTAGGCAAATACAAACTTACTGCTCTGGAAGATAAAATTATTTGTGAATACAAGAGCTTAACTACTGAATACAATCATGAATTTCTTTATTCAGACATTAAGCCAACATATTATAAAGCCAAAGCTGGAGATCAAAAATGGTTTACTGTTGCCTTAATAATTTTTGCTATTGGCTTTGCTTCTGCATTAATCCTTAAAAGTTTTCATACATTATCATTTTTTCTATTTTCCATAACAATAGGTTTATCAATTATTGCTGTAATACGTGCATTTATCAAAAGAGAGTTTATTACCTTTTATACAAAAGATAACTTTTCTATTCCTATTCTATTGCACAAGAGTGATATGCCTCAAAATAATGAAATGGCAGATTTTATAATTTCTAAAATAGAGTCTATAAAGAAAAAAGAAACCATATAACAAGTCATTGCAGTGGACTGTCAAAAAGCTGCCGCTTTTTGCCACGGCTACGCCGCCCTTCGGGGCCACTGAATTCAACGTTAGGCTTCAAAGCATGAATG
>JAGLFH010000072.1 GCA_023144635.1 Candidatus Auribacterota bacterium | reverse complement strand
CTGATTTCGGAAAACAAATATATAAGAATTTATCTACAGATTTAAATATTACAGAAACACTTCTATATCAAATGACTGCTTTTTACAAAACTTACCCTGTATTAAAAACATCCAACACTTTGAAATGGTCTCATTACAGACTTCTTGCATACGTAAAAGATAATAAATTAAGAAAAGAACTTGAGCAAAAAGTTTCCACCGATAAACTTTCCAATCGTAATCTTGCGGTACTAGTTAAAGATTTCAGAACATGGTTTCCACCCAGTGAAAAAAAAGCTCAAATTAAAGGGTCTACAAAACTTAAAACCACACGTGGAAAACTTTATCATTATCAAATGTTCAAAACACGGTTTTCCAAAAATTACTTGATCGATTGTGGGTTTAACATCTTTCGTGAAACGGACTTTTCTAGATTTCCCGCTTCATCATCAGGCGGGTCTGCCTTTGGCGGAAAAAGCATATTTGCTGAATCAATTAAATCTAAAGAAACATATTCATACAAACCGTCAAACGTTAAAAAACAATATATGTATGCTTATATTGCTCACATAGACAAAATAATTGATGGTGACACGATCTGGTTTCAAATTGATCTTGGATTCAATACATGGACAAGACAAAATTTAAGATTTATGGGAATAGAAGCTGAAGCTCTTGGAACAAAAGAAGGTAAAAATGCTTTTGAATATGTAAAAGCTGTTTTAAAAGGTTTACCTTTTGTAATAATAAAAAGCTATTGGAAAGGTAAATTTGGTCGATATTTAACAGATATTTATTACTTGCCAAACGAAGATGACCCTCAAGTAGTTATGGAAAAAGGATATTTCTTAAATCAGGAAATGCTTGATAAAGGGCTGGTAACGCCATTAAGTTTTGATTGATGAAAAAAAATATTATACTACGTAGCATGCTACGTAGTATAATATAAAAGAGAGGCAATAATGGCAAAATATAACGAAGCTATCCGTAAAATCACAAAAACAGGTAACTATACTTATTACATCAACATTCCAAGAGAATATATTAAAGTATTAGGGTGGCGCAAGAAACAAAAGGTTGTTGTAAAACTTTCAGAAAAGAAAATTATTATTGAGGATTGGGTGAAGTAGTCACAGGTAATAGTTTAGTTGTTTCAATTCTAATAATATAGAGAATACTTGGAAAGAAAACACGATTTTTTTAGACAGTTAGAATGGAAAAATAACTTCATTACTTAAAACACTGTCCCTAATCACCCTCACTTTACCCCTAATACTATTTTTTATTGTCAAGAATAAAGATTTGAACCTATTTACTCTAATTTGATTTCAAAGAGCTTAAGGAAGGTTTTTTATTGCAAGATAAAACTATCTAACTAGAGACGTGACCCCTTTTTTCTAAACTTCTTTGTTCCAACAGGTTTGTATTTAAGACCAAGTGGATCAACATTATTAACCGGATTATTGTTACAGTTAATCCGGTTGCCATCCGCCCTGATAAGCGGTTTTCCCGACAGATACTTTCAAAGAACTATAAAGATTATATCATCGGGAGGAATTAAAAAGAAAGAAAACTAGAATGAATAAATTATTAAACTTATTATTCTCTTAAATTTTTCAAACTTTCTAAAGTATTTTTATCGTCTGGGTCATATTCTAAATATTTCTCATAATATCTTATTGCATTAACTTTATCCTTCAAAACTCTATGACTATCTCCCATATAGAAATACACTCTACCATCAAAACTTTCATCAATATATTCTAATGACCTACTATAATAGACAAGAGCATTTTCATAATCCTTATTTTCAAAATAATAATGTCCTATTTCGACTAAAGAGTTATGTTTTGTATAATTAGTAACATCTCTGCCAGAAATCAATTCCTTCAAGATTTCCAAACCATTGTATACTTGTTTTAATCTTCTTAAAGAAATAAAACCCAAGTAATATTTACTAGTTTCAATTTTAAAAGAATCAATTCCATCAACTTTTTCAAAATATTTTATACTTTTTTCAAAAGGATAAATACTTTTGTTCCATTCACTTTTCAACTCATATATCAACCCCATATTAAAATAGACATCACCCAATTTTAAATTGTCTTTTGTTAATTCTAAGCATTTATTCAAAAACGATTCAGCCTCTTCATATTTATCTAGAAAAATATAATTATCTACATAACATAAAAATATATCACAAAGCAACTCATTGTCTTTTGTAATTTTTTCTGCTTCTCGAAGAGACACAAATGATTCATCATAATTGCCATCATCAGCAAAGCGAGATCCAAGTAAAAAGAGTATTTCTGCTAACGCTTGCTTTGATAAATAATCTCTACTCTTATCAATCTCTATCGAAGCTTTTTTTGCATCTTCTTTAATTAAATTTTTTAAGCTTGTTATTCTATTATACATATTTTAAAAATCTCTATTTATTGTTATCAACGTGCTCCAATACTTTTTTTATAGCTCTACCCAAAGGTTTAATATATTTGTCGTTATCTGGATTTGTTGGATCTTCCCAAGGTTTATCCTTTGGCAAATTACCGTCAGGTTTATCAGCTGGTTTAGCTTGTTCTTTTGTTTTAGATTTATTAACTTTATCTTTAATTTTTTGCCTTTTTTTAAGATCGGGTTTATTGTTATTTTTATATTTTTCTGCAAGATATTTACCTTCTTCAACAGCGCCAGGAATTTTATCAGCAATTGTCATAAACAACGGTCCATATTCACAAACAGCAGTAACACCAACAATGACACCATAAGCTATATCTGCAAAAGGTAAAAAAGGAGAATCTACAAAAGGAAGCCATGCTAAAGATCCAGCCACTCTTGCAGTCATTGATAACCCCAACGGATCAACATTTCCAACCGGATTATTGTTACAATATAAATAACGGTTGAATGAGTGTGGATTCAACCATTCACCGTAGAGCGTAGCTTCTCCATGTATCGCAGAGTACCAATTATTCCTATAACTAATCCTTGGGTCGTCTGGGCCTCTTGTGAATGGGTCTGGACTAATGAAACGGCCAGTGTCTGGGTCATAGTATCTTGCTCTGTAGTACATGAGGCCAAATTCGGCTTCATCTTCGCGGCCAGAGAATGCATATCTGTTCTTATCGTTTGATGGAGAAGTCTTTTTCTTTCCGAAAGCTTCGTAGGTGTAAGATGCTTTTAGTGCTCTACTGCCGTCTGTCATCTTGCGAATAGAGCCTAGATGATCGGTGTGATAGTATTCTTTTACTCCGTCTATCTTGCAAGATAGCATTTGGTCTAACTGAAGTTCGGTGTTATATATGTTCTTTATGCTATTATTACTGTTAAGATCAGCTACTATATTTAATCCGTCATAGACATACTTAACTGTTTCACCGCCTGCAATCGATCTTCCGATTCTTCTGCCATTAGCGTCGTATGAGAAAGAGCAATTAGATCCACCCTGTTTGTTTATGTGGGTAAGATCATACTCAAAATTATACACAAAAT
>JAGLFH010000071.1 GCA_023144635.1 Candidatus Auribacterota bacterium | reverse complement strand
TTGTAACAGGTAGTGGAAGTGTGTACAATATCGCTGTAAGCGGAATGACTGGAGATGGAACTGTAATAGTGGATATTGCAAGTGGTGTATGTACGGATATTTTAGGAAAAAAAAATTTGTCTTCAATCAATACAGATAATACCGTAACTTATGACGAATCAAGACCAATTGTAGAAATCAACCAGGCCAGTGGTCAAACCGACCCGACAAGCAACAGCCCGATTAATTTTACGGCTACTTTTAGTGAAGATGTTGAGGATTTTATCAATTTGGATGTAAGTATCAGTGGAACTTCAGGTGCAACGACGGTTGTAGTGACAGGAAGTGGTGCAATCTATAATATTGAAGTAAGTGGAATGACTGGAGATGGAACGGTAATTGTTAACATAACCGAATCCGTTTGTACTGATTTAGCTGGAAATGATAATATTGCTTCGACAAATACGGATAATACGGTAACTTATGACGGAACAAGGCCTACGGTTTTAATCAGTTCTATAGAATCAGGTAGTACAGACTTAACTGATATTCCGGTAACAATAGAATTTTCAGAACCTGTTCAGGGCTTTTCTTTAGATGATATCAACCTAACAAATACAAATATTTCAGCATTTATAGAGGTAAATTTGGGACAGAAATGGACAGCAAATTTAAATCCTGTTAATCAGGGTATTATTGAAATGTCAATCAATGCTGATATTGCAACAGATAATGCAAATAACGGAAATATGGCCTCAAACTTATTTTCCATAACTTATGTTTTGGCTAACCAGGCTCCAATAATTCAAAATCAACAATTTAGCATAAATGAGGACAGTGAGGCCGGAATCTTTATTGGAACGGTAATTGCAACAGATGAAGATAATGATAATATAAGTTTTGATATTCTTTCAGGAAATACAGATGATGCATTTAATATTAATAAGGATAATGGTGAAATTAGTTTAAGTACGTCCAATATCTTAGATTACGAAAAACAAACAGAATATCTGTTAACTGTTGAAGTTACAGATGATAATCCTAATGTTCTATCGGCGCAAGCTATAATTACTATTACAATTGTTGAACTTGACGAAAAGTTAGCAGCAAATAATATTATTACACCTAATGACATCCGTAATAAATTTTGGATTATTGAGGATATTCAGAATTATGCAGATTATGAATTAACCATTAGAACAGCAACTGGTCAGGTGGTATATAAAACAATAAATTATCAGAATAATTGGGCAGGAACATATAATAACAAAAATTTACCAATAGGAACTTATTATTATACGTTGATAAGTACTATAAATAGGAATAAATATTCGGGATTCATTAATTTAATAAGGAATTAGGGGTGATTTTTAAAAATTCTCTCTGAATTATGGTTTTTAGACAAGCATGAGGAAAGGTTTTCAACTGAAACTATTATATAAATATTTCATTATAATTATTTTTTTAATTGTAACTAAGCAGTTTAGCGTAGCTCAAACTGTTTATCAGGGAAATTTATATCCTTATTTTAAATACACTTTAAATTCTGCCTATGCTGGTGCTGATGGTTATAAATCACTATTTCTAGATTACAGAAATGCTTCGAACAGTATTCAGGGGAGTCCAACACAAATGATGTTTGCCTATAATATGCCGGTTTTCAATAACATGGGACTTGGTGTAAGGTTAGAAAATCATACAGAAGGTCTATTCGGTTTTTTTACTGGTCTTGTTGATTATTCCTATTTTGTGAAGCTGAATAATAATCAATATCTACGATTTGGAATTTCAGGTGGGATAAGCAATAGCCAGTTAGATAATTCAAAAATAGTGGCCAGTGATCCTTCGGCAATAGTAGAAATAGCCTCGAAATATTTTTTAGGAACTACATTTGAAAGTACTGTAGGAATTGTATATCAATGGGATAATTTGTCCTTTGAACTTTCAGCTCCTCGTTTATTTGGTACGGGGAAAGTATTCAAACCTAATTTTTCTTCATCACTTTCTTATAACTTTTATACACTTGACAACCAGCTTGTATTGCAAGCGGGTGTTTTACTATTTTATAAACCATCTACGCCTTTAGTTTACGATATAAACCTAACTGCTGAAATAAAGCAAAATTTCATGATTGGTATAGGCTACCGTAACCGCCCGGGTCTGGTACTTTCTGCCGGATTATTATTTGATGAAATAAAAGTTTTTTATGCAGCGGAGCTAGGTATTGGCAACTATTCAAATATCTTTAATACAATACATGAAATTTCAGTAGGATATACATTTGGAAAAGTAAAAAAGATGCCAACGGATAGTTTGTGTTACCCACCACTGGATTTAATAGTAAAAACGGATTCCTTAAGTTCCGATAGTATAACCGACATATCTAATAAGGAAATCATTACAGATGTGGATAAACAGGACAGTATAACTGATATATCCAATCAGGAAATCATTACGGATATTGATACACAAGACAGTTTAACTGATATATCTAATCAGGAAGTCATTACGGATAAAAATTTGGATTTAACACAGGATTCTGTTGTACATGTTGAAAAGGATAGTGTAAGTACTCAGCAGAAAAAACCAAAATTTGAAATAATAGAAGTAGGCGATGGAGTCTATGAACTAAAGCCACTTGATAGAAATGCTGACCCCATTAATGAAAGTATGGTTGACAGTATTCTGGAAATAGAGCAGTTTGATGAGAAAGAAGATGTAAATGACAATTTTTATAAAGATTCTCAAAAAACGCATGATAATTTAGGAGATTTTGAAATTATAGAAATTGGTAGTGGGATATATTCAATAAAAGAAAATGAAAAAAATAAAAATATTTAGAAAAAGATCAAGAGGTCATACATTAGCAGAGTTGATGGTAGCTCTTGCAATAGTTGTATTAGTAAGCATTGCTCTATTTTCATTTTCAATGAGTTCCCAAAGAGAAATAGCATTATTAACATCAAGATCAGGATCGATAAAAAAAGTACGTCTTGCAATGGAACAGATGAAAAAAGATATTGCAGGTGCATGCGGTGTGACGACAATATGTCCTGACTATCCAACGGCGCAATTTACTACAAATGATTATACTATGGTATTATATCTACTCCCGTTAGATGTTAACAGAGAGCCTATAACAGGCGGAACAGACTATGACTATATTATATATTATCTTGCTGATGTTAATCCACCTGATCCTGATCTCATGGATGACACAAAGGTAGTGCTGATGCGTAGAGTAGTTCCGAATGCAACAGTTTCTTCTTTTAGGAATACTGCAGCAGGCGAGGTCGTTGCAGATCTAACAGTAAAAGATGATGAGGTATCACTCGGTCTTTTACTTGTAACAGAATGGGATATGGATGGTGACGGGGATATTGAAGATATTTATTTCTTTAACGGGTCAGGCCTTGCTTCCATTGCAAATCTTAATGATGTTGAATACATTCAGTTTCGTATTGCATCTCAATATGGTGTTAAATGGCAGAATCCCGGTGAAGAAAAACGCGATCCTGTAGTTGCAGGAACACAGGTTTGGTTCAGGAATTATCCTTATTGATAAAAATAGATTACTAAGCCAAAAGCAACATTCGTGGGCGCAGTTCCTTTCTGAAAATATATCAAAAGGCTTTTAACTTTTAAAAAATCATTTCAGCGTATATAATAAACAGTACTTAATAAAAAAAAGGCACAAGATGAAAAAAAGCAGAGTTCTTATAATAGGTGCGGGAGAGGCTGGAGAACTTATAGTAAGAGAGCTTGTAAATCACCCTAGAAGCGTTCTTTTGCCGGTTGCTTTTGTAGATGATAATCCTGAAAAAGTAGGATGCTTTATAGAAAACGTTCCTGTCATAGGAACTATTGAAGATATCCCAGAAAAAATTATAGAATTTGATATAAATGAAGTTTTAATCGCTATTCCCTCTGCAACAGGACGCCAGATAAGAAGGATCATTTCTTTTTGCCATGCAGGAAATATAAGGTTTCGAATAGTACCTGGTATTCTTGATATTATCGAAGGAGATGCAAAGTATTCCCAGATACGTGATGTTAATGAAGACGATCTCCTTGGCAGAGAAACCATTGCCTTAAAAGAAAGCTTTGAATATATCAAAGATAAAGTTGTGATGATAACAGGTGCAGGTGGCTCTATTGGAAGCGAGATCTGCCGTCAGGTACTTAGATATGATGCGAAAAAAATTATTCTGATCGGACACGGAGAGAACAGTATTTATTTAATATCTCAGGAATTAAAGCGGGATAAGCTTTATTCTTCTAAAATATATCCGGTTATTGCAGATATAACTGATAAGAAAAAAATAAATGTGATCTTTAAAAAATATGCTCCTGATATAGTCTTTCATTCAGCTGCACACAAGCATGTGCCATTAATGGAGGATTATCCTGAAGAAGCTGTTAAAAATAATATTTTAGGAACAAAGATAATTGCTGATGCATCTGTAAAACATAAAACAGATAAGTTCATACTTATTTCTTCTGATAAGGCAGTAGAACCTCACAATGTAATGGGTCTTACAAAAAGGATCGCAGAAATATTTATTTTGGAGCTTAACAGAAAAAAGAAGACAACTTTCAGTGCTGTAAGGTTTGGAAATGTGATAGGAAGCAGGGGAAGCGTTGTGCCTCTTTTTAAAATGCAGATAAAGCAAGGCGGGCCTGTAACAGTTACCAATAGAGAGACCATGCGCTTTTTTATGTCAGTAAAGGAAGCCGCACAGCTTGTTATTCAGGCAGGGTCTTTGTCTATTGGCGGAGAAATATTTGTCCTTGATATGGGAGAAGAAATTTCTATTGAAGAGCTTGCAAAGAATCTTATTATACTAACAGGGCTTGTAGTAGATGAAGACATATTTATTAGTTATAGCGGCATGCGTCCCGGAGAAAAAATAAGAGAGAAGCTTATATCTGAAAATGAAAGAATAGAAGAGACGGATGAGGAAAAAATATTAAAAGTGGTCAGCAAAAAAGATGATTTTATCGGTGTCTTGAAATCAATTGATACTATAATTAAATATGCTCTTAAAAATAATGTCAATGCTCTATCAGAAATGCTTGAAAAAATAAAAGAGCTAGTATAAAAAAAGGTGATAGGCAATAGGTTCTAGGTGATAGTTAGAACAAAGCAAATTCAAAAGAAATAAAACACAAAAATGTAAGATGTCATCATTGTTCTTCGACTCTGCTCAGGATAAACTCTGCGAAGCAACCTCAGAAAAAAACACAGAAATATTGTTTCCGTGGCTAAATAATAATATCGTCGAAGGCACTATTTATTTTTCATTTACACGGACAGGGGCACGCTGTATCCCTACATACATTCTATCTTTTTCACGGTTTATATACAGAGCTGACCCTACGTGCGTTTTTTTTCATATTTTCCGTGTGTATCCGTGCTCTTATGTGGTGGATTTATAATCATCCGCTACCGAAGGAAGCTCCTTAACTTTAGGCACTTCTTGTTTTAATTATTTTTATCCTGTAGATCTGCGTTTATCTGCGTCCAATTACTATTATCATCGCACGGAGTGCTCTTTTATTTTTCATTTTAAATTTTCCAGAAAATCAGTCAGTTCCTTTACAAATTTAGAACGTTCAAAATAATCATCATTATGGCCTTGTGTAAGTTCTATTAATTTTTTCTCTGTTATAGCCATCTCAAATAATGATCTTCCCATTCTATACGGTATCATTTCATCATTTACAGAATGAACGACAACCAGAGGGCATTTTATTTGGGGAATATTTTTTGTGTTGTCATAGGATATTGACATAAAAAAAGAAAGAGGATAAAAAATAATGGTGAGTCTTGCCATATCAGGCGCACTTGTAAAAGGAGAAATAAGAACAAGTGCTTTTGGTTGTTTTTTAACCGCTAGGTGAGATGCAACAGAGCACCCTATGGACCTTCCCATAAAGATTATATCTTGATGGGGTATGTTCTTAATTTCAGTTAAATAGTTATAAGCTGAAAGGGCATCAGCATAAAAACCTTTCTCAGAGGGAGTGCCTGTACTTTTCCCGTATCCGCGGTAATCAAAAAGAAAAACATCGTAACCTGCGTAAGATAAAAAATACGCTGTCGATATTCTGTTTTCCATGTTACCGGCATTTCCATGACAATAAAGGACTGTGCCTTTGTTTTTTTCTGTACTCGAATTAATGAACCATCCGTTTAATGAAAGCGATTTATCATCATTTGGATTAAAATAGCAGTTTTCCCAGTTAAGTGAAAAATCCTTTGGTGTTACAGATATAATGCGTGTCGGAATATAAGGTGAGGTCCTTTCTATTACCATTACAAGCAGTTTTATGGAACCAAAGAATATTATAAATATAAGTAAAAATCTTAATAAAAAAGAAAAACGCTTTGTCATGGCAATTATCTTAAGAAGCCTCAATACAAGGAAAAACAATAAAAATGTTATAAAAAGCTTTATGTAAACTATTATATTTATCATGATTTATTTATTATATATATAGATAAAATTTAAAGATATAATTACTTATTATATTTATTTAAAATCTATAAACAATTTTACTTGTTTAATTAAACGTAATTATGTAAAATCAAAAACTCGATTTTGTCTGTTCTTTTTTTCATTTTATAGTTTTATATATGTTTAATCAAACTTGTATAGAGAGGGAGTGGAGAATGAAGGATATTAAGGTCAGTGAAGTAAGAAATGTAGCATTTATTGGTCATAGCTCATCTGGGAAAACATCTATTATAGATGCTATTTTACATGATGCAAAAGTTTCTGACCGTTTGGGTAAGGTTTCTGAAGGCACATCTTATGCTGATTATACCAAAGAAGAAAGGGACCACAAGATCACTATATATACCAAACCTTTTCACTGCATTTGGGATAAAAAAAGCTTATTCATGTCTGATAACCCAGGTTATATAGATTTTGTGGGAGAAGTACATTCAAGCCTTCGTATTGCTGACAGTGCTATTCTTGTAGTAGACGGAACATCCGGAGTGGAAGTAGGAACAACAAAAGGCTGGAATGTTTGTGAGCAGTTTAATATACCCAGAATGATATTTATTAATAAACTTGATAAAGAAAATGTTGATTTTTTTAAAGTAGTAGAGGAATTAAAAGATATTTTTGGAGATAAATGTATTCCTTTTCAGATACCTATTGAGGAAGGTCCGGGCTTTAAGGGAGTTATAAATGTTCTTGAAGAAGCTGCTGAATCAAAAGTACCTGATTCTTTTAAAGAAAAGTTTGCAGCTCTCAAACAGAAAATAACGGAGCTTGTTGCAGAGACAGATGACAACTTAATAGAAAAGTATCTTGATCAGGGTACGCTTGAAAGAGAAGAAATATTAAGCGTTCTTGGAACAGCGGTAAACAATTTAAATGTCATACCTATACTTTGCGGTTCAGCCGAAAAAGAGATAGGTATTGATGAACTACTTGATCTTGTTAACCGTTATATGCCTAGTCCTGAAAAAAGAGGTGAAGTTGAGGGAGAGGATGGAGTAAAAAGAAAGCCTTCATCAGATGATCCATTTAGTGCTTTTGTATATAAATCTATTTCTGATGTATATGTGGGACAGATGAATCTTGTAAGAATTTATTCAGGAAAGCTTACCGCACATGCTCATGTATATAATCCAATTAAGGGCGAGTCAGAAAAGATAGGTGATATTTTGCTTTTTCAGGGAAAAGAAAAGCCCAAAAGTGTTGAAGAGGCAGGGCCCGGTGATATAATTGCTCTTACCAAGCTTAAAATAACCTCTTCAGGTGATACTCTTTGCTCTGATTCCAGCAAAATAACTTATCCTAAAATAGTTTTTCCAAAGCCAAATACATTTGTGGCAGTTGAAACGGTATCTAAAGGTGATGAAGATAAGATAAGCAGCGGGCTTCATAAGATAGCTGCTGAGGATAATACTATAACCATGAAAAGGAACAAGGAAACAAAAGAACTTGTTCTTGGCGGTCTTGGAGATGTTCATTTAGATATTATCGTGGGTAAATTAAAGGACAGGTTTAAAGTAGATGTCAAAACACAGCTTCCAAAGGTTCCATATAAAGAATCTATAACAAAGGCTTCAGAAGGCCATATTAAATATAAAAAACAATCAGGTGGACGTGGTCAGTACGGTGAAGTATATTTACGTGTTGCTCCAAAGCAAAGAGGTGAAGGCTTTGAGTTTGTTGATGAAGTAGTCGGCGGAGTTATTCCAAGAAACTTTATTCCTGCAGTTGAAAAAGGAGTAGTAGGTGCTATGGCAGAAGGTGTTATAGGTAATTATCCTGTAGTTGATATTCAAACAACAGTTTATGACGGTTCTTACCATCCGGTGGATTCATCGGAAATGGCTTTTAAAATAGCCGGTTCAAAAGCTTTTAAAGAAGCAATGGAAAGCGCTAAGCCTATATTACTCGAACCCATCATGAGTGTTACTATAAATGTCCCTGCTGACTGCATGGGCGATGTAACAGGAGACCTTAACAGTAATAGAGGGCGTATTCTTGGTATGCTTCCTAAAGGTAATTTTCAGGAAATAAAGGCAAATGTACCTATTGCAGAGATGTATAAGTTTCCGAAAGAACTTCGTTCTATTACAGGCGGAAGGGGTACATTTGAAATGGAATTTGATCATTATGAAAAAGTGCCTCAGAAGCTGGCAGATGATATTTCAAAGTTAAGAAAACAGGAAAAAGAAGCTTGAAATAGGGGTATAAAATATGTCAGGTCATTCTAAATGGTCCAGTATTAAGCATAAAAAAGGTGCGGCAGATGCAAAACGCGGTAAGATCTTTACCAAAATAGCTAAAGAGATAACTGTTGCGGCAAAGCAGGGCGGCGGAGATCCAGATGCCAATCCGCGTCTTCGTACAGCAATACAGAATGCTAAAAGCTGTAATATGCCTTCAGATAATGTTAAAAGAGCTATTCAAAAAGGTACCGGTGAGCTTCCGGGCGTAGTATATGAAGAAATTATTTATGAAGGATACGGACCCGGCGGAGTTGCGATACTCATAGACTCTGCAACAGATAATAAAAACCGCACAGTAGCAGAAATAAGAAATATTTTTACAAAAAAATCCGGAAACCTTGCATCAAGCGGTGCTGTCTCATATCTTTTTGAGACAAAAGGTTTTTTGGCATTTGATAAAGAAAAGGTTGATGAAGACCTTCTTTTTGAAGTTGCAACAGAGGCAGGAGCAGAAGATCTAAAGGATGAGGGAGAAATCATAGAGGTTTTTACTGATCCTAAAGACTTTGAAAATGTTAAGAAAGAATGTGATGCCAAATCACTTGTTTTTAATCATGCAGAGATAACAAAGATACCTACGACTACTGTTGCGATCGAAGATGAAAAGACCGCAACAAAAGTACTCTCTCTTGTTGAAATGCTTCAGGACAATGATGATGTGCAAAATGTATACGCCAACTTTGATATAAACGACGCACTCCTAAATAAAATAATGGGATGATTCCGTTTGGTTGGTGCGTTAGCAGGTTTAATGAGCACTCCCGCATGCGAAATACAAACGATGAAACCCAAAACAGGCTTTCCGTTAACAAATTAGCTGGTTTATAAGTTCAAAACGAGTTCCTAATTTCTCTATAAGAAAAAAGATCAAGTAGTGTATTATGTATATAATATTAATAAAATAATAAAAAATACTTGTAGGATAGTTATGGAAAAACAGGAAAAACTTATTGAAGCTTTTGATGATAATAGAGATTTTGAAGTTGCTTTAAAAAGATTAAAAGATTGCAAGCTTATTTCTCAGAAGGCATTTGATCAATATTTGCTTGGTCTAGGGACTTGATAATAAGATACAAAATCTTTAATAATAAAAGAATATTAAAAAGATGATAGATACTTAATCTGGAAATCTAATAAATGATGTCCATTCAAGATCAAAAAAGTTCATTAATGTATAAGCTGTTTATTGCAACTGTTTTTGCTCTTTTTGTATATTTAAATCCTCGCATGTTGGCTCTTTTAATAGGAAATGAAGCTTTAACAGCAAAATTGTTTTTAATATTATTTTTTATTCTGTTAAACCTCTTTTGGATATTTGGTATCCATTATCTTTTTTTAATTGTTTTTTCTTTAAAAAAAGTTAGTAAAGTTGAATATGAAATAAATAAATTTAAAACACCTCCAAAAGTAGCAATATGTTATGTAACTAAAAACGATTTTCAGAAAACTGCTATTGAATCATGTCTTAATCAAAACTATAAAAACTTCCATGTTTATATTCTTGATGACAGCACAGATAAGGAATATAAAGAAGAAATAGATAATATTACTGAAGAAAAAAGTAATCTAACAGTTTTAAGACGAAAAGAACAACACGGATTTAAGGCAGGAAATCTGAATTATGGACTTAAACAGATACCTTCTGAATATGAATTTATTGCGGTTGTTGATGCAGATGAGATAATTCCATCTGATTTTATCAAAGATCTTATTGATCATTTCTATAATAATGAAAAGCTTGCTTTTGTTCAAAGCGTTAACTTAAGCAATCCTCAACAAAAAACACTTTTTGCAGGGGATCTTTCCCTTGTAAATGATATTCACTGGAAGTATATGGTACCTGCAAGGAATAAATACGGTTTCGTTATGTTTTACGGTCATGGTGGTATAATTAGAAGGTCTATGCTGGAAGAAGTAGGCGGGTTTCCTGAAATTGTTAGTGAAGATATTGCTCTTTCGTTTCTTTTTAGAAAAAAAGGATATTATGGCATTTATGATGAAAATGTGATTTGTTTAGAAGATACCCCTGCCGATTATTTAAGCTATAGAAAAAGATTTGAAAAATGGGTAAGGGGTACTGTTGAGTTTTTAAAAATATATTTATTCGATATAATAAAAACAAAAAGCATAACATGGTTTGAAAAGTTAGATATTTTAATGCTTAATGGCAGTTTATTTTTATCGGTACCTTTTTTTATCTTTCTTCTTTTAGGAGCTTTTGTTTTACCTGTTTTTTTCGCTAGTAAAGATGTTTTATCATTGTCAGTGCCGTTTTTTGAGGATAAATTTCTTATATATGAATATTACGGTATGCTTGAAAGGTTTAGTGGTTTCTGGTTTTGGGACTTTTTTATTATTATTTTACTTTCTGTTTTTGCGCAATATATACCTGTGGTTCTTGAGCTTAGATCTAAACCTATTAAATTACTAAGGTACATAAAAAACTCTTATACTGTTTCATCCGGACTAATATTCATGACTTTTGTAGGTTTTTGGGGCGGCCTGCTTTCTAAGAGAACGATCTTTATTGCAACTGGTGATAAAAATACACTGAACAATGAAGGAATTATTAAAGGATATGCTGCAGAGCAAAAAAGCATATTTCTTTTTGAAGTTTTGTTTGGTTCAGTTTTACTTATTGTGTTTTTTATGACTTTAAATTTGTGGCTTCTTCCTGTAGCAGTATCCTTGATCATAAGCTATTTAATATATAGACTTTCCTGGAATAACAAAATAATCAGTTATATAACAATATTCCCTCTAGCATGCCTGATTCTCTTATTTATCCTTATTGTCTTATTTTTGATCCACTCAGATGTGTCTGATATATATATAGTAACGTGAGTTATGGTATATTAAGTACTTGACACATAATTACAAAGAACAAAAATATACTGTATAATAAATTGACATTATACCTTTAATGTTGTATACTATTAAAACCTTCATATCAATATTAAATAATCCTTTTAATGCTGCATATATAGGACTAGGAATGAATATATTAAAAAATATAAAATTGACAGTAATTTACATAATAATCATATTTATTGTGTCTGTTATAGGTATTAAATTGGCTTTTGGGGTGATGGGTAAGCGTTATATTGATGAAAAACAGTATGATGAAGCTCTTTATTCTTATTCTTTATGCAACAACAAAAGTGGAGTTGCAAAATCATTATATGCTTTGAAGGACTATGATAGTGCTGAGAAAAATTTTAAAGATCTTGATGATAAAAAAGGACTTGCTTATACATTTCTTAAAAAAAGAGAATTTGATAAAGCATTAAAGCTTTTTGAAAGCATACAGAACTTTTCAGGAATAGGTTATGTTTATCTTTCTAAAAGGAATTGGGATAAGGCTATTGAAAATTTTAAGAAATCTGGTGATATGAAAGGGATTGGATATGCTTATCTGGGAAAAAGAGATTTTTTAACTGCAAAATATATGTTTAGCCGCATAGGTGATGATTCAGGTTTAGGATATGCTTTTTTGGGGCTGCATGATTATGAGAAAGCTATCGAACATTTTAATAAGGTAGGAAATTTTACAGGTCTTGGTTACACGCACCTTAATATGGAAAGTTATGAGCTTGCTATTAGTAATTTTAGAAGAGCAGATAACATGACAGGTATTGGGGATGTTTTTTATAAGACAGGTAATTATGAACAGGCAGAATGGTATTTTAGATCATCCCGTGATGATTCAAGACTTGGCAATCTTTACCTTTTAGGAAACGATAATCTGGAACTTGCTCATGATCTTTTTATTAGTTCTAATGATGAAGCAGGGCTTGGGCTTTATCATATGCGTTTTAGTGATTTCAAAAAAGCAGAAGAATGTTTTAAAAAAGCAAATCATAAAGAATATTTAGGTAATCTTTATTTTAGGACAGGTGAATATTTTAAGGCAATGGAATCTTTTGAAGATGAAGGTAATAATGAAAAGTTGGGTGGAATGATAATAGCTCTTCATGATTTTGAAAGAGCAGAAGAGCTTTTTAAAAAAGCAAATAATGCTGAAGGTGTAATGAAAAGTCTGGTTTTACAGGAAAAATATGACGAGGCCGAAGAATATCTTGAAAAAGTGGATGAAGAAAAAGGTCTTTGTGTTGAAGCTCATCTTTCTTTGGGTGACTATTATATTGGTGAGCGGGATCATAAAAATGCAAAGAAACATTTTATAAAAGTTCTTGATGACCCTTTTTCAAGGCACAAGGCTTTACTTGCTATGGCAAATCTTTATCTTGATAAATGGGATACTGAAAATGCGAAACAATATATTTCAGAAATAACTTCAAAATATCAGAATACGGATTCTTATTATGATGCGCTTGAATTAGAAAAAATAATATTAAATATAGAAAAAAACAGGTTGGAGAGAAAAAATGAAAAATTATAAAAGAATACTAATTTTAATTTTGAGTATTATAGTTTTATGTAGCTGTAATTATAAAGAATTATATGCCTGTTACCATCTTAAAACAAACGGAGGACGTGTATCTCAGTATGGTCTTCCTATGCCGTTTGCTGATCCGAAAGAAACAGATCTTTATTTAAGGGATACAAATGATGACCTTAGAACTGAGAACAGGTGTGGTACTGATTTTACATTTATTCCTGCATCTATGAATTTCAGTCATTTAATAAACATTGTTCCAAAGCTTAATTATAATGGTGGAAATGATATAGGGCTTGGAGTTGCTCTTAATTTTAACAGTGCTAATTCAGGAATTAAGAGATGGTTTTTTGATTTTGAGGCATTTTGTGTTAAGAGTTTTGGGATGGCTGTTGTAACTGATACAAGAGCAGGTAAAAATCCATTTAAACTTGTAGAGATCGCTCCAGGAGAATATATTTATGAGTCTTTATCAAAAAGAAAATCAGAGGTAAATTATTCAACAGGTGAATTAGTGTATGATCCTAATACAGGAAAGTATTATTTTATCTGGAAACATAAAAACGGACTGAAATATTATTTTGAAAGTGTTCCTCTTGCCTTAGGTTTTTATAGATTAGCAAAAATTAAAGATAGAAATGGCAATACTATTACTTATTTATATAAATTACCAAAGGGGCCTACTGAAAATGATTTTTATCATAATCGATGTACTGAAATACAAGACAGCTCAGGAAGAAGTATTAAAATCGAATATGATGAAAAGCTTAGAGTCTCAAAGATCAGAAATCCTGCGGGGTACTATACCCATATTTCATATGATGAAATAGCTTTATGGAATATCAGTGAAATCACTTTTCCTGACAATAACCAAATAGTTTTTGGTTATACAAATTTGAACCGTTTAAATAGCATAAAAACGGCAAAGGGTGATGATTTTAGAATCCAATATGATATAACAGGCGAGCATGTCATTAGTTTTACAAGTCCTGATGGAACAGCATCTTTTTCAAAAAATGAAAGAGTTAAATTTATAACAGATAAAAGTGGTCAAGTATGGAAATACAGTTTTGACAAGAGAGACGGCCTCTTCAACATAAGTACTGATGATAAAAATATGGATTTTAAAAGAGTTGAAATGGAGGATCTTATAACAGAATATACGGATATTAACGGAAACACCATCAACTGGGTCTACAATTTAGATAACGGTAATGTTTTAGAAAGAACTGATGGCAATGGATTTACTTCCTACTTTGAATATGGAAATTTTAATAAGCTTACAAAATACACTAATCCTATGGGAAGGAGTTGGAAAAGAAATATTGATGATAACGGAAATGTAACATCTGTAACTGATTCTATGGGTAATGTTACAAAATATAGTTATGACGTTTGTGGAAATATGATTTCTAAAATAGATCCAAACGGTAACAGAACAACATTTGATTATAATGTTCAAGGGGATGTAACAAAAATAACTGATCCATTAGGCAATAAAACTATTATTACATATGACATAATGGGAAATAAATTATCAAGCATAGATGCAAACGGAAATACTACGACTTATCAATATAACAATATGGATAGTATAACTAAAATAGTTTATTTTGACGGAACTTTTAAATCTTTTACTTATGATAAAAATGGAAACAAAATAACTGAAACAGATGCAAGCGGAAATACTACCCGTTTTGAATACAATTTTAATAATCAGTTATTAAAGACAATTGATGCTTTGGGTGGTACTACAACTGATACTTATAATTTATTAGGTCAAAAGATAATATCAGAAGATAAAAAAGGTAATGAAGTAAATTGGAATTATGATGTTTTGGGCAGGGTCATAAGTGAGAGTAATTCTGCAGGAACAACCGGTTACAGTTATAATGGTAATTGCGGAAATCCGTTTATTGAAGGAGGAGAGGCTTCACCTACAACAATAAATAATAAACGGGGATATAGAACAGATAATACTTATGATAATGGTTATCGTTTGCTAAGAACAGTTGATGCCAAAGGTGGAGTTTTGAAAAATATTTATGATAATGCAGGAAATATTACTGCAGTAACAGATCAGAATGGTAATACTACTACAAAAATATACGATTCTGCAAATAAAGTAATTAAAGTAATTGATCCGTTAGGAAAGACAACTGAAAATATTTATGATAGTAACAGTAATATTATAAAAACTATTGATGCAAACGGGAATGAGACACAGTTTGTGTTTGATAAACGGAACAAACTTAAGAGTGTTATTGATGCAAAAGGAAATATAACAAATTATGAATATGATGCAGTAGGTAACAGGATAAAAATTATTGATGCAAAAGGAAATATAACTAAATATGAATATGATAACAGGAACCGTTTAATAAAAAGCATAAACCCTCTTGGGGATTTTGCAACGTATAAGTATGACGGTGTAGGTAACAAAATACAGAAAACAGATGAAAACGGTAATGTTTATAATTTTGTTTATGATCAGTTAAACCGCGTGAAAAATGTTTTGTTTCCTGATGGAAGGCAAAGAATTTATACATATGATAGAAACTCAAATCTTTTAAAGGTTGAAGATGTTGCAGGAAATATTGAATACACTTATGATTCAGTTAACAGGGTAACAACGGTTAATAACTCTAACGGATT
Organism: Candidatus Auribacterota bacterium; assembly: GCA_023144635.1. Lineage (GTDB taxonomy): Bacteria > Auribacterota > JAFGBW01 > JAFGBW01 > JAFGJP01 > JAGLFH01. The sequence goes on along the minus strand of JAGLFH010000071.1, from coordinate 362 downwards.
AGATACATCATATACATATAATAGAAATAGTCTTCGAACTTCAATGACTATTGCTAGTCTTGGCTCAGTTAATTACACATATGATGAAGTAGATAGATTAATTTCACAGACTGACTTTGATGGTTCTCAAAACTCTTTCACTTACGATCCTGCAGGACGCAGAACTTCAATGACTCAGGGAAACGGTATTACAACATCATTTTCTTATGATAATTCAAGCCGTCTTTTAAGAAAGAACAATTCCCTTCTAGATCTTAGATATAATTATGATAATGTCGGAAATATATTATCTGTAAATGATGATACAGGTAAAACATCTTATGATTATGATGAAGTCTACCGTTTGAAAGGAGTTGATTATT
>JAGLFH010000070.1 GCA_023144635.1 Candidatus Auribacterota bacterium | reverse complement strand
TACCTGTATCATCTGACAGCTATAATATTCCAATATCTTCGTTGAATTGTTCGGTCAACTCCTCGACGTATAAGTCATACGCCTGCGTCCTTTCCCTCACATCCGCCTCGATCTAGAAATATTCCAACTGTCAGTTACTTAAAAAAGTGAAGTTCTTGAGATAAGTTATTTAATCATTAAATCTACCAGATTTAATGATTAAATATTTTTTCAGATAAGTATCAATAAGTTTATTTATTGCTTTATTTGCTTCATTATGCTTTTGGGGACTACGCAATTTTGATAAATATTTTTTTAAAAATTGCACTGATAATTTAACAACAAGTTTCTTTTGATGAAAATAAAGTTCGCGAGTCCAATTAAGATCCTTTCCTGATCGAAGATTGTTATCTGTTTCTCTTGATATAATAAAACCAAGCGAACCATAATTATTACCAAGATATGTATTTATTTGACGATAATCCTCTGCTTTAAGATCAATAATATTTTTAACCTCAAAAACTATATGTCTTGAACTATAATCTTCATAAATCCTTTGCCAAACCGGAACTTCAGATAAATTAGTTGCAACGATATCTCTTTGTTGTAATCCATTCTTATTTGGATGAAGTTCAATATTGCACAAAGCTCCAGCAAAAATAAGCTTGATAACAGATAAACACCAATCTTCAAAAACATGAGCACCTTCTGAACCTAATGGAATAGAATCCACCTCGGTTAACAAAGAACCTATTCTTTTTTTTCGTTGTTCATCAGAAATTGAACTTATTTCAATATCATATTCATCATAAATTTCTTCTGAATCTTCAATACCCAATAATTGTTGAGTAATGTTAAGTGCTAACCAATAACAAGGATGAATAAGTATTTTATTTTCTAATGATATCTCTTTACTCGGATCTTTCCCATCATGACAAAAGATAAAAGAACTATTGCTTTCATCTTTAATACCAATAAATCCAACACTATATAACCTCTGTAAAGTTTGTATGCTGTTTTCAATAATTGCAATATCTTGCTGTTTTTTTATTTCATAATTATCCTTCTCTAACACAGGTAACAATATCTCAGAAGCTTCAGAAATCGTTAACATAGAATTTTTTCCAATAAATGCTTTTGTGAAAATATCTAAAGAAGGAAATATTGATCCATATTCCTTATGTAAATCATTCAATCTACATTCAGAAATAGACTTTGCAGAATTTTCTATATCAGACAAAACTATTTTATTTCTAACTTGTTTTTCAGCATAGTAAAAAGCATTATTTAATAAAACCAAAATATCTCTTGGTCTATAAAGCGTCAATCTTAATGTGGTTTTAAATCCTTCTTTATTTTGTAACTCACCTGCAGTATAAGTATTCCAGATTTTCAAACTTTTTTCTTTTGTACTATTAAATACAACTCTCAACCTATTGCAAACAAGATTAAATAAATTATACTCATCCCAATGAAGTCTTAATATTTGACCTTCAATGTTTCTTGAAAAATCTTGATCATTTTGAGCAATAGCTCTATATATATTATCTCGTAGGAAGACAAAAGCTAATACCTTATCTTTAAATTTTGCATTGATATCAATTACTGATTGGACAAAACCATCTACAAGAGCTATACCTGTATTATCAGGAGTATATCCTTCATCTAAACGATCCGCTAATAAAATAATTCTAGTTTGAGATTCCTTAAGAGCACTAGAGATAATATCCTCAAGCAGATTTAAATCTAAACGATCCGAAAGCTCAGATATACAAGTTTGAGGTTTTTCATTATTTTTAAGTATTGATCTTATTTTTTTTTTAATTTTAAAAGAAATATTTTTCCTTGGATCTTTCCAATCCAAAATATGCTGTGAAATAGATCTCTTATTTATATATTTTGATAGCTTGTAATGATTTGAGAGCAATACAATTATTTCTAAATAAAGGGCATATCTCCAAGCAAGTTTTGAACCAGCCTTTATATGTAAAAATTGATCTCCAAAAAAACAAAATAAATCCCTAAGACCAATTATCTGATCTTCTTCTGGTGCAATCTTTAATACTTTTGTTTTATGTTGCTTTTTCCAATAATTATTTAATTTAAAAACAAGTGCACTTTTACCTGTCCCACGTCTTCCTACAACAACACATCTATCAGATGAATCAATAAGTGTTTTATAATCAGCTGTTTCCCAAAATGCCTGATCCAACATTTTAGAATCAAATTCAGCTCTTATATCCCCTAATAAATTTGCTTTCATTTGATATTATTCTCCTTTAACAATGATAAAATAAATCAAAGTTAAATGCATTTAATCTTTATAATAGTTTCTCAACTTTCTAAATACTGTCTATATTTTGGTATTGCAATTATCCTTTCTATTCTTTCACAAATTAATAGTATTATATTCTTAAAATCATCACTTGTAAATATTCGTTATACCCAGGGTTACAAGGGATATTGAAGAAAGCATAAAGTGTCATTTTTATGCAAAAACACACTTTACGCCTTGTAAGTTGTCGGTATACCCAGGGTTCGACGTGATTAAAAACATGTCAGGATATCGAATGGACTGTGTAAGTGTTCGCTCTACCAGATGTTACAAAGGGCTGTTACTTGCTGGGTGATAAATATTTCATCAATTATTTTACACCATCTCCGATATATTTCCATTCTTCTGAAAATGTGATCATATGGACTAGCCAATTATTTGATTCTAATCTTAATTTTATAATTAAATATAGAGAAGTATCATCCTCAAAATAAACATCAAGAATCATCTTATTTTTATGCTTTCTTTCAACATTTAATATTTTAATGGAATTAATATTTACTTTTTTAATTACTTCCTTAGAAAATAAATATAATTTTAAATGTTTTAAGAATGTGGAATCATTAGTTGATAATTTTCTTATTAAATCATCATTCCCTTCTTCTAATAAAAGCAAATATTTTTCAACAACTTTAACTTCTTTTTTATATTTATATGAAAAATAATTATTCAATAATTGTTCTTTAAATACAAATAAAGATAATAATGCTAAAATAATCAGCGCAACAAAAAAAGCTAAAGTAATTAAAATAGTTTTCAAATTCATTTTGCACCTATAGGTTAATTCGAATATAAAGGTTTAAGCTTTCTCTTTGGTATTCCTATTAAAGTTCTTACCATATTTGCTCTTTTTATCGAATTTTTTTGGGATTCATCTCGATTATTTAACAAATATTTATTGCCCTTTTGTACCCAATCTAAACCATGACCAAGTAATTCATGTGCTAATACTCCTTCTCCTGTAAAATCGTACGATTTTCCAAGTAAATATTTTTCAACCCAATCATCTCCTCCCTCTCCTCTATAGCTAAAGTCTTCTGGATTAGGATTAACTTTTACATTACCATGATCGAAACTACCACCCAATAATGCATCTTCAGAAATTTCTGCTCCTACTGTTTTTTTACTTCCAATAATTTCTTTTAACCAACCTCCTATTTTAGAATACCCCTTTGGAGATTTGAATTTACCAGAAACATATCCATCTTTATTAACATTCAGCTTGGTACCAGCTATTCTATTTAACCATCCATGTAAACGTTTTCTGTTTTTTTTATTCCCTACAAGCCTTAATTTCAGCCCCAACGGATCAGTATTTCCAACCGGATTATTGTTACAGTATAAATACCTGTTGAATGAGTGTGGATTAAGCCAAGATGCATACAATGTAGCTTCACCATGTATAGCAGAGTACCAGCTATTCCTATAACTGATCCTCGGGTCGTCCGGGCCGCGAGTAAACGGGTCGGGACTAATGAAACGGCCTGTGTCAGGGTCATAATAGCGGGCGCGGTAATACATCAATCCAAATTCTTCTTCATCTTCGCGTCCAGTAAATGCATATCTGTTCTTATCGTTTGATGGTGAGGTTTTCTTTTTGCCGAATGCTTCATATGTATATGAGGCTTTAAGTGAACCAGAACCATCTGAAAGTTTTCTAATAGAACCTAAATGATCTGTATGATAATAACGCTTACCGTCTTTATCAGACATTGAAAGCATTTGGTCTAATTGCAATTCAGTATTATAAGTAGCTTTTACTGAGCCTAATTTATCAAGGTCAGCTACTATGTTAAGACCATCATAGATATATTTTTCATCTGCGTTATCTTGCGAAGATCTGCGTGCTATTCTCCTACCTTCTGCATCATATGTGAAAGAGCAATTAGATCCACCCTGTTTGTTTATGTGGGTAAGATCATACTCAAAATTATACACAAAATTTGTTTTTGTTGAAACTTTTTTAGTAACAGTTTTTTTACCTTTTTGCTCCGTAA
>JAGLFH010000007.1 GCA_023144635.1 Candidatus Auribacterota bacterium | reverse complement strand
AGTAAAATGAACGCTGTCGCTGATATTATAAAAAAGCAGAAAATATTTGCCACAGCCTGTCTCGCCATAGTCTACCAAAGGTGGACGAAGGCGGGATGCACACGGATTAAAAGTAAAACGCATGTCATTCCTGCGTATGCAGGAATCTCAATAAAATAGAAAAGCAAAATAATTTAACCACTAATTACACCAATTACACGAATTTAAAACGTAAAACGTGTGTCCTCCCAACAAGATGGCGGATCTTTGATAGCCGTAAACCATGCAGAGCTTAAACGAACAAAAAGGTAAAATGTGAGTAGGGTTCTGGCCTGCCTGAACCGTGTAAAAGTAAAAGATTAAAAACTATTTAGCCGCTAAGTAACGCGAAGAAAAGCGCAGGAGAAAACCTTCTGCGCTTTTCTTGTTAAAAATAAAGGTATGTAGAGACGCATGGCCATGCGTCTTTGTAAAAGTAAAACCTATGTCATTCCTGCGTATGCATCAAGTACGGGATAAACTCCAGCAGGAATCTCAATAATAGGAACGCTTACGCGATATAGTAAAAGGCAATAAGAAAGTTTTTGGTTTTGATTTTTAGATTTTACAACTTACATCTTATAGCTTATGACTTACAACTGCGTTTTCTCTGTGTTCTCTGTGGCTAAATAGGCTTTTGCTTTTTTACAACATCGTCGCAGACTCCATGACCTATAACCTAGAACCCATAACCTATTACCTATCTTTTCCCATCTGTGGCTAATCTAAAATATCAGCGAAGCGTTCATTTATTTATCTGATTTATGATATAAAACTGCTACTACAACAACGAGACTGAACATTACAATATTAACAATATTAAATACTTTCCATACAATATCAGTAGATACAACAGCTGCAGGAAACATCAACAAAAGACATGTCCAAACACCAAAAACCCAGTAAAGACTTAAATCTTTTGATGACTTTCTCTTTATTATACGAAGAATTAATGGAATATTCCAAAGAGGCAATATAACAGCAGCTATTAATGATATTATTTTAAATATTTTCATTATTATCACCTGCAAATGCACCTTTTATTGCATCATATGCTTTTCCGGCAATTATTTTTCTAGAATAACCTTTGCTTGCGTTTATACTACCTAAAAAAGTAACTTTTACAGTTATTGAGCTATGCCTTAATATACCTATCAGGTGCTTGAAAAATTTCATTTCACCATGATATACAAATGTATTCATATCTTTAGCACTGCACTTCTTACCATCAATATAAGCATACTTAATACAAACAGGTAAAAAATCTACTCCTACATCTATTGCCGGCTGAATAAGAGATGACTTAAAAGGCAGTATAGTTATACCATCTGAAGTAGTCCCTTCCGGATACAAAAGCATATTTATTTTATTTTTCAATAAAACCTTTATTTTGCTAATTTCTTTCTTTATCTCAGCACGCTTCTTTCTTTCAATAAAAAGATTTCCACCTGCCCATGTTAAGGCCCAAAGGAATTTTTTCTTTTTAATATTGGAATTAGCCAATATAGAAACAGGAACTATTGAAGAAATAATAAGATGATCAAGATATGATTGATGATTGCTTATAATAAAATAATTCTTTCCTTTTATAAATGATTTCTCAAAATTTTCAATGACAAGTTTTACATTGAATATTTTTATTAACCATTTGCTAAAGAATTTTTTACACTTCATAAAATAACATCTCTTTTTGATATCATCCCATATAACAATTTGCCCCAGTAATGTAAAAAAAAGATAAATAACAAGTGTAGATAAAGATAGTATTAGTTTAATTATTGCAATCATGTATTTGCTACCAGTTGTAAGCTATAAGTTATAAGCGTTCAGCAATTAGTTTATACGGGCGGACGCAAGGCCCGCCCCTACTTACCTTTTTCCTCTGTGTTCGTGCTGAAAGTCCGCCTCTGGAGGGTGACCTCTGTGGCTAACTGCTTCGCAAGGTACTAGGTGTTAGGTTTTTGCTGCTAGCCAGAACCTAGAACCCATTACCTATCACCTATTTTTAATTTTTTCTTTCCTTCAGTTATTTAATATCATGTGCAACGCACACAATAACTTTAGACACTTTAAGTGGTTCTTTTCCGCCAGAGGCGGATCCGCCTTTGGCGGAAGTGCACTTTAGGCACTTCCCATCTACGTTTTTTGCTCCCCTCTCACGAAAGCCTTGATTTATAATCTTCGTATCCGAATTTTTTCACCATACGAAAACCATCTTTCTCTGACCATATAGCAATAGAAGGCAGATTTACACCATTAAAAGTATTATTCTTAACCATTGTATAATGAAGCATATCTTCAAAAATAAGTTTTTGCCCAACCTGCAAAGGCTTGACAAATGAATAGTCCCCTATAATGTCACCGGCAAGACAGGTTCCACCTGTTAAGCGATATACAAACGGATGTACATCCGGCGTTGAAGATTCTCTGATAACCGGCCGATACGGCATTTCCAGCACATCAGGCATGTGAGCACTTGCTGACGCATCAAGAACAGCCAGATCTATTTTATTTTTTGTTATTGCAATAACGGATGCAACAAGGACTCCTGCATTAAGCGCAATAGCCTCCCCTGGTTCAAGATATACATTTACATCATATTTTGCCTTAAAAGCTTTAATTAGATCAATTAATTTATCTACATCATAATCCTTCCTTGTAATATGATGTCCTCCTCCAAAATTCACCCATTTCATTTTTTTTATTACATCGCCAAATTTATTTTCTATAATGCCCAGTGTTCTTTCCAATGTATCAGAATTATTTCCACAATGAGTATGAAAATGGAGTCCATCCACTCCATCAAGTTCATCAAACAAAAAATCATCTTTTATAATACCCAGACGGGAATATTTACAACACGGATCATATTTTTCAGTTTCCACTTCCGAATATTCAGGATTTATTCGAAGACCTATCTCTATTTTCTTCTTTGCACATTTCACTTTTTGTTTAAATTTTGATAACTGAGAAAAAGAATTGAATATAATATGATCAGAATAATTCATTAAAGAATCAAATTCTTCTTCTTTATATGCAGGAGCATACAAATGCACTTCTCCGCCAAATTCTTCCCCTCCCAAACGGGCTTCATTTAAAGAACTTGCAGAAGTTCCCTTAAGAACATCACGAAAATGCGGAAAAACACTGTACATTGCAAAACCTTTTAAAGCAAGAAGGATACTGCAATTTGCTTCATTCTGCACACGTTCCAAAATAGAAATATTTTTAATTAGCTTTTTCTCTTCACAAACATAAATTGGCGTAGGAAAGTTATTTTCTAACAGTGTACTCATAAAACTCCTCTTCCCATGGTAATCCGTATACGTTAAGATCATTCATAAATGGAGTTGGATCAAGCTGTTCAACATTAAAGACACCTTCTCCCTTCCAAACACCTTGCAGCATTAATTTTGCACCTATCATTGCAGGAACACCTGTTGTATATGAAATAGCCTGTGCCCCTACTTCTTTAAAACACTTTTCATGATCACAGATATTATAAATATAATATCTCTTCTGATTGTTGTTTTTAATGCCCTCTATCATGCATCCAATACATGTCTGGCCTTTTGTAAGAGGTCCCAGTGAAGACGGATCAGGTAAAAGAGCTTTTAAAAATTTAAGAGGTACTATTTTATTTCCTTCAAATTCTACAGGTTCAATCGATGTCATACCTATATCCTGTAATACTTTAAGATAATTTATGTATTGCTGTGAAAATGTCATCCAGAATGTTATCTTCTTTATTTCAGGAAAGTGTTTTACTAAAGATTCCATTTCCTCATGATATAACAGATACATTTCCTTTTCCCCTACTCCAGGAAAATCAAAAGACTTGTGTTGAGATAAGGCTGGTACAGTTTTCCATTCTCCATTTTCATAATATTTTCCATTCTGCGTTATCTCACGTATATTTATCTCCGGATTAAAGTTTGTTGCAAAAGGCTGTCCATGGTCACCGCCATTTGCATCCATAATATTGATAAAATGCATCTCATCAAAATGTTCTTTCTTAGCATGAGCACAAAAAATATTGGTAACACCAGGATCAAATCCACATCCCAGCAAAGCCATAATTCCTTTTTGTTTAAACCTATCATGATAATCCCATTGCCACTTATAACAAAACTTAGCTTCATCAGGAGGCTCATAATTTGCGGTATCAAGATAATCCACCCCTGTTTCAAGACAAGCATCCATTATGGAAAGATCCTGAAAGGGCAGAGCAGTATTTATAACAAGCTTAGGTTGATACTTTTCTATTATATCAATAACTTCTCTTGTATTGTCAGCATCAACTTGAACAGCTTCCGTTTCAACCTCGTTAATATTTTTTTCTAAATTCTTTGCTTTTTCTATTGTTCTGTTCGCTAAAATTATCTTTGTAAAAACGTCACTTACTTTTGAACATTTTTTTGCAACAACACTTCCAACACCACCTGTTCCAATAATTAAAATCGTACTCATATTTTGTCCTTTCTGATTTTTGGCATTATTTTAACCGCCAATAAATATATTTTAAAGTAAAACATTTCAAAAAAACATAATTTACCTGCATATTTCACGTACGCAATGTATCCTTATTTATGACTGGTTAAGCATAATACCTGTAGCAAACCTTCCTGTTTTACCTTTTTGTTTCCTGTATGAATAGAAGATATTATTGCTGCATGAAGTACAAAGATGTGATTCTTCAATATTGTTTTCATTTATTCCACTAAAGATCAACTGTTCCTTGTTTGCTTTACAAAGGTCCAAATATCTTTTATTTTTAATTATTCTATCCTCTAATATTTCACTGTTAAGAGAACAAGAATCTTTAATTTTTTTTATTACATCAACTCCAACCTCATAACAGGATGCACATATAGATGGCCCGATACAGGCGATAATGTTTTCAGTTTTTGAACCATATCTCTTTTCCATAGCATTTACAGTTTTTTGAGTAATAAGCTGGACCGTACCTTTCCATCCAGCATGTAAAGCTGCGATCACCTTTTTTTTAGGATCAAATAGAATTACAGGGACACAATCTGCTGTTAATATTATAAGGCATATTTCAGGTATATCAGTCACCATTGCGTCAGCTCCATTCAAAATATATTCTTTTGTTTTCTGTTTTTCCAGCTCATTTTTGTCAATTACTGTTACCTTACTCCCATGCACCTGTTCACAGAAAATAAAATTTTTAAATGGTATAGATGTAATACGGCTAAGCTTCTTTCTATTTTTCCGCACAAATGCCTTGTTATCATTTACATTATAGGAAAGATTCAATGAAGCGTATGGATTTGGAGAAAACCCACCGTTTTTTGAAGAAGTAAAATTAGTCAAATAACTATATTTAGAAAGATTTTCAAATGAAAATAATGTAATAGAATCAATAGTTTTTTGGTTCATGCTGATAAAAGATATTTATTAATTAAAATTATTTAAACCTATTTTTACCTTAAGGAAATATTGATTTTAAGTATTTTATATAATAATATATTAATTACTATGGGTTTGCAATCTATCGGTGGATGCCGAATAATAAAAAAGATCAGTGAAGGTGGAATGGGAGTAGTATTTCTTGCTCTCCAATTATCTTTAAACCGTAAAGTTGCCGTAAAAATTATATCCCCGAATTTTGCCAGTGATAAAAATTATGAAGCAAGATTTTTAAGAGAAGCACGGCTGGCAGCTCAACTTAATCATTCAAACATTGTACAGATACATAGCTTTGGGCGAGAGAATGAAATCCTTTATATTGTTATGGAATATCTTGAAGGAATATCTCTTTATAAAAAGGTAAAGAAACTTGGTGCTCTTGATCCATGCAAAGCGGCAAAGATAATCAGAGATATCTCTCTTGGCCTTCTTGAAGCAGAGAAAAATAGCATAGTGCATCGTGATATAAAACCTGAAAATATTTTGATTACAGATAATGATACCATTAAAATAACTGATTTTGGGCTAGCCAAAAATTTAAATCTTTTTTCTGACATAACAACAACAGGTCAAGTTCTTGGTTCACCTTATTTTATAAGTCCAGAACAAGCTACAACAAATGAAGTTGATATCCGGAGCGACATTTATTCTCTAGGGATCATTCTATATTTTGTTTTGATCTCTGACTATCCTTTTAAAGGAGAATCACCGCTTGAAATTATAGATCAACATATTAATACACCCCTTCCAAATCCAAAAGATATTATTAATGATATTCCTGATACCTTGGTAAAAATACTTTTCAAAATGACAGAGAAAGAACCAGATAACCGGTATCATTCATTCACAAATGTATTAAATGACATTAACGATTTTTTGTCCTCTTCTCATTAAAACAACATATTGTTTTATCTTCTTTTTAAGATCAATTAATCCACAAAACATTTGACTTTATTCTAAGTATGGAACTACTATCTTTATCTTCAAAGAAAGTTTTTATATTAGGCAAAACAGCGAAATATACAGGCTAGAAAACATTCACCATTAATCATAGACATTTTCATTTAAATATGTTATAATTAGACAACGGTATAAAAAAAGGACAACAAAAAATGAACAGTCCTATTTACAACATAACTACTTGCGACAGAAGAAAATACAAAAGAATTTCGGTTAGTTATTTTTCTGACATTTCATCAGACCTACATCCTTTTCACGTAACAGTTTCAAATATCTCTGAAAAAGGTTTATGCGTAAATTCACCCCGCTGTATTGATAATGAAAAAATACTGGATCTTAAGGTTAACTGTCAAGTGCAATTTGGAAGCAATGTCGTTAAGCAATTCTGTATCTATCTGAAAGCCAAAATGATATGGATTTATAAGGATGCTGACGACCATTTCAAATGTGGATGTAAAATACTTAAAAGTTCTGAAGACCTTCACAACTTAAAAAACCACATTCAAATACTATATCTCCAAAACTTTGCTGAGAATTTCTAAAGCAAAACCTATTTAACCACTAAGAAAAACACCAGAATACAACCACGAATTACACTAATTGCGCTAATTTAAAACAAAACATTGTCATCCCTGTGCCACATTCACATGTCATTCCTGCCACCTTCACATGTCATTCCTGCCCCGCATCAAGTACGGGATAAACTCCAGCAGGAATCTCAATAAAAGAAAAAGCAAAACCTTTTTAACCACGAAGGGACACGAAGAAAAAACATAAAACGTAAACGTTGTCATCCCGCTGCTTGCCTGTCCGTACCGTGTAGAATGTAAAACTATGCAACTTATTTATTAACAATGTATTAAAAAAGTACATATATATACAGATAAGATATATACAACATGTCTTCTGCTTTTATTTCTTACTTTTTACATTCAATACGGGCGGACACAAGACCCGCCCCTACTTACATTCTGTTTTACTTTTCTTTTTTTCCTGTTTTTCTTTATGCTTTTCACCTATTACTAAAAAAAACGCAGACGTTTTTCTTCTCCCACAGATTTGCTAACAAATCTAAACAGGGGGGATTGAAACCTGCGTTTTCTCTGTGTTCTCTGTGGCTAAATTGCTTTTCTTTATCTTCCGTTTTTTACAATCTCGTCGCAGACGCCACGACCTATAACCCAGAACCTATCACCTATCTTTTATTGCTTTTTATCTTTTGCTTTTCTCCGTGCTCGTGCGATGAGTCCGCCGTAGGAGGATGAACTCTGTGGCAAAATTGCTTTTAGCTTTTTATACTCACAACTCACTACTTTTTACTTCCTACTCCCCCTCTGATCTCCTAAATCTGCGTTTATCTGCGTCCAATTAATACAATTATCAGCGACAGCGTTCATTTTACTTTTTTACCTTTTAACACAAAAAACGCAGAAGTTTTTCTTCCCCCACAGATTTGCTAACAAATCTAAACAGGGGGGATTGAAACCTGCGTTTTCTCTGTGTTCTCTGTGGCTAAATTGCTTTTAATTTTTTGTTTTTTTCTGATCGCCGAGAGCTGGCGAAGCCTATTCTTTACCAAAAACCTCAAATTCCAATAATGAATATCCCCATCTGGAAGCACGTTTAATCCCGTACATTCTAATATATCTTGCCTTTACTGGTTTTAGCCAAATATCACGAGAGCCGCCTATATTATCTTCTTTTATGGATCTTACAGTTTTCCAGTCCTTATTATTAAGAGAAACCTGGATATCATAAGTCTTTCCATGAGCACTTTCCCAGATTAACCTTACAGCACGAACAGTACAAGGTTTTGCAAGATCGACATAGATCCATTGCGGATCAGAAAATTCTGAAGACCATCTTGTACCTTTTTTCCCGTCAACAACATTTTTTGCTTCTAAGACACTTCGTTCTTCAGATGATGCTTTTACTCTTTTGTTTTTTGATAGCAATTTAGGAGCATCAGGATCTTTCTTAAAATATGCCACAATATTATTATTATTATTCATAACAATATTTACTTTACGCTTTTTGCCTTTTAGATCTCCCCCCCAACAATGAAATTTATATCCAATATTAGGAATAGCTTGTAATTTCACCGTAGATCCTTTTTTATATCGCACTTTTTCAGGATCGTAAATAATGCGTCCATTATCCGCAGATGTGGTTAAAACTCTTGTTCCTTTAATATCACGTTTATAGACACGAACATAGTCTACAGTGTAATACTGAGGAAATTTGGTTGTATTATCCGGAAATCCTGGCCAGTCCCCTCCTACGGCAGTATTAATAACAATATAAAAAGGAATGTCCGGAATGTTTTTTCGTGTAAAAAACCGTTTTACCCCATCAACAAACCATCTGATCTCATCAGGCTCCCACTCAATGGCAAAAGAGTGAAAAGATTCAGTAAAATCAGGACCTTCATAATGTTCTCCTTCCATTCTATTCTGAGGCCAGGAACCATAATGATTTGTCATATGCACTTTATTCTTTTCATGTCCCAATAATTCAACTATATCTATTTCAGGTGGCCACTTACCCATAGAGTTCATAAGCCAGAAAGCCGGCCATATTCCCTGTCCAAATGGAAATTTTGCACGCATTTCAAAACGCCCAAAAGTTTGAGTATATTTTCCTTTTGTCTCAATTAATCCGGAAGTATAATTTCTATTTTCTTTCTTTCTCTTCTGTGACCTCAAAACAAGACAACCTTTTTTAAGAAACACTTCCTCTGGGCTGTAATATTGCATTTCATTATTTTTCACAAGCGCAGCATCTTCTATGCGCCATTTTGTCCTGTCAATACTATTTCCTTCAAATTCATCTTCCCACACTAAGATCCATCCTTCTTTTTCAGCCGGTTCCTTTTCCGAACAATATAAAATGTTTATATTGAACAAAAAAACGACAAAAACGAAAACAGCTAAAACTATTTTTACAAAAAACCGTTTTTTCATTACAATTCCTCTCAAATTAAAAAATTTTAAGTATTATCTTCTTTTTAGTATCAACACATGTTTTTTGGTATCTACTTTAAAATTAAAATATTTCAAAAAAGACATCCCAAGCAGTCCATCACCTGTAGTTTCATGTACCAAAAACGGTATATTTTTTAACTTTTCGCCTTCAACTTCCACAGAATCGATCATTATTTGCTTAGATTCAACTTTTTTTCCATCCGCAAGTATTGCATACATTTTTTTTCCATCTCTAATTCCCAGCCTCTCAGCAACATCAGGAGACATTAAAGATATAGAACATCCAGTATCAAGATGAAGAGAAGCAGTTACTTTATTATTTAACAAAACTTCTACATAATAAGACTGACCTCTTTTTCTCATTTTTACTCTTGTTTCAGGCTCCTTTATGATTTTCAATAAATGAGAATAATTTTGTTTACTTATCCATGATATTTTTTTTAGGTCTTCAATAGCTCTTTGCGGGAACACTTTTTTCCCAGCCCTAAGCGCTTTTTGTGAATTCAAATAAGAGTATTCATAATTTTGCTTTGCCTGAATTTCATCTGAACTATTTTTTGCTTTAAAAAAGTATTCTTTAGCCTTGTCATAGTAAACATATGCCTTTTGCTGGTCCTCAAGCTCAATTTTTTTCAAATCATCTTTACTAAGAGGGCGTATTTCATATAAACATCCTACACAATAGCGGTCTTCCATGTTATTTGCAAAACCACATTCAGGACAGGCTACTTTGTCTTCAGAATAAACAGGAAAGCTAAAAGATTGATAACAGATCACAAATAAAACTATTACTAAAACTGTAGCTTTTCCACAGCCTTTTATATAAAAATTCATTTGATACCGTTCTTATTAAGATATGTTCATTAAATATCTGCATTATTTTTGAAAACATAAAATTATAACTTATTTCTTGCTTAAACTCTATATGGAAGATACTATATAATCAATTTTTTCATTTTACATAAATAGGTGTTTTTTTGATATCAGAAAACAATAATTTTGAGATAATAGACAGAAGGCATTCTCCTCGTTTTAGGGTAGATTACCTTGCAAACATATCTTCTTCTTTTGAAAATATCTTTGCAACAGTAATAGATATATCCGAAAACGGTATTGGGATAATACTTCCTAAGGAATTCTATGTCGGAGACCAGATAAATGTCAGCATAAGCTCTGACCTTTACCAGGAAAAGAAGCCGGATCTTATAAAATTTAACATTAATATGGAAACAGAAATAGTTTGGATAAAAAAAGATGATGATAAAAACATGTTCAGAGCCGGATTAAAGATCATTAGCATGGAAAAAGAAGATTTAAAAAAATTAAGAGACCACGTAAACAACCTAGTAGATGAAAGTCTAATAAAAGATCAATAATTATTTCTTTAACGCCAGTTATTTATTAGAGATTCAATGAATACATTTAAAACATTATTTGGTATTGATAATTCTTCAATAAAAGAGACTTGCGTTATAATTCCATTTTTTTCAAAAGAGATCCTTAAGGGCTTTAAAGTAGATAAGCTTAACAAGGGCATGATCTTCAGCACAGGTTGCAATGATATTTTCAGTCTTATTTGCACAGGAATGGGATCAGCTTTTGCAGGTGATGCTGTTTTACATCTTGAGGATACAAAATGTAAAAACATTATTTTTTTCGGTTCATGCGGAATAACAAAAGCTTCATTGCTCAAAAGAGAAAGCATAACAATTGTACAAAAAGCATTATCAAAAGATAGCTTTACAGATATGATCTTAAACAAAAAAGCACTTGATCTTTTTTATCCTGATAAAGATCTTTTAAATATTTTAAAAAAAGCACTTGATCCTGTTATTTGTTCTAATGTTCTTACCATTGGCTCCATAAAATTAGAGGAGTCATATCTGGATAGATTCAAAGATCTCGATTGTGATATCGTAGATATGGAAACTGCTGCTGTTTTTGCTGCTGCAAGCAGTATTAATAAAAAAGCTGCTGCAATTCTTTTTACAACTGACCATATAAAGGAATTCCCATATTACACTGCTTTTAAAAAAGAAAATTTACCTATAATAAAAGAAACCGCCTATAAAGCAGCAAGCACTGTTTATAAAGTAATAGCAGATATTTCATGCTTCGCATGAAATAAGTGGTGAGTTATGCGTGTTGCGTTATGCGTCAAATGAGCCTCCCGGCGATGATTGTAAAAATCAGAAATTAGCCACCCGCCTTCGCCTAGACAAGAAGGCTACGGCGAGGCAGGCAGATACACACGGATAAACACAGATAAAGAAAAGCAAAACGTTGTCATTCCTGCCACCTACACATGTCATTCCTGCGCAGGCAGGAATCTCAACAAAAGAAAAAGCAAAATAATTTAACCACTAATTACACCAATTACACGAATTTAAAACGTAAAACGTGTGTCCTCCCAACAAGATGGCGAATCTTTGATAGCCGTAAACCATGCAGAGCTTAAACGAACAAAAAGGTAAAATGTGAATAGGGTTCTGGCCTGCCTGAACCGTGTAAAAGTAAAAGATTAAAAACTATTTAGCCGCTAAGGGTAAAATAAAGACGTTGTTCGTTATTCGTAGGTCGTGATTCGTTCATGGAACGCTTCGCTGATATTTTAAATTAGTCACAGAGGACACAGAGAAAAAACGTAGTAGGGGCGGGCCTTGCGTCCGCCCGTGTAAAAGTAAACGGTATTTGGGTTCTATTTTTTTTATTTGTTTTTTGGAAGTTGTTATTTGGTGCTTATACTTTGGCTCCATGGACGCTCAACGCATATCGCATAACGCAACACGATTTTTTAACCACGAATTACACCAATTACACGAAGAAAAATGGCTTTTAATCTTTTACTCTTTTCTTATCGAAGATAAGAAAACTGCCTGTCCCCTCTGTGCCTTTGTGTCTCCCGCCTTCGTCCACCTTTGGTAGACTATGGCGAGACAGGCTGTGGCAGATGTTTTTTGCTTTTTTACCTTTTAACACAAAAAACGCAGAAGTTTTTCTTCCCCCACAGATTTGCTAACAAATCTAAACAGGGGGGATTGAAACCTGCGTTTTCTCTGTGTTCTCTGTGGCTAAATAGCTTTTGTTTTTTTACAATATCGTCGCAGACTCCATGACCTAGAACCCATCACCTATCACCTGTTTTTAATTACTTCTTGCTTCTTTTATCTAATATTATTTTTTCTTTTTTGGTAAGGCTATGTATTCCGTGCCTGGATATCTTTTCTAATATTCTATCCACTTCTAATTCAAAATTTTCCTGCTTTTCAATTTTTAAATCAGCTTTTTTCCTTTTGTATTTATCTGCCATTTTTGTAGGATCAAGTAGCATGAGCAACTGCCTTAATTTTGTATTTTTCAGGTAAATATATCCAAAAAGTCCTCCACCAAGGTGAGCCATATAAGCTATTCCGGCTTCATTAGAAAGAGCGCCAAGTAGATTTATTCCAATAAGTATCCAAACAGCATGTTTTATTTTCATAGGAATAATAAAAAAGAAAAGAATGATATTATCTGGAAACATTACAGCATAAGCAACAAGAAGCCCAAATACCACGCCTGAAACGCCCACAATAGGGATCATACTACTCCATGAAGTTATTATACTGCAAAGTCCTGCACCTATACCTGTAAAAAAATAAAATATAAGGAATTCCCCTTTACCCCACATTCTCTCTATGTTTGCACCAAACATCCAAAGCATAAGCATATTAATCACAAGATGCCATAACCCTGCATGCAAAAACATATAAGTTACTATCTGCCATAGCATAAAATTATTGGTTACAAACTTTGGCACTAGTCCAAATATTCCCAAAAAAGGAAAATTCAGTTTCTCACTTATTTGCAAAACAATAAAAATAATAACATTTATAAACATCATTACTTTTACGGCACTTGGAAGACTTGAGCCATGACTATATCTGGATGAAAAATTATTTGTACTGTATGTATCCATTTTACTATTTAATATTTTTGTTAAAACCGTTATAATTACTATTAGAATTAACTAGTAATATAGCTTTTTTAACTTTCTTCATCAACATCAAAAGCCATGTTTTTTTCTTTTAAAAAAAAAGAAGAGATTAAAATAATTGGAGGGTGTATAACCTGCGGTAAGTGTTGTCGTAATCTCATACTTATCAGCAAAGGCAAACCAGTTAAATCTTTATCTCAATTTGAAAAGTTGGTAAAGAAAAAACCCTTTTATAATCATTTTAATATGGTTTCAAAAGATAAAGAACACGGGTATATTTATTTTTCTTGTGATAAATTAGGAAGCGATAACTTTTGCAGTGATTATGAAAACCGGCCTGATATATGTCGCAATTTCCCTAGTAAAAATATGCCAAAATATAAAGGAAAACTCCTCCCCGAATGCGGCTACAAAATAATCCCCTCAAAAAGCTTTGACAAAATATTAAAAGAAAAAATGAAAAAGTAAAAGCAATTTAGCCACCCGCCTTCGCCTAGACAAGAAGGCTACGGCGAGGCAGGCAGATACACACAGAGTAAAAAGGTAAGTAGGGGCGGGCCTTGCGTCCGCCCGTGTAAAATGTAAAACGTGTGCTTTTGTTTTGGTTATTTAAATATTGCCGTAGGCTCCATGGACGCTCAACGCATAACGCAACACGATGTTTTAACCACGAAGGGGGGCACGAAGAAAAAACATAAAACGTAAACGTTGTCATCCCGCGGCTTGCCTGTCCGCCATCTTGCTGGGAGGACACGCTTCTTATTTTTCTGATCCTTTTTAATCTGCGTTTATCTGCGTCCTATTATTATCGCACGTAGTGCTCCTTGAACGAATCACGAATACCGAACGACAAATGACGTTTTTTACAACGAAGCGCACCTTGAACCAGTTAACGAGTTAACCAGCTAACCAATTAACAATGCTTTTTTTCTCTGTGGCAGATGTTTTTTGCTTTTTTACCGGCTTTACACAAAAAAAACGCAGAAGTTTTTCTCCTGCGTTTTCTCTGTGTTCTTTGTGGCTAAATTGCTTTTAAGCTTTTGTTTTTTTTCAATTATCGTCGCAGACTCCATGAACGCATCACGCTTCACGAACCCCGAATCACGCGCAACGCGCAATTATTTCGGCATTTTTATTTTTACAGACTGGCTTTTCGGACTTTCCAGTTTATCATTATCAATTGTTGTAATTTCATATTTTGCGCTTTTACCGGCATCAACTGCATTATCAGTAAAACTGCTCTGTGAAATTATTTCAATTTTTTTATTATTTTTATAGATAACATAACCAAAAAGATCTTCATATGCAACCGTGCTCCAAGTAAGTATCACTTTACCATTTTTAACAACAGCTGATACATCAAGTGGTTTTGGAGGAAGAGGTTTTGTAGTTGCTGATACAATATCTGAATTAGAACTAATAAGATTATCTTTATCAACTGCAGTTATCTTAAAGAAAAATGTAATATTATCTTTAAGATTTTCATATATAAAAGCATTTCCTTCTGAATCTCCTATTTTTTTGAAACGCCCTTTTATTTTCTTTGAACATAAGATATTATAATACTTTATATCCTCTTCCGGGTTTCTATTCCATAAAAGCGTTATCTTTCCAGGCTGATTACTTATAGCTTTAATGTTTGCAGGTGTAACGGGTATTGGTTTTGTACGCGCAACTACTGTCTCTGATGGCTTACTTTCAAGATGATCCTTATCAATTGATGTAACAAAATAGAAAAACTCAGAATAATCCGGAAGCTTTGTATTATCAAATTCATTTACTTTGCTGGCACATAATTTTTTAAATTCTCCATCATGAGTAAGGGATCGGTATATAACATATTTAGCAATATCTTTTTCCGGATTTTTGTCCCAGATAAGTAAAATATGTCTTGGAAGATCACCTTCTGCGTTTACATTTTTAGGGCTTGACGGTACATCCTTTGTAGTTGCGTTCATAACTTCAGAAAAATCGCTCTCAAGCTTATACTTATCAATTGCTTTTAATTTATAGTAATACGTTTTATTATCCAGTAGTTTTGTATCGGTATACTTGTTACTTCTTACAGCTTTTATCATTTTAAAACCTGTATCCGGAAATTCAGATCGTAAAACTGCGTATTTTGAAATGTCTCTATCAATCTTTGATTTATTCCACGTCAAAATAATCCTTCGGGCAAGTCCTCCCCCTGCATTAAGTCCTGTAGGAATTTGAGGACGCGCTTCTGTTTTACATAGGAAAGAATTTGAGAACTGACTTTCCAGTCCGTCTCTAAACACCTTTTTTATTCTATAGTAATATTCGGTTCCATCATTTAATCCGCTATCAACATATGAAGATTTTCTAGAAGATCCAATAAACACATATTCACCGGACTCCGAATCACTCCGATAAACCTTGTACTGTGTTATTTCTTCTTTATCAGGCTTATTCCATGAAAAACTGCATTGTTTTACTAAAACACGGCTCTTTATTTTAAGGATATATCCAAAAGTTGGTTTTTCCCTTGATTTACCTTTAAGCACTTCACTCATTGAACTTTCATTACTATTAGAATCCACAGCCGAAAGCCTATAATAATACTCTACACCCTCACTAAGGCCTTTATCAGTAAATTCATTTGACTGAACAGTTTTTATAAGTTTATATTTTCCATCAGGACTATCTGATCTGTATATATTATATGCAGAAATATCTGCTTCATTGTTTTGGTCCCAGCGAATGTAGATCGATTTTATTCCTCCCATAACAAAAAAACCACTCGGGGCCTGCGGTGCACCCAGCCTGTTTACATATATCCTCTCAATTTTATGAACCACCTCATCAACAGCATCACGAATATTTTTTTCACCTGTTGTGCGCTTGCTTTCGGCAAGCACAATAATACCTGTTTCTAATTGTATAAAACGTATATCTATTTCTATAGACTTATCAAAGACCGCAACACTTCCCATAATTCCGTAATCAATACCAAGAAGTTTTCCAACTTTTTTAGCAGTACTGACATCTATCATATCTGATCGGCTAAAATTAAGTTCATCAAGGATACGGCGTATTTCTTTTCTTTCAACAACAATAAAGTTTGCCGTATTTACACCCGATGTAATAAACATTTCAGACACGGTCTCACCGAATTGCTTCCTTTTTGAAAGAGCATTTGAATCCTTAAAATCAAAAACTGCTATTTTTGTTTTTTCTTCTAAGGTTTTCTCTGCAGTTAAAGGCTTCCATTTTTTTTCACCGTATTCCATTATTTGAACACGGCGATTTCCTGCATCCAGAATATAAATAATATTATCCATAAGCTCTATGGCTGAAGGCATCATGAATTGGCCTCTTCCTTTACCTTTACTTCCTATATTATTTATAAAAGTTCCCTTATCAGCATTAAACACTTTAATATTTTCTTTTGTCAGGACAAATATTTTGTCATTACCTACAACCATATCAAGCAAAGACAATTTTGCACTTTTCAAATATTTTTTAAGATAAATAACTAATTTAGGATCACCCTGAGGAGTATATACATTTACTTGATATGTACCATTATCAAGAACATAAATATTACCTTTTTCATCAACAGCAACTTTTATAGGTTTATTTAAATATGGTAAAGTAAGAGCAGCTCCACCTTTAAACCCGCTTGATCTTTTTTTGTATTTGACCTGCCTGCTTGATGATTCGCGTTCTCCTGACTTTATTTTTGCAAAAAATATTCCATCTGGATTAAAAACCTGTATTCTTTTATTTCCTGAATCCGCAATATAAAAGTTATTATTAGCATCAATGCTTATTCCCCATGGGGTTCTAAATTGAGATTCTGAAGCTCCTGTTCCGCCTATAACAAAAAGCTCTTTAAAATTTTTGTTTAATTTCAATATTTTATTACTTGCTGTATCAACAATTAAAAAATTACCTTCTTTATCAAGATCTATTGCGCCTCCACGGCTAAATATTTTTTTACCTGTAGTTAATTTTTTTACAAGATTTCCAAATTTATTATAATAAATTATTTTTCCGGATGCTTTATCTGCAATATAAATATTCCCTGATGCATCAATCGTAAAATCAGCAGAACTGATCCCTTTTTCTATTGCAATTTCACCTATATATTTTAATGCTTCAAAAGGATATACGTCTGCTATAAAAGTAAAAGCTAAACTTAAATAAACTGTAAAAATTATTGCAATAAATTGAAGATGCTTTTTGGTCATTACTACCCCCTCAGATAAAAGCTTAAATGAATTTATTTTATATAGAACATATATTCTAATATTTAACGATATAAATACAAGTAAATATTAAAGAACGTGTTGCGTTATGCGATATGCGTGATGCGTTCAAGGAACGCTAAAACGCGATGATTTTAAAAAACAAAAGCAAATTAGCCACCCCCATAGTTTTCTTTGAAAACTAGCATCGGGGGCTTCGCAGACTTTAGTCCCCGCATCTTTGCTTTGCGAAGAAAAGCAGCAGGGGATAAACACAGATAAAAACGCGAAGCTTAAAAGAAGGTTTTAGGTGATAGGTTCTGGCTAGCACCAAAAACCTAACACCTAGTACCTTGCGAAGCAGTTAACCACGGAAATACACAGATAAACACGGATTAAAAGTAAAACCTATGTCATTCCTGCGCAGGCAGGAATCTCAATAATAGGAACGCTAAACCTAGATATTATAATATTGCCGTAGGCTCCATGGACGCTCAACGCATATCGCATAACGCAACACGATTTTTTAACCACGAAGGGGCACAAAGAAAAAACACGGCAAGGAACACAAATAAAAATTGCTTTTAATCTTTTGTTTTTCACGCACAACTCACTACTCACAACACACTACTGTTTTATTTGACAGCCAGCCAAAGGCTGATCCGCCATCTTGCTGGGAGGACACGCTTCTTATTTTTCTGATCCTTTTTAATCTGCGTTTATCTGCGTCCTATTATTATTATTATCGCACGTAGTGCTCCTTGAACGAATCACGAATAACGAACGATGCTTTTCTCCTTGAACCAGTTAACGAGTTAACCAGCTAACCAATTAACACTTTCAACTTCTTCTTCACTATCACATATCTTTTGTTTTTCACGCACAACTCACTACTCACAACGCACTACTGTTTTATTTGACAGCCAGCCAAAGGCTGATCCGCCATCTTGTTGGGAGGACACACTTCTTATTTTTCTGATCCTTTTTAATCTGCGTTTATCTGCGTCCTATTATTATTATCGCACGTAGTGCTCCTTGAACGAATCACGAATACCGAACGACGCTTTTATCCTTGAACCAGTTAACGAGTTAACCAGCTAACCAATTAACCCTTTTTTTCTCTGTGTTCTCCGTGATCTCTGTGGCTAAATTGCTTTTATGCTTTTTTCTTTATCTTTTATTATCTTTTCTTTTCAAATCCATCCACACATAGCTAAAGCACAAATAGTTTTAGCATCGACTATTCTTTTAGTTTTAAAAAGTTTTTTTATTTCCTTTTTGTCTAATAGAAGTGTTCTTATGATTTCGTGTTGATGAAGGTCTTTTGTTTTTTTTATAAGATTTTCAGCTTTCATTATTACGATTTCTTCAGTTGAATATCCGGGTACTGTATATATTTTCCCTAAACGAGTAATTTTTTTTGCAAAATACCCCGTTTCCTCCAGCAATTCCCGTTTTGCACATTTTCTAACCGTTTCTCCTTTTTCAAGAATACCGGCTGGAAGTTCATATAGATACGAATCAATCACAGGACGAAACTGCCGTAAAAGAATCATTTTATTTTTTGAGACCATAGGAATTATAAGTACCGCTCCAGGATGTTCAACAACCTCTAGATCCATAACATTGCCATTGGGTAATTTCTTCTTTATTTGAGTAACGTTGAGGAATTTCCCTTTAAAAACTATTCTTTTCATTTTTCATAACATCCTTTTTCTCTATATGTTAGAGCATTATTTAATAATCAATTACAATCAATAATATCTTTTTTTTGAAAATTCTGATAGAATTGTATTTAATTAAGGCTAAAAGGAGAATATTCATATGGGTAAATTCTCATTTGATTCTGTAATATTTGACATGGATGGAGTTGTAACACAAACTGCTCGTATTCATGTAGATGCTTGGAAAATAGTTTTTGACGAATATCTACGTTCTCGTGAAAGTAAATTTTCTGAAGAATTCCGTGAATTTAGCCCTGAAGTTGATTATTTAAAATTCGTTGACGGTAAACCGCGCTATAAAGGTGTGCAGAGTTTTTTCAGGTCACGTAAAATATCCATTCCATTTGGTGATCCCGATGATAATCCTGATAAGGAAACTTGTTGCGGCATAGGCAATAAGAAAAACCTTATTTTTAATGAACTGCTCGATAAAGAAGGAGCTGAAGTATTTGTTCCTGCTATTGACCTTATTAAAAGTTTAAAATCAGCCGGTATCAGGGTTGGAATTGTTTCTTCTTCAAAAAATTGTCAAAAAATTATCCGTGCAGCTGGTATTGAAGATCTTTTTGAAACACGGGTAGACGGTGTTATTTCAGCAGAGCTAGGACTTAAGGGAAAACCTGAAGGAGATGCATTTGTTACTGCAGCGCTTAATCTTAAGAAAAGCCCGGCACGCTCTGTAGTCGTAGAAGATGCCCGTTCAGGAGTTCAGGCAGGAAGAAATGGCGGATTTGGATTGATAATTGGTGTTGCAAGAAAGAATAATGAGAAAAGTTTGCTAAAATACGGAGCAGACGTTGTTGTCCGTGATCTTTCACCGGTTACTATTGAACGCATTGAAGAGTGGTTTCAAAAAATTCCTGATCCTTTATTCGAACGTTGGAAAAAGCCGGTCCCAAAAATGAAAGACTTAAATGATTTAAAAGGTATCATAAAGAATTTTCATTATTACAGAAGCCCAAAAAATCTTTTATTTTCACGCCAAAAAACAATCTTCTTTCTTGATTATGACGGCACTCTTACCCCCATCGTAGACAGGCCTGATATGGCAATAATGTCAGATGAGATGCGTGATGTAACAAAAAGGCTTTCAGAAAAACATCAAACTGCTATTGTAAGCGGACGTATGAGGGAAGATGTAGAAAACCTTGTTAAAATAGACGGTCTCTTTTATGCGGGAAGCCATGGCTTTGACATAAAAGGTCCTGGTTTTTCAATGATACAGCCTGAAGTTCAAGCCATTATTCCTACAATTCAAAATATAACAAAACAGCTTAAGGCGCGTTTTGGTACTATGGAAGGTGCAATAGTTGAACACAAAAAATTCAGCGTTGCAATGCATTACCGCCTTGTAGATGAAAAAAATGTACCTGTTATAAGTACCTTTGTAAATTCTCTAGTTAGTGATAATCCAGATTTACGTCTCATGAACGGAAAAAAAGTCTTCGAAATACTGCCTGCTATATACTGGCATAAGGGTAAAGCTATACGCTGGATAATAAAAACTCTGGATATTTCGTGGAAAAACACACGTGTTGTTTATATTGGAGATGATACGACTGACGAAGATGCTTTTAGAGCCATCAGGCACAATGGACTTGGAATACTTGTAAGTGACAAACCAAAACCGTCTGCTGCGCATTTTCAGATAAGTAATCCTGATGAAGTAAAAAAACTTTTTGAACTTATACTTTCTTCATAAAATATGCACAAAACGAATAAAGATACATGGAAAATAGTTTTTAACGGCTTTGAACCTGAGCAGGAAACTCTTCGCGAAACTCTTTGTACTATAGGGAACGGTTATTTTGCAACACGCGGAGCTGCTCCGGAATCAACCGCATCTGAACTTCATTATCCCGGTACTTATATGGCAGGTGTCTATAACAGACTTGCCACACATATTGCAGGCCGAACCATCACAAATGAAGATCTTGTAAACTGTCCCAATTGGCTTGGAATAACTTTTTCAATTGGTGATGATGACTGGTTTTGTCCATCAACAACAAAAATTCTTTCCTATGATCAGGAACTTGACATGAAGCAGTGCATATTAACAAGAGATATGCGTGTTCAAAACTGGAAAGGTCAAATAACCGATATAAGAACAAGCATGATAGTTAGTATGGCTAACCCTCATCTTGGTCTTTTACAATACTCAATAACACCTGTCAATTATTCAGAAACAATTACATTGCGTTCAATAATTGACGGCAGTGTCCAAAATACAGGAGTAAAAAGATACCGTCAGTTAAATTCAAAACATTTGAAAACACTTAAAAAAGGTTCTATTGAAAACAATGGTTTATTTTTGCTTGCTCAGACAAACCATTCAAAAATTAAATTAGCGATCGCATCGCGTATGCAGGTATATTGTGACGGTAAAAAATTCAAGACAATTTTTAAACCTATAATTCAAAAAGAAACTGTAATAAGCGAGACCAAGTTTCAGGCAGAAAAGAAAAAGACATATATATTTGAAAAAACCACTGCAATATATACATCTAAGGATGATGGTATAAAAGATCCACTTAGTTCAGCTATAACCACTATAAAGCGTCCGCAAAGATTTTCTAAATATTTATCAATACACATTAAAAAATGGGAAAAGATCTGGGAAAAAATAGATATTGAAATAGAAGGAAATATCTTTTCTCAAAAGGTACTTAGGCTTCATATGTTTCATCTGATGCAATCAGCATCAAGCAACACAATAGGAATAGATGCCAGTGTTGCAGCACGTGGCCTTCATGGAGAAGCCTATAGAGGACATATTTTTTGGGATGAACTATATTTGATGCCTTTTTTTGATCTTCATTTTCCTGAAATATCAAAATCACTTCTTATGTATAGATATAGAAGACTTACTCCTGCCAGACAGTATGCAAAAGAAAACGGATACAATGGTGCAATGTTTCCATGGCAAGGAGGACTCAGCGGAAAAGAAGAGACTCAGGAAATACACCTAAACCCCATGTCAGGGGAATGGGGTATTGACCACAGCCGCCTTCAGCGTCATGTGTCACTTGCTATCGCTTATAATGTATGGGAACATTTTAAAAGGACTCAGGACAAAGATTTTCTAATAAAATACGGAGCAGAAATGATCCTTTCAATATCTCAGTTCTTCTCCAGTCTTGTTTATTATGATGCACATGATAAACGTTATCACACACGGCGCATAATGGGTCCGGATGAATTCCATGAAAAACTGCCTAAAGATTCTCAAGCAGGCCTAAAAGACAATGCTTATACTAATCTTATGATCGTCTGGCTTCTTCTCCGCGCACAAGAGACTTTGGAGCTGCTTCCTGAATCTGATAAACGAAGGATCATTAAAAAGATTAAATTAAGCGTTAAAGACCTTGAAAAATGGAGTGAGATAACTAAGAAAATGCATGTCTGTATAAACGAAAATGGCATTGTAAGCCAGTTTGAAGGATATTTTTCATTAAAAGAATTAGATTGGAAAAAATATAAAAAGAAATATCGTAATATCCACAGAATGGACCGTATCTTAAAAGCTGAAGGAAAATCTCCTGATAAATATAAACTTTCAAAGCAGGCAGATTTTCTTATGTTGTTTTATTTGCTCCCTCTTACAGAAGTAAAAGAAATATTTAAAATGCTTGCATACACGTTTACAACTGCTCAGCTTAAGAAAAATTATGATTATTATATTAAAAGGACTTCTCACGGCTCTACCCTTAGTAAAATTGTTCATTGTTTTCTTGCAGATGTTATTGGGGAAAGTACCCTTGCATGGCAATTCTATTGTGATGTACTTGAATCAGATATCTATGACACACAGGGAGGCACAACAAAAGAAGGAATACACACAGGTGTTATGGGAGGTTCAATTGATATTGTCTTGCGCGGGTTTGCAGGCATAAACACTTTAAAAGACAGGATCCATATTTATCCAACGCTTCCTAAAGACTGGAAAAGCCTTAAATTTAAATTCTGTTACCGTGGAAAATGGATATCAATAATGTTAACCCATTCAAAAGTAAGTTTTATCATCCACGGCCCAAAAACAAAATCATTCCCAGTCCCTATCCAGATAAGCGGAAAACTTCACTATTGCTCCCTCGGAAAAAAGTATAGTTTTAAATACTAAAAAGCATCTGCCACAGATAAAGAAAAGCAAAAACCCATTTAGCCACAGATTCACACAGATAAACACAGATAAAAACGCGAAGCTTAAAAAAAGGTTTTAGGTTCTGGGTTCTAGATTCTAGCTAGCAGCAAAAACCTAACACCTAGTACCTTGCGAAGCATTTAGCCACGAAGAGCACGAAGGAAAAAAAAGAGAAAAGCAAAAGCACTTGCCACAGAGATCACAGAGGACACAGAGAAAAAGTAAAAAGTTGTCATTCCTGCCACCTTCACATGTCATTCCTGCCCCGCATCAAGTACGGGATAAACTCCAGCAGGAATCTCAATAAAAGAAAAAAACAAAACCTTTTTAACCACGAATTACACCAATTGCACTAATTAAAAAAACAAAACGTGTGTCCTTCTAAAAGATTGTTAGAGCTTTTTAACTGAGTGCTGAAAGCTAACTACTGGCGAAGCCAATTCACCACGTCTCGCCTGATATGTTCATAACAGGGACGTTTGCTTGCCCCTGCGAGGCAACCTGCTCTCTGTTGCTCAATACGCTCTTTCCGACATCAAGTCGAAAAACCGTGCCCGCTCCATTCGCAACAAGCCCTGCCTATAAACACATCAGGCTACTCAGTCTCGAATTTATTTCCTTATTTTACATTTGACATGCCTTGTTTAACGGATTAGTATTGTCTTATACTCTGCTCGGGGGAGCAGTGTATTTTGTTTTGAAAAAATGTAGGGTGAAATAATATAGATGTTGGATGGTGTGGGTGTAAGTGAGAGGAACGGAGTCTGTCTATAGCTTTTAAAAAGCTTATTGTATTTCAACTGTTTCGTTAATACTCATTCGGATTCCTCGACGTATCATATATACGTCTGCGTCATCCTCACTCGCAAGCCTCACATTTAAAGCACACTAAGCTTTTTAAAAACTACAGACGGGTTAAGTATTTATATAATTAATTATATATAATTGTTAGTTAGAAGGAGACAAAAATGTATAAAGATTTAAAAGAAGATCTTAGTGAATTAAAAGGAGACTTTGACTCTTTAAGTAAACAAAATAAAGTAGAAATAAGGAATTAGACATTGAAATGTGAAACTAACTGGTCGTTGTCCGACGTGGCGCAGTACACTCAAACGTTAAATATTCTATAAGGATTGTATATGGATTGGTTGACATTTTTTTCAAAAGTTATTGATTCAACAATATGGCCTACTACTGTTGTTGCTATTCTTATTATTTTTAAGTCTCCGTTTTCCAAAGTATTTCAAAGCATCACAAATCTAAAATATAAAGATTTATCCATGGACTTTAAGCGTGACTTGGTTGAGTTGGAAGAAGCAACAAAAGGTGATGATGAAGTTCAGGAAGAAGCTATAGAAGAAAATGTAGATACTATTCCTGAAGCAAAAAACCTAAGGATTAAGACCAGGTCAAGAGAAGAAGAAATTGAGCAAGTTGCCCTGATTTCTCCTCAAGCCGCTATTCCTCTAGCATGGACTATGGTCGAATATTCCATACTAAAAGCTGTCATGCGATTAGCAATTTCGCCAGACTATCCACCAAGAAATAGCTCTCTCAAAAATTTAGAGTTATTGCGTAAATACGCCTCGTTAGATAATGATACATCTCATGTTCTCAATAAGATGAGAATGATGCGCAATGAAGCCGCTCATGGAAAATATGAAAATGGATCCATATCTACTAATGAAGCATTGGAGTACGCTTCATTAGCCAGAAAAATGGTCTTTCGTCTTAATAAAATATCAAGGAAATAAATAATGGACTTTGTTAAGTTAATTTAGTCACCTAAAACTTGGAGCATCGTATAAAAACACATCACGATATGCCACCAAAGGAACCTGTCCATGAAGACTGGAACTTCTGCACCCGGTGCTTTTACGAGCAATGGGACAACCCGTTGAAACCGACTAATAGTCATACCGTTGTTAACCTCTATCCATTCGCCACAAATTTGAGAAAGTGGTTGTTGCGAGAACCAGTTAAACTTCCGCTTATTCTCCCCAAGGACTTCTCTCTTTCAAATCCTTTCTCTCATCATACCTCATGCCTTGTACTCATATTTACCGATGTGGTGAATGACTTCGCAGCTTTCCTACAAAATCGTAATGTCGACCTAATTGAACCGTGGCAGATTGACCTGAAGCGGATGCACTTAGCATCGGAAATGATCTTGTACACAGTAAGAATCTGTGAGGCACTATTTAAGCAGATGCTATACTGCACACAGTTCGATTTTAAGCGGTACTGGCATAAATCTCTTGGAAAACTACTAGAACAAAGATGCTATGCTTGCAAAGGCAAGAGGAAGCATACAGTGTCCCTAGCTGGATCTCTCGCACATCGCTACAAGCTTTGCGGGCAGTACGAACAATGCTTAAAAAAAGACCTCAATTACCTCAATAAACTTCGCAATACACAAGCAGCTCATGCTACAGTTGGACAGATTAACATGTCGCCTACTCTTGAAGAAGCGTGGCGTGTTGCCAATTGGCACTGCAACGAGATTGGAAATAAGTTTATTCATATGCTTAAGCATATTTCCGAGATTGAATTAGCCATGATAAAAGAGGTGAAACGACGACTTATGGCTGAAGATTGCACTGGTCATTATAACAGCAGTTTAGCCTCAACTTTTTACTGGGAAGAGTCTTTTCGACGATTTTATAACCTTTTGCTTAGACAATCGCAAAGGAAAGATTGTAACACATAAGTGGTGAGGTGTAGACTGTCCGCCTTTGGTGAAAAATGTGAAACAAACTAATCGTTGTTTATCAAGGCAACAGATATCTGTACTGTCTGTCTTGAGCAAAGTCAAAGGTAAACTCAAACGTTATGTGCAGGAAACAAGAAACTATGGATACATCAAAAGGAATAAAATACTGTTATGAATGAACAAGATAATTGGCAACCTAATTCTGGCCTTTACCAGCAAATTCTTGCAGTATTAGATGAACGACCTGGGCTAAAAGCACGAGAAATAGCGACACAACTTAATATAGATAAAAAGCATATAAACAACGCTTTATATGGAAGCATAAGAGATAAATGTATACAAGATGATAAATATTGTTGGTATTTAAATAAAGATGCTCCAAATCCCAATAAAGACAAGAAAACTGTTGTTTCAAAAACAGTATTGTCAAATCTTAGTCATTATTATTTAGCATGTATTGGACAAGATGATGAAGGGGGAATTAGTGTCTTTGCGGATAGTAAGTACGATTTAGATTATGTTGAATTAGACTCTTTACCGCATGCTAATAATGAAAATTTATTTAAAACTCAAGGAGTGCAAAGCTTATTTGGCAGAATAAGAAATGATCGTGGTAGAATGGAAATGTATTTAGGTTATCCAACCACTTTAAAAAAAGTTAAGTCTAAAAAAAGTACCTGGGAAGGATTGTTTGTCGAACCGATATTATTGTTTCCAATTGAAATAAACAATGGATTTCCAAAAATAAGTCACGGATTCCCTATTTTTAATCTCTCTGTACTTAAAAGGTTTACTAACGCAGAACGCGGACAACTGATGGATGAGTTAGTACAACTTGAAGAAGAACTTAATCTTAATTCAGAAGATGAAATACCAGAATTGGACGACTTGGTGCAAAAATTAAATAGCATCAGACCTGAATGGCCATGGAAAGAGTCAATTAATCCTGATGAATTGCCCACAAATCCACCTCTTAGAAACATACCAGAAGAAGGCATTTATAATAGAGGCGTTCTTATTATCGGAAAACGCTCACCTTTTACGCAAGGACTTGAATCTGAACTAAAATCACTATCCGAAGTACAAACCGATATATATGAAAACACTGCCCTCGGACAATGGATAAAAGGAGATATTAATAAAAAAGAAAAAGAGGATAGTGTACCTCTTTTGGAAGTTTTGCCATTAAATTCTGAACAGCGACAAGCTATCCTACATTCTTTAGAAAATTCCCTAACCATTATTACTGGACCACCTGGGACAGGAAAATCACAAGTTGTAACTAATTTGCTCATAAATGCCGCTTGGCAAGGAAAAAAAGTTTTGTTTGCCAGTAAAAATAATAAGGCAGTAGATGTTGTAGAAATAAGAGTTAACAATTTGAGCAGACGTCCTATCTTGTTGCGTATGGGGTCTGGTCAATATCAGGCCAAATTAGCAGAGTATTTAATGGGATTCTTGACATCAACCTCCTCAGAATACGATCAAGAAGAATTCGATCTTGATAAGCAACGCTACAAACAACTAGAAAAGAGGTTTTTGCAATTAGCTGAAGAGGAAACCGTGTTAATCCGCTTACGTAATGAAGCAGATGAATTAGATCAATCTGTAGAAAAAATTCGTAAAGATATTTCTCCGCAAGTATTTGGCCAACTAAAAAGTATAAATCCAAAACAGTTTCAGACTGCTATTGGTATTTTTCAAAAAGCTTTAAGTAAAGCAAACAAAGATAAACAAGGTTTTGTAGCAGGTTTGTTTTGGAATTTCCTTAAGAATAAGCGTTATGATAAACTGCAACTTGAAGTTGAAAACCTTCAATCTATATCTTCAAAATTAGAAATAGATTTACATATAGAAAGTGTAAATGATAAGACCATCCAAAATTGGATAGATTTTTCAAAAACTCTCGATACATATTTGTATTTTGTTCAAACCATACAAGAACATATTTCATCTCTAAAATTTTTGCAGGAAGCAAAACCTTTGGAACAAATTTCAAAAGAAAAAATTTCTTTGATAAAAGATATGGCAGCTAATGCAAAAAACTTGTGGAATGGGTGGCTATGTTTGCAACCAAACAGATTATCTAATGAAGATAGACATCTGTTGAGCAATTATAATGCGTTATTAAAAATGGTTATTGATGCAGGTAGTGATTTGTATGCAAAACTTGGAAAAAGAATTTATCGAGAATATTCAAATATTTCTAAAAAAGTGGCGCATCTCCTACCAGCTTGGGCTATTACATCTCTATCTGCACGCGGAAGAATTCCTTTTGATGCAGGTTATTTTGATATTGTTGTTTTTGATGAAGCAAGCCAATGTGACATAGCTTCAGCCCTGCCTCTTTTGTATAGAGCAAAACAAGCGGTGATAATTGGAGATCCAAAACAATTAAGACATATTAGTGGATTGCAAAAAGGGCAAGATCAGCAACTTTTAGAAAAATATGACCTTATTCCTGAATATGCACGATGGGCATATTCATACAACTCATTATTTGATTTAGCGTCAGGACTTGTATCTAAAAACAATATTATCAACTTACGAGATCACCACAGATCACATTCCGAAATTATAGAATTTTCAAATCAAGAATTTTACGAAGGTAATTTAAGAGTAGCTACAAACTATGATCACTTAAAATTTCTTGATTCTGAAAAAAACGGAATACGCTGGGTTAATGTAATTGGTACAGTCAAAAGACCTTCTGCTGGTGGTGCTGTAAACGAAATAGAAGCAAAATCAGTAGTCAAGGAAATAGAAAAACTTATTAACGAAAGAAATTACAACGGCTCAATTGGCGTTGTAACTCCATTTAGAGCACAGGCAAATTTGATTCGTAAAATTGTAAATGATAACACCCCCCTCCAAAACAAATTAATAAATCATGATTTTCTTGTAGATACAGTTCATAAATTTCAAGGAGATGAAAGAGATGTAATGATATTTTCCCCCGTAGTTTCTATTAATATGCCTGAAGGAGCTTTGGGTTTCATGAGAAATAATGGAAACCTATTTAATGTTGCTATAACAAGAGCAAGGGCAATGTTATTGGTTGTTGGAGACCAAAGCGCGACTATTAAATGTAAAGTTTCGTATTTAGAAAATTTTGCAAAGTATACTCAACAGTTAGAAAGTACAACTAAAAAGAAAATTAGTCATTCCGTTCAAGATTTAGGAGAAGAATATCCAACAGTAACCCATCCAGAACGAGTTTCAGAATGGGAGCATATTTTATACAAAGCATTATATCGTGCTGGCATTAAAGCCATTCCACAGTATCAAATTGAAAAATATACTCTTGATTTGGCATTATTTGATGGAAACAGAAATCTTGATATAGAAGTTGACGGAGAACGCTATCATAAAAATTGGACAGGCGAGCTTTGCAGACGAGACCAAATCAGGAATCAAAGATTATTCGAATTGGGTTGGGATGTTAAAAGATTTTGGGTTTATGAAATACGAGATGATATTTATGGTTGTGTTGAAGGAATAAAACAGTGGATGAATGATTATAAAAGCACATAACAAATTACTGCACTTAATTTTTACTCCGCTTCGCTACATAAAAACCAGTGAGCTCAAACGATAGGCCTAAAAGATTATGAGTAATCCATTTTTACAGCTTGTAAAGAAAGCGAATGATTTAAATTGGTGTACTCAGCCATATTGCACTACATGTGGTTCCCTTGAGTACCACAATGAATTAAAAAAGTTAAGTGGTGAGCTTGGCGGTCAACTATCAAACGCTTTATCAGAACTTGATCCAAACGAAATAACAAAAATAGAAAATTGGTGTGATGCTCTGACAATAGCCTTTATTGATTTACATTTTTCTTTACAAGTTGAAAGTATTTTAGAATCTTGGTTCAAAAAAATAAAAGTAAATATTAATTTTACAGATTTTGTTCTTTTTAACATTATTAAATGTTTTCCTTCGGATAATCAAATACACAAAAAATGGGTATCTGAATGTATAAATATTGCATTAGAAAAAAATTGCTTTTCATTAGTTGAATCGTTAATTTTAGTTCTAGGTAAAGATACTCTAAAAAATCCTGAATTGCTTGAATTAGGTAAAGAATTTGCTTCCTCTTCAGATCAAATGAAAAGAGTTTTACTTAATGCATGTAATATAAGGCTACCAAAGGCCTAGCAACGGACTGCAAAAATGCGCTGTGGTTTTGTTCCCTCACTTAGGGAATTTACACTGAGCAGCCTGTGGTAAGCAAAGTCGAAACATGTCAAGTGGTGACAGGTGACCTTTCACATTAGAAGGAGCTTAAAATGAGTTATTCCGAAATAATATTTAAAGTTATCCCATTATTTATTGTAGTACTATTTTCTTTAATTTATGAATGCAAAACAGGTCATATACTAAATGTAATTAATTATCCGTCATTATTATATTTTTTATCTATATCACTTTACCTCGATAAAAACACATTTTTGTATTGTATTGCTGGTGCAGTTATTTTATTTTTCATATCCTTTATAATTTTCACAAAAGGAGCTTTAGGACCTGGTGCTGTCAAGTTGCTAACAGTTATAGGTGCAGCTATTGGTCTAAAAATGTCAATTCAATTTTGTATAACTCTAATTCTTATCAATATTCCAATATATTTTATTTTCAAAGCTATTGGCCGTAAAAATGCAATTACGGTTCGTTCAACAACAATCATATTTCCTTTGCTCCTAATCCTTTATATTTTTAATTATGGTATCTTGTTTTTTTTACCAAAATAGTGTGAAAAGAAATACATATGTGTAATAAGGATCAGACCTTGAAATGTAATTTAATAGTTGTTTGTGGTCGTAAGCTGAATTCAGACGTTTTGTGCCTTAAAGGAGGCAAGTATGAAAATATTAAGTTTTGATATAGAACTCTCGGATGTATTTGATTTAAAGCCGTATGAGGATTTAGAAAAGTATGCTCCATTTCATATTTCTGTTGCTGCAACATCTATTTACGGAGAAGAAGATAAAATATGGTATTCCCGAGATAAAGAGGGAAATCCTCAATTAAATTTATGTCAGAAAGATTTAAGTTACAATAATATAGGGTCAAATCTTTATTCTTGACAATGAGTAAGGAGAAACAGAGTCAGGTCTCTAGTCGGATAGTTTTGTAAAATAAGCAACGGTGTCCGGAATTTTATCAGAGATAACATGTCATTCTCCTAAAGAACAGCGGTAGGAGGTCTTTTAAGTCAATATTCGAGAAAAAATGATTTCGAATGAGTCTAATAAATTGTGATGTAATTCTGGATAATCTAATAACTTTTCTCATCAAAGGATGAATTGATCTTTCTTTTTTTTCAGCTATTTTCTCTCTTATTTTTAAATTGGCCATAAATTTATTTTTGGTTTTGTTGTCTTCGATATTTTCCTTTTTAAGTATTAATTGTAGAAAAAGGAGTAGATTATAAAACATAGCAATACATGAGTTCTGAATTTCTAAAGCATTAGTTCCAGTAGCCCATGCCTTTTTTTCATGGAAAGAGTTTTTAAAACAATCAAAGCTTTTTTCTATTTGCCATCTCAAAAAATAGAGGTAACAAATAGTTCCTGGTCTTATTTTTTGATTATTTAATGTAGTAAAAAACTTATATTGTTTTCCAGTTTCAGGATCATTATATACAATAACTCTTACAATCATTCCTCCGCTTGCAAACTCTACAATACAATCTTTTTGTACTGCAGTATTAACAGGATCATTTGGGTCAAAATAATTATTTCCTATTACAGTTAAATCATGATTTTCCTTTAATCGAGTAATAATATATTGTTTTTTAAAAAACATTTTCATCCAGAAAACAGAGCTTATATATGCTTTATCTAAAACATATATTGTTTTATCTTTTTTTGATGAAGTGAAATTTAAAGCTTTTTTTAATATTGGTAGTTCATGATATTTTTTAGTTCCATCGCTTATA
>JAGLFH010000069.1 GCA_023144635.1 Candidatus Auribacterota bacterium | reverse complement strand
ATTTAAATTCAGGATGAAACTGACAAGCTATAAAATAAGGATGATTAGGGATTTCCATGATTTCTACAAGGTTAAGATCAGGATTTATCCCGCTAAAAACAATGCCATTCTCTTCAAAGATCTTTTTGTATTTATTGTTGAACTCATATCTGTGACGGTGACGCTCTTTAATTGATGTTTTCTTATATATTTTTCTTGCAAGAGAATTAGCCTTTAATAAACACCTGAAAGCACCAAGTCTCATTGTACCTCCTAATTTTCTTATTTTTTTCTGTTCTTCCATAATATCAATAACAGGATCAGGTGTGTTTTCATCAAATTCCTTACTGTTTGCTTTTTTCAAGCCACAGACATTCCTTGCAAATTCTATAGCTGCGCTTTGCATGCCAAGACAGATACCAAAGAAAGGTATGCCGTTTTCACGGGCATAGCACACAGCTTCATTCTTTCCCTCTGTGCCTCGTGTGCCAAATCCTCCGGGAACCAGAATACCGTCAACATTATTTAGCCCAACACCAACGCAACCTTTTTCTTCAATCTCAGAGGCATCAATTTTTTTTATTTTTACGGATACGTTATGAGAAAAACCTCCATGAGAAATTGATTCATATATGCTCTTATAAGCATCCTGAAGCTCTATGTATTTTCCTACAACAGCAATAGTGACAGTATCATTTGGTTTATATATACTGTCTACCATACTCTTCCATTTTTCAATATTGCATTTTTTTCTTGGGAGTTTTAGTTTTTTTCTTAATTGTTCGTGCAGGTTCTCTGTCTTGAAATTTATTGGCACTTCATAAATGGATTTTACATCAAGGGCTGGAATGACACAGTTATAATCAACATTACAAAAAAGAGCTATTTTTTCTTTTAGCTCCTTATTGATTTTTCTTGAGGTTCTGCATATAAGGATGTCTGGTTGTATACCGATCTGCCTTAAACGTCCGACACTGTGCTGTGTAGGCTTTGATTTTAACTCTCCTGCTGCTTCAATATAAGGAATGAGAGTTAGATGTATATATAGTGAATCATCTTTACCTACATCAAGCCTGAACTGGCGAATAGCTTCTAAAAATGGAAGTCCTTCAATGTCACCAACTGTTCCGCCTATTTCTGTTATTACTATATCTACTTTTTTTCTGGCAAGCTTTTTTATCCTGTTCTTTATCTCATTAGTAATATGAGGTATTACTTGTACGGTCTTCCCAAGATAAAGTCCTTCCCGTTCTTTAGATATGACGGATTCGTATATCTGGCCGGTCGTTAGGTTATTGTCCTTTGACATAACAGCAGAAGTAAACCTTTCATAATGCCCCAGATCAAGATCTGTTTCTGCTCCATCATCCGTTACATAAACTTCTCCATGTTGATATGGATTCATTGTTCCAGGATCTACATTTATGTATGGATCAAATTTCTGGATAGTTACACGGTAACCCATGCTTTCCAAAAGCCTGCCAATAGATGCTGAAGCAATTCCTTTTCCGAGTGATGAAATAACGCCGCCAGTAATAAATATAAATTTAACCATTTTTCCAATATATCCTTTAAGTTATTATTTTTTATAAAATCATCCGTTGATTATAAAATAAATTTCAGGTTTTTATAAGAGAAAAAAACTATTTTCTATCCAGAAGGTTTTTAAAGATCCCAGAATGCTCTTTTACTAATTTTTTAAAGGAATTAAGCTCTTTTAAATTATCTATTCCCATATTGTCGTTAGAAGCCTCTATTAATTTAACAGGGATGCCGTTCGCAAGAAAAGTAAGCTGCTCTAGCTTTTCACTATTTTCTAAAGATGAGGTTTTGAACTTTTTATAAAGTTTAAAAAAATCAAACCTGTATCCATATATACCAAGATGTTTAAATTTTGTTGTTTTGCTGCCTTTGTCCCGTTCAAATGGCACAGGGTAACGTGAAAAATAAAGAGCAAAATTCAAATTATCCTTAACGACCTTTACCGTTGAAGATGATGCTATCTGTCCAATTACTCTTATAGGTGTTATTGCTGTTGCGCAAAGTGCTGATTTTGAATTTGAAAGATACTCAAGTATTCCGTCAATATGCGATATAGACAAAAGAGGTTCATCACCCTGTATGTTTAAAATGACATCAGCCTTAATCCTTTTGTATATTTGGCTTATTCTGGATGTTCCGCTTAAATGATTCTTTGAAGTCATCAGGACTTTTGCTCCAAAAGAAATAGCCTTTTCTCTTATAAGAGGACTATCGGTTGCGATTATTATATCTTTGAATATTCCCATTGAAACTATGTTTTTGTAAGTGTATTCAATTAAAGGATATGAGTCTATGCTTTGAAGTAGTTTGTGATGTAATCTGGTTGATCCTAATCTTGCAGGTATTACTGCTGCAGCATTGCATTTATTCTGTAGAGTATTGACTTTTGATATTATAGGAATGCATTCTTTCAGGTCCTTTGCCGTATAATCAGGCTGCTCGACAATGCTTTTAATTGTAGGTTTTTTGCTTATAGGA
The DNA here is from genome assembly GCA_023144635.1 of Candidatus Auribacterota bacterium. Taxonomy (GTDB): domain Bacteria; phylum Auribacterota; class JAFGBW01; order JAFGBW01; family JAFGJP01; genus JAGLFH01. The sequence goes on along the minus strand of JAGLFH010000069.1, from coordinate 25,093 downwards.
TCTTTTATCAGTATTGTCTTACATCCGGCATTTTTCCCGCACAAGATATCAGATACTTTATCACCTATAAAAAACGATCTTTTTAGATCTATGTTCCATTTTTTTGCTGCTTTTAAGACCATTTCAGGGGAAGGTTTGCGGCAGGAACAGCGTTCGTCAGGATTATGCGGGCAATAATAAACATCTGTTATTTTTATACCGTATTTGCACAGTCTTTTCTTCATTAGGCTGTTAACTGCATAGAAGTCATCAAGAGTGTAGTACTTTCTTCCTATACCAGACTGATTCGTAATAACTATGAGTTTATAGCCTAGATCCTGTAAGGTCTTAAGTGAAGAACCTGAATGCTTGATTATATGAAAATCCTTCGGCTTGTTTACATAGCCGTAATCAACATTTATAGTTCCATCTCTGTCAAGGAATATTGCTTTTTTCATTTTAATCTGTAGCCGGTTTTTTCAAATACTGTATTATATTATAGGTGTTATAAAATAAAAAGGAATTTATAGGTCATGCAGTTAAAGGTTGAAGGTTTTTCTGAAAATAAAAAGAAAAAAACAAAATTTATTTTTATGGTCATATGCAATACAGTATTGATTCTTGTCTTTTTTATGTTTTTACCTTCTTTTATCCGTAAAAAGGTCATAAAAAAAAGAAATGAATCCATAGCTGCAAAGATAAAGACATCTGCTATTACTATGCAGGTGAGCCGTGATGATATAATTAAATGTCTGAAGATGATAAAAGACCCTGAGTTCAATATGAATATTTATGATCTTGGAATAGTAAAAAGTGTAAATATAGATAATGAAAACAATGTAAATATTATTCTTAAAATATACAGGCATTGCCCTTATAAAATAGAGTTGTATCTGATGGTAAGAAACGGACTTCAGAATATTAAAGGCATAAAAGAGCTTAGTATAAAAATAAATCCTGCTGAAAATATGGAGTACTTAAAGATTAGATAAAGAAAAGTGAAGATGTAAAAAAATGAGTAATAATCTTTAAATTCAAAAAAACAAATAACAATCTCCAAAATTTATAGAAATACAGCTTTATAACAGAAGAAAATAGAAGCAAAGATATTCTTAGATTTGTTTAGGACGTTTTTCTATATTTTGTAATCAATATTAAGGTTAAATATGATTTTACAAAGTTTTTTACTGGGATTAACACAGGGTCTGATTTGTGTAGGATTATGCTTTCCTATAATGGGAACATATATCCTTTCAAAAGAAAGAACTTTATTAAGGACATTTTATGTTCTTATGGTCTTTCTTCTGGGGCGATTTATCGGATATATGATCTTTGCCGTCTTTACAAGTCTCTTAGGAAGAGCCATACAAACATTTTTGGTTATGGAAAAAGTTTTTTCTTTTACCTATATTTTATTAGGTGTTCTTATGGTGTTGTATGGAATAACAAAAGCGTTTTCACATAAAAAAATTTGCAGCGTTTATGATAAAAGCTCACAAAATCTTTTTTATGCAGGACTTATAGGGTTTATAACAGGTGTAAATCTTTGTCCGCCTTTTTTTGCTATGATAGTTATTTCAATAGAAAACCATGATATTGTTAAAGGTATATATGCTTTTTCAGCTTTCTTTTTATCTACTAGCTTATATTTAGTACCTGCAGTTTTTTTAAAGGGGCTTGCAAAATTTCATACTGTAAGGATAGCAGCAAGAATAGCATCAGTTCTTGTTGGTGTTATATTTATTTATAGGGGAATCAGAGCGTTTTGGTAAGGGAAAAAACGTGAAACGTTACGCGTGGTGCGTTAAAGGAGCTTCCTAAAGGAAGCGGATGATTATAACTTTAATCACGAAAGCACGAAGAATAAAACCAAAATCACGAAAGTAAAACGTGTGTAGGGTACGGGCCTGCCCGTACCGCTGTAAAATATAAATTTACCAAGGAGATACACGGGAAAGAAAAGGTAAAATGTTGTCATTGCGAGGAACTTCGTTCCGCGGCAAACCCCGTAAGATAGAAAACGTAAAAAGTAGTAGGGACAGGGCTTGTCCCTGTCCGTGTAAAACACATGTCATTTCTGCGAATGCCAGCGACCTTGCCGCTAGGCAGGCAGAAATCTCAGATAAAAGACCCCTTGAAACCTTTATTGACTATTTACCTTTTTAAGGATCTCTTCAGGCTTTACAGTCTGCGTTCCTATTTTCCCGACCACGATACCTGCAGCATAGTTTGACAGAATCGCAGCCTGGCGAAGTGTGGCGCCGGCAGCAAGTGATGCAGTCGCTGTAGCAATTACAGTATCTCCGGCTCCGGATACATCATAGACTTCACGTGCAACGGTAGGAATACAAAAATTCGTTTTTCCTTTTTCTATAACGATCATGCCCTTTTCGCCTAGTGTCAAAAAAATGGATCTTGCATGCCAGCGTTTTCTTAAAGCTTTTCCTATTTCATCAGGAGTTGTACCCATTTTAAGAGTAGTTCTCTTCTCCACAATAGATAAAGCTTCTGATAGGTTTGGAGTACCGAAATCAATATTATGCATTTTAAGATCATTACCTTTTTTAGGATCATAAGATATTACAAGTGAAGGTTTTTTCTTTTTCAGTGTTAATACAGAATCTATGATTTCCTGATCAAGTATCCCTTTACCGTAATCTTCAAGGATAATGGCATCATAAAGAGGGCCGAACCTTTTTATTTTTTGTTTTAAAGCTTTCTTTTCAGCTTTAGAAAAATCAAGTTTTTTTTCTCTGTCAACTCTGACTACCTGTTGTGAATGAGCTATAATACGGATCTTTTCTGTCGTTGGTCTTCGTGAATCGGTTGTTAGTGCTCTTGTGTCTATTTTTTTTTGTTTGAAATAGTTTTTAAGGAATTTTCCCCTATCATCCCTTCCTACAATTCCAAGTATTCCTGTATTGACTCCAAGAGAATGAAGATTTGCCGCTACATTTGCCGCACCTCCTGGCATTTTAGACTCGCGGGTAATGTGTACAATAGGTACAGGTGCTTCGGGTGATATTCTACTTACTGTTCCCCAGATATAATGATCAAACATAATATCACCGATAACGAGGACTTTTATTTTAGAAAAATTATTAAATATGCTTTTGGCTGTACTTACAGATATCATTTTCTACTCTTCCATATAAAACGACCATATACCCAGAGCCACGACAATTGCACCACTTAAAAGATAAAGGCCCATAAAAAAAGCATTATCGCCGCCTGTGTAAATCTGGATCTTGTTACGGTTAATTATAAAAACCCAATAGAATGTATAACAAAAAGAAATAAGCAATCCTGCACGGTATTTAGTAAAAAGAAGACACAATATTATAATTAGAATATAAACTGCAACCTGATGGGCAGGAATTAAGAAATCAATATCCCTTGATAGAAAATTTTGCATTATCTTTCCTCTTTAGGAAGGATTATACACTTTTATATCCTGAATAAGTACAGCTTTCGATCCTTCAGGTAAAGTTATTTCACATTTATCACCTATTTTTTTACCTATAATGCCTTTAGCAATAGGGGACTGAAAAGAAATAATATTGTTGTCTACGTCTGAATCCTCAACACCCAGAATGGTATAGGTCTTTTCTGTCTCGGCGGCGATCTCTTTTATAATGACTGTGGTTCCAATAGAGACTACAGTGCCGGGAATATTAAGATCTTCTATAAAGGAGACATTGCTCATCCGTCCTTCAAGTTGACTATACCTATGCATCAGCATTTCCAGTTTTTCTTTTGCTGCGTCGTACTCTGCGTTTTCGCTCAAATCTCCTTGTCTAGCAGCTTCAAGCTTTTCTTTACTTATGCGTGGTATTTCAAATTCTTTGATCTTTTTTAACTGTTCGATCAGTCTTTGATGAGTATCGCGTGTCATGAAATTTTGCATTTTATTGTCCTTTATTATAGATTAATATTAAGATTCTATATAAGAGGTTTGAAGAAATCAATAGAAAATAAAGCCTGCATTTATATCTTTGTAAGAATAATCACTGATTTGATATAGCAAAAAAACAGGAAAGGATAAATGTAAAAAACAGTATTAAATAATGTTTACTATTATTTAAAATAATTATAAAATCATTTTTCAAGTATAATAAATTTTTATTAAATATAATGGAGAAAATATGGGGACAGGAAAAAATAACAATCTTGAGTTTAAATGCATCAATAATGGCTGTGATGAGTTCCTGTGTCTGTCAATTAGAGATATAGAGAAAGATCCTACGGTAACTTGCCGGAATTGTGGTAAATCATACACCTTTAATGAAGAATTTATTGTTAAGATGAAAAAGTTCGAAAAACTCATACTTGCAGTAAGAGAGGCTGAGGATATACTTGGCGATACGAATGTTGCAATAAATATTAAGAATAATGAGATTAAAGTACCATACAGATTGCTGCTTACAAGGCTCAATACTCATATTACTTTAAATATAGGTAATAAGGCGATAAGCTTTCGTTTTAGAATAGAACCGTTAAATGAACAGAAATCCCTTTAAGCTGCTGCTTTAATTAATAATTTAAACATTATTATCCGAAAAGAATTATTATGACCTCTGAAAATGATGAATTACAAGAAATAATAAATGATTTCATCGTAGAATCAGAAGAAACCATTGAAAAGCTTGATCAGGATCTTCTTAAGCTTGAGAAAGAATCTGATCCTGATCTTTTGAATAATGTTTTCAGAGGTTTTCATACCATAAAGGGTACTTCCGGATTCCTTGGCTATCAGGTTGTAAGTACACTTACCCATCAAGTTGAAAGCCTGCTTAATCTATTAAGAAAAGGAGAAATAAAAGTATCTCCAAAAATCGTGGACGCTCTTCTGGCTTCTCTGGATATATTGCGGCATTTAATTTCATGCATAAAGGATGAGGGGAAAGAGGAAGCTCCGGATAATCTTGACGAGATAATTGTTGAACTAAAAAACTTACAAGTTATTGGTGCTGATGTTCAACAAAAAGAAAAACCTGTAGAAGTAAAAGTGGAGCCTGTAGAGGAAAAGATAGAGGAAGTAAAAGCACCTCTGCCTACATTTGAAGAGATCCAGCAAATACAGCAGTCAATAAAAGAAAAAGAAGAACTTGAAGAGAAATCTAAAAAACCTGAAGTAACCCTTTCTGCAGAGGAAAAAAAACTGGGTGAAATACTTATTCAGGAAGGCCTTGTAACTGATGAGGATATTGAAGAAGTCCTCAAAGATCAGGAATCAGCACCTAAGATAGGTGAGATACTTGTAAAAAAAGGATTTATAACTCAGGAACAGCTAGACGAATCTCTAAAGAAGCAAAAACCTAAGCAAGAACATCCTGACCAGACAATTAGGGTCGAAGTATCGCGTCTTGATAAACTTATGAACCTCGTTGGAGAACTTGTCCTGGGAAGAAACAGGCTTTCGCAAGTGTACAGGAAAATAGAATTATTGTGTAGTGAAGACAAAGCTGTTGATGACCTGAATGAAACAATAGCTCAAATAGGGATGATCTCAGGTGATCTTCAGGAAAGCATTATGAAGACCCGTATGCTGCCTATTCAAAGGGTGTTTGGAAAATTTCCTAGGGTTGTAAGAACTCTTAAAAAAAGCACAAAAAAAGATTTTGAATTAATAATATCCGGTGAAGATACGGAGCTTGATAAATTTATCATAGAAGAAATAGGTGATCCGCTTGTACATCTTGTAAGAAATTCAGTTGATCATGGTATAGAATCTCCTGAAGAGAGGCTTATTGCAGGAAAATCATCAAAGGGCTTAATAAAATTAAGCGCTTTTCACGAGGGAAACAATATTGTAATTGAAATAAGTGATGACGGAAAAGGAATGGATATTGATAAAATAAAAGAAAAAGCCGTAAAAAGGAACCTTATCACTAGACAAAAGGCAGATCTTATTTCAAAATCCGAAATATTAAACTTTATCTTTTATCCTGGCTTTTCAACTGCTGATATAGTTACAGAGATATCGGGTCGTGGAGTAGGAATGGATGTTGTTAAACAGAACATTACTAAACTCAAAGGTATAATTGATGTTGATACTGCTCTTGGAAAAGGGACTACAATTAGAATAAAGCTTCCTCTGACTCTGGCAATAATACAGGCCCTTATTGTCGGCTTAGGTGAAAATATATTTGCAATACCACTTTCTTCTGTTGTTGAGACCGTTCGTATCAGGCCTGATGAAATTCATAAAGTAGAAGAAAAAAGTATAATAAATCTTCGTAATTCAATAATTCCGTTGATTGATCTTAATAAATTATATGATATCAAGGATTCCGGTATTCACAAAATTCACAGTGATCGAGTGTATATAGTTATTGTAGGTGTTGCAGAAAAAAGAAAGGGTGTTGTTGTCGATTGTCTTCTCGGGCAGGAGGAGATAGTGATAAAAAGCTTGGGGAAATATCTTATAGGAGTTCCTGGAATATCAGGATGCACTATCATGGGAGACGGAAAAATAACTCTCATTATTGATATAGAAAAATTATTTAAGGAAAAGATTGAAGCTGAATCACATTCTCTGATATGAGAAATTTATTTAAATTAAAAAAGAAAAGTAGTCCTTAAAACTAAGGAGGATGCGGTGAAAATTCCAATTAAAAGAAAAATCGATTTTTTGGTTATATCAACAGCGTTGATAGCATTCATAGTAAATATAATTTTAACAGCGTTGCTTGAAAAGATCTTATTGATCTGGATAATCGGTACATTGGTAACATTTCTTCTTGCATATTTTTTGTCAGGAATATTTTCAAAAGGTATTGAAAGCGAGATACAGAATTTCCTTGAGTTTACTCGAATCTTAGGTCATAAGGAAAAAACAAAAATACAGAGGCCTTTTTATGATAAATTGTTTCTTGAGGCTATAAAAAATATTGATGATTATTCTAAAGGGCTTATGTCAAAGATCAAAGAGCTTACAGGACATAGAGAAGAACTTAATGCATCACTTAAAGTCCTTGAAAAATGCCTTAATGAACTAAGCAATGTTTATAAGGAAAACATATCAGATAATAAAAGAGGCCTTTTAAATGCAGAACAGATAATTAAGGAAACAGAAACTATCAATGAAGCTTTTTCAACCATAAAAGGTTCGTTTGAAAGTTCTGAAGAGTCGATAAAAAATGTCATGGAATCTGCTTCATTGATAACAGGGTATTCAAATCAGCTTCAAGCAATAGTTATGGATACATCTTCTTCCGTAGAAGAGATATCATCGCTTATAACAGAAGAAATACATCTTGTTGATAGTGCAAAAAAATACACAGATAAGGCGGCAGCAGTAGCCGATGAAGGCGGTAATGTCGTAAGTAAAGCTGTTGCGGGAATGAACAGCATAGTGGAAACTGTACGAAAGAATGCTGTTAAGATCTCTGAGCTTGGAAAAAGCTCTGACGAAATAGGAGAGATCATTGCAACGATAGATGAAATAGCTGACCAGACAAACCTTCTGGCATTGAATGCAGCCATAGAAGCAGCGAGGGCTGGTGAACAGGGAAGAGGTTTTGCTGTTGTTGCTGATGAAATAAGAAAGCTGGCTGAAAGAACCACAAAAGCAACTAAAGAGATCGCTGATACAATAAATGCTATGCAGGAAGAGATAAAAGCAGCCGTGGGGTCTATGGAAGATGGGACTATTGAAGTAGAAAAAGGAGTTACTCTTACTGATGAGTCAGGTAAAGTACTAAGTAAAATAGTTGAATCCATAAACCAGACACGTGAAATTATTGAAAAAGTAAATAAAACGGCACGGGATCAGGAATTAAAAAGCAAAGCCATCAAAGATTCTATGCAGAAAATGAGCGAGATGTCCAATAATTTTACAATCCCTGCTGCGCAGGAGACAGGAGGAGATGCTCTTGCTGAAAAAGTAAATACAGTATCATCATGGATAGATACTGCAGACAGGTCAGCTAAGAACATCCTGTCATCTGAAAAACAGCTCAATGATTCCCTTGAGCGCATACGTATATCAAATGATACCGTAGATAGTCTTGAAAGCAGAATGTCTGAAATAGTAAGCCACCTTTTGACAGGAAAAGACTCGTTTGATGTTATGTTAGAAGGAGAAAAAACTGATGAGTAAATCGGTTTTGATACTTGATGATTCTATTGCTTTAAGAAAGCTTATCAGATATTCAGTTAACCGTGTCTACAAAAACCTAGAATATCATGAAGCTTCTAACGGGCAAGAAGGGTTAGATATACTTCGCTCAGGAGTAACTGTAGATGTCATAATATCTGATATTAATATGCCTGTAATGGATGGTATAGCTTTTTTAAAAGAGAAAATGAAAGATCCTGTTATGAGAGAAATTCCGACTATTGTTCTATCAAAAAAAGATAAAAGTGATTTGATGCTTACTGTGGAGCAATACGGTATTGTGGAATATTTACCGAAACCTTTTAATGTTTCTAAAATGAAAGAAGTATTGATGAAAATATTGGAGGATAAGAATAGGTGAAAATTGAAATCAGCATGTTTATAAAAAAAATAAAAGATCGTATCTCAAATATTGTTCCGGAAAGCTGGGATCTGCTTAACCTTAATGAGAAGCTTTTTACTTTGTTAGCTCCTCCTGTTATAGCAGTCATGTTTGGGGTAATAGTTTTGTCTTATGCAGGGCTAAAACTTGAGACATTAATGATCTTGTTTATTGTCTTGGGAATTGCAATTTCTGTATATTTTTACTTTATAATAAAGGCCTTTTTTTATCCACTTTATGAAATAAATCAGCAGATGCTGAATATAAAAAAACTAAAACTTGAAATAACTAAGAAAGATTATAATGGGGAATGGGGAATATTATATTCTGAAATATATGATATTTATAAAGAAAAGGACAGGATAAGAAATTCCTTTATAGCTTTTTACGCTTTTCTTCAGAATTTAAGTAAGATCCTAAAAGAAAGTATTATCCAGCTTGAGCAGAGTGCAAGGATACAGGCTGAATCAATAGATAAAACCTCAAATTTTCTTGATAAGATGACGGATGTCATGTCAAGGATATATGAAGATGTCCAATCGCTTAGCGTATCTATAGGCAATACTGTATTTTCTTTCCAGATAATGGAGAAGAATATAAATAATGTTACGATGGACGGACAGAAAATGGGTAAATCTGTTTCTGTTACATCACAGTCAATAAATAAAATGGCTACATCAATAAATGAAATGGGTAGAAATATTGAAAACACAAATACACTTGCAACGCTTGCTGCAAAATCAGCAGCGGAAGGTGATCATGTTGTGGATGATACAGTTTCCGCAATGACCCATATACATAATACAATGGAACATTTCTCTGAAACTATCATGTCTTTGGGGAAAAGTTCTGATGAAATCGGTAAAATAATAGCAACGATCGATGATATTGCAGACCAGACTAATTTGTTATCTCTTAATGCTGCAATAGAAGCAGCGAGGGCAGGAGAGCACGGAAGAGGTTTTGCTGTTGTTGCTTCAGAAGTGAAAAAGCTGGCTGATAAAACTACTGATGCGACAAAAGAGATCACAAATATGATAAAGAGTATTCAGTCAGAAACACGTAGCGTCATAGTCTCAACAAATAAAGGTACAGATGAGATAAGAAGAGGAGTGGTTCTTGCTGATCAGGCCGGTGATTCATTAAAGGATATTGTAAATACTATTGATGAAGTAAGTATACTTATGAATAATATTGCCGATTCTACAAAAAAACAGGGTGATAGATCTAATGAGATAACTGATGCCGTAAAAGAAATGAATAAACTTACTTTGCAGGTGGTAACGGCAACGGAAGAACAAAATGAAAGCAGCAGGATGATAAGTCAGGTAGCTATGGATATGCAGAAAGTGGCAAATAGTGCTGTTGAAAAAATGGAAGTTCACGACAAAGAAAAAGAAAATATAAGGTTGGCTATGGATGATGTGATGGAGGCAACACAGCTTTCTATATCAACAATAGGTTCTCTACTTAAACTTGCAGATAAGATGGAGCAGAAAATACTGGAGTTTGAGAAAAAAATAGATGAAAACTGAAAAAAAAGATAAAAAAACGATACAGTTCATAACTTTCAAGATGAATGATAGGACGTATGCTATAAATATTAGCCATGTTCGTGAGATAAATAAGCTTTCTGCAATTACTCCTGTTCCAAGAACAGATGATTTTATTGATGGGGTTATGAATCTACGCGGCTCAGTTATTCCAGTAATAAATATTAGGAAACGTCTTCATTTGGCAATTAAATCAAATGATAAAAAAAATAAGCTTATAATAGTTGAATATGATACTTCTCCGGTAGGTCTTATTGTTGATGAAATATCAGAAGTAGTTAAGATCGAAGTCGGTAATATAGAAAATGATAAGATTAAGATGTTAGAAATAGGAGCAGAGTATATAAAATCAATAGGAAAGACCGATGACGGTATTTTAGCAATATTAGATATTTATGCTTTACTTGAACGGGAAAGGAGAGAAAATGCATCAGCGGTATAATATTGCTCGTGAGGGCATGATATTTGTTTTTTCAATAATAATATGTTATATTATTGCTTTTTCATTGCAGTTATTAGAACTATCAATTATTATTTTGGTCATTTTATTGTTTGTATCGTTCTTTTTCAGAGAACCTGAGCGTAATGTAGCTTTTCCAGGAATGAGTATTATTGCACCTGGGCAGGGAAAAGTTGTCAGGATAGATAAAAGGGTTGAAGAGGAATTCCTTAAAAAAGAAATGCAGTGTATCAGCATTTTCCTTTCAGTATTTGATGTGCATGTGACATATACACCCTTTGATTCTACTGTTGAGGATGTGATATATAAAGAAGGTAAATTCCACAATGCTATGCTGGATAAATCATCACTTGAAAACGAGCATGCAACTGTCCTGTTATCAACCAGTAATGGTAATATAGTAGTAAGGCAGATAGCAGGTATGATAGCAAGACGTGTCGTATGCAATGCTAAAAAGGGTGATAAATTGAAAAAAGGTAAGCGCTATGGTATTATCAAGTTTGGCTCAAGAATAGATATATTTTTGCCATTGGAGACAAAAATTAAAGTCAAAATTAACGATATTGTTATAGCAGGATTAACGGAAATAGCTAATTTTTCAGAATAAATTAAAATCATGAAAAATAAAAAAAATAAAATTGTGAGCAGCGGTATTTATCTTTTGCCTAATCTTATAACTTCAGCTGCTCTTTTTTGCGGTGTTTACTCTATAACTTTTAGTATAAAAGGTGAAAATCTTCCCAAAGCGGCAGTTTTAATAATTTTTGCGGCCATATTTGATTTTCTTGACGGTTATGTTGCAAGGGCATCAAAGACAACATCAAATTTTGGATTAGAGTATGACTCTTTGAGTGATGTTATATCTTTCGGAGTTGCTCCTGCAGCACTGTATTATGCAAGTTTTCTTCATGACCTAAAAAAAATTGGTGTAGGTGCTGCTTTTATTATTGTTGCTTGTGCATCATTAAGATTAGCGCGTTTTAATTCAAAAATAGAAGGTGAGGAAAAAGTAGCATTTAGGGGACTTCCTACAACTGCAGCAGCATCATTCTTGGCTTCATTTTTTCTTGTTTTGGATAAATATAGTATAGGGATTTTTTATCCGTTTATACCGGGTATCATAGTTATTGTTTCATTTCTAATGGTAAGTTCGATCAAGTATCCTGCTATAAATGCTGCAAGATTATGGAGAAAAAAATCATTTTTTTATTTCGGTACGGTTATAATAATGATAGGGCTTAGTTTTTTCTATACTGAGATCTGTTTTTTTATGATGACATTTACATATTTATTATCAGGAATTTCTAGAAAAATAGGATCTTTTAAAAAGCTGGGTAATGTTTTAAAAAAATATTTTAAAAAAACTTCCGTTTTAAGCATTGATGAGAAAAGCAAAAAACTGGAAGCAAAGGGAGAATGATCTTGTCAATATTTATTAAAAGAATGATAGTTATAGTTGTTTTTCTGGGAATTGTCTTTGGCAGCCTTTTTTTGACTTATGAAAAATGGGCTAATTACAGGGATAACAGAAAAGCCAAGAAACATTTCTATAGCAAACAATATGCAGAAGCTCTTTTATTTTTGAAAGATTTGCCTGATAAAAAGGAAATAAAATCAAAGAAACAGCTTGAAATAGGTTATTTAAGAGCCATGTCTTATCAAAAAATAAATAAGATAAAAGATGCAGAGAATTATTGGAAAAAAATCCAGCAGAATACAAAATATAAAGAATATAAAGATGAGGCATATTATTACTTAGGACTTAATTCGTGGAATTCCACAGATTATGATTCAGCTTTTGATCTTTTCATGAAGAACATCGAGCATTTCCCTGAAAGCAGCTATACAGGAGACAGTATTTATTATCTTGCCTTACTCTATTCTGAAAAGGGCGATATATTCAAAGCAAGAGATATGTTTGAAAAAGTAGTATCAAAGTATACAGATGCACAAAATGTTGAGGCTTCTTATGATAAATTAGGAGAGCTTAATATTAAACTGCTCTTTTCAAAGAAAGAAACTCCGATAAGTGAAATCTATGTAGTGAAACCTGGAGACAGTCTTGCAGTAATTGCTAAAAAATTTAATACAACAGTTTATTTATTAAAAGGAAGTAATCAGTTAAAAACACATAATATAAAACCTTTTGACAGGCTTAAGGTCATAAAATCAAAATTTTCTTTAATGATAGACAAATCCCAGAATGTGTTGTTTCTTAAAATTGATGGGAAGTTCTTTAAAAGATATTTTGTAGGAACAGGTAAAGAAAACTCAACACCTGTAGGAATATTTAAAATAGTCGAAAAACTTGTTAATCCAACATGGTACCATCCAGATGGAGGCGTAGTTCCTTTTGGATCCAAAGATAATTTTTTAGGTACAAGATGGATGAGTATAGATTCTCCTGGTTATGGTATACATGGTACCTGGGAGCCTGATTCAGTAGGAAAACAAAGCAGTATGGGGTGCATAAGGCTTAAAAATAAGGAAGTTGAAGAGCTGTATAAAATAGTACCTGTAGGAACAGAAGTTAAGATAGTTGATTAGTTATATTTAAGGAAAGGTAAAAATGCGTTATTTAAAATTTGAAAAACCTATGATTGAATTAGATGGAAAAATAGAGGAGCTGATAAAATTCTCGGAAAAGGAGAATATTGATGTCAGCTTTGAAATAAATAACATGAAGCAAAAGCTGGAAGATATGAAGAAAAATATATATTTGAATTTATCTTCATGGGAAAGGATCCAGATAGCAAGACATCCTGAAAGGCCATATACCATGGATTATATAAATGATATTTTTACAAAATTTATTGTTTTTCATGGTGATAGGTGCTTTTCGGAAGATAAAGCAATGGTAACAGGTATAGGTGAAATAGAGGGAAATAATGTTGCTGTGATTGGCCATCAAAAGGGAAGAGAGACAACTGAAAAATTGGAGAGAAATTTTGGATGTGCACATCCTGAAGGCTATAGAAAAGCTCTTAGAATAATGAAGCTTGCAGAAAGATTCAATATGCCGATAATAACTTTTATAGATACACCCGGAGCTTATCCCGGTATAGGTGCTGAAGAACGTGGACAGGCTGAAGCTATTGCTGTAAATATTAGAGAGATGTTTTCTTTAAAAGTGCCGATAATAGTTGTTATTATTGGTGAAGGCGGCAGTGGTGGGGCGCTTGGTATTGGGATAGGAGATGTCATATGTATACTCGAAAATGCATATTATTCTGTAATATCTCCTGAAGGATGCGCTGCTATCTTATGGAAAGACCCTGCAAAATCAAATCTTGCTGCAGAGGCTTTAAAACTTACTCCAAAAGATCTTTTAAAACTGGGAATTGTTGATGAAGTTATTCCAGAGCCTCTTGGAGGCGCCCATAAAGATTTCAAGAAAATCAGTAATAGCCTGCGGGATTCTCTATTAAATAATTTAAATAAATTTAAAAATATATCTGAGAATGATCTGCTTAATACGCGATATGAAAAGTTTCGGAAGCTTGGTGTATATTCAGTAATGCAGAGTGTTGGGTCAGAATATAAGGAAACAAACGATTCATCAGAGAATAGTGAGCATTCTTTACAGCAGGCTCATAATGGCGTTGAAAGAGTAGATGATCCTCGATGAAATACAGTACAAGAAAAGCATGTATTGAAGATTCTGAATTTATATATAAAATACTATTTTATTATTCAGAAAAAAAATTACTGCTTCCACGATCTTATAATCAAATATATGAAAATATACGTGATTTCTTTATAATTGAGTCAGAAAACGGTGAACTTGTGGGATGCGCAGCACTTCATGTTTTTTGGAAGGACCTTGTCGAGATACGTTCACTTGCTGTTAGTGAAGAACACAAAGGTAAAGGATGCGGAAGACTACTTGTAGAAGCATGTATAAAAGAAGCTCTCAACCTTGGTATCGGAAAAGTTTTTGCTTTGACATATCAAGTTGAGTTTTTTCAAAAAGTTGGTTTTAAGAATATAGAAAAAGAGGAATTGCCTCACAAAATATGGTCGGACTGTCTTAATTGTGTGAAATTTCCTGATTGTGATGAGGTTAGTCTTGTATGGACAAAAGAAAAAACGTAGCAGTCATTATTCCTGCCTATAATGAAGGCAAAGGCATCTCTTCATTAATAAAATCCATCCTAATAAAAGAAGTTACCGTGGTTGTTGTTGATGATGGCTCAACTGATGAAACATATGAAACAGCAAAGAATAGTGGTGCTTATGCGTTAAGAAATGAGGTTAATGGAGGAAAGGGAGCATCTATTATTAAGGGCATTAGGTGGTGTTTGGAAAAAGGTCATGCTCCTGTTATTTTAATGGATGCAGATGGACAGCATGTGCCTGATAAAATTGATGATTTTATTAAAGAATACGAAGAAAAGAATTTGGATCTGATAATAGGTACTAGAATGAAAAAAACGGATGCTATGCCGATTGTTCGATTGATTACAAATAGGTTTATGTCATGGTTTACTTCAATGTTTATTGGTGTGCCTTTAAGCGATACTCAATGCGGTTTCCGTTTATACAGCAAGAAGACTATGCAGATGCATAATCAAATAGAGTTTAAATGTTTAAGGTTTGATTATGATTCTGAAGTTCTTTTTTATGCTTCAAAAATGGATCTCAGCATAGGAGAAATTGATGTACCTACAGTATATCTAAAGGATAGAAAAAGCCGAATAAATCCACTTATAGATACTATCCGGTGGATAAAGGCATTGATCTTTATGAAAAGACGGATTTTGCATTTAAAAAAACTTAAATAGAGAATAAAAGATATGAGATGGGTAAAAAAAATATATAATTGGACACTTAGCTGGGCAGATTCAAAATATTCTGTTTGGGCTTTATTTCTACTGGCCTTTTCTGAATCTTCATTTTTCCCAATACCACCTGATGTGTTATTAATTGCATTATGTCTTGGAAGGCCAAAAAAATCATTTTATTATGCTTTCATTTGTTCTCTCGGATCTGTTTTAGGCGGAATGTTCGGGTATTTAATAGGTTATAAGTTTTATGATCTTGCAACGCCTATACTTGATTTCTATGGTTTGAACAATAAAGTGGATATGGTAAGTGAGCTTTATCAGCAATATGCAGGATGGGCTGTAGGAATAGCAGGGTTTACTCCTATTCCATATAAGGTATTTACAATAACAGCAGGTTTCTGCAAAATTGATTTTCTTGTTTTTTGCTTTGCTTCAGTTGTTTCTAGAAGTGCAAGGTTCTTTATTGTTGCAACTCTTATAAAGATCTTTGGTGAAAAAATACGGACATTTATAGATAAGTATTTTAATATTCTTACAATTGTTTTTTCTATACTTCTTATAGGCGGATTTGTCCTTATAAAGTATTTTTTAAAATAGTTAATCCTTAGTTACTCTGGAAGCTAGAAAAATGCTTTTTATTTAAATGTCTGATTGGTTTTATCGGGGTGAGTGGATTCGAACCACCGACTTCTGCGTCCCGAACGCAGCGCTCTAACCGGGCTGAGCCACACCCCGAAAAATTTTATATATGATACAAAAATGTAATTTAATTATCAATATGAAAACATGGCTAAGGATCAGAGGGGTATGAACCCCAAAAATTCATTGTTGACAGGATAAACAAGATAAACAGGATATTTTCATGCTTTGCATGAAAAGTGTTGAGAGTTAAGTTTTGAGTGATGAGTTTCCGCCAGAGGCGGATCCGCCTCTGGCGGAAAAGCGTTAAAGGGTTAAAAAGTTAATTGGTTAAAGGAGCCTCCGGCGGATTATTCTAAAATTTGACAGGGATTAACAGGATATAAAAAACGTACGTCATCCCTGTGAAAACAGGGAACCAGGTAAAGAGGAAATGTTACAAAGACGCGATTTATCGCGTCTTTGTAAAACATAAAAAAATGAAAAGAATCAGAAGATTTTGATTTCCTGCTTATAACTTACAGCTTACGACTTATAGCTGTTTTATAGCTACGCAGAGAACACAAGGAAGGATGATAAATTTAAACTATATCCGCCTATTACGCATAACGCACTACGATCCACGTTTTTTACAGTTATGGTTCAATCTAAGATATTTATTACATCTTTAATATAGGATTCCTCGTCCGAAGAAGAAGTTATTCCTGATTCATTTGAAATATCTTCGTAATAAGACTTGCGTTTAAAATCCTGATGTTCTGAAAAAACAGAAGTTTTAGATTCATAACTTTTTGAGGGTTTGGATTCAGAAGAAAATTGTGGCTTTGTTTTAGAGGACTCAATAACTATTCTTGACTTATATATTATTTTATTTCCTTTTTGACAATCATTTTTAAACTCAGGAGAAAGCTCAAGTATTTGTACGTATTCATCTATAAATCTATCCGAAAAGTATGATTTAAGATATTCTTCAAATGGAGTATTTTTAAATGAATTACAGATAAGTCTTTTTTTTCGTCTAAAGAAAAAATCTTCGATATATTCATCTTTTTCTTCTATATCAAGAAAAGACCATTCACTTTTTGCCTTTGCAGAAATAGAATTATCTGAATATATCGTAGCGTCAATATCTTTTATAACTTCACGTTTATTTACGTAGTCTCTTTTTATCCATAATGAATAAAATGACCTGGGTTCAGGAAAAGGCGTATTTTTATGTATTATAACAAAGGTATCTTTTTCCTTTGAAAAGCAGCTTGAAATAGTTATGGAAAGAATTAGAATATAAAAAAGTTTATATGTTTTCATATATTGAATATTATCGTTATATTTACATTGTAGCTTTATTTAAAACTAATGAACAGCTAAAATAGTCTTAGAAAAACAATTAATAAGAGGGTATTTAACAAATATCTGTAGTACAAAAATAATTTCAAGGAGAGATTTATGATAAATTATATTGTATTTGATTGTGAGAGTGTTCCTGATGGAAAGCTTATAAACATGGTTAAGTACCCAGATAGTCCTTTTGATGATGAAGAATCTATCGAAGCTTATAAGCAGGAAATTCTTGAAGGCTCACAGGGTAAAACAGATTTCATTTCTCCGATATTTCAGTTTCCTGTTGCTGTTTCACTTGCAAAGATCGATGAGAATTATTTAATCGATGACATTGTCATGCTTGATTCCCCTGAATTTAGGCCGCAATTTATTACAGAAAGCTTCTGGAAGGGTCTAAATCATTACAAAGTTCCTATTGTTAGTTTTAATGGAAGAGGGTTTGATATTCCATTACTGGAAGCTTCTGCTTTCAGATATGGCATAAGCGCATCTCATAATTTTAATGAAAAGTATGGCCTCAGGTACAGATTTGGAGAAAAGCATATAGATCTTATGGATTGGATAACTAATTATGGTGCAGTTCGTAAGGGATACTCTCTTGATCTCCTTTCAAAATTATTAGGAAAACCAGGGAAAATGACTACAAAGGGAAGTGATGTTTACTCTATGTACAGGCAAGGTAAAATAAAAGAAATAAATGAGTATTGTTCCTTTGATGTTTTAGATACATATTTTATATTTTTGAGATCTCTTGTACTAAAAGGCCAAATATCAATTAAAGAAGAGCAGAAAATAGTAGGCTTTGCTAAAGAATGGCTCCAAAATAATTTGAAGCGTTATCCTTTTCTTAAACAGTATCTTGATAACTGGGGAGACTGGACGCCGTGGCCATAGTAAAAGATAAGAAGACAGAAATCAGAGGACAGATAACAGAAAAAGCAAAAGCATAAATTATCATTCGTTATTCGCAGTTCGGGGTTCGTTCAAGGAACGCTCCGCTGATTGATTATTTTATAATTAGCCACAGCCTGCCTCGCAGAAGCCTTGGCGAAGGCGGGAGTTCACAGAGAATACAGAGTAAAAAAATAAAATGTAAAGAGTAAGTAGGGGCGGATTCAAAATCCGCCCGTGTAAAATGCCGTCATTGTGGGCATAGTGCCACGTGAGTCATGTGAAAACAACCAATATAAATAAAAAAGACATATTGAATGATTTGAGTAATATGCTGTATGTTACCGGTATCAAAATAGTTATATTAGTTCATGGATATACAATGGATGTATAGGTGGGCTTTTTAGTATTGGGTTTTATCGTTTTTGTATTGTTTTTTTTAAGATAGAGAAATGTGTTCTTTTTTTAACTTTAGTCTGTTAAGAATTTCCCGAGAGTATATTTTTTTGTAGTTTTTGTCTGTCTTCTGGTTTTCTATGGTATCTTATGGGCTTATCTTGTAATTACTTAAATCTGATTTCTATTATTTAACGTATGGAGGGGGAGTTTGCTGTTCTCTGTCTTCTGTTTTATTGCCGGGGGCGGGATTCGGACCCGCACAGGATATAATCCCACAAGGCCCTCAACCTTGCGTGTCTGCCAGTTTCACCACCCCGGCGATAATAGGGGCTTTAATAATAAATGAAATTGGGATTTTATAAAATAAGTGATTTTTAGTCAATAAAAAAACAAAAATAATAGCCTTTTTGAATAAAGCAAGACTGATGATATAATGTCCAGCATGTTGAACTTAAAATCAGAGATATTAGTATTATTAGTTGTATTTAACTTTTTCTTTGCCACAAGCACGCTTTTGGCAAAGGATTTAGCTTTAGATGGAATAAGGGTAAACCATATAGGTAAAAAGACAAGAGTTTCCTTTCTTTTCAATACTAAAGTTCATTATTCCCTTAATTACCTGGAGAACCCGTTCAGAGTTTTGATCGATTTTAAAGGTTTTCCAGTCAGTAATTTTGATAAAGTAAAGATCTTCAATGTTGGTTTTGTTAAAAATATAAGAAGTTATTTTTTGGAAAAGGAAGATAAAAAAGGGGTATATTTTGTTGATGTATGCGTAATAGAACTTGATAGAAAATGTGTTGTAGATATTTTTGAAAGTGAGAATACTCTTCATGCTGACCTTTTTGACGTTGAAGAAGAAAAACGGGCTGAACGGGAAAACCTCATGAAGCAGATGCAGATTGAAAGAGCAGATAAATTATATGAGGAAGGGTTACAGTTTTTAAAAGAAGGAAAATTTGAATCAGCAAAAGAGAAATTTTTATCAGCGATGAGTGTAGATGAAGTAAAAGAAAAGGCAAAGGATAAATTAAAACATACTAAAAAGATGATTAAAGAAAAGCTAAAGGCAATTAAAAAGGATGCTGCTCGCTTAGAAAAAGAGATGTCTGAAATGCTAAAAAAAGAGAAAAAACTAGCAAAAAAGCTAGAGAAAGATCTCTTTAAAAAACGAGAGTATATCCTCTCAAAGCAGATAGATGCAAAAGATCTGGAACAAAAAGGAATGCTTTCATACAAAAGTGGAGATTATAAGTCAGCTTTGGACTCTTGGGATCAACTCTTGCAATTACAACCAAGGAATATAAAAATAGCACGATATATTGCTGATGCAAGAAGAAAGCTGAAGGTTCATAATAAAATAAATTCAGAAGATGATAAAATAAAAGAACAAATAGATGATATCAACTCAAGGAAGATAATAAAAACGCCTGAAATTATAGATACTAAAGAGCAGGTTTTTATAAGGTTCCCAATAAATCAGCCTTTTCAAGTACGTTCAGGAGCTTTGAAGGATCCTGTTAGGATAATGATATATTTAAGTGAATCAATAATAACAGATATTGATAATTTTATTGATGTAAAAAAGGGGAATGTAAAAGGTATACGTTTTTACACGACAAAAATTGATAAAGAATATCTGGTAAGTAACAAGTGGAATAAAGTAGATGCAATCATTGTAGATCTTGAAGATTTTTACGGATATAAATTAGCTCAATCAGATGATATCTTTGAGATCACAATTAATAAAGTGAAAATAGTAGAGCCGTAAACCACGTGGTATTTTCTGTTTTTTATCTTTTGATGTCTTTTTTTACGCACAACTCAAAACGCACCACGGGTTTTTCCTAAGGCATCATCTTAAAAAGAAAATATAATTTAGATTTGTTTCTATTGTGAAGCAAATTCGTCCAGGAGAGTTCACTTGGTACAGAAAGTTGTTTTGTTCTGCCGTTATTTAGATAAGGATCGAACTTGATTTGCTGGGCTCCATTTATTGCTCTTTTAGAATAACCCGGGAATAAATGCTTTTCAGGAAAAGACAAATTATAATTTATATCAAATTCTGAATAAAATTCATTTGGCTGAAAAGAAATAAATGAAGAAACGTCATAAAACTTATCTTTATCACACAAAAGATTAAACTTCTTTATAAAAAAGTATCCTCTGAATAAAACAGGTAATGTTATCTTTTCTTTTTTCTTTAAGATATTTCCATATGGTCCATATATATAACTGTTTGTCAGCTTTCCACGCATATCAAAAACATATTTCACAGAACCGTTATTATCAAGATGAAGTGAATAAAAATTATTATTTATATCAAAAAAACCAATAGGTAGATTCCTTGAATAATCATAAATTATTTTAAATTTTGGTGTTCCTAAGGAGTCAGTAATACAAATCAGGTTGCCCCGAATATCATAGACAAGGATATTAGTGTTATTCTTATAAGTTGTTGAATGAAGTGTTCCATTAAGATTATAGGAAAAAATCATTGCTTTATCTCCTGCAGTTCTAATAGACTTTATTCTTTGAAAATCGTCCCATTCAATTTTTGTGATCTTACCCTCTTTTGCGACATAATCAACATATGAAAGTTCATTAAAATGTATTACTCTGGACATTTCAAGAGCAAAATTAACATTATGCTTAAAAGAATATTTCTCACCATTTTTCAAGTATGTCTTAAGAAAAAAGCTTCTTTTATTCATAAGGACTTCATCTGTATAGAATGAAGTGTCCCTATCAAGATTAAGAGTGACCTTGCTTACCTTAAAGCTGTTTTTGCTGATCTTTGCAGGCATTGAATTAAGCTCAATAAAATCTATGCCTTTGCCAAAAATACTCCCGAAAAAATCTAAGGATGAGATGCGGGTGGTATCATTTGAATCCTTTATAAAAACCAAAGCCGTATCATCTAACAGAAGGTGTTTAAAAATTTTATTTCTTGATCCAAAGCTATAAGATGAAATACGATTATCATTTGGCAAATAAGAAATATAAACAGGATCTATCTCTGGTTGCTTGTATTCTACTAAATTGCCGTTCTCATCATAATTAAATCTTGTGCGAAGGCCATTATTATCAATAATATGCATTTTACCGTTTTTTCGAATATAGGTTGAATGGTAATTTTGTACACCTTTTTTTAAGATTTTATGAGAATTTAAATACCCGTCCCTATTGAATATTAGCTCTTCACTTATTCCATTTGCAAAATCAATATAAATTTTATTGTTATTTTTATTATACTTAAGATCAGCAATACTTTTTTTCTCAAAACTTATGGTTTTCAGATATCCTGATTTGTCATAGCTGAATAGTATTTGACTTGTATCAGGATAGGTAATAGAAGATATGTTGTCATTTGCATATGTGTAACGGGTTATTATGTTATCTAAATTTATGTTCTTAATGCGGTTTTCATTGTCATAAGAATACAAAGTTGTATGTTTCCCATGTTTTATTTCTGAGATTAAACCTTTTTTTGAGTAATTAATATAGTATGGAAAATCAAATGAAGGCATCACCTTTTCTAAAAGTCCTTTTTTGTTTCTTTTAAAGAATAGGCCTTTATCTTTTGAATCACTAATACTTGTAAGGTCTCCATTTTTATTATATTCCATCTTTTGCCAGTATTTATTATTAACACTGATTTTGCTTAGCTGGCGCAGGTTATTCAACGATAAAAGAAAATCTCCTGAAAATTTATTATTAAGCAGGATCTCGTTTTTTAGAAAGTTTATATGAACGCCATCTTTACCTGATATAAAGAAATCTTCAATGATGTTATCTTTGTTGTTTTTATTCAGTGTAGATGAAAAAAGGTCAGTATAGCTTCCATCTGGGTTATGAATGCCTATAATTTTATAAGCTTCATTATAATCAAGCTTATACTGTAGAGAAAATCTATCTATAAAAGAGTATAAATTATTTTTATTATCATACTTAAAAATGTAGCTGCTGTCATCTGGAAAGGTTGTCTTTAAAATATTACCTAAATTATCGTAAGAAATATCTACTATCGGATTTCCATTCTTTTTTATGCTCTTTATTTCACCAAAGTCATCATATATTTTAGTGTATTGCCCATCATTTTTGTAAATCAAAATATCATCTTTGGTGTTATATTTACCAATAAAGACTGGAATATCTTTATGTTTTTTTAGTAGAAGACGACTTCTTATCCCTTTTTCATATACAAATTTGGTTATATTTCCTGAAGAATCCTTTTTCTCAACTAAATAACCATAAGGATCTAACGTATAATAAAATTCATGTTTATTATCTGAATAGTAAATCATTTTCCCGTTTTTATCGTAATTGATAGCAGTCCGTTTATCATCCAACCTGGAAATGATTATGTGTTTATCTTGAGGTGTAAAAATATTAAGATTTAACTTATTGTTCTTATGAATTTCTATTTTGGTACGTGAATACTTTACATGTGTACGCTTGCCATCACTGTTTATATCTGTAACACGGCCGAAAGGATCATAGAAAATATTAAAGCTATTTTTTCCATTATTCAACATTGAAAGATAATGGGGTTTTTTAAGAGTTTTATATTCACATTCAAAAAGAGTATTTTTATCATTTGTTATTTTTAGTAGATTACCTTTTGCATCATAAGAAAAATAATACGTTTGAATATTGGGAATAGATATTTGAGTGATGAAGCCATTATCACTGTATTTAAATAATAATTCCTGCCCAGTGCTTTCCTTAACAGAAATCAGTTGTTCATCAACATAAGTAAAATCAATATAATTGCTAAAGTCATCCTGCATTTTATTTATTAAATACAGATCGTTGCCGGTCATTTTAAATGTTTCTAATGGTGCATTTGCCTCACGATAATAAATTAAATCACCACTTACCTCTAAAGTTGTCTTTTTAGGTAATTGAGGAATTAAACCTTTATCACTTTTTTTGTATATTTGTCTAAGATCATTGGAATAAAAGATATAATAGTTACCGTTTTTGAAGTAGATCTTTTTGTCATAGTTGTTGCACCAACCAATGCCTGTAGGAGATTTATAAAGAGAACCATTTTTAAAATATATTTCGAATGAAAGAAAATAATTATTTCCTCGTCCATTCATTTCAAATAATTTGTTTTTTACCGAGAGTATTCCTGTCGGAATTGAAAGAGAAATATCTTGCAGATCATTCTTAAAAGCCTTGTGTGGTTCATCAGGCATATCAAGCACAATGTCTGATGTTGAAATGTCAAAAGAGACAGGTGAAGTTGACCTAGTGAAGCGAAAGTTCGAAAGTATAAAATCATTACCGAAATCAGTTTCAGATATATATACTAAATCTTTGTATAAGAAAGGGTAATCAAAGTGAGAATTAATAATAAAAATAAGTATCAGAAGAAACGTTAATCCTGCTAATAGTATGTAATCCCGAATAAGTCTGTTTTTATTATTTTTCATATTTTCACATCTTCTTTAAAGTGATTACCTGATCAGATCTGATTTTATCCAGAGTAACATTGTCGTATTTATTCCGGGCTTTACCATCAAAAAGAAGGTACATATTCTTCTTTTTAGAAATAAAAAGCTGTAAGGAGCTATCTTTAAAAATAAGTATGATTATTCCGTCTTTAGAAAAAGTATCTATTTCTTCAAGTGTCGATTTTGTCATTTTCACAAAAACGTTAAACTGAGATGCTATTGAGTAAACTTTGTAGGCTTTGTTTTTAACTTTTGCAGATGAGAGTTTGCTCTCGAGCTCATCTGCAGAATAAGGTATATTTAATTTATCAAAAGCTGTTTTTATTATAATAAATTCATTTTCACGGACTTGATTAAGATCTAAAACATTCCAGCTGTGAGATGGAGTCATAGAATCTTCAGGCCTTTCAAATTGGGGGTACTGCTGGACAGCATCAAGAACAGAAAGCTCTTCAGCTGTCTTCCTTCTTTTTAGCTGGAGAATATAGCTGACCAATGCTCCTATCAATACAATTAATATTGCTATGGTTGTTACAACAAAAACTTTTTTTACAACTAAATACTCATTTAATTGGGGCAAAGATAAAAGCTGTGTTGTCATTGATTGCTGCACCCAGACTTGATTATTTTCCTTAATAAAAGCATCAATTGCTATTTTGTTTTTAGAAACCGGAGCATAGGCTTCCTCAATAGTCGGGATGTTCTTTGAAATGTTATCGGAGAGTCCTTTATCTAAAAGAACAAAGTATTCTTTCCAGTTACCTGTTAACATTGAAATGTAGATTAATCCTATATCATATGAAATTTCATCCGAAGCAGAATAAGCTTGTTCAATATTCCCGGAAACAATA
Organism: Candidatus Auribacterota bacterium; assembly: GCA_023144635.1. GTDB lineage: Bacteria > Auribacterota > JAFGBW01 > JAFGBW01 > JAFGJP01 > JAGLFH01. Next base: position 224 of record JAGLFH010000069.1, on the reverse strand, counting down.
GCATTTAAAATATCAAATTTATTTTTTATTTTTGAAGTACCTGCTAATGGAAAGGGAGCGTGGTTATTTGACATTATATTGAAATATGAATTTGATATCTGAGAGTTCTGTTTTTTGAGATAATACAAAGAAGTAGGATATTCATTTAACTTTAGAAATGAAGAGGCAAGAGAGATATAGTTTTCTTGTTCGTGCTGCCTGGCAAGTTTATCTAAAATATTTGA
>JAGLFH010000068.1 GCA_023144635.1 Candidatus Auribacterota bacterium | reverse complement strand
CAACCTTGATGTATGGTCAGGTAGACGTCTCTTTTATTGCGGATTGATAGAGTTTAATATTTATTAAATTCTAATAATAATTGTACTTATCTTATATAAGAAGTATTTATATTTCTTAAGGTATTTTTCTATATTAATTTCATTTTGAATTTTAAGATATTTATTTAGGCGTTAGCTTGTGATAAAATATTTAAAATGAAAAAAACAGAGAATACTAAAGAGCCTCATGCTGTGCTGCTTCTTACCTGTAAAGATAAAACAGGTATTGTTGCCGGAATATCGCAATTTCTATATAAGAATAATGGTAACATCATCTATGCTGACCAGCATACAGATGAAGAGACCGGTGTTTTTTTTATGCGTATAGAGTGGGAACTTAACGGATTTAAAATACCGAAGGATAAAATAGTAAGTAAGCTTATTCCTTTCTTTAAAAAATATAAAATAGAATATAATATTCATTTTACAAATAAAATTCCTCGTATTGCAATTTTTGTTTCAAAAGAAGACCACTGCTTAAATGACTTAATATCACGTAAAAGAAATAATGAATTTAAAGGTGATATAAAACTTATTATAAGCAATCATTTGGAGCTTAAAGAGACTTCTGATCTTTTTGGAATACCTTTTTACTTTTTTCCTATTAATAAAAACAATAGAATCTCTCAGGAAAAAAAAGAGTTAGCAGTTTTAAAAAAAGAAAAGATAGATCTTATTGTGCTTGCAAAATATATGCGTATATTAACGGATAGTTTTGTTAAAAAATACACAAGAAGGATAATAAATATACACCATTCTTTTCTACCTGCTTTTATAGGAAGAAGACCATATCGTCAGGCATATTCAAGAGGTGTGAAAATAATTGGTGCAACAAGCCATTATGTTACTGTAGAGCTTGACGAAGGGCCTATAATTGAACAGGATGTCGTAAGAATTTCACATCGTGACAGTGTTCATGATATTGTACGAAAGGGACGCGATATTGAAAAAGTTGCTCTTGCGCGGGCCGTTCGACTTCATGTAGAAAATAAGATCCTTGTATGTCGAAACAAGACAATAATCTTTGATTAAAGCATTTTGATGATTGCTATAAAAACACATACTAAAGAAGATATCTTTGATCTCAATGGATCTGTATCGAGCAGTATATTTGAAATACAGAAGAACGAAGGTCTTTCTTTTAAAGAAGATATAAAATATGAGTTTCATGTGCAAAAGACATCTTTGGATATTATTATCACAGGTAAGGTTTCTACAATTGTTACTTATGAGTGTGTTCGCTGTTTAAATTATTTTGAAGATGAGATCATTGTAAATAATCTTGTATTTAGTTACCAATTAAATGAAGAAGGAGATTTGATAGACCTTACCCCTGATATATGTGAGGAATTTTTACTGCGGCTTTCAATTATGCCTATTTGTAATGAACAGTGCAAAGGACTTTGTCCTGTATGCGGTAAAAATCTTAATAAGAGATTATGTAAGTGCAGTGAAAAAAAAGCTCCTTCCCCTTTTGATCTTCTTGATAACTTTAACATTGATTAAAAGAAATGTGGATTAACTCTGTTTTTCAAATATATTGCGTATGGATCTTTCTAGATAATCTACAGAGAAGGGTTTACTTATAAAATCTTTAACACCTAGTTCAACTGCTTCATCTCTGATCTCTGGTGAAGAATAGGCAGTAACTATTATAACAGGAATATCAAGGTCAACTTCTTTTTTTAAAGTCCTTAAAAGATCAATGCCATTTATGCCTGGCATGTGAAGATCCAATAAGATCAGATCGATCTTTGGTGTAATATTGATCTTATTCATAGCATCAACACCATCAGGAGAACCGATTACTATATATTTATCTCTTAAAAGAAGATCAAGAAAATCCCTGACGTACTCTTCGTCCTCTACGATAAGAATTGTTTTTTTATTCATAGCATTTAAAATAAGTTTTGGTTATTTATATATTAATATACTACTTTAAGTACTGCAATAATTTAAAGCATTACATCTGATTTTTATTTATATTGTATCTCTTCATCTTGCTATAAAGTGTTGTACGGTTGATCCCTATTGAGGAAGCTACAGTGTTCCTATTCCAATTATTTAACTCTAATACCTTTTTTATCAGAGCTTTTTCTGCTTCTTCTAGAGTAAGGGAATCAAGATGAAGATTGAATTGGGAACTTAATATATCAGACCGGACTTGATTTTTATCCTGCACTGACATAATGTTTTCATCTATCATTTCTTCAGGTTTATCGCTTATGTCATCAAGCTGTATCATTAGGTGTTTATCTGTTAATTTATCAACGCTTTCAAGTAAAACACCTCTTTCTATGATGTTTTTCAGTTCACGTATATTTCCTGGCCAGGAATATGATTTAATAAGTTTCAATGCATCATCATTAAAACCTTTAATATTTTTTTTGAATTCCTTATTGAACTGTTTTAAATAGTGGTTAGCTATTATAATGGCATCATCTTCTCTTTTTCTCAGTGGTGGCAGAGTTATGGGTATTACTTTTAGCCTGTAATATAGATCTTCTCTAAATTTATTTTCTTTGACTGCTCTTTCAAGATCCATGTTGGTCGATGCTATAATGCGGATATTCACGCTGATTCTTTTTGAACCGCCTACTTTTTTAAATATTTTATCCTGAAGAACTCTTAAAAGCTTAGCTTGCATGGCATATGACATATCTCCAATTTCATCCAAGAAAAGAGTTCCTCCGTCTGCAAGTTCAAACACACCTTTTCGGCTCTGTTTTGCATCAGTAAAAGCGCCCTTTTCATATCCGAAAAGTTCGCTTTCAAGCAGATTTTCGGGAATGGCCGTACAGTTTACATCAATGAAAGGATAATCTTTTCTAGAGCTAAGATAATGTATACCTCTTGCTATAAGTTCTTTTCCTGTACCTGTTTCTCCTCTTATCAGAACAGTTGAGCTTTCGCTTGTTGCGACCTTTTGCACTATTTCTAAAATATCTTTTATTGCAGGTGACTTTCCAATTATATTCTTTGGATCAAAATCCTTTTTTTGACGGTTTCTTATAAATTCAACTTGCTCTTTTGATGAAATAGATTCTAACGTTTCCAGTGCTTTTTTTATACTTTCTTTAAGGTCTTCTGGTTCTACAGGTTTTGTCCTATAGTTATGTGCTCCTAAACGCATAGCTTTAACAGCTGTCTCAACACCACCAAAACCGGTTACCATTATGACAATGATATCGTTTTTTATTTCCTTTATTTTTTCAAGTACTTCTAAACCTTTCATATCAGGAAGCATCATATCAAGAACAACAAGATCAATCTTTTCTTCCTGAAAGATATCCAGTGCCTGTTTACCTGTTTCTGCACTAAGCACAAGATATCCTTCTTCAGAAAGAATATCACTCCAAATTCTAATAGTGTTTTTATGGTCATCAACAAGCAAAATTGAATAGCTCACTATACTTTCTCCTTTAGCAGATAGATCTTAAACTGTGTTCCAATATCTTTATCGCTTTCTACTTCAATATATCCATCATGGTCTTCCACAATTTTTTTTGTAACAGGGAGACCCAGGCCAAGACCTTTGGCCTTTGTTGTGAAAAATGGTTTGAAAATTTCGGTTAGTTCATTGGGTAGCATTCCATGTCCGCTGTCTTTTATCGTAATAAGAAAATAATCTTTCCCATTATCTCTTTTTTTGCTAATCACCTCAAGAGATATTGAATCTTTTTCATTAACTGCAGCTACTGCATTGAGGAGTATATTCAGGAAAACCTGGCGTAGCTGTTCGGGATCTGCTTTAAGAAGAAGCGCTTCTTCAGGATAGATCTTTTTAAAATCTATCTTTTTTTTCTGTATTTCCGGCATAACAAGGAAAAGAGTTCTTTTTAGTACTTCTCTTAAATCTGATTTTATAAAATTGGGCTTGCTTCTTCGTGCAAAATCGCGAAGACTTTCTATTGTGTTTTTTATAGAAGCAATATCATCTATTATCATATCAATGTATTCAATTTCACTATTGTTCTTAAGCTTTCCTTTTAATCCGTGAGCAGCAGCAAGTATGCCGCCGAGTGGATTACCTATTTCATGAGCAATATTTGCACTTAGTTTTCCGATATGTGTCAGGCGGTCAAGATGACAAAGACTTTCGTGATCAAAACCTATAGTGTTTTCAGTAAGCTTTGAATTATGTACTGTTAGTATCACAGCAAGAATATTGTCTTCAGTATCTTTTAGATTATGAAAAAAAAGGTCTACCTTTTCATTAGGATCATTTCTTAAATTTACTCCGGTTAAAGATAAATCATTATCCGGATTTATTATGTCTTTGTCTGATATTAAAAAAATATCCTGTAGAGTTGTTTCATCTTTTAATATATTAATTTTAAAAAACTCCTGAAAAGCTGCTGATGCTGATACTATTTTATTATCAAGATTGAGAACTGCTAATTTTGTTGAATTCTTAAATTTCATAAAACACAATTATCCTTTTGATTTATATGATATAAATATTTATATCATGGCAAATTCTTGTGGTGATTTTAATCTTTTGATTTTTATCTCAAGCTGTTCATTTAATATACACAATCAATATCTATTTCTCTTCCGCAGATACATTTTATTTTTATTTTTACTACATTGCCTTCAGCATCCTTTATTACATCGACTTCAGGCTCTTTTATGTCTCCGTCGATAGTACCTCCGATAATATAAGGTTTATTATTTAATCGAAAATCTTTTCCTTTAATAATGCTTTGATTGCTGTCAAAAATATAATGTAGGGCTTCTGATTTATCATCTCCGCCTGCTATCTGGTCATCAGATACTATAGACTCTTTTCTAAGAGTCCTGTTCATCTTATCAATACTCTCATCTTTTACAAATGCTGACCGTTTCTGTTTATCTTCATCAGCCATGATATCTCTCCTTTTTAGATTTCTTTATCAAGTATATTGATATCCTTTTTTGGTATATTCTTCATATAAGCATGAGTAACGTTAAGCTCATTACCGCAGTTTTTTAAAGATTCTGAAAGATCTAATTTTTTTCCCTTTATTGATTGTTTAATCTTTTTATCTTGTTCAAGAATGTCAGTTAGAAGATCTATTTGGGATAGCAGTTCAGCATCTATTTCATTATTTGAAAAAAGATTTGTATTTTCTTTAACATGCATTAGAGATGCATCTATATCACTTAATTTTTCTAAAGAACTATTAGTAAGTCCAAACATTTCTGTAATTTGATCTAAATTATTTTGTTTTAACATTATCCAGAAAGCAACTTGTGCTTTTTTAAGATTCTCAAGTATATTACGTCTTTTCTTTAAAACAGAGAAAATATCTGAGACATTATTTATCTTTATCGATCCATTCATGTTTTTCATCAACTTTCCAACTTACGGCCGGTATTTGGCCACAAAGTACCCAAAGATAGAATAAATTATAGCCTGGAGCAGCAGATACAGGGTGATAGCCGTTTGAAATAAAAACAGCATCACTATCTCTTACTATAAAAGCTGAATCTGTGCCGGAAACTTCACTGTAAATACCCTGAAAAGCAAATCCCTGAACAGGATTCAGTCTGTAATAGTATATTTCCTTGAGTTTGTTTTCTTTCGGCATTTCATTTTTTTCATGCCTGTGTGGCGGATAGCTTGACCACATACCCCCTTCAGATATAGTTTCACCTACTATCAGAGAATGTGTGTTATCATTATTTCCGCAAACAGTAGTTACTTTCCTTTTATAATTACCTGATCCAACCATTTTTACAGTTGAGTCATTAAAATCTTTTTTATAAATATGAAGAGATTTGTTGTCGTTTTTTCCCTGATATAACTCTGAAGAAAAACAGATGGCGGCTTCTGTTGATTCATCATGCGCCTGAAAAGTTACTTTTGCTCCAGGAGGAATGTAAAGACCGCTTGGAGCATCCTCAAAAACAGACTTTCTTTTAAAATAAAAAGTTTCTCCATTCTCTTCAGAAGTTATTTCCATGCTACCTTTAAGGATCATTATAAAGACTTCAGTCTTTTGAGATTCAAAGGTATATGGTTTTCCAGTTAATTTCAATATTGAGAGACCTGGAGTGAAGGATCCAGCTTTTCCTGGTTTAAAATATTGATTTATACCAAATATTGTGTTTTGTTTTTTTATATGTATTTTCATGTTTTATATTAATATTTTATCAGAAATAGATTTATCAATCAAAAAATATCATTATATATTATATATTATTTTATAGTTATATAATTATTATATGCCCAAGAAATCATTGACGATTAAAGCTTTGGCAGTATAATATGAGGATGTTTTTTGCCGGGATGGCGGAATTGGCAGACGCGCTAGATTCAGGTTCTAGTGGGAGCAATCCTGTGGAGGTTCGAATCCTCTTCCCGGCAGAAAAAACAGAAGACAGAAAACAGAAATCAGAAGATAGAATTTAAACTTTTTTTGCAATTAGGTATTTAGAGGATGAGAACCATTTTGAGGTTCGACAAGCGCGGCATGGATGCCGAGCGCTTGAACCGCACGCGTTAGCGTGTGGCCCTTCAGGGCGAGCAACACGATGTTGCGAGTAATCCTCTTCCCGGCAAAAAAACAGAAGACAGAGAACATAAAAGTGAAAACGTTAAAATCTTTTTTTATTTCTTTTTTTTGTTTTTCGCGATAATGATAAAATCTGCTTTTTCTATTTAGAATAACTTTTATTGGACAGTACTTATATGTTGTCTAAAAAATATGACAGGCTAAAAATCATTACTATAGGAATGATTTTTCTTACGGCTTCTTTGTACCGTACTTTTTCTTTGTTTCCCCCGTATCTTTCAGCTGATGCTGCAGCGTACGCCAACCAGGCATTTCATATTTTACAGGGGCGTATACCGCTTTTTTATTATGGACAAAAATTTATGGGAACAGGCGGAGCTTTTCTCATAGCGGTATTTTATAAAATTTTTGGACTATCACATTTTACTCTATTACTTTTTGCCTGGCTAAATTCAGTGTTTTTTCTGTTTTTTTCAATCTATCTGACATACAGGATGTTCGGATATAAAGTTTCCTTGCTGACATCGCTTTTCTTTCTTTTCCCTCCTACAAGAAAAGTTTTGGAGTGGACAGCGGAATCTCGCCCGGATTACACGCTGACCTTTATTTTTGTGCCTATTATTCTTCTTTTGACTTATCTGATCATAGATAATGAAAATAAATCGCTATCCGGAAAGAAACTTGTAATGTTGCTGGGAATATTAAGCGGATTTGCGGCATGGAACAATCTTCTTATTGCCCCAGCATTGATAATTTCTTTTTTGTTTTTAGTTGTTTATTTAAGAAAGTTATTTTTTAAAAGGCATTTTATTACTTATGCTATTTTTTTTGCAGCAGGTTCTTTTCCTCTTATATACGCAAATCTGAGAATGGATTTTTTTATTTTTAAAATGGGTGCTTCTGGGCCAACTTCGAACCTTTTTCAAAAGGTTTCAGCCATGCTTACGAATGCACTTCCTTTTTTTTGGGGGACACGCTTTGTTGATGCAAAAATAGGTCTTTCTTTGATCTTTTTTGGGATATTTCTATTGTGGGTGATTTGTCTTTATGGAATCTTTTCCTGGAATGCCATAACTATGAAAAATGCTCCTTCCCGAAAGTTGGCCTATCAGATTATATTAAGTTACTTTTTGTTTCATCTTTTCGTTACTCTTATCTCACATTTTGGAAAGCGTTTTTTTAGTTCCTATGATCCAATCAACTATATCATGCCGCTTTATGCTGTTGCGTTCATTATTCCGTCAGTTGTAATTGTGGATATAAAAATAAGGCCGGTTTTAAAAGCTTTGCTGGTTTTACCTCTTATTTTTTTCCTGGGGAACAGCTTCAACAACACAAGAGCAAAAGCCAGTCAGGCGATATCTTATTTACAAAACCATGCAAATGAAGTGCTTCTTCCTTTACCTGTAGAGAACAATCCTCTTCTTAGTCTTTGCCGCAAAGAAAATATGAATTGCGGATATGTCAATGGCCTGGTTATTAATAACATTCGGTTTCCTTATATGGAAAAAATATTTTTTAGCAACAGTTATGAAGAAAACTATCTTCCTTATGCTCTTACTGTAGACAGTGCCAGAAAGATTTTTTGGATGTCTTGGGGATATGATGAGTGGACAAGGCTCTTTGATGCTCTCGACCTTGATTATAAAAAAGATCCTATACTCGGAGGCCTTTGCTATGATTTTAGAAAGAAAGACCTATCGCAAAGAAGGCTGATCAAAGATTTTTCCATTTCCACGTCTGTCAACATTTTTGCAGCAGATCTTATGAAAGATGATCTTGCTGATACATTATGGTCAACAGTCAGAACACAAAAAACAGGCGACAGTATTACACTGAAATTAGCAGAAACAAGATTGTTAGATAAGATAGTTCTAATCCCCAAAAGCCAAGAAACTTTGCCTAGTTCGTTTACCCTTATGGTTTCTGACGATGCTCAGACATGGGAGAATATCTTCCATTTCAAAAACCACCCAGGCAGCGTTTTTTATTCTGTGTTTCATCCTTTCATAAAAATCGTCAAGCCGAGAATGGAACTTTCACTTCAGGGAAAGCGTGCGCGATTTGTGAAAATTGTGATAAATCAGGAAGGGAAATACCCGTTAACAATCAACCATATTTATGTGTATGAAAAAACTGGAAAACAATCAGAACTGTTCATCAAGAATATAGACGAAATGCTAAGCGATATTCAAAAAATAAAAAAAAATATACTGATTGTCGCTGACCACTGGTTTGTTAACTATTTTCAATTGAAAGGATATGATACGGAGTATCTTTCTAACAGGTTTATTGATAATTATGGAACGGAGAATCCTTTTATTGATAAGCAATTGCCTCTTAATATGGAAGAAAGACCTTTTCTCATTATTTGTGAAAAGGCGCAGACAGAAGATATTCTTAGAGTTATCGATGAAGAAAAGCTAAAATATCAAAAGAAAGAATACAAGCTTTATGACACTTTTTTGATTAAACCAGGTTCAACACAAAAGGCCTATTATTGGGATGGATTAACCCTTCAATCCGTTTACTCAGAAGACAAGGAAAGAGCTCTTGTTTCTTTTCCTCTGCTGAGAGAAAACTTCTCTGATGTCAAGGAATGCCGGATAAATTTTGGAGATATTTTTTGTTTAAATGCATATGCCATTCTTAATGAAGAATCAAAAAGGAACATCAGAGTTGTTTTAGACATTACAGCAAAGAGAAACACTGATAGTTCTTATTTTATATTTATTCATTTTTATGATGAAAAAGATAGTATTCTTTTTCAAAGTGATTTCCTTTTAAAGGATTATTTTAGTACAGCTGATTTTTGGTTGTCTGATCGCAGGATATTAATGGAAAGGAATGTGGTTATACCAGAAAGCGCAAAGGGAAAGAAAGTCAAAGTCAAATTAGGAATATGGAACCCGGAAGAAAAGATCGTACTTTTCTTTAATTCAGATCAGCAAAAGTTTGTTATTGGTGAACTGGAACTCTGATTATCTTTCTTAAAGCCAGAAAAGCTAGAGCCAAAACAATGAGAGAAAGGTTCATTCCTGATCCACTGCCATCTAATGGAAGATGAATGCTTCCGCATCCTCCTCCTCCACTTGAAGAAGATGGAGCTGGAGGGGAAATGCTGTTTTTGAATGTCAGAGCAATAATATCATAACCCGAATCATTTGGATGAATATCATCAATAAAGTACTGTTCGGTGACTTGCCCGCCAAAGGCTCCATTAATATCAGGGTTTGTTACACCCATAGCAATGGCCGTGCTTTTGATTTCTTCATTGAGCTGGGCTGTTGGTAAGTGTTTTCTATTGCTTGGACATATGGTGGCAAGATAAGGTGTTGATCCGTAATTGCGGCTTCTGTTTACCATTTCACTCAGATTAAAGATAACAGAGCTGATAGATCTTCCCTGATTCATGTCATTTGTGCCTCCCATAATAAGGATGCGCTGAGGATCATCCTGTTTAAGGATGGAATTGATGCGGCTTACTCCTGAAGAAGTCATTTCGCCGCCAACACCTCTATTAACGACTGCTTGTCCTAGGGAATTTGCCAGTCTTGCCGGGTAGCCTCCAGTAGTGCTTTTATAACCCAAGGTAATACTGTCTCCAAAAGCTGTATTTTTGTCGGCTGTAACAGCATAAGCCTGCTTTTCAAAAATGAACAATGATGTTAGCCATTGCCCGAATAAGTGGAAAAATCCAGAATGCGAAGCAGAAATCTGCTGTGGGTTTTTCAGCTTTTCCAGTATCAGGCTGAGTTTTAAACTGTTATTAATTTTTTCATCTGAAGCGTAGGAAATAGAAAAATTCTGTATATTTAAAACATTGAGTTTCTTAAGCGTTCTTTCAAAATCTTTACTAAGTGAAATTTTTTGAGGAGACTTGGATGCAGTGAAATCCTTTTTATTTAGAGTAGTTTCGTAAAGATCATGTCCAGTAAAAAAGAGAATTTGAAGATTTTTGTGTAAAATAACAGAAGGAAAAACCCTTTCCCGAGAGGATGTTGGCAAATTTAAATCTACCTCTTTAAATGATATAGACGAGGAATCTTTTTCTGCAGCAAGAATCTCGTATTTTCCCATTCTGTAACCTGACCAAGTAACAAGTACCCTATCGTCTATTATGCAGATGTTAGGATCTACATCTGGTGTCTGATTCTTAATATTTATCTGTGCTTCATTGCTCCAGGCTGAGCCGCTAAAAAACGAAATAAGAATATTATCTTCTTGCCCATTATTCCCCGACCAGACAATTACAGGATTTCCGTTAGAATCTATGTCTATACTTGGTTGACTGTCTTCAAATTGGTTAGGAATGCTGACTTTATATTCCTTGCTCCACTCGCCATCTTTAAATTGCTTTGCATAAATGGAAGTGTTGATGTTGTCAAATCCGCTCCATGTTACCCAGAGAGAGCCGTCAGGTATAACAGCTATAGCAGGAGCCGTATTGTAAGAAAGACTGTCTGTTACCTGTATAGCTTCCTGCCAATTGTCTTTATCAAACTGCTGTATGAAAATTTGAGATTGTGATCCTTTTTTGGCTGTGTAAGTGATCCAGAAGCTTTCCGGCATTTCCAGATCAGCTAGGAGTGTAGAAGATGAATAAGTGAGCACAAACGCTATTATTAGTAAAAGGACAGTTTTTTTCATGATTTAACCTCTAAGTTATTATTTCATTTATTTGTGAAAATTATTACTTTTATGCTTTTTAAATTGTTCATATTATCATGTGAAGTTTAATTTTTCTACAAATAAAAATGTTTGGCTTGATAATCAAGTTTAATGACAAATTTATCAAGAGTGCTTTGCCGAAAATCAATCTATTACATTGGACATTATCATAAAAAAATGATATATATTTAAACTCACGGAAATAAATATTTATTAACCTCATCTGCAATAAAACAAGTTTCCTTATGAAAGAAAATAATTTTAAAAGATGGTTTATCATATCAATAGTCGTCTTATTAGGATTTATTATAAGGACAGGTTACCTATTAGCTCCCAGAATGGATTCAGACCATGCTATTTTTGCTCTTCAAGGTATGCATATATTAAAAGGAGATTTTCCCGTTTTTAGCTGGGGAACTGCTTATATGGGTACATTGCAGAGCTATCTAGATGCTGTTCTATTTTATTTATTCGGTCCCAGTCGTGAAATATTTTGTTTTGCAGCATCTTTTTTCTATATAGGATATGGTTTTAGCCTTTTTTATCTATCACGTGCCCTTTTCAAAAATTTTTACTGGCAGTTGGCTGTAGTCGTTATTGGTGTTATTTCGCCGGAGTATTTTTCTATGGCAGGTATGTACGGCAGGCACGGATATCCGGAAACATATTTTTTTGGAACACTTCTTCTGGCTATGATATGCAACAGCGTCGGAAAACCGAAAAGTGGAAAATTTTATTTTCTACTGGGACTTATTTCAGGTATTGCTTTTTGGGTTAATTTTCTAATCATATATTATTTTAGCCCAGTTGGAGTTTATTTAATATATCAAATATATAAATTCAAAAATAAATTGGTAAGATGTTTTTTTTCAACACTTGCAGGTTTTTTATTGGGCAGTTTCCCTTTGTTATATTTTAATTTAAAAAATAATTTTATTTCTTTTGACATGTTCGCACCATCAGCAGGAGCCAGTCTTGTTAGTAAAATGTATTATTCCGTTTATAAGATATTACCTTATCTATTAGGATTAAAACATAGGGGTGATGATTACTATATATATTTTGTTTGGTATCCTTTTTTTCTTTTTTATATAGGTGCAATAGTTTTTTTCATATTTTATTTTGGTATAAAGCTTGTACAGAATTTAAAAGATAAAAAAATTGAACCGTTCAGCCTTTTATGGATATTTTTTGTGACTTTGCCTGGAGTCTTTTGGATAAGCCATTCAAGCGATAATAATACTCTTGCAAATATGAGGTATTTACTGCCATTTTATTCTGTTTATCCTGTTATGACTGTTTGTTTTATCTTTTATCTTGAAAAGGTATTCAGGAAAAGAGGAGTTAGTATTTTTCTTTTTTCTTCAGTCCTGATAATTAATTTAATATCAAATGCGATCGGAAATCCTTTTGTTAGAAAGGATGTAAGGGATGAATTTAACAAGAATAGAAGAAAAAGAGATAAGCTTTTTAGTGATATAAAAAAAACAGGGAAAAAAGACTTTTTAATGCTTGAGTACTGGAAAGCACCTCTTTACACCTTTGATACTGCTGAGGAGATGATCTTTGCTTTTGTAAATACCAGAAAGCCTGAATATGTCTATGATATTCTTGATGATAAAAGTATTAACTACCTGATCTTATCCAAAGAAAAAGATATTTCATCCAAAAGATTTGAAAATCTTGGTTATGAATATCAAATTGATAATTTGGATGAATATGACATCTTTCATTCCTTTACAAAAAAATATGATCTAACTTCTGCAGTATTGCCATCAGAAGATTTAGAAATAACTGTTAATGAAGAGGATCTTGAAATTCTAAAGCATATGTCTGACAGGAATATCACAACATCATACAGTGTTTTCTTTAATGAAAGTGACACTGTAAGTTTTGAAGTAAATCTAAAAAAGATAAAAAAGATCACAGGCTTTATTTTTTATCTTTACGGTAAAAAAGGATTTTTTGGCGGTAACATAATAATAAAAGACATAAAATCCGGTAAAGTCCTTTTAAGTACAGATAAGGGTGTTTATAAGGGCATGGTGAGAGGTGGTCATCCTTATATCTTGAACCACAGTCCATATTTTGAACTTTATATAGAACCATATGATACAGAGGGAGTACAGATCATTTTCGAAAGTCTTAATAAAAAGGACGTTGTTACTCTTCGAGAGCTGATGGTCCTTACATCAGAAAAAGAAATGAAACATGATAATATAAAAGATATAGATAAAATAATATTAAAAGCTCTTGAAGGTGAAAAATTATTTGAAATATTCTGCACTCCTTCTCGCATATCAAAATACAGTGATCTTTTTAAAAAGAAAATACGATACAGCAGGGTGAAGTATAAAGATATGAAAATAGATTTTAATAAAAAGAATTTGTTTGTCTTTGAAAAAGAATTCAGAGCTTTTAATGAAAGACAATTAACAGATTTAGGGATCGATTTTAACAGCTTTGAAGATGATATTTATGCATATATCGTTACAATAAATAAAGAAGATATGAAAGCCTTATGGTGCGAAAAGGCCATCCTTAATTATAATAATCGTATTTATTCAAAAGATTATTATGATAAAGCTTTGAAGGCTTTAAAAAATAAAGATAAATTAACTGCTGGAAAATATTTAAAAAGAGCATTACTTTTCTTGAGTACGCATTTTTATGCATTAAAAGAACTGGAAAAGATTGCCAAAGAAAAAAATGACACAGAAACTCTTAAAGAAATACAAAGCAGTATTAAAAAGATGTTTTCTCCAAATATTCTTTGCGAGATCGATTTTGAGAACAATTTGAAATATCTGGGTATTAAGGCAGATATTGTAAATATGAAAGCCGGAGATATCCTTCCTATTACATATTATTTTTTACCTACGGAAAAAGTGAAGAATGATTTTTATGTTTTTGTATATTTTTCAGTCCATGGTGAAGTAAAAAATATGAAAATATTATTCCAAAATGATCATTTATTGGATGATGGAAGTGAGACAAAAGTAAAATATTTTATTCCTAATGAGATGATTATAGATAAACAAAATATTGCAGTTCCGATGAATCTTGGCTTCAAGGGCAAAGTAGATGTATGGATTGGCCTTTGGGACCCTAAAAAGAAAAAGCGGTTTAGATCAGAGACAATGGGTGAAGACCGTTCAAACAGATGCAAGATAGCAGAATTTAATATAAATTAATTATTAAAAGATTGACAGGATATAGTTTTTAACCTTTATTAAGCTTTCTACTTTCCTCTTTTTACTTTTCAATACTTACAGCTTATAACTATGTTTATTAGATGGGATAACAGGATTTATAATTGTTAATTAATCGAGCTCGAAAGATAACTTTTATTTGTTGTTTTCAAAATCTTTTTTATTTTCAGCTCCATTTTTAAGAAATAAAAAAACGTCTTCTTTTTTATTTTCTTTCAGTAAATCAAGAATCTTGTTTAAGGAGTTTTTATAATCAGTTAAAGACCTAATTACAGATTCTCTGTTAGCTTCAAAAATATCCATCCATATTGAAGGATTTCCTGCAGATAACCTTGTCATATCTGAAAAACCGCTTCCTGCAATATTTAGTAGCTGTTTGTGCTTTGAAGAAAGTTCTACGGTATGATTCATTAAAACTGTTGAAAGAAGATGAGGTAGATGGCTGATTATAGCAACTTGAGAGTCATGTTCATTAGCATCCATCTCTATTATATTGCATCCTAATGATTTCCAAAAAGAAACAAGTTTTTCAACATCTTTTACAGGTGATGATTTTGTTTTAGTAACAATGCAGGTACTGCTAATAAAGAGATCTTCTTTTGCGTGATCCATACCTGATTTTTCTGATCCGCACATGGGGTGGGAACCAATAAAAACTTCTTGTTCAGTTCCAAAAACCTTTTCTGCCTGTTCCATTATGAGCCCTTTTACGCTTCCCATATCTGTAACTATAGTTCCCTTTTTTAAAAAAGGTTTTATGTCTTTAAGTACAGAGTCAATGGAAAGAACGGGAACAGAAATAATTATTATGTCTGCATCAAAGGCGCTTTCATTCATTCCTACAAAAATATCATCTACTATTTTCTTTTCTTTAGCTTTCTGAACATAAATTTCTTTTCTTACAATAGAAGTGATTTTTATATTAGGGATTCTTTTTTTAGCTGCAAGACAAAGGGAAGCTCCCATCATGCCTAATCCGATAACAGTAATTTTTTTTAACATATTTCTTTTCCCATAAATTCTGCAGTTTTTCGTAATTTTTCTACCATTTCATTGAATTTATACGGTCTTAAGGATTGCTCGCCGTCTGAAACAGCATTCTCAGGGTTATCATGAACCTCAACAATAATGCCATCTGCTTCGACAGCTAATGCAGCCTTTGAAAGCGGCTCAACTAGATCCCATCTTCCTCCTCCGTGTGAGGGGTCAATAAAAACGGGCAGATGTGTTTCTTTTTTTATTATTGGAACTGCACTTATATCAAGTGTAAAACGTGTTAGCGGTTCAAAAGTTCTTATGCCGCGTTCACAAAGTATAACATTAAAATTACCCTGTGAAAGTACATATTCTGCTGCCATTAAGAACTCTTTTATTGTCATTGCCATGCCCCTTTTAAGCATAACAGGTTTTTTGCACTTTCCGACTTCTTTAAGAAGACTGAAATTCTGTATATTTCTTGCGCCGATCTGCAATATATCGGAATATTTTGCTACAAGTTCGACATCTTTTGTATCCATTACTTCAGTAATAACGCTTATCTTGAATTCTTTTTTTATCTTCTTAAATATCTCAAGACCTTTTTTACCCATTCCCTGGAAGCTGTAGGGAGATGTACGAGGCTTAAATGCGCCGCCACGCATTATGCCTATACCTGTTTGTTGTATTGATTTCCATATGTTTCTCATCATGCCTAGCCCTTCAATGGAACAGGGACCTGCTATTATATTGAAAGTCTTTCCACCGCCTATTTTTATGCCGTTAACATCTATTACTGTTGAATCAGGTTTTACCTTGCGGCTTACAAGCTTGTAAGGTTTTAAAACCGGCATTGCGCTTTCGACGCCTGGAAAAACTTCCAGTGGTAGCTGGCTTATAATACTTTCAGAGCCTATTACAGCTATAACATCACGTTCTGTACCGTGAAGAACGCGCGGAGTAAGCTTAAGCTCTTTGATCCTATCTATTATGTGTTTTTTTTCTTTTTTTGTCGCTTCAGGCTTTAGTACTATTATCATTTCGATTACCTTTTTTTGTTGTTAATGAATTCCAACAAATATTTTCTAAAAGTTGAATTATGTTTTTTTAGAGATATCGTAACGCGCATATACCCTTTCATAGCAAAAGATGAAAGATCCCTGATAAAGAGTCCTCTTTTTTTGCAATATTCAATAAATAATAAGCTTTTAGGTATTTTAAAACAAATAAAATTAGCATGACTTTCAAGATATTCTATTTTATTTTTTATAAAAAAGTTTTCCATTCTTTTTCGTTCTATTAAAATTTTATTGATCCTGTTTTTAACCAGGTCTTTTCTTTTAAGAATATTTTCTGCTAGTGTGATTGCCGGAGAATTTATATTAAACGGCTGTCTCATTTTTTCTATTGAAGCGCAAGTCTCTTTGTCCGTTACTGAATATCCTATTCTTAGGCCTGCTATTCCAAATGATTTTGAGAATGTTCTTAAGAAGATAACATTCTTTTTGCCTTTACCTAGAATATTCTTAAAAGATCTTTCAAAATTATCTTCACTAAAATCTATATATGCAGCATCTACTACTATCAAGACATGCGCAGGTACTTTTTTAATAAATCTGATAAGTTCTGATTCTTTAATAAAAAGACCTGTAGGGTTATTGGGATTTGCAATAAAAACAGCTTTTGTATATTTATTTATCTTATTGTAGATATCTTCAAGATCAATAGCTTTGGATCTCATCTTTGATATAATACTCTTTACACCGAAAATATCTGCATATATGGAGTACATTAGAAAAGTTGCTTCAGGTATTATCACATTATTGTTTTTCTCTATAAAGGCCATAAAAATGAATTGAATAAGTTCATCGGAACCGTTACCGAGATTTATGTTCTCATATTTAAGATTGAAGCCTTTTGATATTATTTCTTTCAACGCTCTTGGCTCTTTAACAGGATAACGGTTAATTGTTTTCATGCATTCTAAAAGTGCTTTCCTGCTTGAGGCATCAAGACCAAATGGAGTTTCATTTGAAGACATTTTAATGACTTTACCAAAACTGCTTTTCCCTTCACTATAAGGGGATATTTTTTTAATGCTTTTTTTTGCTTTCACTTTTTTCCCGACCTTTTTTATAAGCATTTATTATTTTTTGAACAAGATGGTGGCGTATGATATCTTTAACGCCCAGTTCTGTTACGCTGATACCTTCTATGTTTTTGAGTAAATTTTTGACCTCTACAAGACCTGATCTCATGTTTGTTTTAAGATCTATTTGTGTGATATCTCCAGTGATAGCTATTTTGGAATTAAACCCCAGACGTGTTAAAAACATCTTCATCTGCATGGATGAAGAGTTTTGTGCTTCATCAAGTATAATAAAAGAATCATTAAGTGTTCTTCCGCGCATATAAGCAAGAGGTGCTATTTCAATTATGCCTGTTTCAATGAGATGTTCTACTTTTTCAGCTTCTATCATCTCAAAAAGAGCGTCGTAAAGCGGCCTTAAATAGGGGAAAAGTTTTTCTTTAAGATCACCCGGAAGAAACCCCAAAGTCTCCCCTGCTTCTACTGCAGGGCGGGTTAGTATTATTCTGCTTACTCTTTCCTGTTTAAGATATTCTATTGCGAGAGCTACCGCTAAATATGTTTTGCCAGTACCTGCCGGTCCGAAACAAATAGTAATATCATTTTTTCGCATAGATCTGATATATTTTAACTGACCAATTGTTTTGGGCATGATATGTTTTTTTCTTGAAGACCAGACATCTATCTTTTCACTGAATATATTTGCAGGATCTTTTTCATCTGAGAGGTTTCTTTTTATAAGCCTCTCGATCTCTTTAAGTGTCATCTTTTCTTCAGTTCTCTCATTTATAAGAAGCTTAAGAAAACGGATGCAGCTTTCAATTGATGTATTATTACCGGATACTTTGATAAAAGATCCTCTGCAGACAATATTTGTTGAAAACTTTTTTTCTATAAAAGGCAATGCATCAGAATAAATTCGGGTAAACCATGAAGCTATTTCAGTATTCTTTAACTGGATAGTTTCTTTTTGATTCTTTTGGTCGCCCATACCTACTCTTCCTCAATACAAATTCCTAGCTCTTTTAATTGTTTTTCACTTACATCTGAAGGAGATTCAGTCATAAGACAGGTTGCTTTTTGTGTTTTTGGAAAGGCAATCGTCTCACGTATAGATCCGAGTCCAAGAAGAAGCATGATAAGCCTGTCAAGTCCAATAGCTATACCGCCATGAGGTGGAGCTCCGAACTTTAATGCATCAAGCAGGAAACCAAATTTTATTCTTGCACTTTCAATATCCATGCCAAGAATTTTAAACATTTCTTCCTGCAGCTTTGTATCATGTATTCTTATACTTCCTCCGCCTAATTCAGTTCCATTAAGGACAAGGTCATATGCTTTAGCAGTTACACTTGCAGGATCATTTATTAGTTCATCAATATTTTTAATATCCGGCATTGTAAAAGGATGATGTACAGCTGAATATCTTTTTTCGTCTTCGCTCCATTCCAGTAAGGGGAACTTGTTGACCCACAGCAATTTATAATCGTTATATTGAAGTGTTCCTTTATCTTTTGCAAGCTTTAACCTGAGTGCTCCTAAGACATTTCTTGCTACTTTTTTAATATCAGCTACAAAGAACATTACATCTCCGCATTTTGCCTGTAGTTCTTCCTGATATTTTTTGAGTGTTGCTTCATCAAAGAATTTAACTATAGGAGATTTAAAGCTTCCATCATTCATGATTCGGATCCATGCAAGACCTTTTGCTCCGAAGCTTATAGCAAATGCAGTTAGATCATTCATATCTTTTATACTTGCAGATTCCGCAAGTCCGGATCCGCAAAGACCGTAAATAACACCTTCTTCAATAGAAAGCACTTTTTTAAAAACATTAAAAGAAACATCTTTAGATATCCCAGATAGATTATGAATTACTTCAGGTATTCTTAGGTCAGGTTTGTCGCTTCCATAAAGATTCATGGCTTCTTCATAATTGATCCTCTGAAAAGGTATTGTAATGTCAACATCAAGACAGTCTTTGAATATTTTCTGGATCATTCTTTCAATAACATCATGGATCACATCTTCGTCAACAAAAGAAAGCTCCATATCTATTTGAGTATGCTCAGGCTGGCGGTCAGCACGAAGATCTTCATCTCTGAAACATCTTACAACCTGAAAATATCTTTCATAACCTGATATCATTAGGATTTGCTTAAAAAGCTGCGGAGACTGAGGAAGAGCATAGAACTTGCCATTATGGACTCTCGAGGGAACAAGATAATCTCTTGCTCCTTCAGGAGTGCTTTTTGTAAGATATGGGGTTTCTATTTCAAGAAAACCTTCTGTATCTAGATAGTTTCTTACTGATCGGACAACTTTATGCCTGAAAATGAAATTTTTCTGGAAAGATGCCCTTCTTAGATCAAGAAACCGGTATTTTAATCTTAAGTTCTCAGAGACATCAAGATTGTCTTCTAAGGGAAAAGGAAGAGGCTCACATGTAGAAAGTACTTCAAGATCTTTTGCAAATACTTCGATTTCACCTGTTTTTAGCTTAGAATTTATTGTTTCTTGAGAGCGTTTTTTCACCTCTCCTTCTATACATATCACAAATTCGCTTCTAAGTTTTTCTGCTGATTCAGTTATTTCTTTTCCTGCTTCCGGATTAAATACGATCTGAGTTCTTCCATAGCGGTCTCTAAGGTCAACAAATAAAACCCCGCCGTGATCTCTTACTGAATCTACCCATCCGCAGAGAATAACTTTTTTATTTTCATCCCCTACTGTTAATGCAGCACAATGATGTGTTCTTTTTGAAAATTCCATTGTTCCTCCGTGTCCGTTTAGCCCGTTGTATCCCGTTAGTCTGTTTGGTTAGTAAAAAAAAACTAATAAGCAGCGAATAAAACGGTTTTTATATTCTTTTATGTTTTATTTGATAAAACAGTTTTTAATTGATTCTCTTTAATTTCTTTTTCATGGCCTGTAGCCATATCTTTTATTTTTATTATATCTTTTTTGATCTCATCTTCTCCGCGTACAACAACGTATTTTGCGTTAAATGAATTAGCTTTTCTAAACTGGGACTTTGGGCTTTTTTCTTCGTATTCCATCTCGGCTGAAAACCCAAGATTTCTTAATGTAATCAAAAGTTCAAAATTTTTATGAAGAGCAGATGGCCCCAGACTCACTAGAAAAACATCAATTTCTTTTTTACTGGAGTCATTTTTATACTCAATAAGCCTATCAATACCTATAGCAAAGCCTACAGAAGGTGTTTGAGGACCTCCCATTATAGAGACAAGATCATTATAACGGCCTCCGCCTGAGACAGCATCACTGTTATAGTCTTTGATATAAGCTTCATATATAATACCTGAATAATAATCAAGGCCTCTTACAAGAGTGCGGTCTTCCACAAAAGTTACATCAAATTTATTAAGAACATCTTTAAAAGATGTAAATTGCTGTTTATCTTTATCGCACACCATTTCATAAATAGGTGTAATATCTTTAAGAATATTTTTACAGTTTTTGTTCTTGCAGTCAAAAACTCTTAGTATGTTGCTTTTAATTCTTGTTGCGCAATCTTTACAAAGATCATCTTGTTTATTTGTCAGAGATTTTTTTATAAATTCTGTATATTTTACTAAACACGATTTGCAGCCGAGAGTATTTATTTTTATTACTATAGGTATATCAAGTTTTTTGCATATTTCGCTCATACATAATACAGCATCACAGTCTGAATAATATGATCGTGCTCCAAAAAACTCGACTCCCATTTGATAGAATTGTCTTTTCCTGCCTTTTTGAGGTCTTTCATATCGAAACATAGGTCCAATATAAAAAACTTTGACGGTATTTCCTGAACTAAGTAATCCGTGTTCTATGACTGCACGAACAACCGATGCCGTACCTTCCGGCCTAAGAGTTAGGCTTCTCCCTTTTTTATCTTCAAAAGTATACATCTCTTTGTTAACAATATCAGATGAATCACCGAGGGTTCTTGTAAATACTTCTGTCCTTTCTGCAACAGGAAGTATTATTTCGTGATATCCAAATGAATTAAAAACGCATCTTGCAGTGGATATCATATTCTGCCAGGAAGTGCTTTGTTGGGGCAGTATATCTTCCATTCCTCTTATAGAGTTATATTTCATAAAACACTGTTTTTTTGTCCGCCTTTGCTCTTCGAGCGATGGCGAGACATCCACTTGTTAATATTAAGCATCTCGCCGAAGTCCGCGAAATGTGGACTTTGGCAGATGAAAAAAAAGCCCCAATATGACCATTGGAGCTTTTTTCATATCAATTACATGTTCGTAAATATCTTAAGTAGTTCTTTCTACTTTTTCCTTCATGATCTTTCCAGGCTTAAAATCAGGAACATTTTTTTCAGGAATCGGAATGACTTCTTCAGGTTTATTCGGATTACGGCCAAGTCTTTTCTTTCTTCTTTTTACTTGGAATACCCCAAAATTTCTCAGCTCCACTTTATCTCCACTTTGTAAAGCTGCGATGATAAGATCAAAAGTCCTTTGGACAACTCTTTTTACCTCTACTTGTGTTAATCCAGTTTCACTGGAAATTTTCATTACGATCTCTCTCTTGGTCATCCAGGACCTCCTTTATTAAAATTGTATATTTTAAAATGACTTTTTTTTCGTAAAGCAATCAGCAACAATAGTTAATATTATTAAATAGATTTTAAAAAATCAACAGGTTTTTTCAATTTTCTTTGCACTATATCTAAATATCAATGGTATACCGTGAAGATCGAATTTATTAGTCAGTCCGTTTCTTAAATAAGTCATATAATTATCAGTAACATATTTCTTATTATTTATGAATAAAAGTATTTCCAAGGGTATTTTATTCTTTTGGACACCGTAATATATTTTTAATCTTCGGCCATTTTTTAGAGGCGAAAGAGTCTTTTCCTGCAGAGCTTGGATTTCTTTATTGAGCTTTGCTGTCTCAATGTTTTTTTCAAGTTTATTTTTCAAATAATAAATACTTTCAAGTAGCTTCTTAATATTTTTTCTTCTTTTTGCAGATAGAGTTATCACAGTAGCGTTTTTTAAAGAGCCTAGATCTTCTTTAATCTTTTGCCTTATAAGTTTTTTTTCCTCAGCATCGATGAGGTCACCTTTGTTTATTACTACAAGGGATGCTTTTCCGCTTTTAAATATAAGATGAGCAATTCTTTTATCTTGAGCGCTTAAGCCGTTTTTCCCGTCGATTATAAGAATATTCATTTCTGTGTTGCTAAGGCTGTCTTCTGTCCGTGAAATTCCAAACTGGTCTGCTGCAACTTGGATTTTCTTTTTTCTTCTTAAGCCGGATGTATCCGTAAAAATAAAAGTTTGATCTTTATAAGTATAAGAAATATCTATCTCATCGCGCGTTGTTCCGGGAATATCAGTAACAATGACTCTTTCCTGCTGCAGAATAGCATTTATGATACTTGATTTTCCTGCATTAGGCTTACCTACAATGCAAATTCTAAAATTATTATTTTTAGAAATAGTGTTTTCTGTCTCAGGTATTATTTCGGCAAGAATGTCGTATAACTTACTAAAACCTTTATTATGAAGGGACGAAAGGGGCAATATATTATCTACACCCATGTTATAGAACTCAAAGATGTTATTCTCTAAATTTTTATTGTCTGCTTTGTTAGCTACAGTAATATATTCTTTACGGCTTTTTTTGATAATCTTGTGTACTGTTTTATCCATTACATGTGGGCCTTCAATGGCATCACATACGAATATAACAAAATTTGCCCGGCTTAAAGTCTTTTGGATCTGATCTTTCATTTTTTCTTCAATGATATTTTCTGTGCCTTCAAAAAACCCTCCGGTATCCATAAGTACAGCAGTTTTTCCTTTAATAGAAATATTTGCTTCGATCCTGTCGCGAGTCACACCAGGCATGGCATCTACTATGGATCTTCTTCTACCGACTATTTTATTAAACAGCGAAGATTTTCCTACATTAGGCCTTCCGATTATTGCTATTTTAAACATATTATCCTTTATCTTAAGATTTATAAGAACGCGCTTTCCTTATTCCATCTAAAATATAGCGAAAAGCTGATATAAAAGTAAAAAGAGAAGAAAGATACCACAAAAACTGGGGATTCGGCAATTTAATTATGATCGAGATAATAACTGCCATCTGGAGAACAGTGGTTATCTTGCCTATTAATAAAGGCTGTATTTCAATTTTACCGCGTAAAAAGTAAATAAGAGATGTTCCAGTAATAATACAGAGATCTCGGCTTAGTACGATTACAATATACCAGAGAGGCAATGGTATCAAGGATGGAATTTCTTTTGTCAGCACTAAGCTTGCTGAAAGGATAAGTATTTTATCTGCAATAGGGTCAAGAAAACGTCCAAGTGAAGTCATTTGATTTCTTGTGCGGGCAATGTAACCATCTAATCCGTCTGTTATAACCGCAATAATAAAAACAAGCATGGCGAGATATCTGAATAAAAAGTTTTCTGTACTTCTAAATTCTAAAATCAAGAAGACAAAAAAAGGCGCAAGAAATATTCGTAATATACTAAGAATATTAGGTATATTTATCTGGTTGTAGATACAGAGCAATCGATTATTCTTTTTAGGCATAGTTCTTTACCCATTAACTCCATGACTTCAAAAATACCCGGTGTTTTTTCTCGTGCAGTAAGTATTATCCTAAGAGGTATAAGAATATCTTTTGTCTTTAATTCAAGATAAAGTATAAGTTCCCGTAAGCTTTTATCAAGGTTTTCTGATGTGAAATCATCTATTGCGCTAATAGTTTCTTTAATTTTTTTTAAAGAATTTAAAAAAGTATTGTTCTTTAAAATTGACTTTTCAAGTAACTTTTCGGGAATAATGATGTTAGGTTCAAAAAAATATGAGACAGCATCATTAAATTCGGTTAAAAGGCGCATTCGGCTTTTTGTCAAATTAAAGGTTTTTATGAGTTTGTCAGCATTAGAATACATGTAATGTTCAATGTTTTTCATACCAAGATCAATACAACGATTTATAAGATCTTCTGATTCAGTTTCTGCAATATATTTTCCGTTCATCCAGAGTGCTTTTTCATAGGAAAACTTTGATCCGCTTTTTCTTACATTTTCTATATTAAAAAGTTTCCCTGCTTCGTTAAATTTAAGAAGCTCTGTGTTATTTCCAGGAGACCACCCAAGAAGCATAAGATAGTTTATTATTGCTTCAGGCAGATACCCCATTTTTTTGAATTCTAAAACAGACGTAGCTCCATGTCTTTTGCTCAAGCGGCTGCCGTCATCAGAAAGAATTAAGGGAAGGTGTGCAAAAAATGGTGTTTTATCAGGTGAAATAGCCTGAAAAAGAAGTTTTTGCTTAAATGTATTTGAGATATGATCTTCTCCTCTTATAATATGTGTTACTCCGAGATCAATATCATCAACCGTGCTTGCAAAAAGGTAAGTTGGTGTCCCGTCGGATTTTTTCAGCACAATATCTTTTACTTCTTCAGCATCAATAGTTATTTTTCCTCTTATAAGATCATTGAAAACAACCGGTTTTTTTTCAGCTTTAAAAATAAGCGCTTCACCTTTTTCTGTTTTTTCAGAATATACGAGCCCTTTATCCATTAAATCTTCTAAGTATTGATCATAGATAGAAAAACGGAGAGATTGTTTGTACGTTTCTTGAAAAATAAGTTCAAGCCATTTTAGTGACTCGGTGATCTCTTCGCTGAATTTATTATCAGACCGGACAAGATCAGTATCATCTATCCTTAAAATGCAGGTGGCTTTTTTATTCTTTGCAAATAAAATATTATAAATTGCTGTTCTTGCACCGCCAATGTGAAGAGAACCTGTTGGACTTGGAGCAAATCTTACAACTATTTTATTATTCATTGCAGTCCTTTAAAATCCCTATAACCTTCATTAAAGATCTCTTTATTGATGTTTAAAATATCAGCTCCTTTTGATCTTAAGATGTATTCAATAGATTTTAAAATATCTGTTTTATCAAGCCAGTCAGAAATAACGGCATAATAAGAAGCGGCACGGACATTTTCGTAACAGTTTAATGAACCGCTCATAAAAACATAAAAATCCTGATCTTTTGATAAACGACGGATTTTTTTCTGCATTTTCTGGAAAAGTATGACTTTGGAACATTTGGAAATAGTCGAGGAATATTTTTTAAATGAAGGGTCGTTAAGAACAATTGCAGTATCAGGTATTTTAAATATAGGAATAGATATTTTTTGATTGGAAATTGTGACCATGCATTTTGCTGTTCCTCCTCTTACTTCAGCTCCGTATGAAGGATAGTATGTTGCATGCAGGCCTCTGGTTACAGCTGTAAGATAGAGAATTTTTCCAAGAAAAAGTATTCCCTGCCCACCTGAACCGGCGATCATAATCTTTTCTTTAAAACATTTTGTCGATTGCTTTTTCAATATCTTCTGCATATAATATGGTTCCCCCGCTTTTTCCACAAAATTCTACAGTAGAATTTTTCCCTGTGTAGCGGATGATATCTTCTACCATTTGTCCTTCATTCATTTCTACAACAAGAAACTTTTTTACTCTTTTTGAAAGTTCACATATTCGTTTCCCAGGGAAAGGCCAAAGAGTTATAGGTCTTAGATATCCTATTTTACATTTATTGCTTCTTTTCTTTTTGACTACATCTTCAACAAGTCTCCCTGGAGAGCCATAAGCAATTACAACTTTGTCTGCATCTTTAGTTCCCCACTCATGCCATAAAGTCTCTTGTTGCTCTATTTTTGCATACTTTTTCTGCAATTTTTTATTGTGTAAAAAAAGTTCATCTTTTTTAAGGTATAATGACCTTATTTTTCTGGGAGCTCTTTTAGAACATCCGTCAAGTGCCCATGAAAAATTCTTTTTATTGTTTTTTTTCATACGGGGAAGTTTTATATGTTCCATTATCTGCCCCATTATTCCATCTACGAGTATCATAACCGGCAACCGGTATTTTTCAGCCTTTTCAAAAGCAGAATAAATTACAGAGACGGTTTCTTCCAAAGTTGTTGGTCCGTACACAAGAGTGTGATAATCTCCATGTCCACCGCCTTTTGTAGCCTGAAAATAATCTGATTGAGAAGGACCTATATTTCCAAGACCGGGACCTCCACGCATTACATTTATAATAACTGCAGGAAGCTCGCATCCTGCAAGATATGATATACCTTCCTGTTTTAGGCTGATTCCAGGGGAAGATGAGGATGTAAGGGCTCTTTTACCTGTAATAGCAGCACCCATTACCATACTGATAGCAGCAAGTTCACTTTCTGCCTGAATAAATACACCGTCTACCTGAGGCATACGTCTTGACATATAAGCTGGTATTTCATTTTGAGGTGTTATTGGATATCCGAAATAATACCTGCATCCTGCACGAATAGCAGTTTCAGCCATTATTTCATTACCGCTTAAAAGCAGAAAATCATCGTTAAAAATATTTTTTTTCATTTTTCAGATTCAATTTCTATAGAACATTCAGGGCATACAACAGCGCACCTGGTGCAGCCGGTGCAAAGATCTAATCTTTTCACCTCAGGGAGAA
Organism: Candidatus Auribacterota bacterium; assembly: GCA_023144635.1. GTDB lineage: Bacteria > Auribacterota > JAFGBW01 > JAFGBW01 > JAFGJP01 > JAGLFH01. The sequence continues at coordinate 16,376 of JAGLFH010000068.1, read as the reverse complement.
AAGCTCCGATTTCGTTTTGTTTGTCTGACATTTCTAAAACACCTGCAGGACATTCTGCAACACATATCTTGCATCCCTTGCATGTCTGGCTATGTAAAAAAATGTTTACCATCAGTAGCAGCTTCCTTTTAAGCCTAGTTTTTCTTTTAATACTTGTATGTATGATATTTCATGTGTTTTTATAAAATAAACTGGGTACTGTGAACGTGTAATTTTAATATGCTGGTCATCTTTTAATTCATATGCCTGCTGGCCATCTATTGTAACGATCGGCATCTTTCCTTTGGATACAGAAATTTTTATGGTCATTGTATCAGGTATTACAAGAGGCCTGTTACTCAGAGAATGAGGGCATATTGGTGTCAGTATAAGGCTTTTATTATCCGGCAGGACAATCGGTCCGTTTGCTGAAAGGGAATAAGCTGTTGAACCTGTCGGTGTAGCAGCTATTATACCGTCAGCAATGATATCGGCTAGTGGTTCATTGTCAATGGAAACCTGCATATCAAGTACGCGGGCAATATCTCCGTTTTGAATAACGACATCATTTAAAGCTAGAAAACTGTGAATTACCTTTTTATTTTTCTTTATATCTATTTTGATGCGTGTTCTTTTTTCTATTTCAAATTTACCTTCAAGAATATGGTCAACTGCATTATAGATATCTGAGCTGTGAAGTTCCATGAGAAAACCAAGGCGACCCATCTTTATACCAAGAAGCGGAATCTTCTTTTTGCCGATCTCTCTTGCGACTTTAAGAATTGTTCCATCGCCCCCTATAGCAAAGATCATATCGCTTTTTTTTATGATATCTATTAATTTTAAGTTAATTATAAACTTATTTTTTTTCTTATATTGAAAATTTGTAAATACCTTAAAGCCTTTTTCTGCTATATAATCTGCAAGTTCACAGGCTTTCTGTTTTGTCTCAGGTATTCTTTTATTAAGAATTATTCCGAATTTTTTCATTTTCTTCATTTTTCTGTAGAGCAATAAAATACTCCTGATTTCCTTTTGTACCAATTATTTTAGAGGGAAAAACTGCTAGTTTTGTTAAATTTATTTTTTCTGCAAAATCTTCTATCTTTTTAATTACTTCCTTATGAACAGAAATATCTTTAACAATACCTTTTTCCCCTATTTTTTCACGTCTTGCCTCGAACTGAGGCTTAATAAGAGCTATTATTATACCCTTATAAGTTAATAAATTATATAATGAGCCTAAAATCTTTTCAATAGATATAAAAGATACGTCCATTACGATAATATCACATAGTTCAGATATTATTTCTGATGAAATATATCTTGCATTGACCCCTTCTTTTACAATGACTCTGGGATCATTGCGAAGTTTCCAGTCAAGCTGTCCTTTTCCAACATCGACAGCATAAACTTTTTTAGCTTCTTTAGAAAGAAGACAATCCGTAAATCCGCCTGTAGATGAACCGACGTCAAGACAGATCTTATCTTTAATATTAACCTGGTAATCAGAAAAAAATCCGTTAAGTTTGTCTCCTCCTCTCCCTACAAAAGAGGCTTGTTTTTTTGTTTTAATTATTGCATCAACAGATACAAGCTTTCCGGGTTTTGTTATCTTTTCCTCATCAGCAAAAATTAGCTCAGCCATTATAAGCCTTTTTGCTTTTTCGCATGTTTGCGCAAGGCCATATTTAACGACTAAATTATCTATTCTTTCTTTTTTTTGTTTTTTGTTATTCATGTTTTTATAGATTATAAAAAATTAAAAACAAAGTAAACAGATGAATAAAAGAAGCGTGGTTCGTGTTTCGTGGATTGTGATTCGTTAATGGAACGCTTCCGACAACGCCAAGGCTTCGTCGAGACAGGTCGCTGATATCGACTCCAGACTCAAATATAAAAGCAAAAACAAAAAAACAATCACGAAAACATAAAAAGTGTGAAATGAAAGACAAAAAAACCATCTCGTAGGTGGGCGCGAAGTCGCCTTCCTGCGAGGTGGAAATATGTTATAAGGCCATGGACGATTGTCTGTTGACTTTCAACTATATCGCCGAAGGCTCCATCGACGCATATCGTACTACGTATAACGGTCTTTTTATTATTCTCCGCCGAGTTTTCTTATTCTTTGTTCGGCGCCGACAATTTCTGTTATTCTTACACCGAAGTTTTCATTAATAACAACTACTTCACCTTTGGCAACAAGTTTGTTATTAACCATTACATCAACAGGTTCACCGGCTAGTTTATTTATCTCGATCACACTTCCGATATTAAGATTAAGAACATCTTTTATCAGCATCTTTGTGCGTCCGAGTTCTACGGTTATTTTTGTAGAAACATCCAGTATAAGGTCAAGATTTTCTTTACCTTCTCCCATTTCTTCACCTTGTAAAGGAGCAAATTTTACAGGCTGTCCTACTGCGCTTTCAGTAACTTCTTCGGCAGGTGCTTCTTCAGCAGGTGTTTCAGCAGGAGTTTCAGCTCCTTCTGCTTTAGGTTCTTCGGCATCTTTTTTTTCTTCTTCACCCATAATATATTCCTCCTTATTCAACGATAATGTCTGATACTTTTATTGCTTTTTTCTTTCCGACTATTCCAGGATGACCTAGAAACTTTTCTTTTGTCCCAATCGATACGACCAGCTTTTCATTTGCTTTTGTGTTTAGCAAAATAACATCGCCTTTTTTTAGATTAAGCAATTCTTTTATTTTAAGAGATGTTTTTCCCAACGCAACGGAAATATCCAGCTGTGATTTTTCCAGGTGCTTTTTAATATAATGTACCTTATCTTCTTCTTTACGTTTTTTTGATGCTGATATCCAGTGTTGGGCGCTAAGGCGGTTCATAATAGGTTCAATATATAAAAAAGGCAGACAAAGGCTTATTATACCGCTATTTTCGCCTGCTTTCATCTCAAGTGTTATCAAAATAACTGTTTCACCCGGAGCCACTACCTGAACGAACTGAGGGTTTACTTCGGTATCTGTTACACGAAAACCAAAATCAGCTACAGGTTTCCATGAGACTATAAGTCCCTGAATAAACACATCAATTACTTTATTAATAATAGATTGCTCAATGTCAGTTAATACCCTGATCTCACCAGGAGCTGTTCCCGGCCCACCTAGAAGCCTGTCTATTAGAGAGAAGACAAGCAAAGGGTTAATTTCAAGGACTCCTCTTCCTTCAAGAGGATCAAGACTGAACATGCTTATATAAGTTGGATTAGAAAGTGACATATTGAACTCACCATATGTAAGCTGATCAACTGCTACCAGATTAACTTCAATAACAGTTCTTAGATATGTAGATAGATTAGTGCTAAGGTATCTACAAAAAGATTTATGAAGCATTTGCAGTGTGCGCATCTGATCTTTAGAAACAATATCAGGACGCCTAAAATCATATCTTGATACGATCTTACCTTGAGTTTCTTCTTCCTGCGTTTCTTCAACTGGGAGATCTCCATCTCCTACAGCATTAAGCAGCGCATCAACTTCATCTTGAGAAAGGATATCAACCAAACCTTATACCTCCTTGCGTGTTCCTTGACCTTCAAAATATTCTAGTTTTTTAACAAATCCGCAGCGCCTGTAAATATGAATTCCGGTTTTATTTCCGCGGTTTACATTTATTGTTATACATTTAAATGTTTTTTTTAGCTCACGGGTAAGAAGATAAACACATGCCATAGCAAATCCTTTTCCACGATAGTTTGCATCTGTTAATACATTGCCGATAGTTGCGGTCTCATATTTTGGGCTTATTGTTTGTGTGCCTGCTATTGAAATTAAATTGCCATCAAGCTCAACGCCATAGTATGTTCCGCGTATGAATTGCATCGCGTCAAAACCTTTTGTGTTACCTATTACTCTTTCGTATAATTCAAAAGCTTTTTTAAGATCATCTTGGTTTAGTCTTCTTGGCTTTTCATTTGGAAGGCTTAAAGGGACATCTCTTTTAAGTACCATTCGTACCATTACCCGTAGTGTAGGAAAAAAATATCTTTCTTTTACTATTCCGGTAAAATCAAGAGGGCATTCGATGAAAATATTTTTATTAAAAGCAACTTTTTCAAAAAGTTTTGGTGCTCCAAGAACATTACCTGCAAGAAAGATGGGTACAGGACGGTATGTAGGGCATATCATCATAGCTGTTCTTAAAATATTACCATCTCTGGCAATAAACCAGCGCGCGATATTTTCATCATTATCTTCAAGTGTAAATATTACTTCAGATGACCAGATGATATCTTTTAACAAAAATTGTTCTAATTCATGTTTTTCTGCTTTTTCAATTTGCATAGTATTTTGCATAATATTTGCTTTTAGTACAGTGTTCATAATAAATGTAATTTATCTTTCATCTCTCAATATTCTATTTTTTGTATCTTTTCTTCCTGTTTTTATCTGTCTTCTGTCCTCTGTTATCTGATTTTACTGAATTACAAAATCCGTGTAAAAAACATTTAATGCATGTCCTGATTTTAAAATATCATTTACCTTATTAAGTATCTCGCGTTTTATTTCATCTCTAGCAGCAATATTGTCTAGCTGATCAAGTTTTTTTGTGCCAAGTATAATTATTACAAGATCACGTATTTCGGTTATTCTATCACCCATTTCACTTTGTGTGCCTCCGTCCTCAACTTCAAACGCCAAAGCTACCTTTAAGTATCTTGTTGCACCTGTTCCTGCAACGTTTACTATGAACTCATCTTTTACTTCATAAATGACACCGGCGCTTTTTTTGCCTATACTTTCAATATCTACATCGTCAGCTTGTTCTTCTTTAGCGAACATCGGTTTTATTACGAACAGGACAACAACAAGTGAGACGACAAGAAGCAGTGCAGCCAGTCCGCCAAGTATTATGATGTTCTTTTTACTGAAAAAAGACTTTTTCCCTTCTGCTCCCTCCTGCTCCACTTCGGGAGTTTTTTCTTCTTCACCCATAACTGTCTCCTTAATTATTTATACTATTATTTTTTTTCTTTTTCAAAATTTATAACTTTTACAGGTTTTAGAGGCATTATCCTGAATTTTTCAAAATAGACATCTTTTATGCGAGCATGATCAAATATAGCATTGAGTTTATCGCGAATAAGTCTTTTAAACCTGTTCTGATCTCTGTTTGAATCCAGCTCCTCATAACTTTTTTTATGCACCAGAGAAAACAAAAGATCAATGACTTGAGGATAGCGTTTGTTTATTTCATCAATAGATTCATCATTATTAAGAACAAGATTTATTTTCAACTCAAGCACTCGTTCTTGTATTGGGCTGTTATTGTCAAGATTACTTAAGCCTTCGGCTTCGAGCATATTTTTAAAAATATTTGTTTTGATTTCTTCAAGAGGATAAGTAGGTCCCATATATTTGGTTGACTCATGTATGATCCCTTCTTTAAATAGCCCTTTTCTTTTTCCCATTGAATAGGAAAAAATAATTCCTCCTATAATAAGAGCAACTATTACAGGTCCGATAATAAGCATAAGTTTAAGAGATAGAAAGAAACCTCTGCCGGTACCACCTGTAGCGCCAAATCCTCCGGGGATTCCTACATCCGGCGCGCCTCCTATATCAGGTGTTTCAGCATCAGGGGTCGCACCACCTTCTACTTCAGCTGTTTTTTCTTCTTCGCCCATAACTCTCCTCTATCGTGATAAGTCTATTTTAATTTCAACACGCCTGTTTCTTGTTCTGCCTTCATCTGTTTCATTACTGTATTTTGGTTGAAACTCACCGAATCCTGCTGCAGAAAGCCTTTCAGGCTGTATACCTTTACTTATTAAAAACTTTACTACTGATACTGCACGTGATGCAGAAAGTTCCCAATTTGAAGCAAATGTAGGATTTGATATAGATAAATCGTCAGTGTGCCCTTCTACTTGAATACCGTATTCTATCCTTTTTAAAAGCACTGCTATTTTTCTTAACAACTTGTGTGAACTTATCTGCAATTTAGCATCTCCTCTATCAAAAAGGAATTCAGAAGGCATTGTTATCATAAAACCTATTTCTGTAAAATCAACTGTAACTTTGTCTGAAATTCCTATTTTTTGTGCATAACTGGTGAGTTCTTCAACAACATCAACCAGTTCTACTCTTTTTTTATACTCTTTAACATCATAGTGCATTTTTTGTTCCCTTCTAGCTGAAATATCACCTTTACGTATAAAACGGAAGAAATGTGAAAGAGGCTTTGGTCTTGAACGGTTAATAAGGCTCAAACGTGATTTTGGAAGATTAAGAGTACCTAAAGCACCTTTTAATGATCCCATAGCTCTTGCAAATTCAACTTCCTGAATAGATGAAAAAGATACGATTAGCACAAAGAATGTCAAGAGAAGAGACATAAGGTCTCCATAAGTCATCATCCATCCCGGAGCGCCTTTTTTACATGGGGGACATTTTTTTTTTGGCATAATAAATAGACTCCAGACTCCAGTAAAAAGCAAGAGCAAAACAATTTATATTTACTTTGATTCCTGCCTAGTGGCAAGGCCGCTGACTTTACGCAGGAATGACAAATTTTATGTTTTCGTATTAACAGAGACGCGATAAATCGCAGTCTCTACGACATTTTTCATGTTTTTCTTTTCGTATTCTCCATGGTGAAAATATTATAATGTCGTTGCAGACTCTTTGCACGCACCACTGACGCACGACTCACGTTTTTTAAGCTGGAGGTTCTCCTCCTTCTTCAGATGACATTCTAAGATGCGGAGGCAGATATGCTTTTAGCTTTTCCTCAACGAGCCGTGGGTTATCACCTGATTGTATGGACATGACACCTTCAATAACAAGAGTTTTCCCAAGAAGTTCTTCTTTAGTTCTGGTTTTAAGCTTAGCAGCCATCGGAATAAAAAATAGATTAGCCAGAATAGCTCCATAAAATGTTGTGATAAGAGCAACAGCCATACCTCCACCTATCTGTGAAGGGTCTTCAAGTGAAGAAAGCATAAGTACAAGTCCAATAAGTGTTCCTATCATACCAAAAGCAGGAGCTGCATCACCAAGAAAACCCAAAATATCCTGACCTGCAGTATGTCTTTCTTCAATAAAAGCGCTTTCAATTTCCAGTATCTCTTTTAAAACGTCCGGAGCAGTACCGTCTACGGCAAGCTGAATCCCTTTTTTCATAAATTCATCATCAAGTTCAGAGGCGGAATCTTCAAGTGCAAGAATTCCTTCACGTCTTGCTAACATGGCAAATTTTACAACATTTTTTATGATTTCATTTGGATCAGGTGGTTTGGCAAAAAAAGTTTTACTGACAATCTTAAATACTCTTAAGACTTCAGGTAGAGGAAAAGCAATTGCTGTGGCAGCTATGGCACCTCCTACTGTGATAAGAAGAGAAGGAACATCGACAAAAATCGATCCACCACCACCTGCTAAAATAGAAGATATAACAAGAAAAATACCTAAAGCAATACCTACGATTGTGGTTATATCCATAAACTATTCCTTAAATACGAAATTCGAATATCTAAATTCGTTGTTTATATTTACACGGGCGCAGTCAAGCGGTGCCCCTACATACGATTTACATTTTATATTTTATTTTATTTTTTAATCTGACTTCTGTTTTCTGCCCTCTGTATTCTGCTTTACTCTTCTGCACTTTTTGCTTTTTCGTTTAACGGCCTTCTTACGAATTGTTGATACATGATGAATTTTTTTACCAGTTCTTCAATGCTTTCTTTTATGACATATTTTTTGCCGCTTGTAAGAGTAATTATTGTGTCGGGCGTTTTTTCTACTGTTTCAATGAGTTCAGGATTTATAAATATACTCATTCCATTAAGACGAGTTGTCTGTATCATTTTTACCTCACTCTATTATAAAATTTCGACATTTTGTATAAAATATATAATATATTTTAATGATTTTTATATTAAAGCATATTATATACCTGTTGCAAGAAAAGATTAAGATTAGACTCTAGACACAAAGAAAAGAGAAATAGGACGCAGATTTTCAGGATCTTTTCTTCAGAACAACGTTCTGAAGAATTTAGCAGTGTTAATTCACGTCATATTAGGTTTTCCCAACTGTAAGTTATAAGCAAGAAACTAGAACCTTCTTTATACATGTTCTTTTATGTAGATCCCGCTGTCTTGTCGCGGGATGACAACATTTTGCTTTTTATTTCTTTCTATTTTTCTTCATGGTTAAATTAGCAATGTCCTCGCAAACATGACAAGCTGCTTTCAATTTTTACAAGGGCAAATGATTATGTGCCCCTACTTACTTTGCTTTCTTTTTTTCATCTGTGTTTATCTGTGTGCATCTGTGGCTAATTGTTTTTAAAACCAAAAAACCCGGGATCCTTCCCAGGCCTTCTGGTCAAACTACTTATTTTTATTTACTTTAATCCGTGTCTTACCTGACGATTCTTACGAGTTCTCCAAGGATCGTATCAGCTGTTGTAATAACACGTGCATTTGTCTGGAAACCACGTTGTGCAGTAATAAGGTTAACAAACTCTGCAGCAAGGTCAACATTAGAGCCTTCAAGTGCAGATGGTACAAGAGAACCTCTTCCGCCTACTCCCGGAGCGCCGTCACTTGCAACACCGGAGTTGATCGTAGATTTAAAAAGGTTATTACCACTACGTGAAAGACCAGATGGGTTATCAAATGTTGATAGAACAAGTTGTGCCAGAGTCTGGTTCTGACCGTTTGTAAAGTTTCCTGTAATGATTCCTTCAGAGTTTGCTGTAATTGTTTGAAGTTCACCTGATGCATAACCAGTAATATCAGAAAAACGGGCGCTAGAGGAGTTTTCAAATTGAACTAAACCATCATAAGCACCAATTGTTCCAGTTGAAAGAGTTATGAGGAGATCATTGGCAATACCTGTAGTAACTATTGTTGCACTGCTTGGTGTAAATGCTGCGAGTGAACCATCTCCAGTAAAACTTAAAGTTCCATCTTGATATGCAGCATTCGCATTACTGGAAAATAATTCTTGAGTTCCGCTTGAGGTTTCAACGCTTTCCATATCCCACACCCATTGTGCAAGACCGCCTGAAGCATCACGAATATTAAATTTAACACTAACAGTATGAGCAGCACCATCAGAGTCTATAGCAAGAAAAGATGTCGAATAATTATCAGCTGCAGTCTGTGAACTTGACCAGTTTCCTGTTGTATCATCATAAACAGCATCAAATGCTGCAGCCCCCAAATTAGATGTTAGATCAACATCACTTAACGCGTAAAGAGAACCACCATTTCCTGTGATAACAACTTGTCCATTAGTTATTTCAACATCTGCTTCAAGAGCAAGATCAATTTTGATTGAACCTAGCCATGTTGCAACAGTATTTGCAAGTACTAGTTGCGTTCCTGTAATATTGTTATTTCCGACATCTGCAGAAAGATTTATTGTGTCTCCTGCAAGAAGTCCAAGTGTTGTTCCTGTAGCATTTCTTAAATTAACTAAAGGATCTGTCCCAATTGCAGTATGAGAAAATTCATCACTTGTAATGGTACCAGCTATTCCTATTGTTGCAGTAAGGTCTGTTAAAGCTGTATTTAAAGAACTGTTGTTTGATGATACTGTTACAGCCTCTGTTGCTGCTCCGTCAAGATTTGTTAACTGCAATTCTCCTGATGTTGTTAAAGCTGCTGTTAACGTGTTATATCCGGCTGCATTAAAATCTACTGTAATAGCGGCAGCAAGATCATCTAAAGAATTAAAAAAATTACCTGAAACTGTTCCTGTTGTATAAGTATATATTTCAGTATTTGCTGCTTCATCAGTTAGAGTAACGCTTGTTGTTCCTGACTGAAGTCCTGCAATACGTGCATCAAGATCACCAGTTGAATAAAGGCCGTCAAGATCAGTATCATCTCCTGCTGATTCTATTGCTATTATTTGATCTGTAGTAAGAACAGTACCTATTTGTGATGCTGATGCATCAAGGTTTCCAACAAGACTTACTGTATCTGTTTCCTGAGCAGGAAGGACAATACCAACAGGAAGCTGAATATTTTCAACTGCAGTTCCAAGTATACCTGCTGTAGCGTTATAGCCTTGTACAATATAACCGGTAGTCGTACTTACAAAGTATCCGTCAGCATCAATATCAAACGCTCCTGCACGGCTAAAGTATGTACTTGTTCCATCACTTAACTTATAAAAGCCCTCACCTTGTATTGCAAGGTCGGTAAGGCGGCCTGTACTAAGGATATTACCTTGAGTAAGGTCAGTATCAATAGCACCTACAGATGAACCTAGTCCTACTTCCTGAGGGTTAGTACCACCTGTTGAACCATCAGCAGAAGGGCCTGTAGCACCACGTATGGTCTGCGTTAGAAGGTCCTGAAAAGTAACGCGCTGTGATTTAAATCCCGGGGTCTGGGAGTTTGCAATGTTGTTACCAACAACATCTAGCTGAAACTGGAAATTTCGGAGACCCGACACACCTGATAACAATGAACGAATACTCATAATTAGGCTCCTTTACTATAAGTTACTATTATATTTAAACTTTATTTTCATAGTTTTTTATGATTAAAATTCTATTTCTGTGATGCTATCCATTAATACATCATTTTGACCAAGGAAGTTTCCTTCACTATCATATTGTTCTGTATGAAGTGTTACTTCATCATCCAGCATAGATACTTTTGCAACAAACCCGCGAACACTTTCACCTGTAAATTTATCCACTCCTGTTATAACGCGTCCTATTAAAGACCCGCCTCTTGCCATGTTGTTGGTTTTTACAAGTGCCTCGATGTTTTCACCCATATTTGACATTGCTTCCATCTGGTTGAATTGTGCAAGTTGAGCTAAAAATTCACTGTTGCTTACCGGTTCACTTGGATCCTGATTCTGAAGCTGAGCCATAAGTAAAAGCATGAAATCCTGTTTATTGACATCACCAGGTTTTTTCTCCGTGCTTGTCTGTTCAGTTCCAGCAAATCCTGCGCTTTGATAAATTTCATTTGTTCCTGATGTCCACATATTTCACCCCACAAGGTTTACTTTTATGGTGCCGTCATTCATTTTTATAAGACCAAGTTTTTCTTCTAAACTTATAACATTTTCATCATCTGTTTCACTAGATTCTGCGAAAGCGTTCGAGCCGTTGCTTTCCTGCTCATTTGATCCACTTTTAAAGGTGTTTCCAAATGCATTTTCTAGTTGAGCATAAGCATCCTGATAACTTTCACCTTCAGATTTTACAAATACATCCATTTTTTCAACTGTTATTCCTAAATTATTTAATGTTTCTTTTAACTGCGGTAAATTAGTTTCTATAATATTTTTAACAGTTATATTTTCAACACGTATCTTTCCTGCTAAAACATCATTATCCATTTCAATTTTTAAATTTAATTTCCCAAGGTCCGGAGGATTAAGATCTATTGTCATGCGTGTTATGCCGGGACGAAGAAATAATCTTGCATTTTTTGTTACTTGATTCATAACGTTCTCTTCAGCTTTTAAATACTGGTCAAGAAGGTTTGTGAATTTGCTTTTTGTTGTTTGTTCGCTTATCTCATTACCCTGTACTTTTTCAGTCATTTTTGCTATGTTTTCGATTATCTGCATCTGCATTGGTTTTTCCTGTGAACCAAAATCTTTTGATTGATTTCCAAGCATATCATTTACTTCACTAACTTGCCCTTTATGCTCGGCAAGGATATCTTTTATCATAGCTAGAGTATCTGCTGGAGATTTTTGATCTGGTAGCATCTCTTTAAGACTTTCAAAAATATCTTTTACTATTGGTGGGATTTCAGGAGCTTTTACAAAGAGTTCTTTTGGTGAAAATCCCTCTAATAAGTTATTAGTTGAATTAGTTACATTTTTTGTGATCTCATTTAATTTTGCATCTCTTCTTCCAAGAGGATTAAGCGCAAGATAAAGTTCTTTCATTTTATCTATTACATTATTTATAGATCCAACACTATCTTGTAACTCACCACTGAATTGTACGCTTTCAAGTTTTAGAGAAAGTTTTATAGATGTATTATTATTAAGTATCTTCTTTACATTTTTAAGCATAGTGTTTATGTCTTTAGGAGTTATATTAAAAATATCTTTATTCATGTTTTCAAGTATACGTGTAAGCTCGCCCTGAATATTCAGATTGTCCGCATTATTCATAGGTATTACTTTTTCCTGTTTTATCATTATTGCTGATAACTGGAATGTAAATTGTGAGTTTTTTTGCGATTGATCGTTAGGAAGGCCTGCAAGTACTTTTTGAAGTGATGCTTTTATTTTATTAAGTGTGCTTGTTATAGTACCGCTATTATTTATATTTGTGCTGCTTACTTTTACAATACTTATATTTTGCTGTGCTGCCTGCAACTGCATTTTTTGTAAAAGTTCCTGAATACTTGCAAGAAGTTCTTTAATTCCTTCTTCTAATTCAGCGCTATCAAGTGTGTTGGTGTCAGTAACTGAATTGGTATCACTTGATTCTATTCTTTCTGTTTCTTCTGGTCTTTCATTTTCTTCATCTTTAACAGAATCATTTTCTTTTGAATCGGTATATTCATCTTTAGCGTTGATATTTTCTTCTGATGACTCAGATATTGTGTTATCGCTTTCATTAAATGGGGGAGCTTTAGCTTCCACCTGATCCTCATGGGAGGTGTTTTGGGGTTGAGGTTTGAGGTCATGAAGAATCTTCTTGAACTCAGATTCAAACGGATTGCCAACTCCCTCCCCCATTTTCTGAAAGATATCTGTACTGGTATCAAACCTCTGGCTTAAAACAAAGGAATATAAATTTTGTTGGATATTAATCATAACTGGCAATTGTAAAAGCAAGACATATGCCACCTATTGCAACAAAAAGGAGTTGTTGGAAATAAAATTATGCACTTGTAACATTAAGCAAACAGGCTGTTTATATGCACGTTAAAAAAAGTGCTAAACTTTTCAAGATTAAGTGCCGATAAACACAAATTTTAAAAGGTAATTATTACCTTTTTGAAAGGAAACTTTTTCCGTTAGTACAAAGAAGAAAATAAGGAGTTTACGACGACATTATATAATTGGACGCAGATAAACGCAGATTTTGAGGATTAGAAAAAAACAAAGCGGTTGTCCTTCATCCTTCTTAAGTTTTTCCCCTCTGACCATTGACTATCCTACTTATTTCCCCCACTTCTTGCTTTTGACTTTTCCCGTGTCCCCTCCGTGTATTTCCCATTCGACAAGCTCATGACAAGCGTGGTTATCCAATATAATATCGCACGGAGTGCACCTTGAACCCTGTAACACCGTAACCCTTTTCCGCCTCTGATCCTTTTTTATCTGCGTTAATCTGCGTCCCATTCCTCTTTTTCTTTTTTTTCATCTCCTTGTCCTGCTTCCCTTTTGATGATATTATAATCTTCTAAATTAATAACAAGGAACGTAAAACTTTTATGAGTAGAAAGAAAAAAATATTTTTGATCGATGGGTCTGCGCTTCTTTACCGGTCTTTTTTTGCATTTATAAGAAATCCACTAATTAATTCAAAAGGTGTGAATACCAGCGCTATATATGGGTTTGGAGCAACTCTTCTTAAAATATTAAGAGAGGAATCACCAAGTTATATTGCAGTTATTTTTGATGCTCCGGAACCTACCTTCAGGCATGTTAAATATCCTTTATATAAAGCAACACGTGAGAAAATGCCTGATGAGTTGGTTGAACAGATACCTCTTGTTGATGAACTAATAAACGCATTTAATATACCTTTGATCAGAAGATCAGGTGTTGAGGCTGACGATATCATAGGAACACTTGCACTTAAGGCAAAAGAGCAAAATCTTAAGACATTTATAGTCACCGCAGATAAAGATTTTTTTCAGTTGATATCAAAAGATATAAATATTTATAACCTTCGAGCAAAATCAAAAGATGAAACAGATAAATATTTAAGCACCCCTCATGTTAAAGAGAAATTCGGTGTTTTGCCAGAGATGATAATTGACTTCCTTGCTCTTATGGGAGATTCCAGTGATAATGTTCCGGGTGTTAAGGGTATAGGTGCAAAAACAGCAGAGAAGCTTCTAAATAAATTTGGTTCAGCTGATGAGCTTTTTAAAAAAATAGATGAAGTGACACCTGATAAACTGAGAGAAAAATTAGAAGCAGGATATAATGATTTTATATTAAGTAAATACCTTGTTACTATTAAAACCGATGTTGAAGCGTGTCATAAAATTGAAGATTTAACTGTAAAACCATGGAACCGCACTCAGCTTGCTAAGATGTTTCATGAACTTGAATTGGTAAGTTTTTTAAAAGATATAGCAGATACAGATAAAGAAGAAATAGCCGATTATAAAATCGTTAAAGAAGAAGATGCTCAAGAAATCGTTAAAGAACTTACCAGAAGTGATAGCTTTGCTTTTGATATCACTTCCCTTGCATCAAGTGACGGACTATCAATACTTGGCGTTTCTTTTTCTATAAAAGAAAAACAGGCTTTTTATTTTGATCTTTTTACAAATTCTAAAAATATAATAAAAGCTCTTAAAAGTATTTTAGAAGATAATAAAATAGATAAAATATGTCATGATATGAAGAATCAGATGCTTCTAGCAGATAAACTGGGTATATCAATAAAAAATATTTGTTTTGATACTATGTTATCAGGTTTTCTTTTATCTCCTTCTTCAAGAGAACCTTCAATTAGCGTACTATCCTTAGATCACTTAAATTTTCAAAAAGAGACCTTTGAGCGATTGACAGGTAAAAATATAAAAAAAATAGATCCTATGGAGCTAACAAAAGATGAGATATCAAAAGTCTCATGCGAAAATTCAGATGTATGCTTGCGGCTTTTACCAGTTTTGGAGGAAAAACTAAAAGAAGAAAAGATGGATAGTCTTTTTTATGATGTTGAGATGCCGCTTGTTAATGTTCTTTTTATGATGGAACAAAAAGGTGTTAAACTTGATGTACCCTTCCTGCATGATCTTACTCATAAAGTTGGTTCTGAAATATACAGACTTGAGACGGAGATCTATGATGATACAGGTCTTAAATTTAATATTAATTCACCAAAACAGCTTGGTGAAGTGTTATTTGAAAAGATTAAAATACAGGATATTAAGAAAATAAAAAAAGTAAAAAAAAGTAAAACTGGTTATTCTACTGCAATTGATGTCCTAATTGATTACAAAGATATAGCTATTGTTGAAAAAATTCTTAAACACAGGAGCCTTAATAAAATAAAGAATACATATATAGATACTTTGCCAAAGCTTTGCAGAAGTGAAACTATGCGTCTTCATACACAATTTCATCAGGCAATAACACAAACAGGACGCTTATCTTCAACTGATCCTAACTTACAAAATATTCCTATAAGAAGCAAAGTAGGATCTCTTATAAGAAAAGCTTTTGTCGCTGAAGAAGGACACATACTTATTTGCGCAGACTATTCTCAAATTGAGCTGCGTGTGCTTGCGCACTTAAGTAGAGATAAAAAGCTGATCAATGCATTTGAAAACAATAAAGATATTCATACCCAGACTGCTTCTCTTATTTTTCATATTGATGAAGATAAAGTCACACCTTTTTATAGATCACAAGCAAAAGCTATAAACTTTGGCATAATATACGGTATGGGACCGAGGAAACTATCTCGTGATACAGGGATCTCTTTAAATGAAGCTAATACTTTTATTAATGAGTATTTTATCACACATCCTGGTGTTAGCCGTTTTATTGAAGAAGTAAAAGAAAGTACGCGTATCACTGGAATAGCACGTACAATACTTGGAAGAATACGTCATGTACCTGAGATAAACAGTTTCAATCCGAGAATAAAAGTCATGGGTGAACATATTGCTGTAAACACTCCTATTCAGGGAAGTGCTGCTGATATTATAAAAGTTGCAATGATCAACATTTCACGTGCTGTTAAAGAAAAGAAACTTAATCTTTTAATGCTTCTTCAGGAACATGATGAGCTTATTTTTGAAGTGCCGGTTGAGGAACAGGATGCATCGATAGAGCTAATAAAAAAAGAGATGATGAATGCAGTTTCTCTTATTGTTCCCCTTACG
Organism: Candidatus Auribacterota bacterium; assembly: GCA_023144635.1. Classification (GTDB taxonomy): domain Bacteria; phylum Auribacterota; class JAFGBW01; order JAFGBW01; family JAFGJP01; genus JAGLFH01. The sequence goes on along the minus strand of JAGLFH010000068.1, from coordinate 349 downwards.
GTAAAAGTTAAAAGCGGAAAAAACTGGCTTGAATGTGAGTAAAGCAGAAGACAGAGGACAGAGGACAGAAGAAAAAAGAAAATAGAATATAGAAGACAGAAAAGCACCAATAATTTCCTCCAAAGGCGGATCCGCCTCGGGCGGAAAATCACAAATCACAAATAAATTACAATATTCAAGGTTGAAAATATCAAACAAAAGTAAAAAATAGTAAGACGGAAATTAGATACAAGATAAAAGATAATGAAAACAGAGAATAGAAAGGATAAAAAAGAGGTTAAATAGATTTTTTACTAAATACTAAAAACTAATAACTGATAAAACGTTGTCATCCCTGTGAAAACAGGGA
>JAGLFH010000067.1 GCA_023144635.1 Candidatus Auribacterota bacterium | reverse complement strand
TAACGTTAGAGTTCAGCTGCCCGCGGAGCGGCGCCGAAGGCGTGACAAAAAGCGCAGCGTTTTGGCAGTCAGCTGGAACGACTTGTTAGGTTGTTTTTCTGTATTTACCAAATTCAGGGAAAAATTGTAGATTGTTTTTATTTTTTAAGATATGTTTTTTCAATTCTTCACAATTATTTATTTTAATTTGTTTAGATTCAATAATAAATAATTCTAGAATATCATTATTCAACTTATAAAAAGCTATTGTATATATTTTATTGGAAGCTGCCTCACTAAAATACATACCATCAAGTCGCATTTGAACTTGAACTACTTTTATTCCGTCAACATCAACCTCATATGCTCTAAAGAGTAAGTCATCTTCATTTTCATTACGTAAAACAATTAAATATTCATATTCATTAAATTTAAATATTGATAAATTAAACTTATCACCATTATTTTCTTCTGATGGTATAATAAGTTCCCACATACCCAAGATATCGGGATTAATTGGAATATTGCATTCTTCTGAAAGCATAAAGTCATAATTGCAACCGCAAAATAAAATAGAAGAAAACAACAATAATAAAATATACTTTTTCATTTTCACCTCTCTTCGCTTAGCGCAACCTAACGTTGAATTCAGTGGCCCCGAAGGGCGGCGAAGCCGTGACAAAACGCCTGCGTTTTGGCAGTCCACTGGAATGGCTTGTTAGGTTTTTTCCTTATCTTTAAGTATGAATTCGGCTTTTGACTTAATTATTTTCTCTTTTGATAAGCTTAATTGTTTAATTTTATTTAATATGCGTTGATCTGTAGATAAACGTTCTTCTGCAATATTCATTAATATAATATAACGCTGAATATCTTGACTTGAAGCTTCTAACTCATTCAACAATTCATCATTATTTAAATTAGATAATTCCTCTTCTAAGTTTCTTCTTCTTTTACCTAAATAGTCTCCAAAATATTTGAGAGAATGAAAGAAGAAAAAAAGAATAACTAAAACAATTCCTACGATAAAGCCTGCTTTAATATACATGGGATTTCTATTATCAAAATACCAAGCAATAGAAAGACCAACACCACAAATAATAGCAGGCTTTAATAAAACTAGTATTACATTTGGTAATTCAACTTGATTATTGTTTTTTTGCATATTAAATAAACCTAACGTTAGAGTTCAGCTGCCGCCGAGCAACGCGAGGGAATAAAAACGCCGCGCGTTTTTACGGTCAGCTGGAACGACTTGTTAGGCTACGTTTTATCTTTTTCATATAAATCTATATTTTCTTGTGCCCATGCTTCTAACTCGATATCATTACGATTCATCGATTCTTCTAGTTTTTCAAATCTACCCTTCTTATCAAAGGTCTTGATAATAGCTTTCATAATTTTAGGAAAATTAGAATAACCCCTTGGAACTTGTTTTAAATATGTCTTAAGATAAGGAATTATTCTCTCAAGAGGAACTTCTTTTCTTGCTAAAACTTGTGCATACATTATGTTAAACTGTATATCTTCTGGATAATATTTTAACGCTTCTTCTAATATATTTTCTGCCTCATCATATCTTTTCAACCGCATATAATCATCAGCAAGCATTGAGAAAGCGACCTCATTTTTGGGATTCAACTTTTTGGCTTTCAATGAAATTTCAATTACTTTTTCTAACTCACCTCTTCCCTGGAAAGCTCCAGTCTTTAGCATAATAAAATAGCTCTTTATATTGTTTATAATCCTTTTCATTTAAAATAGCCTAACTTTAGAGTTCAGTGGCCCCCGCAGGGGCGGCGAAGCCGTGGCAAAACGCGCAGCGTTTTGACAGTCCACTGCAACGAGTTGTTAGGCTTTTAAACACCATAAATGATTAAGCTAACTGTATAAACTATAACCCACAAATATAAATAAGTTGCAGATACTTGACATTTAAAACCGAGTTTCTTAATAGTTGAATCTTCAACTTTTTTATAGTTGCCCTTTAAAATCCATTTTAAATATTCTTTCTGATCAAACGTTATGCCATAAACTTGTGGTTTATTTAACTTATTCCAAAGTTCTACATGGTTATTTTTGAGATATATCACTAGCTTTTTATGTGAAGAAAAACCGTAAAAAGAGAAAAATATATTTAAGAAAATAGAGACAGTCCAAATAATACTTAAGAGAAAATAAAAAATATTAAAAAGATTATCAGCTGATATCATTTTATTAGCCTAACGTTAGAGTTCAGCTTGCCACCGAGCAAAGCGAGGGAATAAAAACGCCGCGCGTTTTTACGGTCAGCTGGAACGAATGGTTATGTAGTAAAAGCTTCCTTTACCTTTTTACGAGTTAAAACTGTAATTATAAGTAAGATAACAAAAATAATTATATAATTTGGTATCATGCTTATTTTATAAACAACATCTGTTGTTGCTGGATTAGCTACTGGTGGAGGATATTTCATGTAAAAACAATACCAATATACAGAATTGATTACACCTAAAAACCTAATAACGCAAGATATGGTTAAAAGGTATAAGGCTGAAATACGTCCCAATTTTTTTAATTTGACTAGACCAATACCTGAAGATATTAATCCAATTGGAATTATATATATATACAGAATTTCTAATAGAATCACAGAAAAACCAAAACCTTCTTTTAGACCAAGAGAAATTTTGAGCATAATAGATTCAGAAAAAGAACAACCATAAAAAAGAAAAGGTCTTATAGATCTAAAAAGCTTAACGCAGCTAAAAATAATTAGGATAATTCCAATTGTTCTGATTAATTTTTTCATATTATTTTTCTACATAACGTTAGAGTTCAGCGGCGGCCGATAGGCTGAACGAAGTGACGTGAAAAAAGCGGCAGCTTTTAGCACGTCCGCTGCAACGATTTGTTAGATGTTTTATTAATATTAAATATATAAACAAATATTGCTACAGCTAGATTTATTAACATAACTATTGTTATGAAAACTATTTGTTTATATAAACTAATAATTTTTATTGAATATTTTGTCTGAAAAAGATCAAATCCTTTATTTGCTCTATCATTGCTTTTAACTAAAGCAACTAATTCTTCATAACTGCATTTTATTTCTTCAATAGGTTCTCTTTTTTGCAAATCTATGAGGTGTGAATTATATGATGAAATTGCTTTATCCATTTTTGACAGTAATAAAACATTTGCTGTTAATGTAGTAAGAAGTGTCAAAAAAAGCCAAATATATATTAATTTCTTCATATCTTTCTCCATCTAACGTCTGAGTTCAGCTGACCCCGAAGGGGCTTGAGCGAAGCGAAAGCGGCGGGCTTTCCGCCGGTCAGCTGGAACGACTAGTTAGATGGTTTTTGCATATTTATTATTATATTTTGAACTTTTAAAACACAACATTCAGTGATAATAAACCTGAAAATGTCCCAAGTAGATGCCATTACAACAAGGCCAACTAAAAGTATAAACTTTGGAACCGAAACAGAACCAACATAAAATAAAATTAAGGAAAGCATATAGATTATAGAAAAGTACCAGACAGCTCTGTTTCTTTCAAGAGGACCAAATTTAGGAGTAAAATTATAATTTCCTTCTCTATAAGTTATAACAACACTACAACGAAAAGGTAAATTGATAATTAAACCTTCATTTGTAGATTTAATTTTGTAATTAAATTGGGTTAACTTTTCAGTTAGTTCATTTGGCATTCTAGTTTCATTCATTGTTTTCTCCACTTTATTATATTTCTCTCCATCTAACGTTAGAGTTCAGTGGCCCCCGGAGGGGCGGCGAAGCCGTGGCAAAACGCGCAGCGTTTTGACAGTCCACTGCAACAATTTGTTAGGCGATTAACCATTCAAAACGACATTTTTGTTTTTCACCTTTTCGATATATTTCATGTTCAATTGGAACATTGACCGTTTCTAAATATTTTGCTCCTAATTTTTCACACACTCTTTTCGAAGCAAAATTATCAGGATTACATGTAATGTATATT
>JAGLFH010000066.1 GCA_023144635.1 Candidatus Auribacterota bacterium | reverse complement strand
ACACTAGTGCCTCGTAGGTGGGCGCAGAGTTGCCTTCCTGCGAGGTGGAGGTTTTTTAAAAGTATTATGTCTGATAAATTAAATCATATAGTTGCCACATTTTTTTATTCCGGAAAAGTCCCTCATGCTCCTGGAACGGCAGGTTCTATTTTAGCTCTTTTAGTTTTTTATTTAATAAGAAGTTTTGTTGATTCTTATTTTATTTTAGCGGGAATTACATTTATTGTTTTTCTTGTTGGAGTATATGTATCAGGTAAAGAACAGGAGAAAAGCGGAATAGAAGATCCTTCATTTGTTGTTATAGATGAAGTAGCTGGAATATTTTTAGCTCTTTTATTTGTATCGAATGTAAGCGTGATAAATTATTTAATAGTTTTAGCTCTTTTCAGATTTTTTGATATAACAAAAATTTTATTTATAAAAAGGGTAGAAGGACTTAAAGGCGGATGGGGTATTATGTGTGATGATATCTTAGCAGGCTTGTATGCGGGTATTTGTTTTATAATAATATCGAAACTGTTTTTGAATAAATACTGTATTTAAGAGGAGATGAAAGGTCATGGATGGATATACGGATTATAAGAGGAGAGAGTATTGTAAAGATATTGGGTGTGAGGTTCAGTTGGAACTTGATGAAAATGAGAGTAATAAGGAAGAGTACGAGAAGTTAAGGGAAATATGTAAAACAGGCTGTATACATACAACATACGAATTTCATCATTGGCTAATAGAGAAAGGTTATTTAGTCGTAAGAAAAGAGAATTAATGAGCCTACCCGCCTTCGTCCACTTTGTGGACTATGGCGAGACAGGCCGTGCGATGATAGTACGAATGGGACGCAGATAAACGCAGATGGAGAAGTAGGATAGCAGAAAAAGAAGTGTTGAATGCTAAATGTTGAGTGTTGAGTTAAGGAGCTTCCGAAGGAAGCGGATAATAAAAAAGGTAAAAAGCAAAATGTAAGTAGGGGCGAATAGCAATTCGCCCATGAAAATAAAATGCGAAAAAATAACAGAGAAACAAAAAATATTTGTCATTCCTGCGGATGCAGGAATCTCTTTAATAATGTAAAAAATATGTAGGGGCGGATGGTATCCGCCCGCTGTGAATATAAACGTAAATAAAATACACATTTTACTAGATCCCGCGGCGAGACCGCGGGATCTAGGTAAAGTGTAAAAGTAAATTGATTATTGCTATTTTATTTTCACCACGAAGAGATAAAAAATGAAAAATATGTAGGGACACAGCGTGCTGTGTCCGTGTAAAAAATATTTGTAATAGATTTTAATTGCTGTTTATTTTTTTTTAGATTTTGATTATTATCTTTTATTGTTTGATTTTTGTTTTTTTACTTGAGTCTGTTATTATTTGTTTTTGTAATTTGATCTTTTTTATTATGTTGTGCTTTGGCACACCTAAACTTTAGGCACTTTAAGTATTTTAGTGCACTTTAGACACTTATTCTACAGGAGGTTTTAAATGGATTGGGGAATAAAAAATCGTCTTAGCAAACTTTTTAAATCTGACGGCCATTGTTTTTTTCTACCAGTTGATCACGGATATTTTCAGGGGCCAACAAGCTGCCTTGAAAAACCTGCAAAAACGATTAAACCGCTTTTACCTTATTGCGATGCTCTTTTTTGTACAAGGGGAGTGCTTCGTTCATGTATAGATGCTGCTATGGATACTCCTGTAATATTGAGAGTCTCAGGCGGCACCAGCATGGTAGGAAGTGATCTTGCAAATGAGGCAGTCACAACTTGCTTAGAAGAGATCATCCGTCTTAATGTATCTGCTGTTGGTGTTTCGGTTTTCGTAGGTAGTGATTATGAAAAACAGACACTTTTAAACCTTTCAAATCTTGTAAACGAGTGCGAGAGGTATGGCATTCCAGTAATGGCAGTAACAGCGGTTGGGAAAGAGACAGAAAAAAGAACATCACGTTACTTAGCATTAAGCTGTCGTATAGCAGCAGAACTTGGCGCAAGAGTAGTAAAAACATACTGGTGCGCTAAAGATTTTGATAAAGTTGTGGAAGGGTGTCCAGTTCCTGTCGTAATGGCAGGTGGACCAAAGTGCGAGACAGAATTAGAAGTGTTGGAGTTTGTTCATGACGGAATGCAAAAAGGCGCAGTAGGAATAAACCTTGGCAGGAACGTCTGGCAGAACCCGAATCCTGTTGCAGTAGCAAAAGCACTTCATGCGATAATTCATGAAAAAGCAAGCGTTAAAGAAGCGCACGATATTTTTAAAGAAACAAAGAAATAGGTTATAGGCAATAGGTTCTAGGTAATAGGTCAAGGAACGCTTCGCTGATATTAAATGTTTCACCACGAAGAGCACGAAGTCATGAACCACGTGGGGTTCATGATGAACAAAAAATAAGAAGTAGTAGGGGAGGGGCTTGCCTCCTCCCGTGTAAAAAAGTAAAACGTTGTCATCCCTGCGAAAGCAGGGATTCACACATAAGAAACAAATGAATAAAGTCTTTTTAATAACCTTTTTATTCTTGCTTGTAATCATTCCTATTAACACTGCTTTTCCTAAAGATTATAAAAATATGACGGATGAAGAATTCCTTTCTATTACTCTTGATGAAATGAAAAAAATGTCGAAAGGAGAAATCTATGAACTTAGGAAAGAAATTAAAAGACGAAGGAAAAAAGATGAAAAGAAAGTTAAAAAAACAATTAAAAGGATGAAAAAAACTATTGAAGAATATGAGAGGAAAAAAAATAAATTACAAGAGAAAATTAAAAAGATTAAAGAAATAATTTTTTTAATACGTAAAGCAGATAAAGAAAATAAAAAGAAGTATCTTTCAAAAGCAAAAAAAATGTTAGATGATATTGAAAAGGATGTTTCAAAATACTTTTATTTTAATGAATTGGCAGAGATTGAATATACAAAGATATTAATTGATGTCAAATCGTCTAATTATAATGATTATGAAAAAAGATTTGAGAAAGTTGTTAAACTATTTGATGAAGCAAAAACACATATAAAAGATCTTCAATCCATTACATCTAGTAAGCATGAAATAATACTAATTAAGGAAATAGATCAAAAAATTGAAAAATGGAAAGATGAATTAGATTCAATTGTTGAAGATAAAAAGAAAAAGGAAACAAAAAAATAACAAATTTTGTTTAAAATAAATATGGTTTGTTGTATGTTTGTTATCTTACGTGGGTTGCTTCGCTTTGCTCGCAATGACGACTTTTTGGTTTCTGTTTTTTTAATTTAGAATTTGTAATTTGTTATTTGATTATTGGGTTTTTATTATATCGTGCTGAAAGGCACACCTTAACTTTAGGCACTTTAAGTACTTAAGTGCACTTTAGGCATTTTATTATGAAAGTTGGAATGTATTATAAAAATAGTGATGTGCGGGTAGAGGAAATACCTGTGCCAAAGATAAGTGATGATGAAATTCTTGTTAAGGTCATGGCAAGCGGTATTTGCGGAAGTGATGTCATGGAGTGGTACCGTATAAAGAAGGCTCCCATTGTATTGGGGCATGAAATAGCGGGTGATATTGTAGAAGTCGGAAAAAATGTTAAAAAATATAAGGTTGGTGACAGAGTTTTTGTATCTCATCATATACCGTGTAATACTTGCCGGTATTGTTTAAGTGGTAACCATACTGTTTGCGATACACTTCATACAACAAATTTTGATCCGGGCGGTTTTTCGCAAATGTTGCGTGTTCCTGCATTAAATGTTGATAGAGGTGTGTTTTTATTGCCGGATGAAATGTCATATGATGAGGGTGCTTTTGTAGAGCCTCTTGCCTGTGTTGTAAGGGGGCAAAGGGCAGCTAATTTGAAACCCGGTCAAACCGTACTTATTCTTGGAAGCGGTATATCGGGGCTTTTACATTTAAAACTGGCGATTGCTCTTGGCGCAGGTAAAGTGATCACTACAGATATAAACGAAAACAGATTAAAGGCTGCTAAGAGATTTGGAGCATATGATGCTATTCCTGCAGGTGAAAATATCCCAAAACGTTTAAAAAAGTTAAATGACGGCAGACTAGCAGATCTCGTAATAGTCTGCACCGGAGCGCTATCTGTATTTAAGCAGGCTTTAAAATGTGTAGATAGAGCAGGTACGGTACTCTTTTTTGCTCCAACAGACCCGGGCGTGGATTTGCCTATCCCGGTTAATGATTTTTGGAGAAACGGCATAACACTCCTTCCTTCATATGGAAACAGCCCTAGGGATGCAAAAGATGCCATTGAACTCATAAGGTCAAAGCGGGTAATTGTTGATGATATGGTTACGGATCGCTTAAAACTTGAAGAAATAGCAAAAGGGTTTAAGCTGGTAAGTGAGGGTAAAAATTCAATAAAAGTCATCATCCTTCCTAATAGTTAAACCATTGTAATAAGCACTGTTTAAAGAATTTAAAAATTATCATTAAAGTAAGTGTTTATATCTTAATATTATAATGATTGGTTAAATAATAATTTCCTTGACAAAAAGTAGGGTGAAATATACATTATATAAGCTAAGCAATTATTAATTTTAACTTTTAAGAGTGGGATTAAGCCCACTTTTTTTATTTAATAGCCTAAACAGAAAAAGAGTGGGGATTATGAATCAGGAACTTATTGCGATATTTGATTTAATGGAAAGGGAAAGAGGCATTTCCCGTGATACTATTATTGGCGCGATAGAAAGTTCTTTGCTTTCAGCTTCTCGTAAAAGTTTTGGTACATACAAGAACCCTAAGATCATTATTAATGATAATACAGGTGATATACAGGTATTTGCTGAGTTTGTTGTTATAGAAGACGATGAAAAACCTTCTCAATATGAAGTAAAGCGATCAATAGCAAGAGAACATCATGACCAGAAGAAGATCAAGGTCGGAGATGTAGCTTTAATAGAAGTGACCCCTGATGATTTCGGAAGAATTGCAGCACAGACAGCCAAGCAGGTTATAATACAAAAGATACGAGAGGCAGAAAAAGACGTTATTTTTAATGATTACAAAGATAAGGTCGGTAATGTCGTTAACGGTGTAATAAGACGCAGGGAGAAAAATACTGTAATTATTGAGCTTGACAGGGCAGAGGCAATAATGCCAAAAAAAGAGCAGACACCTAATGAGAATTATCATATAGGTGACAGGATGCGTGTACTTGTTGTAAGTGTGACACGTGCGGGTATCCCTGAGATCATCGTATCGCGTACTCATGCTGATCTTGTAAGGCGTTTATTCGAAATAGAGGTGCCTGAAATATCCGAAGGTACTGTTGAAATAAAGAGTATTGCAAGGGATCCTGGCTTTCGTACAAAAATAGCTGTTATATCAAAAGATTCAAAAGTTGATTGTGTTGGTGCATGTGTAGGTATGCGCGGTGCACGCGTTAAAAATATAGTTAGAGAGTTAAACGGGGAAAAAATGGATATCATCAGTTACAGTGATGATATTGTTGAGTATGGAAGAAATGCTCTTAATCCTGCAAAAATAAAACACATAGAAGAATTTGAAGAAGAAAAAAAGCTTCTTGTACTTGTTGACAAGAGTCAGCTTTCTCTTGCTATAGGCAAACGTGGAAATAACGCCAGGCTTACTTCACGTCTTCTTGGATGGAAGATCGATATAGAAAGTGAAGAGGAATATAAGGCAGAGCATAAGACATCCCAGTCAAAACGTAAAAAACGTGATAAAAATATAGAGGGTCAGGAAGACCTGCTTGATATACCTATTTTTGAAGTGGATGGCATTAATAAAAAGGTAGCTGATTATCTTGCATCAATCGGTTATGATACGCTTCGTAAAGTTACATCTATGCATTTAGATGTTCTTTATACGATACCGGGTGCAGGAAAAACCACTGTAGAAGAGATAAAAGAAGTTATCGAGAAAAAGGTAAAGGAACTACAAGACGAATGAGAATACATGAACTTGCAAAAAAGTTTAATGTAGCTTCAAAAGAGATTTTAACTTTTTTGAAAGCCGAGGGTGCTGATGTTAAAAATCATATGTCAGCCCTTACAGATGACTATATAAAAAAAGTAGAAAGTAAGTTTGGCAAGTCAAAGTCTGCTAAAACATCTAATAATACAAAAGAAAAAGCTAAAAAAACAGTTAAAAAAACTCCTGCAAAAAAAGTAACTCAAAAATCTCTTCGTAAGTTGGCAGAGACAAAAGAAAAACCAAAAGAAGAAAAACCGGTAATAGGCGATGTTATTAAAGATGATATTCCACTTTCAAAAGAAGAGGAAATAGCAGAGGTCTATACTGAAAGCTTACATGAAAAAAAGAAAAGCCATTCTAAACTCTCAAAAGATGATAAGAAGCATAAAGAAGATATAGTTATAGAAAAAGAAGAAGTTAAGAAAGATCTAAAGATAGAAGGAAAAGTTTTAATAGAGCATAAACCTACAGTAAAAGAGTTTGCTGAAGCAATAGGTATGTCTACTAACGACTTGATCTCAAAATTATTTTCAATGGGTGCAATGGCTACAATAAATCAGAGCCTTGATGATGATACAATAGAGATCATAGCGCATGAGATAAATGTTGAAATAGAGTTTAAAGAAGATGAGCTTGCAGTTGTTGAAAAGAGCGATCTTAGTATTTTAGAGGATGAACCTAATATTGTTTTAGAGCCAAGGTCTCCTGTGGTTACATTTATGGGGCATGTTGACCATGGTAAAACATCATTGCTTGATAAAGTTCGCAAAACAGATGTTGCAAGCGGAGAATCAGGTGGTATCACACAGCACATAGGTGCATCTACAGTAGATACAGAAAAGGGAAGAATAGTCTTTTTAGATACACCTGGTCATGAAGCTTTCACTGCAATGCGTTCTATGGGTGCAAATGTAACTGATATAGTTGTTTTGGTTGTTGCAGCAGATGATGGCCTTATGCCTCAGACAATAGAGGCTATCGATCATTCACGTGATGCAGAGGTTCCGATCATAGTTGCAATAAATAAGATGGATAAAGCTGATGCGGACTCGGAGAAAGTAAAGCGTCAGTTAGCAGAGCGTAATCTTACACCTGAAGAATGGGGTGGTGATATAATTTGTGTTAATGTTTCTGCATTAACTGGAGATGGTATTGATAACCTTCTTGATATGATATTGCTTCAGGCAGAAATACTTGAATTAAAAGCAAGTGCAAAAGGTATGACCCTGGGTATTATTTTAGAGAGTGAAGTAAATGAACGCATTGGTGTAATTGCAACTGCTGTTATCAAGAATGGTACTCTTAAAAGGGGAGATCCTATAATATGCGGAGCTTATTACGGAAAAGTAAAGAGGATGCTTGATGATAAGGGCAAGGTATTAGATTCGGCAGGTCCTTCTACTCCTGTAAAAATAATGGGTCTTAACGGTGCTCCGGAATCCGGCACACAGTTAAGGGTTGTGGAGGCTGAAAAGAAAGCTCGTGATCTTTCTGCTATAGAGATGTTAAAAAAACGCCATCAGAATCTTGAGAAGAAAGATATAGTAACTTTAGAAAATATTTATTCTCAAATAGAAGAGGGTAAGAAAAAAGATTTTAAGATAATTTTAAAAGCAGATGTTAGTGGTTCAGTTCATGCGCTTGCTTCATCTCTAGAAAAAATAAAATCAGATAAAATAAATATAAAGATAATCCATAAGACAACAGGAAGCATCAATGATTCCGACATCATGCTTGCAGATGCTTCAAAGGCAATAATATTAGGTTTTCATGTCTCCGTTGTTCCATCTGCTGTTGATATGGCAAAAGCAAGACAGGTAGAATATAAAATATATGAGGTCATCTATACGGCACTGGATGAAGTCAGAAAAGCTATGGAGGGTATGCTTGAGCCTGAGATACAGGAGCGAACAATAGGTAAGGCGGATGTAAAACAGAAATTTAAGGTCTCAAAGTTAGGATTTATTGCAGGATGTGTTGTTATGGAAGGTAAGGCGCTTGCAACTTCATATGCTCGTCTTTTCCGTGATGGAGAGGTAGTTGAGAGTGAAAAGAAGATTACATCTCTCAAGCATTTTGCTGAAGATGTGAAAGAAGTCAAGGCTGGAAGTGAATGCGGGGTAAGATTAGAGGATTATGATGATTACCGCGAAGGTGATGTTCTTGAGTTTTTTGAAAAAGTTTCTGTAAAGCAAACATTGTAAACGGTACTCCTAATTTTTTTAAAAATTCCAAAAATATCAATTCTAATATTATGTTAATTGTTATCTCCTTTTTAGAAAAAATATAGATGTTAAGTGAGGGTTAATAAAATTGGCTTACAGGATACAAAAAGTAAACAGTCTGCTTTTAAAAGAGATAAACAAGATAGTTTGCCATAAGCTGGGTGATGCTCGTATAGGTTTTGTCACTCTTACGGGTGTAAGTGTTAGTAAGGATTTAAGGAACGCAAAGGTCTTTGTTTCATCGTGTGGTGATAAGGAACGCGATCAGACTGTACTTGATGCGCTTAATCATGCAAGGCGTTATGTTCAGTATTCGCTTGCAAGTGCAGTTTTTTTAAAATACATTCCCGAGGTTAAATTTTTTCTAGATGATACCCAGATAAAGGCAGAGCGAATAGAAGAATTGCTGGAAGAATGGCACAAAAGCGATGATAGTAAATAGAGATGGATTTATTTTAGTCAATAAACCTTTTGGTTGGACATCTTTTGATGCAGTCCAGTATTTGAAAAGAAAGTTACGTCTTAAGAAAGCCGGCCATGCAGGAACTCTTGATCCAATTGCAACGGGTCTATTAATTGTCCTTTCAGAAAAATACACGGTAAAATTCGATTCATTCATGAAGGGTATAAAAAAATACAGGACAAGTGTTCTTTTTGGTGTTGAATCGGACACTGACGATATAACAGGAAAAGTAAAAGTTGCCGAAAAATTGCTTGTAGAACAAAAGAGTGATGATTTTAAAGATCTGTTTTATGAGTTTATAAATTCTCATAAGGGCGAGATAGTACAAGAGGTTCCAAAATATGCTTCAATAAAATTCAAGGGAAAACCTTTGTATAAATATGCAAGGAACGGTCAAGAAGTAACAGTTCAGCCGCGCCGGATATTTATTCATGATATACATGTTGATAAAATAGATTTTCCATATGCAAATATTGATATTACATCAGACAAGGGTTTTTATGTGCGGAGTTTTTGTCGGGATATTGGACTTTATTGCGGAGTTGGAGCATTGATGCTTAGTTTAATAAGGACGGGAATCGGTGAGTATTTACTTGATGATGCAAAAGACATACATGATATAACGCTTGAAGATCTAAGGCTGCTTGACGATGAAAATAATTGATGATCTTAAAAATTATGATGGAAAAGATTCTATTTCTCTTGCAATAGGTGTATTTGACGGTGTCCATAAGGGGCATGCAAGGGTAATAGGTAATATGGTTAAAGAGGCAAAAGCTAACGATCTTGTTCCATCTGTTTTGACATTTCGGTCAACTCCTAAGTGGGATAATCATAAAAAATGGTTTCATTTGACTTCATTTGAGCACAAGGAGCATCTTTTAGAACGTATTGGTTGTAAAAGTGTATTTACTGTTTCAAAAAGTGATGAATGGTTTTTTAAGATGTCTCCGAAGGAATTTGTTCATGAAATCATCATAAAAAAGTTAAAGTGTAAGTCAGTAACAGTTGGGATAAATTTTAATTTTGGAAGATCACGCGTTGGCAGCATTGATGATCTCAGGGTACTTTTTGATGAGTCTGATATAAAGCTTAGCGTAATAGATATGATGAAGGAAGATGATACAGTTATCAGCAGTTCATTAATAAAGCAGTTTATAGAAAAAAATAGTTTTGAGCTGGCTTCACGGTACTTAGGACGTTATTATTCTATTGGAGGAACAGTTGTAAAGGGTCTTGGCTTGGGGGCAAAAATAGGTATTCCAACAGCTAATCTTGATATTTCAGATGAGACAATTCCGATGAATGGTATATTTGTATGTGTTGTTAAGTCGGATACAATAGATGGAGTATTGCATGGCCTGGTTAGTGTAGGCACAAATCCTACAGTAAGTGAAAACAGTTTTCAAAAGGTAGAAGTTCATATTTTAGACTTTAAAAAAGATTTATTAGGTGATTTTGTTGAAATATACCCTATAGAAAAAATCAGGGATACAAAGAAGTTTCCTTCAATGCAGGATCTAAAACTTGCTATAGAAAAAGATATTAAACACGCCACGCACTTTTTTAATACGCAACATATTGATTATGAGCAACTTATAAAATAGTAAATTAGTGTTGCTTCTCAAGCCTTTTTATTATAAAATAATACTTTTCTCTAAATAGGCAGAGATTATGCAAAAGACTTTTAAAATGATTTTTTATGGAGGTAAAAAATGACATTAACTAAGAAAAAGAAAGAAGAAGTAATTGAGAAGTACGGATTGGAAGTAACTGATACTGGTTCAACAAATGTGCAGGTAGCTCTTTTGACAGAACGCATCAATGAGATAACAGATCATTTAAAAAAGCACAAAAAAGACCACAATTCAAGAAGATCTCTTCTAAAACTTGTCGGTCAGAGAAGAAAAATTTTAAATTACATGAAACGTACGAAACTTGAAGATTATAAGAAGATGGTCGAAAGTCTCCACTTGAGAAAGTAATCATACTTTGCAAAGAGAAGATCTATCCGGTTTTGGAATGAACAAAAACAAAGGAAAATAATTTATGGAGCATAGTGTCAATTTTGAGTTAGGTGGAAGAAAAGTAGAAATTTCAACCGGAAAGATAGCAAAGCAGGCAAATGGTTCAGTATTAGTCAGAATGGATGATACTGTCGTTTTTGTTAGTGCTTGCGCAACAAAGTCACCTCGTGAGGGAATTGATTTTTTCCCTCTTTCAGTAGATTACAGAGAAAAAACTTCAGCAATAGGAAAGTTTCCTGGCGGTTATATAAAAAGGGAAGCTCGTCCAACAGAAAAAGAAATACTTACTTGCAGACTAACAGACCGTCCTATAAGACCGTTATTCCCGGAAGATTATTTTTGTGAAGTTCAGGTAGTATCATCTGTTTTATCTGCAGATGAAGAAAACAATCCTGATGTCCTTTCAATAATAGGCGCATCTTGTGCTTTATCAATAAGTGATATACCGTTTCACGGTCCTATTGGTGCAGTTCGCATAGGAATGATCGATGACAAATTTATAATAAATCCTACATATGAGCAGTTAAAGACTTCCCGCATGGATATTGTTCTTGCAGCAACAGAAAAAGGTCTTGTAATGGTTGAGGGAAGTGCCTTAGAAATAACTGAAGAATGTCTTTTTGATGCATTGATGACAGGTTTTAAAGCAATTCAGCCTATAATCTCAGCTCAAAAAGAGTTGATGGAAAAAGCAGGCAAGCCAAACTCTGATTATGAAGTATTTGATAAAGTAGATGATTCATTAGTTGAAAAAATAAAGGGTCTAGCTTTTCCTGCAATAACAGATGCATTAAAGGTCGTTGATAAATTCGGACGTTATGATGCTCTTAAAAAACTTAGTAAAGAAATATCAGAAAAATTAATAGAAGAAGATGAGACAGTTGTAAGTTCTCAAGTAAGCAGTTGTTTTCATGATCTGGAAAAAGAAGAAGCCCGCCGTCTTATACTTGAAGAGAATGTTCGTTGTGATGGCCGTGGGCTTAAAGATATAAGAGATATTACATGTGAACTTGGTCTTTTACCAAGAACGCATGGATCTGCACTTTTTACCCGTGGTGAGACACAGGCTCTTGTAATGACAACTCTTGGCGGTCCTGGCGATGCTCAGAAGCAGGAGACATATGAAGGTGATGCAAAAAAAGAGTTTATGCTTCATTACAGCTTTCCTCCTTATTCAGTAGGAGAGGTAAAATTTATGCGTGGTCCGGGAAGGCGTGAGATAGGTCATGGTATACTTGCAGAGCGTGCACTTACGGGAGTACTTCCATCTAAGGATGATTTCCCTTATACCATAAGGATCATTTCAGATGTTATGGAATCTAACGGTTCATCATCAATGGCTTCTGTCTGCGGAGGCGCACTTTCATTGATGGATGCTGGTGTTCCTATTAAAAGTCCTGTTGCCGGAATAGCTATGGGTCTTATTGATGGTGGTGAGAAAAAAGCTATTCTTTCAGACATATTAGGTTTGGAAGATCATTTAGGAGATATGGATTTTAAGGTAGCGGGAACCAGGACAGGTATTACTGCTATACAGATGGATCTTAAAATAGAGAGCATTAACGATGATATTTTAAAAGATGCGCTTGCGCAGGCAAAAGAGGGTCGCATGCATATTCTAGGAGTTATGGAAAAGACTATTAGTGAACCTAGAAAAGCTCTTTCAAAGTATGCTCCAAAGATATTCTCATTCACGATTCCTAAAGAAAAGATCGGCATGATAATAGGTCCTGGCGGTTCAAACATAAAAAGGCTTATTGAGCAGTATCAGGTAGAGATAAATATTAATGATGACGGTATAGTTTCTGTTAGCTCTATGGACCAAAATGGTATTGACGGTGCATCAGAAGAAATAAAATTGATGACTTCTGATGTAGAGGTCGGCAAGACTTATATGTCAACTGTAAAAAAAATAATGGAGTTCGGAGCATTTGTAGAGGTATTACCTGGTAAAGAAGGTCTTGTTCATATTTCCCGTATAGCTAAACACAGGGTGAATCGTGTTGAAGACGAGATGAAAGTTGGAGATAAGTTTAACGTAAAATGTATTGATATCGATGACAGGGGAAGATGTGTGCTTAGTAAGAAGGATGCAGTGAACGACGAGCCAAAAGAAGAAGCAAGTACTGATAATGATGAAAAATAAAAAGCGTGTTTAGTTGAGCGTGATGCGTCGTGCGTGAATGGAGCGCTTCCGCGCAAATATTTAAAATTTAATTGGTTTTTATTATATCGTGCTAAACGGCACACCTTAACTTTCACGTGAGTCCCGTTGCACGTGACAACGTGGTCACGGGATAGACACTTTAGGCATTTTAGTCACTTTTTTACCATGAATCTGCATGAGCTTTTAAAGATATTCTTTTTTGCTTTTACACAGGGGCTTACCGAATTTCTTCCGGTAAGCAGTTCAGGCCATTTGGTCTTACTTAACAAACTGTTTTCAAATGCATTTCATTCACTTTCATATGATATTTTTCTTCATGTGGCAACATTCTTTTCAGTTATTGTTTTTTTCTTTAAAGATATAAAAGCTTTGTTTTTTGATAACAGGAAGTGGATACTTTTTATAATAGTAGGTACTATTCCTGCGGGTGTAATAGGTGTACTTTTTAAAGATGTTATTGAGGAACTTTTTCAAGGGAAAAATTCATATTTATTGAGTATTTCATTTTTAATAACTTCTTTTCTTGTTTTTTACAGCGGTTCAAAAATAAAGACATTAGATCCTTCTAAAGAGGACCACAAAGTTTTGGATATTAGGAAAGCTTTTATAATAGGTGTTTTTCAGGCATTTGCAATTGTTCCTGGCATATCACGTTCAGGTGCAACAATATCAGCTGCCATTCTTCTTGGGTTAGCTCCAACAAGGGCTTTTGTTTTTTCGTTTTTAATTTCTCTTCCTGCAATAGGAGGTGCTTTTATTCTTCAGTTAATTAAAAGCGATGAAATGTTTATCGGAATAGATTCTACAGGTTTGATCATATCTTTTATAACAGCTTTTGCAGTTGGAGTATCAGCGCTATATCTTCTTAAAAATTCCATTGTCAAAAAACATTACAAATACTTTTCATATTACACTGTTGTACTAGCCGTTTTATTGCTGTTTTTATTTGTCTGAACACAAACTAAAAACCGTGATTCGTTGTGCGTTCATGGAACGCTACCGCTTGATAATTGTAAATTTACCACGGAAATAAATGTAAAACGTGTGTCCTCCCAACAAGATGGCGGATTTGCAATAGGATACAACGGGCTTGTTTTATCCCGTGTAAAAATAAAACATATGTAGGGGCGGTTCGTGAACCGCCCTTTTGCGTATTGTTATACCTCAAAAGCATCAAGGGCGCTTCGCGAAGCGCCCCTACTATTTTTAGATTGGTTTTCTTGCATCTTGCAACCTGCTTCCCGAACGAACCACTACCTTTAATATATATAATCTTTTTTACATTTTAAGCTTGAAAAATGTATGTAATGAGTGTTAAAATTTCGCTCCATTAAAGAAATAAAGAATTGGCAAAAATTTTGAATTTAATTTTTTAACTTTTATAAGGAGGAAGTAATGGCAAAGAAATATGTATATAGCTTTGGCGGGGGAAAAGCCGAAGGTAATGCAAAAATGAAGCAAATACTTGGTGGAAAGGGTGCTAATCTGGCTGAGATGACAAAGATAAAAGTTCCTGTTCCTCCTGGATTTACAATTTCAACAGAGGTTTGTGATTATTATTACAAACAGGGTAAGAAATATCCAAAAGAACTCCAGAAGCAGATCGATGATAACATCAAAAAACTTGAAAAGACCATGGGAGCAAAACTTGGTGATTCAAAAAACCCATTACTTGTATCAGTAAGAAGTGGTGCGGCAGTATCTATGCCCGGTATGATGGATACGGTTTTAAACCTTGGTCTTAATGATGAAGCTGTTAAAGGTTTGGCAAAAAAAACAAACAACGAGCGTCTTGCATGGGATGCATACCGTCGTTTTATTGATATGTTCGGTAATGTTGTTATGGGTGTTCCTCATGATGATTTTGAAGAAGAGTTAACAAAGATAAAGAAAAAATACAAAGCAAAACTTGATACAGATCTAACAGCTGATCAGTTAAAAGAAGTTGTTGCTGCATATAAGAAAATTTATCAGAAAGTAGTAAAAAAACCTTTCCCAACGAATGCAAAAGAGCAGCTTATGGCTTCTGTTAATGCTGTATTCGGATCATGGAACATCGAGCGTGCAGTTATCTACCGCAGAATAAACAAGATCACAGGTCTTCTCGGTACTGCAGTTAATGTTCAGGCAATGGTTTTTGGAAACATGGGTAAAACATCAGGAACTGGTGTTGCATTTACACGTAATCCATCAAATGGTGATAAAGCATTTTTTGGTGAGTTCCTTATAAACGCTCAGGGTGAAGATGTTGTTGCAGGTATCAGAACACCGGAGCCTATAAGTGATCTTAAAAAAGAATGGCCAAAAATATACAAAGAGCTTAACGATATCCGCATAAAACTTGAGAAACATTACAAGGATATGCAGGATGTTGAATTTACTATTCAGGAAGGCAAACTTTACATGCTTCAGACACGTACAGGAAAACGTACTGGTCTTGCTGCAGTAAAATTAGCATATGACATGGTAAAAGAAAAAATGATCACTCCTAAAGAAGCTCTTCGCCGTATAGAGGGCGATCAGTTAAACCAGCTTTTATTCCCTATATTTGATGTTAAAGCAGTAGCAGCAGCAAAAATTGTTGCTAAGGGATTACCTGCAGGACCGGGTGCTGCATCAGGTCAGGTCGTTTTCACAGCTGATCATGCTGAGAAAGAGAAAAAGAAAGGGAAGCAGGTTATTTTAGTAAGGCATGAGACATCTCCTGAAGATGTTGCAGGTATGGATGCTGCAGTAGGTATTCTTACATCTACAGGCGGTATGACATCTCACGCAGCTGTTGTTGCAAGAGGCTGGGGAAAATGTTGTATAGCAGGATGTAGTGCTCTTAATATCAGTTATGCTAAAAAACAGATCACAGTTGGTAACGTTGTAATAAAAGAAGGTGATTGGATATCTCTTGACGGCTCTACTGGTGAAGTGATGCTTGGTCATATTAAATCATCATCAAGTCCGGTTATAGCAGGTGTAGTTGAAAACAATGCAAAAGCTAAGAAATCATCTATATACAAAATGTTCATGCAGATCATGGCATGGGCAGACCAGTACAGGAAGATAAACGTACGTACAAACGCAGACACACCTAAAGATTCTCAGGCTGCACGCAGACTTGGAGCAGAGGGTATCGGTCTTACAAGAACAGAGCACATGTTCTTTGAGGGCGAAAGGATCTGGGCAATACGTGAGTTTATTCTTGCAAGAGATAAAGAGGCTCGTGAAAAAGCTCTTAAAAAATTACTTCCATACCAGCGTAAAGATTTCGAAGGTATTTTTAGAGAGATGAACGGACTGCCTGTAACTATCAGGCTTCTTGATCCTCCTCTTCATGAGTTCCTTCCGAATGAAGAAGCTGGTGTTAAAGAAATGGCAAAACGCCTTAAAGTATCACCTGCAAAAATAAAAGAGCTCGTTACAAACTTACACGAGCTTAACCCTATGCTTGGTCACAGGGGTTGTAGGTTATCTATTACTTATCCTGAACTTTGCGTAATGCAGACAACAGCTATAATTGAAGCTGCAGTTAATATGGCAAAGAAAAATATAAAGGTTCTTCCTGAGATCATGATACCGCTTATCGGTACAAGCAACGAGTTTGATTTCTTGGAAGAGATCGTTCGGATAACAGCAAATGCAATAATCAAAAAGACCAAATCAAAAGTAAAATACATGGTCGGTACTATGATCGAGATACCTCGTGCTGCATTAACAGCTGATACAGTTGCCAAAAAAGCAGAGTTCTTTTCATTTGGCACAAACGACCTTACACAGATGACGTTTGGTTACAGTCGTGATGATGCAGGAGTTTTCTTACCTGAGTATGTCGAGAAGAAGATCCTTCCGGATGATCCGTTCCAGACTATTGATCAGGACGGTGTTGGTAAACTTGTAGAGACAGCAGTAAAACTTGGAAGATCTACAAGACGTAAACTTAAATGTGGTATTTGCGGTGAGCATGGTGGAGATCCTGAAAGTGTTAAGTTCTGCTGCAAAGTAGGTCTTGACTATGTAAGTTGTTCACCATACCGTGTACCTATTGCAAGGTTGGCAGCAGCTCAGGCAGTAATAGGTTAATTAAAGAAACTTTTAACTGGCTGAATTATTTAAACAATTCAGCCAGTTATTATTAAAAATAAACAACAGGACGCGCTTATAATGACAAGAGGTAAGGATTCCTTACAAATATATTTGCGTGAGATCGGGGAGCTTCCTCTACTTACAGCGGAAGGTGAGCAGGAACTTGTAAAACGCATTAAAAAAGGGGATGATGTAGCGCGTGACGAATTGATTCGTGCTAATTTACGCCTTGTAGTAAGTATTGCAAAACGTTATATAAACCTTGGCCTTTCATTTCTTGATCTTGTAGAAGAAGGCAATATCGGCCTGATCAAATCCGTTGATAAATTCGAGTTAGAAAAAGGCTGCCGTTTTTCGACCTATGCTTCATGGTGGATAAAACAATCCATTATGCTTTCTCTTTCACAGCAGGGGAAGACAATACGTATTCCTGTTCATATGGTAGAAAAGATAAGTACCGTACAAAAGAATGAGACAGAGCTTAAGGTTGAGCTAAAAAGAAATCCTACCATGCAGGAACTTGCCAAAAAAGTTGGAATGACAGTTGAGCAGGTTAAGAAAATAAAAGATGCCATGCGTGTTCAGAATTCTTTGAACACAACCATTCATGATGATGGTGTAAGTGAGCTTATGGATGTTATAGAAGATGTAGACAGTGTGAATCCTGTAGACAAACTTTCCTTAGAGATGGTGCAGGAAAGAATACTTAATATTTTTGATGTACTTACAGAGCGTGAGGCAAAAGTTCTTACAATGCGATATGGTCTTTTTAATACAGAGCCAAAATCATTGGAAGATGTTGGTAAAAGAATCGGTGTTACACGTGAGCGTGTAAGACAGATCGAGCGTGCAGCAATAAAGAAATTGAGTGATTATTTTAAAAAGACCAAAGAAGAACTGCACGATATTTAAAAAAACGTGTTTCGTAGAGCGTTTAGCGTGATGCGGATCCGCCTTCGGCGGAAAAGAGTTAACTGGTTCAAGGAACGCTTCGCTAATAATTATAATAAAATTACCACGGAAAAAACACGGATACGCACAGAAATATAAAACGTCGTCATTGCGAGGAGTAGAGCGACGCGGCAAATCCCGTAAAAGGTAAAAAAAAGATAATTCTGCCACAAAGGCACAAAGACACAAAGAGAATAGTCAGTTTCCTTATCTTTGATAAGGAAA
>JAGLFH010000065.1 GCA_023144635.1 Candidatus Auribacterota bacterium | reverse complement strand
CGGCCTCGCCCTTGCTCTTATATTTGAAAAATCGCCGCCTACAATAAGGAAGTTACGTCTTTACTCGGCCACACCTTGCCTGCGGCAAGGAAAGCCTTCACTCCCCAGCCCTCCCGCTGTCTCTGTGTTCGGGCTTCTACTTCGTATCCGCTTCCTGCGCTTAGAGTCAGCTTCCCTTAATAATCGAACATTCATCACTCTTTCAACTTTCTTCAAAAGATTGAAAAAGGCACAACACCAAAAGACATTTTGTCTTCAACAAAAAGACTTTTGTCCGCACGGATTCGTGTTGCTTGATGAATGAATATTAATTTCCCTCCCACCCGTAGAAATAAAAGTGGGGAACTTCACCCTTGAATTATTTTTGAAAAACTCGATAAAAACAGGTTTGCAATTGCTCATTTCACGCTGAAACTATGCAAGGCAAGGTCATTGAAGGTATGATAGAATTTATGTGTGTTTTTTTATATTTAATTTCTTTTTAACCAACTATCTATCCAATTATTCTCTTCGTCTGTGTAATATCTTCTAATATTATTGAGATTTATTTTTATCTCACCATAACTATTCCATACAGCATTTCCAGCAAGATAAGGTCTAAATTCTTTTGGCATAGTAGTAAAAGTAATACAATTATTAATGAGGTAATCTATTTTTTCCTGGTCATCTGGTTTATTTTCCCACACTGTTCTGAAACACCAAAAAGCATGTTCCTCAAGTGCTTCTTCATAAGTTCTTCCAAACTTATCTTTTCCACCTATTTTATTACCATAAAATCTCCAATGCATAATAAATATTATTATATTACATCACACTAACCGTCAAGGGATAAGAAGGATTGATTTCTGAAAAAGCCCTATCAATAAAATCAATTAGCCAATATGGATAAGGGGGGATAATCCATATCTGTTCTGAACAAAGGACAGAGAACTTTGCGTTACTTAGCGTTCTTGACGGCTAATCCTTAAAACATCGCACGAAGTGCTCAATTAACTTCAAACTTCACATTTCAAACTTGTAATTTCTTTTTGCACGCAGCGTGCAATATATGTTATAATTAGTATTATGACTAAAGCCTCAATTGATAAATCTTATTCAGATCTTGTAAATAATATTAAAAAAGAAATAACAGAAGGGTTATCTCGTGCTCAAAAAGCCTTTGACAGTGAAAAAGTTATTACTTATTGGAGAGTAGGAGAAACGATCTCCAAACATCTTTTAGTGCATAAAAATAGGGCTGATTATGGAGTTAAGCTATTTAAAAGGCTTTCCGAAGACTTAAACATTGGTGAACGCTTACTTTACCAGATGAGCCAATTTTACAACATCTATCCTGATTTTAAACCTACTGAAAATCTGAAATGGACTCATTACCGCTTATTGTCATCTATTAAAGACAATAAAAGCAGAACTCGTCTTGAGAATAAAGCTTCAAATAATAAATGGTCAAATCGAACACTTGAAATGTTTATAAAAGAAGTTAAAGAGCAAGATATTGAAGTTACAAAACCTCCTACAAGAAGAAAAAAGAGATTGTCTCTTTATCGTGGCAGACTTTACACATACAAGATATTCAAAGAAAAATATGCAGATAATCTGCTAATAGATTGTGGTTTCAATATTTACAAAGAGTCAGATATCTCTCAATATAGGGGAAATGTTGTTGAAACTGTTAAAACTGAAAACACTTTTCATTTCAAAAGCTCTAATGCTACGAGAAAACACTTTTATACATATAAAGCCTATGTACAAAAAATTATCGATGGAGATACGATCTGGGTGATTGTCGATTGCGGTTTTAGAGTATGGGTTAAACAAAAAATAAGGTTTAGAGGTATAGATACTCCAAGCATTGAAACACAAAAGGGGAGAGAAGCTTCAAAGTTTGTCTCAAAAACTCTTAAAAACCTTCCTTTCATCATAATCAAGAGTCATGGGCGAGACAAATACAACCGCTACCTTATGGATATTTATTATTTAAAAGATGAAGAAGACCCTTTGGTTGTTCTAAAGAAAGGTACATTTCTTAATCAGGTTCTTTTAGATGAAGGCTTGGCTGAAAGGCAATAAAAGAATAGTTAAGCTAAATATGCTATTTTCTATTATCCATTTATAAAAGGTATTTGTGAATATCTAATAGTATTACATCTAACTTTATTTTTATAAAGATGTGTGTTAAAAGCATCTCCTATTAGCCTCTGATTATCAGAAGGACCTATAACTATCTCTTTCAAAAAATCATAATTTTCTTTCTCTTTTATTGAGAAATCTAAATTATAATATTGGATTAGTCTTTCACCTAAATTGGTTGCAAAAAAATCCTTATCTGTGTATTTTACCTGCGGCAAAATTACTCTCCATTCTTTTTCTTCAGAAAAATGCATATTTTTCATTGTTGGTGCAACACCTAAAAAAAGAGTATTAAAATAACCTATTAAATCTTTTCGAGTCGTCTTTGAAGAATCAGAGATCTCAGGACTACATATTTCATATGACTTTAATAGATTATCAATTAGATCTGTAATTATTTCCTCTTGCTGCCATAAGTCATACACACATTTTCTAAGAAATACTTTGTTCTTTGGAAAATCTCTTTCAAATATTTTGCTTGTAAAACCTAGTGAAATACCTTTTCCAGATTTACCATAACCTCTCCATTGACTAAGTAAATCTCCATTTTCACAGAAACTTGCTACACAAAGATTAGTAAATTCAAAACTTTTGAGCTGATGATGATATTCATAAAGAAACTTCTTTTTATCATTATCCTTTATTTTACTGGAAAGTTTATTAAGTACTTGTCCGAAATTATCAATGGATAATGATAGTTCACTTTTGTCGTTGAGATATTGTATTTTTGTAAGCCATAAAGATTTCGATTTTATTATCTCAAAAGCTCCTTTAATATCAGTATAATGATATAAGATTTCTGGTGGATCTAATGCAAAATATTTATGAGAAGGTAAATCACTATATTTAAGTGGCAATGTTTTATTATCGTTCTTATTCATAATTTAATAAGCTTCCTTTGTCCTCGACTTCAAAGGATACGTTTCCCAAACTTTGTTTAATTCATCTGTATTCTTGAATAGATGTTTATTAAGAGCATAGAACGCATTATCTCTTATTTCTCCCTGTTTATAGTCCTTCTCTCTTATAAAACCTATGAAATGGATACGTTCTCTAATAAATTTAGCTGCTTTTAATTGTTCATTTGATTTTTCAAAAAGTCCTTTTATTGGCTTTCCATTCCAATAATGAGTCCACATTTTCCCTGCTTCTGCACCAAGAGCTATATGCTTATAATCTAGATGGTCTCCTCCCATAGCAAGATAACCACGCATATCAGTAAAAATTATATGAATTGTGCCTTCGGGGACAGGAAATTTTGTGGGTTTTCCATCAGCAAATACTTTTTCTCCTATTTTCATCCCAGCAACAATCATTTCAGCTTCTTCTGTTTGATGTTCATTTTTAGCATCAGTAATAAGTTCCATTGCTTTCACGAATGCTGACTAACTCAATCAACCACACTGGTGCTGTGTTAAGCTTGAATTCAACAGTAGATTTTCCAACACCAGCTTTATATTCATACTCAGCATCAATTCCAGCACAATGTAATTCATAAGCAAATCTAGCCTCAAACAGCAAAGGCATATTCTCTGATGTTAAGCCTCCTGATTTTACAATCCGATTAAGAAGAGGTTTGGCCCATAAAACATTATTGAGTTGATTTATAACAAACTTGGTATATTCAGCTTCTTGAGTTGATAAAATATCTGTCCACATAATTAAGTAAATCCTTTAGTTATTCGTCAGGCATTCTATAGCAAGCATTATAACTCATAATTCATCGGCATTTCTTTGGCATTAATCATGATCTTTTCTATATTTACACCCAATTGCTCATAATATGCAGAATCATACTTCATTACTACAGAATTGTGATAGTTCATAAGCCAATTGTATTTTACAATAATCTTTTCATTCTTTTTTGATTTTTGCACATTATCTATTATTGTCTTTTTGTGATGTTGTAAAAAATCTATATAATCTATTTCACAATCAAACTGTTTTTCTATTCCAGATAAGTAATCTACAAACCATATACCATCATCTCCTTTTCGAATATATGAACGAAGATAATCTTTGTCTTCTTCATGATTATGGTGCCATGCTTTAAGAAGTGGTGTGCTATTGTATATTTCAAAAATTGTTGAATCTAATATTATTCTAGGAAAAACTGCTAAATCTCGCTCTAATTTGTATGCTCTGACAAGAGCAGGGCCAAATATCTTATTTTTTTCATGATAGATTTTATCTATAGTTAACGCACCACGAAGCAATATATTATGATGATGAATTAAAGATACTTGAATAAATACTATTTGAAGTATTTCCGTAAACAAGATTCCAAATTTATTTAACTTTCCATCTTTTGCAATAAAAGGAGTAGTCCTTACGCAACAATCAGAAAAGTTAACGAACTTCTGACTAAACATTTTCTCTGTTTCGACATCAAATTTAGCCTCTTTTTGAAGGGTTTCATAAATTTCATTTATCTTTTTTGGATTTTTCTCGGATCGAATAAGCTCTCCAAATCCAAGAATATCTATATAAGTCACTAATCCGTATTCATATTTAATTGTTTTAGTCATAAAAATAACTTCTTTTTAATATTATAACATCTTCTGGACCAAATCAAAGCTGTTATCTATCTGACAGAAAAATGTAATTAAAATATTGGTAATATTATATAGTACGTAGTATACTACGTACTATAGGAGATATATAATGGCTAAATACAGAAAGAAAGATGAAGCTGTTCGGAAGCTTACTAAAACAGGGGCATATACCTACTATGTGACCATTCCAAGAGAATACATTTCGGAACTTGGATGGAGAAAGAAGCAAAAGGTAACTATAAAACTTTCCGGGAAAAAGATCATTATTGAAGACTGGAAGAAGTAACTCTAACCTAATGTCAATTTTACATACTTGACTCCTTCAAAGATAGTCCAAAAGGACTATTTTAGTTTTAAAATAGTAACTCATTGAGGTTTAAATCGTTGGCAAGAAATGGTAAAATATAATTTTTTATAAGGGAGATTGCTTTATGTTTGAACAAACTTTTAAAAATATTGATGATATCTTGCACAAAGATGCGGGTTGTAGTAGCGAGCTTGATTATGTTGAGCAGACTTCATGGGTTTTATTTTTAAAATATCTTGATGATTCTGAGGATGATAAAAGAACTGCTGAAGAGCTTAAAGGTAAAAAGTACGAAGCGATTCTTGCAGATGAGTATAAATGGAATACGTGGGCTATACCAAAAGGCAAAGACGGCAAGCTTGACCATCACAAAGCTTTAACTGGTGATGATATTCGTGAGTTTGTAGATCATAAGCTTTTCCCTTATTTGAAGAAGTTTAAAACTCAAGCGGTAAGTCCTGATACCATTGAATATAAAATTGGAGAGATTTTCAGCGAATTAAAAAACAGAGTGCAAAGTGGTTATAATCTACGAGAAGTAATTAACCTTGTTGATGAACTTAAATTTAGAACCCATAAAGAAAAACATGAAATGTCCCATCTTTATGAAGGCAAAATTAAAAACATGGGAAATGCCGGCAGGAATGGCGGAGAATATTATACACCTCGTCCTCTTATTAAAACTATTGTAAAGGTTGTGGCTCCTGAAATTGGTCAAAAAATTTATGATGGTGCTGTTGGGTCAGCCGGATTTTTATGTGAAGCCTTCGAATATCTAAAAAAGAGCAAAAAACTTTCTACAAAAAATATTATGACTTTACAGAAGAAGACTTTTTACGGTAAAGAAAAGAAATCTCTTGCCTATATAATAGGCACAATGAATATGATTTTACATGGTGTAGAAGCACCAAACATCATTCATACTAA
The DNA here is from genome assembly GCA_023144635.1 of Candidatus Auribacterota bacterium. Lineage (GTDB taxonomy): Bacteria > Auribacterota > JAFGBW01 > JAFGBW01 > JAFGJP01 > JAGLFH01. The sequence continues at coordinate 6,560 of JAGLFH010000065.1, read as the reverse complement.
TACTCTTTCTGAAAACTTAGCAGATATTGAAGAAAAAAATCGCTACAATGTAGTGCTTGCAAATCCTCCATTTGGCGGCAAGGAACGCAAAGAAGTCCAGCAAAACTTTCCTATCAAAACAGGCGAAACAGCATTTCTATTTTTACAGCATTTTATTAAGATTTTGAAAGCAGGCGGTAAAGCAGGTGTTGTAATTAAAAATACCTTTTTATCAAATTCAGACAATGCTTCAATTTCACTTAGAAAAGAGTTACTTCAAAGCTGTGACCTTCATACTGTACTTGATTTACCAGGAGGAACATTTACTGGTGCTGGCGTAAAAACAGTTGTACTTTTCTTTGAAAAAGGAAAACCAACAAAAAAAGTTTGGTACTATCAGCTAAATCTGGATAGAAATTTAGGAAAAACCAATCCATTGAATGAAAAAGATCTGGCTGAATTTGTGGAATTGCAAAAGAACAAAGCGAATTCAGATAATTCATGGAGCGTTGATGTTAAGGATATCAATAATGAAACCTATGATTTGTCGGTAAAGAATCCAAACAGGAAGAATGATGCAATTTTGAGAGAACCAAATGTAATTCTTGATGAGATTAGGAATTTGGATAAAGAGAGTGTTGATATTTTAAAAAAGGTGAAAGAACTGGTATGAGAAAAGGTTGGATCGTAAAAAGACTTAAGGATGTCTGTGAAAAGATAACAGACGGCACCCACCAAACACCAAATTATTTTGAAAAAGGAGTAATTTTTTTATCATCAAAAAATGTTAAAAGTCAGAAAATTGACTGGGATAATGTCAAATATATTGATAAAAAGCAACATCTTGAAATGCACAAAAGAATTGCACCAAGATTAAATGATATTTTACTCGCTAAAAATGGCACGACAGGTGTCGCAGCATTGGTTGATAGGGATGTCATTTTTGACATTTATGTTAGTCTTGCTTTTTTGCGACCATTGCCAATTGTATTTCCATTGTATTTATTGAACTTTATTAACTCCCCAATTGCAAAAAAACAATTCAACAAGAGACTAAAGGGGGCAGGAGTTCCCAACCTCCATTTACAGGAAATTAGAGAAGTTCAATTACCCATTCCACCACTCCCCGAACAAAAACGCATAGTAAAAATCCTTGATGAAATATTTACTGCAATTGATAAAGCTAAAGCCAATGCAGAGAAAAACCTTTCCAATTCAAAAGAACTTTTTAAGAGCTATCTAAACGGAGTTTTTTGCAATCGGGGAAAAGATTGGGAGGAAAAGAAGTTGGGCGAGGTAACCACAAAAATTGGTAGCGGTGCTACTCCTCGTGGCGGTAATGCAAGTTATAAAGAGGAAGGCATTTCACTGGTAAGAAGTATGAATGTACATGATTTTTATTTTAGAGAAAAGAAGCTTGCATTTATTGATAAAGCTCAAGCTGATGCCCTGTCAAATGTAACGGTTCAAGAGAATGATGTGTTATTGAATATTACTGGAGCATCAATTGCAAGATGTTGCGTAATTCCAAACAAATATTTGCCAGCACGAGTTAATCAACATGTTTCAATTATTAGAGCAAAAGACGATATTGTGTCTCCTTTCTTTTTGAATTTATTATTAACATCCAAGTTTTATAAAGATCAATTGTTATTTACTGGAGAGCAAGGCGCAACAAGACAAGCCGTTACAAAGGCACAATTAGAAGCCTTTAAAATATCTATTCCAAAATCTTTAACTAAACAAAAAGTCATTGCCAATAAACTTGATATGTTATCAGCTGAAACAAAAAAAATGGAATTTATTTATCATCAAAAAATAGACGCTTTGGAAGAACTAAAGAAATCTATTCTGAAAAAAGCCTTTAAGGGGGAGTTATGAATTTTATGGATGGGGCAACTCTTATTATTAGTGACGATATCTTTTATCAAGGTGTGCTATATTCAATCAAAAAATCAAAAGAATGTTTGCAGCCCTTATTTGAAGGTTTTACAAATTCCCTTGAATCGATAAAACTTACAGGTAACTTGAAGGAATGTTTTATAAATATTAGGCTTTATCATAAATCAGGAACAACTGTTGAAGATTTTATTTTTGATAAGCTTGTGATAGAGGATAACGGAGATGGTTTTGATGATGAAAATTTTAGAAGAATGAATGTTTTTCGTGATACACGTAAAGGCTTTTCTAACAAAGGTACTGGAAGAATTCAATTGCTACATTTTTTTGATGAGGCAAATTATAAAAGTATATTTAAAAATAATGAGGGGTTTATAGAGCGTAGTTTTATGCTTTCAAAAAAGTTTTTAAATAAAAATGCAATTATATCTGATAAGGGTTCTATTGAAGCAAAAGAAAAAGAACGGATAACACAACTTACGTTAACAAAATTGTTAAAGGAAAAAGATCAATATTATTATGATAAATTAGATATCGATGATTTAAAGAAGCATATTATTGATCGTTATATAATGGAATTATGTGAAAAAAGAAATGTTTTACCTTCGATATCAATTTCATCATTCGTTGATGGTAATTTGAAAAAAGAAATTAGCATTGTATCTAATGATATTCCCGAATTGGACAAGAAAGAGACGATTGATCTTTATTATCATACCCTTTCTTCCGATGGAAAAGAATTTGTTAAATGTGATAAAAAAGAAAAATTGCATTTAACATCATTTAAAATACCAGATAGATGTTTAGAAAAAAATGAAATTAAATTAACTAGTAAAGGTGAAATAAGACCCTATCCAATTGTTAAATTGGAATGTTTAAAAGCAAAAGATAAAATTGATGATAATCGTTATTTATTCTTATTGTCAGGAGATTATTTAGATCAAAGAGATGCAGATATAAGAGGCTCTTTACTTATTCCAACTAAAAAAGAATTCAAAGAAAAAAACTCAGATGCTTCAGATATGTTTAATGAAGGAGAAATATTTATTGATGATATAACAGATGTCACCAATAATAAGATAATTAATATTTATGATAAAATAAATAAGAAAAGTGATGAAAAAAATAATGAAGTTGAAACATTAAAATCTATGTTTCTTCTGGATGAAGATATAATTAATTCACTAGAAATTAATTTGAATGATACTGATAACTCAATTCTAAGAAAAGTCTATGAGGTAGATGCTAAAATTATTGCAGAAAAAGATGCAAAAATGAAAAAACAAATTGAAGAACTTAATAATTTGTTAACTACAGACGATAATTATCAGGAAAAACTTAGCATTCAAGTCAATGAATTCGTAAAAGCAATTCCACTACAGAATAGAACAGCACTTACTCAATATGTTGCGCGTCGTAAATTGGTGTTAGATTTATACGATAAAATATTAAAAAAGGAAATAAAAACACTCAAAGATGGCGGTAGAATAAATGAAGACTTGATGCATAATCTCATTTTTCAACAAAGTTCTGACAATCCCGGAATTAGTGATTTATGGATTATTGAAGAAGATTTCATATATTTTAAAGGCTTTTCTGAGAATCGTTTAAATATGATTAAAATTAATGGGAAATTAATGTTTAATAAAAAGTTTGAGGAAGAAGAGAATAGATATCTTAATTCTTTAGGTGAAAAAAGATTGACAAAACGCCCAGATGTTTTGCTTTTCCCCGACGAGGGAAAATGTATAATTATTGAGTTAAAAGCTCCTGATGTTAACGTCTCTGAACATCTAAGTCAGATAGATTACTATGCTAGTTTAATAAGAAATTATACAATTGAAGATGTTAAAATTACAACATTTTATGGATATTTAATTGGTGAGAATATTGAAGATAGAGATGTCAGAGGCCATGTCAGTAGGTTTGAACATTCATATCATTTGGATTTTTGGTTTCGCCCTTCTGAAAATGTAAATGGATTTAATGGTCGTAAAAACGGCAATATTTATACAGAAGTACTCAAGTATAGCACTTTATTGGAACGTGCAAAAATAAGAAACAAAATATTTATTGATAAACTAGTGGGTAAAAAATAAATTCATGAATGAAGCTGAAACCAGAGCAGAATTGATTGATCCCAAATTGAAAGAAGCCGGGTGGGGTGTGCTTGAAGACACTAAAGTATACCGTGAGTTTCATATTGCGCCTGGCAAGATTCAAGTCGGTGGTGGTCGGTTAAAGCCACTTAAGGCTGACTATGTTCTTTCTTATAAAGGACAGAAACTTGCCGTTGTTGAAGCTAAGAGTGATGAGCTTGAAGTCGGCGAAGGGGTAGGGCAGGCTAAAGAGTATGCTGAGAAGCTCCATATAAATTGCACTTACGCTTCTAATGGAAAAGAAATCTACCAGATAAATATGGAAACAGGTGAGGAAGGTCTTGTTGACCGTTTCCTTTCTCCTGATGAACTTTGGACTAGAGTATGTTTACATTCGAATGAATGGCTGGGTAAGTTTAATTCGGTTCCTTTTGAAGATATTGGCGGCACGAAACCGCCTCGGTTCTATCAGGAAATAGCAGTTAATAAAGTTTTAAATGCTGTGGCTGATGGCAAAGACCGTATGCTGCTTACGTTGGCTACAGGAACAGGTAAGACGCATATTGCTTTTCAAATTGCATGGAAGCTCTTCCAGGCGCGTTGGAATCTAAAACGTGATGGTGCACGTAGACCACGTATTTTGTTTTTAGCGGACAGAAATATTCTTGCAGATCAGGCGTTTAACGCTTTTTCTGCTTTTCAGGAAGATGCTCTTGTGCGCATAGCACCCGACGAAATTCGTAAAAGAGGAAGAGTGCCTACTAACGGCAATATATTCTTTACGATTTTTCAAACATTTATGAGTGGTTATGCTGACACTCCATACTTTGGTGATTATCCCAAAGATTATTTTGATTTCATTATAATTGATGAATGTCATAGAGGCGGTGCAAATGATGAAAGCTCGTGGCGTGATATCATGGAATATTTCTCGCCAGCAGTTCAGCTTGGTTTAACAGCTACACCAAAGAGAAAAAACAATATTGATACTTATAGATACTTTGGTGAACCTGTTTATATCTACTCGCTTAAAGAGGGTATTAATGATGGTTTCTTAACGCCTTTTAGAGTTAAGCGTATTAAGACTACTCTTGATGAGTATGTTTATACTCCAGATGATACAGTGCTTGATGGTGAAGTTGAAGAAGGAAAGATCTACGAAGTGAGAGATTTTAATAAAATTATCGAGATAAGGGAACGTGAAGAAAAGCTCGTTAAGATATTTTTGTCTGAGATAGATCAAAAAGAAAAGACGCTTGTCTTTTGTGCTAATCAGGCGCATGCAGCTTTGATTCGTGATTTAATAAACCAACAGAAGGATAATACAGATACGAATTATTGTCATAGAGTGACGGCTAATGATGGCGCTTTAGGCGAACAGCATCTTAGAAACTTTCAAGATAATGAAAAGTCTATTCCTACAATACTTACGACTTCCCATAAGCTTTCAACTGGTGTTGATGCTAGAAACATTAGAAATATTATCTTGCTTAGACCTATAAGGCAAATGATCGAGTTTAAGCAGATAGTGGGGCGTGGCACTCGGCTTTTTGACGGCAAAGAGTTTTTTACTATTTATGATTATGTTGATGCTTATCATCATTTCTTTGACCCTGAATGGGATGGCGAGCCAATTGAAGAAACATGTTCAAAATGTGGTCAAAGCCCTTGTGTTTGTATAAGGAAGCCTTCTGAGCCGTGTGTACTTTGTGGTCAAAAGCCTTGTGTATGCGAAAAAGATCCTCCGGGATTTTGCCCTAAGTGTGGTGTACGTCCTTGCATTTGTGTTAAGAAAGTTAAAATAAAGTTGCGTAGTGGCAAGGAACGTGAAATTCAGCATATGGTTTTGACCACCTTTTATACAGGTAATGGTAAGCCAATCTCGGTTCAAGATTTTTTGCAAAATTTGTATGGTGAATTGCCTAATTTTTTTAAAACTGAAGATGCGTTGAGAAAAATATGGTCAAAGCCGAGTACTAGAAAAGCTTTGCTAGCGAGTCTTGCCGATGCAGGATATAGCTTGGATAATCTTATTTCATTACAGAAGATTATACATGCTGAGAAAAGTGATCTTTTTGATGTTCTTGAGTTCGTTGCTTTTTCTATTGATCCGCTTACTAGAGAAGAGCGTGTTGACAATGCCAAAGATGATATTTTTGCTGAGCTTGGAAATGAACAAAAAGAGTTTCTTGAATTTGTATTATCCAAATATGTAGAAATAGGTGTTGAAGAATTAGACGATGAGAAGTTGCCAAGCCTGCTTGAGTTGAAGTATCATTCTTTGCCTGATGCAATGGGGGTTCTTGGTACAGTTGATAAAATAAGGCAGACATTTATTTTATTTCAGAAATACCTTTATAAGAAAAATGATAATGCTCAAAAAGTCTTAGGTTAGTCATTTTCCTCAGACAATTTTAGATAGATTATAGATTTAGAGAATTACTTTTCCCACCCAAAGAATCACAGTCGTCTGGCTTCAACTACTTCGTATTTTTCACATCAGACTTGATGTGTTTACTTTTACCCACCCAAAAACAGATTTTCGGCGGCGATTTTTAAAATATAAGAGCAAGGGCGAGGCCG
>JAGLFH010000064.1 GCA_023144635.1 Candidatus Auribacterota bacterium | reverse complement strand
CCTTTTACATAACAACGACTAGTTATATGGTTAATTAATGACCTTATAGCTGAAAAAGCAAAAAATATGTAAATAGAGATAAAAAAACCACCCATTATTTTTGAGTAAATACTCTTTTGCTTCAGATTATAAAAAGAGAATAAGCCCATAAATGAAAGGCCTATCATAAAACCAAAAAAACAAAATATTGGATCAGAACTGTAAGCTCCACCAACGAAAGCAGCTAAAATAAACATTATTAAAGGTGATAAAGACAATATTCTAGCTCTAATATTCACACTTTTGATAAAACTATATTTTGATGTAATAAAAAAGAACAAAAAACCAATGGTTAATGGCAACAAAGGCACCCATGGCACATAAAAAAGTATTCTAATATATTCTTTAAATTCTTCCATATAACGTTAAATTCAGTGGCCCCGGAGGGCGGCGAAGCCGTTGCGGGCGCTTTATCCGCAAGTCCACTGCAATGATTAGTTATACTTCTGTTTTATTCTTCATTAAAATAATCACTATCTATTTTCTTAATTTCATATGTAGCAACTGAACTTACACCAATATTGCAATCAATCATAAATTGTGCAATTTGATTACCATCAATTAATATAATTTTGTTATCAATGTTTGCAACATAATCAAGAGCATCTTTGGTAAAAGTAGAGGTGGTAATGAAAATACCTTTTCTAGCTCTTTTGCCTTGTAGAGCACCAGCAAATTTTTGAATTTCAGGACGACCAACTACACTACCCCAACGCTTAGCTTGTATGTAAATAATATCAAGGCCTAATCGATCTTCTTTTATTATTCCGTCAATTCCTTCATCTTTAGTTTTTCCTACTGCCTGACCTGCATCTTTTCGTGAACCACCATAACCCATTTTTACAAGAAGCTCTACAACAAGTTTCTCAAAGAAACTTGGTGCAGAATCCTTTACTTGTTGTAATAATTCATTGACTAAATTATTGCGTAAACCAATATAAGCTGTTTCGAGTATTTCTTCAGGAGTTTCTTCTTCGACTATTTCTTTTGTTTTTTTTATTCTATCTTTTTTTAATGTTCTAAATTCTTGAAACTCTGGATATTGATTTAAAAAATTAATATCAATTCTTTCAGGATTTCCTGAAAGAACTTTTAAACCTTTTGGTGTTATTTGAAAATAACCTCTTCTTTTTGATTCAAGTAGCCCTGCTTTTTTTACATATGTTCTAGCCCAACCAATACGGTTGTCAAATATTTCCTGTTGCCCGCTTGGCAAAAGCTCTTTTCTTTCTTCGTCTGTTAGGTCAAATTGATTAGCTAATGAATCGATTGCTTCACGCAAAGAATGTTCTTTTTCATCAGATGCAAATTTTAATAATGGAAGCATTAATGTCTGATAATCAGGTATTGGCACTTTAGTACCTCCTTTTGATTTTTAGAAGTATAACGTTGAATTCAGTGGCCCCGGAGGGCGGCGAAGCCGTGGTAAAACGCGCAGCGTTTTGACAGTCCACTGCAACGAGTTGTTAGATGGCTGCTTAATTTAATAAATAAAAAACTGTAACAATAATACTGAGACCAATAAACCAAGTTAAAAATATATATTTAAACCAATTTCTATTATATGTGATACTTATACCACTAAAAAGTAAGAACAAACCAGTAAAAGACATGGCAAAGCCAGCACCTGATAGCCAAAACTCTTTAAAAGTTACAAGTTCATCATTTATATGAAATTTTGCATAAGGATAAAGAGGACCTATAAAAAAACCAATTCCTGCAATAATAAGTGCAATAGATAATGTTCTTATAAAGTAATTTTGTTCACGATATTTAATAAAAAACAACAATATGTTGTCTTTGATCTTCATTTAAATAACTCTTACCATCTAACGTTGAATTCAGTGGCCCCGAAGGGCGCCGTAGGCGTGGCAAAAAGCGCTAGCTTTTTGACAGTCCACTGCAATGACTTGTTATATGATTATTTGCCTTTTTGCCAAAGTGCAATAATTTCATCAATTGATGGAGCATACTCTTTTTTTATTTGAACAAGAGTTCCTGTACCCACAATTTCTATATATTGCTTATAATGTTCTATTCTTTTAATGGAATTCCAGTTTAACTTTATTTCATGAAGAGTATTTTTAGTTATAATTCCTTCTTCATTGATCTCACATTCAAATTGATCAGGGAATGGCTTACCATCTAATGATTCTAAGATAAATTTTCTTATTTTATTGCGGTAGCCTTTACCGTAAGCATAAAGCAAATACCCTACATAAATAGTTGTAAGTATAACGCTTTGAATAATCGTTGTTTTTATTCTATATTCGGACAAATAGGCTATAAAAAACCATGTCAGAGGCAACAATAATAAATCCCTTAATACTTTTTTACGAGATGATTTACGTAGCCACCATAGCCTAATTTGACAATCAATCGCTTCATCAAGTGTACTTTCATATTTTATCTTCATGTTTCCCTCATATAACGTCTGAGTTCAGCTGACCCCGAAGGGGCACGAGTAAAACGAGTGTTGCGGGCGCGTCCCGCAAGTCAGCTGCAACGACTAGTTAGGTGGTTTATTTGCAATAGATTCTTCTTCTATTAATTTATTAGCTTCTTTAGAACATTCTAGAAAAATATCTTTAATGTTTCATTGTATTCTTTATAGTAAACCATTTCACTCTTTAAGAGGACACAATCAGCGACTTTCTTAAAATTAACATTATATTTTTTCTTGATAATATCGTAATAAAGATCTTTTTCTCGAGAGATAATTGGTTTGCCATAGGTTTTAATTTCAAAATGTCCTTTTAAGATATCTTTATTTGCATCAACGACCCCACTCTTCTGGGGCTTATCTGGCTTTAAAATAAAAACAACTACTGAACATAAAATAGATAAAAGTACAATTGATGGAAAAATTAATTTCTTATGATTTTTAGTAAAATTGATCATTTATTCTCTCCACCTAACGTTGAGCTCACCTGCCG
>JAGLFH010000063.1 GCA_023144635.1 Candidatus Auribacterota bacterium | reverse complement strand
CTCTCTTCGCTTAGCGCAACCTAACTAGCATTTGTATATAATTAATTATGTATAAATAAATTAATTATAGTTGTTTTTATTTCCATATACTGTTTATTTCGTTATAGTTACGATTATTATAGCACATTTTAACTATATTAAAAGGTGGAATACTGAAAATGTGCACAAAACCCAAAAAAAGGCTTTATTTTTTTATCCTGTGACTGTTGCTTTTTTTAAGTTTGGTTAAAATTGTTCATCCACGGTTTTCAGAAAGCAAGTATGTTTGTAGATGCGAGACATGCAATTAAAAGGCGACGAGGCGTATGGGTTATACGTCGAGAAAACTTTTAAGAAGCATAACAAAGCAGATACTGCATAATTGTTTTCTGAAAACCGTGGACAGACTCCGTCCCCGTGACTTACATCCAAAATTTCACACCCAAATAACGAAAGGGATAAATGCTTTTTAATTATAACATAAAGACATTATACAAGAAGTGAAAAAAGTATGAAAAGCCAAAAGCAATTTAGCCGCTCCTTCGACTACGCTCAGGACGGGTAAGAACACTAATAAGCCGTGTTGCGTTGTGCGTGGTGAGTGATGCGTTCGTGGAGTCTGCGACGATATTGGTAACAGAAGAGAAAAGAATTGGACGCAGATTAGCGCAGATTAATAAGATCAGAGGACTTTATAATAAAAAACCTATAATATAGAATGGCTAACAATTGAAAAGTGTTGAGTGTTAAGTTTTGAGTGAAAAATTAAGCGTTCCTATTATTGAGATTCCTGCCCCCCCCCTGCGCAGGAATGACAATGTTTTGCTTTTCTCTGTGTCCTCTGTGCCATCTGTGGCTAACTGCTTCGCAAGGTACTAGGTGTTTTTTGGTGCTAGCCAGAACCTAGAACCTAAAACCTTCTTTTAAGCTTCGCGTTTTTATCTGTGTTTATCTGTGTGCATCTGTGGCAAATTCTTTTATAATATTTCCATGAAACTCGTTTCCATGAAATACATTTCTATGATCCTCATATTGATTCTTATACCGATTTCTTTTTTACATCCTTCGGAGGCGGATGAAATTTCTGCCAAAATTACGAATATAAGCGGGAGGAAGTATTTTGATGCGCTTATAGAGGTGATAAAGAATGCAGAAAAAAGAATTGATGTTGTGATGTATCTTGTAAGGTTTAATCCTTTAAAACAAAATTCAAAAGTAGGGAAGGTACTGGATGCGCTGATCGATGCCAATAAAAGGGGAGTGATAGTAAATGTGATTTTGGATAGGAACGTTAATTACAGTAGAAAGATTCATCATGGAGTAGAGGGAAAGAATATTTGGGCGTATGAGAAATTAAAAAAGGCAGGGGTAGATGTTTTTTATGATGATAAGTATAAACTTACCCATTCAAAAGTTGTGGTGGTAGATGAGAAAATAGTGATTTTGGGTAGTACTAACTGGAGCGATGCGGCATTTGATAAAAACGTTGAGATGAGTTTTTTAGTGCAATCTGTTGATCTTGCAAAGGAATTGTTGAGTAGTTTTAAAGGTTTGAAGGATGAGACAAAGGATTATCCGTTTAAGGAAAAATATTCATTAAAAGTTCCGTTGAAATTTATTGAGAGCAGGGAACTAGGTAGTCGAATGATAACAAAACATGATGAAAGAGCTTTTGATGTTTATTTATTTTTATTAAAAGAAATAAGTAAAAAATATTTGCCACAGATACACACAGAAAAACACAGATGGGATGGGGCGGGGAAAGAAAGAAAAGATACAAGAAGCAATTTAGCCACAGAGGACACGGAGTCCTTCGACTCACTACGTTCGCTCAGGATAAATAAAAAGCAAAAGCATAATGAACTAATAAAGCTTGATTATGAAAGAATAGCAAAAGAGTTGGGGATATATAAGAAGGATAAAAAATGGAAGTACAGGAAAGCAATTAACAAAGTTTTAAAGAAATTAAAAGATGTTTATGGGCTTATCAATTATGAATTAAAACATTCAGGTGATGCTGAAGTTGTTTTACTTAATATAAATAATAATGCTGAAGTAGAAGAAGATTATTTTTTAATACCATTTGATTACTGGGAGTACGGGTTTTCAGGAAAACTTAGTTTTAGAGAAAAATATTGTTATATGATAAACCTTTATTATTTAAGTGTTGCGGATATACCGCCTCTTTGGACAGAGACAAGAAAAACAATTACTGACAAATTTGGCGTACATAGCTGGCTTATAAGTAAAGGTATGATAGAACTTAGAAGAAAAAATTTGATCGATATTTTGTACAGAGCACCGGAAAGCGAAGGCTATTCTTATTCGTACCCGAATACGTATATTGTACTGCCTCTTTATGATCCTATTAAATTAAATGTTGAATTCAAAAAAATAGAGAAAGATTATGGAAAAGATCTTTTAAGAAAAGCAAAAAAGTATGCACATATAGTTTTTAAGGATAATGATGTTGACGTGATAGAAGATATTATTGGGATGATAAATAGTTATGGCAATAAAATTGTTAGTGATGCATTTAAAATTGTGAAGAAAAAACATACCAGCAACCCACGAAGAAGTTACGGTTATGTGAAGGGAATAGTAAAAAACGTAAAAGGTAATAAAAAATAGGTACTAGGTGATGGGTTCTAGGTTCTGGCTAGCAGCAAAAACCAGAAAAAACGTGGATCGTGATTCGTAGGTCGTGGTGCGTGAATGGTGCCTTCGGCAGATGATTATAAAACGCAAAAGATAAAGAAGACTCAAGACACCAGACTCAAGACACAAGGGAGAAGGAACACGAATTTTAAAAAAAACGGAAAAGCAAAACTCAAGGGAGAAGGTAAACGAATTAAATGGGATTTTTTAGTCTTTTAACATCTAGTTTGTCTTTTTCGCGCCCACAAGGAAAAATTCAACTTTTTCCTCTAATAAAATGGACAACATCTCTTTGTAATCTGGATTCAACATCAAATTGTTTTGTTAAAGAAAAAATCTCTTTTGTTAACTCCCAAACCTCTGAAAGACAAGAAGAGGGGGATAAGCTGCAAAATTCATCCTCAAGGTCTGAGTGAGAATGTTTTTTTATGATAATTTTTCTATTAAGTTTCACATAAATATTATAGCAAAATATGAGGTTAATTGGAATCTATTTCCTAGTGTTGAGCAACGAAGGGAAAGCAAAAGAGAATTAGCCACAGAGAACACAGAGAAAACGCAGGAGAAAAACTTCTGCGTTTTTTGTGTTAAAAGGTAAAAAATTTAAAAGCAAAAGATAAAAAGCAATTTAGCCGCGAAGAAAAGAATTAGTAATGAGTAATGATCATTCTAAATGGTTTACTATGTCATCGGCAATACACATTTCTTGGAAAGCTACAAATCTTATATTTTTAATTTGAGATTTAAAAAAAAGAATGGTTTTTCCTTTTTTGTTATCTTCGATTTTTTTATTTAAGCGTTTGTGAATAGTAAGTATATTTTCTTTTGTATTTTGATATTCATTTTTTTGATTATTATCTCTATATTCAAGAATTAATGTGCCTTCTTTTTTTATCAATTCTAAATCATTTTTCCAATTTGTAAAATAACTATAGTTTATGTAATCATAAGCAAAAATAATTAAAAATATTATTATACTTGTTATTATTGGATTAATTAATGATGACATTTTTTTTACATTATTCATGTCCGAACTCTCCTGTCTAAATATAATGACCTAACGAATAAAATTCAGCGGACAACTATTTGTTAGGTTTTGTTAAGAAATCTATTTTACAAAACTATCCGACTAGAGACCTGACCCTGTTTCTCCTTACTCATTGTCAAGAATAAAGATTTGACCCCTTATTTACGTAGTTAAAAAAGATTAATATGAATATCCGTTGAATGAGCACCAGCATTTCCTACAAGCCTAATTAATGATATAGCTTCGGATAATATTTTTGGAATTTCACCTTGTGCAGATAATTTCTCAAGTGCTTGTGATAAATTATTACTCTTTATAGATTTGTCTTTGCAAATTTCTTCTAAAACACGTCTTGCAAGAATTACAAAAGCTGTTGGTGATGCATTTTTTACTTTTAATGCCTCTTGGTATACTTTACGAATGTTTTGAGGGATAGACATATTAAATCCATTTTCTTGTGGATATACTATTTCTCCAAAAAGAGTACTCCACGTTTCTTCTGGTGCTGGTAACAACTTGCTATAAACAAGAATTCCTGAACATGTTTCACAACGAGTTACAGTAAAACAAGAGGGTTCCTTCGATTCTTTACCATCAGAGTAGGAATAATATGATTCAAGATAGTCTTGTTCAATTAATTTCGTTTGTACTGATGTGTTTCCGCAATGAGAACAATATAGCACTTGTTTTTTATCGGAATTTGACATAATAGGATAAGTTTGTTTTCTTTAAGCCTAACATTATAATCAGCGGCGAGTTAGCGTCCGTTGGATTGCCTTGTTATAGATTTTTATTCATAAGATGAATATACCCATGCATTCGTTGCGGATATTCTTTTGTGAATTTTTGATTTTCTGTTTCCCAAGTTATAAAAGGACTTTCTGATGAAGTAGGATTACCAACAAATTCAATAAGTTTTTCTTTAAGTTTTTTTAAGGAAATCTCGGCAGCCATTTTATTTTGAATTATCTGAAAAGTGAATTTTGTTAATTTATTTTTTTTAAACCTCAGGTAGGCAGAAGTACCAAACATCATTTCAGCACCAGCTTTGATGTCTAGTATTGGATATATTGAGTTTTGAAAGTTATCATTCAAATATTTTAAACTACAATTTTTTGCCCACCAAATTATTTCATCTTTGTTGGTTTTTATAAATAAACGATCAAAAAAACCAGCCTTTTTAAAATTGTTTTTTTTCAATTCTTCTTCGTTTAGCTCTTTATCTAAATTGATAGAGTAATCATTTAATACTAAATTTAATTTCATATACTATAAGCCTAACGTTAGAGTTCCCACTATCATTAACTTCTTGTCAAGAATAAAGATTTGACCCCTTATTTACTTTTACAAGGCGAGGGAATAAAAACGCCTTGTGTTTTTGCGGTTGAGTTGAATGCTGGCTTAGGCCTTTCCTATTTTCACGTCTACAAAGTAAGGAATCTTAAGTTTGTATATATTGCCTTGTGACTTAACATTAAGTGTTTGTGTTTTTAACGTATCTTTAATTTCCCCCATGAACTCTTCTAAAAAAGAGGTCATACAGTGTTGAGCAAACAAAATAAACCAGTCACTAACCTGTGATAAATCATCGAAAATATCAACCATTGCATCTTGGAGAGTGGTTTTTTTGACATAATTTAGCATTGCGTTGAAAAGAATTTCTTCAGCAATATAATAGTTGTTGTTTGCATAAGCATTTCCAAGAAAAAGTTGAAACTCCGTTTCATCTGGAATTGCATCTAGTTGTTTTTTTATTTCATCGAAAGAGGGGTAATGAAAAGAAAAGTTATTACGAATGTCGGAAATGAGATTATTTTTTCCAAAGTATTTCTTAAGTTTTTGCAATGAATGAAGGCCATCTTTTGCAAGTTTAGGTTCATATTTTTTAGATAGCTTTGATGCAAAGAAATTTATTTTTAGAAGACGCCATGCCTCGTATAACTTGCCTATGCTCATTCTGGCGATAAGTGATGATTGCATTGCATATGCTTTATTTATCACTTCAGTTTTTGATGTGCTATTTGAGAGTATTAATAATTTTGTTAGAACAGTTATTTCATTTGAAAGATGGGCTAACTGAATAAAGAAAACCCTCTCTTTTTCAGGTAACAAATCTAAATGCTTCTTAGTTAATGTAAGTTTTTCTATATTCATTATTGTTTTTCAGGCCTAACGTTGAATTCCCTCTATCATTAACTTCTTGTCAAGAATAAAGATTTGACCCTATATTGCCACTCTAAATTGTCTTTTACCAAACTCTCTTATGCTTCGATTGTCTTTAGATTTTATTTCAAATATTTGTATAGGGATGTTTGTTTCTGGATCAATAATCGCAAGATCAATGCGATATCGTTTTCCAGCTTTATACTCAATTGCTAATGATGATTCTGGATAACCGTGTGATTTTAAATAATTTACTAAAGCTTCGAAAGTGTTTTTCTCTAGTTCCATAATTTTATTATTCTTCTAACGTTAGAGTTCCCTCTATCATTCACTTCTTGTCAAGAATAAAGATTTGACCCTATATTGCTTCAAATTCTAAATTTCATTATCCGTCACTATTCCATCTTCTAATATTTCATTTAAAATAGTATTTAGTTCTGATAATGGCCATTCGTTAATAAATTCATTACATTTCGACAGAAAACCTTTTAATAAATTAATTTCGTTATCATCTACTATTTTATCGTAGATAATAGCACCAGATATTCCATGAAGCTCTTGTATCGTTCTTTTAACCATTAAAGGCCAATTATAAGTTTTTAATAATTGCTCATCATTATCTATGTCGAGTCGACGTTTACCAAAAAAACTTGAAAACATTCCCATAAAGTACTCCTTGATTCCTCAGCCTAACGTTAGAGTTAAGCTTGTTTCCACGACAGACAGTGATTTGTTAGGTTTCTTATTTCTCTTATTTCTAATTTCGAGGCCTGACCCCTTATTGGTTCTCTTTAAATGAATAACCTCCGGGAGATAAATCAAATAAGAGAAATTCAGGTGCAAATGAAGTAACAGCAGGGATAGAGTAAAACAACATTGTTAAATACACTGCCATTGTTAGCACAAATAAAACGGATATTACTTTTCCTGTTGAATACTTCTGTACAAACTGAATTAAAGCTTTCATGTGTAAATGGAGCTCCTGATGATTGGCTAACGTTTGAATTCAGCAGTCCGCTGCAATGAGTTGTTAGGAGCTCACTTCTTTGGAGTAGCCATTGAATCTATGAGTTCCTTTATAAACGTTGCGTGTATTACCTCCCCAAGTTGAAGGGGAGTAACGATCTCCCTTCTTTCGTAAAGCTCTTCTACCTTTTGAGTGATGTTCCGCTCTTTTACTACAAGACCCATAATGCCATAGATAGCAGTACCCATATGCCTCACTCTGCCGTATGTCGGATCTTGCTTGAAAAAATAGACCGGACCTCCACTATTACCTCGAAACACAGTAAAATCGAAAAGAAATGTCTTAGTATCTTTAGTTGGTGTAAGAGGGTAAGACGCAATTCTACCGCTACGGAGGATAGGAAATCCTTGTGCATTTGCCTCGGCTCCGAACGGATAGCCTAGGCAAAGAAGCTCTAATCCTGGATAAATCTCATATTCCTTTAGTTTGCTATCATCCATCAGAAGATCTGTCGTAAGCAGAGTTGTTATAACATCTTTTGGCAACCGAATGAACATGGCAGCAACATCCATAGTTGGATGCTTTTCCCAAAGTTCTTTATTCTTGCTTCTTATCTGAATAGGAATTTCCATGCGTCTCCAACTTTCATCTTTCTGCTTTTGCCGGAAAGTCAAAACAACACTATCTCCCTTCACTGCACGAAAGACATGATCAGCAGTAATAAGTGTGTAAAAAGCATTTTTGGGGTTTTCCTTGTCAGGTGTACCAATCACGAATCCAGTACCCAGTGAACCTGAACCTGAAATCTTACATGTTGCCTCCATCATAATCGTATTTAAGTCTGCAGCCATTGAGTTATTTGTGGCAAATACTACAAATAGTAAGAGAATCGTTATGCGACTTATTTTCATTTCTTTGCTCCTAACGTTGAATTCAGCTGCCCCCGAAGGGGCGGCGAAGCCGTGCCAAAACGCCGCGCGTTTTGGCAGTCAGCTGGAGACATTATGCTAAATTAAA
>JAGLFH010000062.1 GCA_023144635.1 Candidatus Auribacterota bacterium | reverse complement strand
TAATTTTAAGTACTTTTAACTTTAGTTCACTTTAGGCACTTAAATTTATCATGTATCCTAAAAAAATGAAAAAAATGATTGAGTGGTTCAGCTCTTTTCCCGGTATGGGCAGTAAATCAGCTGAGAGGATAGTGATATACATTCTCGAACTCCCCCGAAATACCTTACTTAAGTTTATACATGATCTTACAGAGATGTTAGACCACGTAAAAACATGTATAAAATGCGGGAATTATTCTGAAAAACCAATTTGTATCATGTGCAGTGATGATGCAAGAGATAGAAAAACCATTTGTATTGTAGAAGTTCCTAAAGATATTGCATTGTTTGAAAAATCTTCTCGATATAATGGCCTGTATCATATCCTTGGTGGTAAACTATCTCCAATGGAAGGTGTAGGCCCAGAGGATTTAAGCCTAGTGAAACTTCAAAAACGTGTAAGTGAAGAAAAAATAAAAGAGCTTATAATCGCAACAGGTGCTGATCTTGAAGGTGAAGCAACTGCTGAATATATAGTAGAGCTTTTTAAAGATGAAAAAAATATCAACATTTCCCGTATTGCGTTTGGTATTCCTTACGGTGTCACGCTTGATGCTGCAAATTCTGTTACTTTAGAAAGAGCTCTTCATAACAGGGTAATGATAGATAAAGAGAGATGATTTAAATATAAATTGGTTATTTGAAATGAAAATAAGTTTTTTGATGTGTTTAAATAGCCCCTAGGGGAATCGAACCCCTGTTTTATGGCTGAGAACCATACGTCCTAGGCCACTAGACGAAGGGGCCATATAAAGCACAACTGAAAGTGCCACATACTAACAATAATATTTTATAAAATCAAATAAAATTTTTTTAAGGGGGATTTTATGAAAACGATAATATTGTTTATGCTTTTTTCATTATTTATGTTTGTTAAGAATATTTCAGCAATGGAAATAAAAAGTTCCAGCTTTAATAATAATGCGTTCATTCCTTCAAAACATGCTTATAGGCCAAGTAATTTTTCACCGCCTCTTTCATGGTCTGGTGTGCCTAAAGATACAATGAGTTTTGTCTTAATATGTGATGACCCTGATGCGCCTGTAGGTACATGGGTGCATTGGGTGATATTTAATATTCCTAAAGAAAAAACAGT
Organism: Candidatus Auribacterota bacterium; assembly: GCA_023144635.1. GTDB lineage: Bacteria > Auribacterota > JAFGBW01 > JAFGBW01 > JAFGJP01 > JAGLFH01. The sequence goes on along the minus strand of JAGLFH010000062.1, from coordinate 157,684 downwards.
ATTAGAAGAAAATGTTCCGCATGATGGGAAATTGACTGATGGTAGCATACAGGGAAAAAGTGATTTTGGCTCTCTTGGTTATGGCGGTCCATACCCTCCTCCGGGAAAACCGCACAGATATTTTTTTAAGCTCTATGCAATTGATATAATGCTTGATCTTAAAGAAGGTGTTTTAAAAGAAGATGTTTTAAAGGCGATATCCGGACATGTGCTTGCTGAAGCTGAGATAGTAGGACTATATAAGAGATAGGAAGATAAAACAAAAAAATTCAAATTACAAATGTCAAATGACAAATTAAGGAGTTTCCGCTTATGCGGAAAGAATGATTGAAAAAAGTATAAATGCTGTAGGGAGGCGGAGCTGTCTTTGACGGAAAATGGTTCAAGGAGTGTTTTGTGAACATTGTAGAAAATGTCTGCTAAAGCGCAGTATTTTAGTTGTGGGTTGTAAGTAAAAGGAAAAGTCCGACAAATAGCCAATAAAAATATTTGCAATGTCCTCTTGACATAAGGATCGTTATATCGTAATATATTGATAATGCAATATTATAGGATGCAATAAAACTATGAATTACGAAAAAGAGAGTGAAATATTAAAAGCGCTGGGGCATCCCATTCGGTTAAAAATGGTAGAAGGTCTTATGAATAATGAATGTAATGTTAACAGGATCGTAGATGTGCTGAACATTCCCCAGTCAACAGCATCTCAGCATTTGGGAATATTAAAAAGTAGAGGTATTGTTGTTGCTAAAAAGGAAGGAGTAAGGACATGTTATAGGGTTGTTGATAAGAAAGTGCGCAATATCGTGCGTGTGCTGAACCAATAATTTTTTTTATTTTATTGATCGTATTATTAGGATATAACGATAAATGAAAATTGTAAAAGGAGGAGTAAGATGGAAAAGAATGTAAAAGATGTGAATTTTGAAAATGAAATTTTAAAATCAGAACTTCCGGTATTGGTGGATTTCTGGGCCCCTTGGTGTGCGCCGTGCCGCATGATAGCACCAACAGTTGAAGAAATTGCAAAGGAATATGATGGCAGATTAAAAGTGTGTAAGATAAATGTGGATGAAGCACCTCAAACATCGAGTGATTATGGGGTAATGAGTATTCCGACTCTGGCTGTTTTCAAAAACGGTAAAGTTGTAAAAAAAGAAATCGGTGCGCTTTCTAAATCTCAGTTAGAATCTATGGTGTCACAATTTGTTTAATAGGAAATAGAGAAGAAGTCTAAATACTAAAAGAAAGAAGGAAGTTATGATTTTTTCATATGAGTGCCAGGAATGCCAAGAAATATTTGATCTTTTAATAGGTGTCACTAAAGAAAAATCCAGGCTAGAGTGTCCCAAATGTTACAGCAAGGATATTATTAAGCTGATTACAGCTCCTGCTATAAAGGTTAAAGGATCTCATGGCGGTCAATCATGTTCAACGGGCTGTTGTCCATTTTGATTATTTGTTGAGTTATAAGTTAAGAAGCAATTTTTTTAAAATGATGTTGTCTACAATTAATAAAGAGGTTTTATGATAGATATTGAAGTGTTGATTATTGGAGGCGGGCCGGCAGCTATTACGATTGCAAAAAATATTAGCAACAGAAAAAAAGTCGCGCTTATCCGGCCGGAAGATTATTCTATGATTTACTGCGCCATGCCATATGTGATAGAAAACATCATTCCGTTTGATAAAAGTCTAAAAAAGGACGCAATTGTTACAAATACTGGTGCTGTTCTTATTCGTGATAAAGCTATAGAAGTGGATTTTGAATCAAAAAGCGTTGTTACGGCAAAGGGAGACTGCTACACATATGAAAAGCTTGTTATTGCAACAGGAGCTGTTCCTCTGTTGCCGCCAATAGAGGGTTCATCATTAAAAGGTGTTTTTACCTTTAAGACGGAAGATGATTTAAAATCTCTTTTAGCCTATAGGGATGCTGGTATAAAAAAAGCTGTTGTTGTAGGAGCCGGGGCCATAGGAATAGAGCTTGCTCAGGCATTAAATAACGCAAAAATAGAGACTTATCTTATTGATATGAAGTCCCATGTGCTTCCTCAGATGATGGATATAGAGATGGTTAAAGATACTCAGGATACTCTTAAAAATTCCGGCATACATCTTATTCTGGGAGATAGAGTCAGAGCTTTAAAGGGTGAACGTGCTGTGTCTGGTGTGGTCTTAGAAAATGGCAAAGAAATTTCTTTTAACGCAGATGGTTCTGATAGTGAAGAAGGAGTTGTTGTTTTTGCTGTAGGCATGAAGCCTGAGATTGATCTATTTAAAGATACTGATCTGTCTGTAGAAAAAGACGGTATTATTGTCAATGAAAAGATGGAAACCAATATTAAAGATGTTTATGCGGTCGGTGATTGTGTTCAGTTTAAAAGCGGAATTTCGGGTAATGTGATAGGAGGAAAATTAGCGACCAATGCTGTGCCCATGGGGAAAATTGCAGCGAAGAATATTCTTGGTGATACTAGAGAATATAGAGGTTTTTTTAATGGTGCGGCAACCAAGATAGAGCATTATTTTATAGGAGGTACAGGATTTACTGAAAAAAAATCCAGGGAAAATTTTTCAGTTGTTACCGGGTATGCCGAATTCACCACGGCTTTTCCTGTTATGCCGTTTGCTAAAAAAGTAAGAATGAAATTGATTGCAGATAAAGATTCTTTGCGTGTTCTAGGAGGTCAGGTGGTTGGCGGAGAACCGGTAACAGATAAAGTAGATTTAATAACAATGGCTGTTCAGTATGGTATTAAGGTCTCTGATCTGGTTCATTTCAGCTATTCTGCACAGCCGTACCAATCGTTTTTTCCGGCAAATAATCTTATGGTGGCTTGTGCAGAAGAAATTCTTCAAAAAGTGAAAAATGTTTCATAATTTTAACCGATGACTACAGTTTAATTATATTGAAAAAACAGGTGAGCTTAATAAATAGAAAGGAAGTAAAAAAATGCCTTTTGTAAAATCAGAATTATGTACTAATTGTAAGGCTTGTGTGCCTGTTTGTCCTGTTCAGGCAATTAGTATAAAAGGGCAAAGTGCTTTGATCGATCAGGATAAGTGCATAAAATGCGGTGCATGTATTATTGCCTGCCCTCAGAAGACCATACGGCCCAACAGCGAAAATCCTTTGTTGCGCGGACATGGAGCCGGCAGGAGAATGCGGTAGTATGGATGGGATTTTTTAAACGGTAAATTTTAATATAAAAAGAGGAAAAAAATGAATTGTGCTATAGCGACAGATGATGGTATTTTTTTAATGGGGAGGCATTTTGGAGATGCCTGCCAATATGATTTGTATTGTGTGGAAAAGGATGGTTTTACATATAGCGAAACTATTAAGAACCCTTTTCGCGAAAAAGAAGAAGATGATGAAGATGTTCATGGTGATAAGATAAAGGCTTCCAATATGAAGGAATTGCTTTTGGAAAAAAGCGTTTCTGTTATTGTTTCAAAACGATTTGGTCCTAATATTAATCGAATGGTCAGAAATTTTGTTCCTGTTATTGTGCGCCATAATGAAGTCGAAAAAGCAAAACATTTATTGTTAGAACACTATGATGAAGTTCAGGCAATGATACATGAGGGCGAAAACAGGCAGCATATTGTCTTAGGATAAATATTTTTTAATTTGTTATATGAAAGGTGATTAAGAAAATGACAAAAGAGATAAGTGAAGACATTAGATTAAAGAATTTTTCAATTAGTTTTTTCTCCATAACTCTCGGGTTGATTGGATATGCTTTGGTGCTGCAAAAAGCGGAACATATTCTTAAACTTTTTCATTGTTATGCGTATGTTTTATATTTAACAATAGCTGTCTTCACTATAATTTTAACAATCTATTTGATTAAAGTGTTCAATTATCCTGAAGAATTAAAAAAAGAATTAGAGCATCCTATTAAGATTAATTTTTTTCCAATTTTGGCAAAGATAATTTTAATCGCAAGCATAATATATCTCAATATCAATATGCAAATATCTAGGGTGTTATGGATCATTGGAACGATTTTACAACTTTCTTTTTCGATAATTGTTTTATCAATATGGTTGAAAAATTCAAAAATAGAATACCACCACATGAATCCGGCATGGTTTATACCTATTGTAGGAAATGTTATAGTACCAATTGCGGGCATTAAACATGGATTTGTGGAAATTTCATGGTTTTTTTTTAGTATCGGATTGATCATGTGGTTAACGTTGTTTGTTATTGTCTTTAATCGGTTAATTTTTCATGATCCAATCCCTGAAAAATTAATTCCAACATTTTTTATCCTTTTTGCTCCGCCGGCGATTGCTTTTATTGCCTATGTAAATTTAACTGGATTGATTGATCCTTTTTCGAGAATTTTATATTATATTTCTCTTTTTTTGTTAATATTTATTTTTGCTCAAGTAAAAATGTTTTCGAGAATAAAGTTTTATTTATCCTGGTGGGCATATTCCTTCCCAATGTCCGCAATAACAATTGCGACCATGCTAATGTACCATAAAACAGGTTATGTTTTTTTTAAAATATTAGCTTTTATTTTATTAATTATTTTATCTTTGATAATTAGTTATTTGGCTTACAGGACAAGTAAAGCAATAATATATCGGGAGCTCTGTGTTAACGAGGAATGATATGAATATGAAGATGACAAAAAATGATCTTTTTGAAAATAATTCAGATCAATACGAAAAGTGGTTTGAAAAATATCCCTTGGTTTATCAGTCTGAGTTAGCGATTGTAAAAACGTATTTACCAGAACATGGTAATGGTCTTGAGATCGGTGCAGGGAGTGGCCGGTTTGCTATTCCATTGGGAATTGAAACAGGGGTTGATCCATCTCCCCAAATGCGGAAGATAGCTAAAAAGCGCGGACTTAAAGTTATTAACGGTATAGCTGAAAATCTGCCGTTTGCGGATGATACTTTTGATTTTGCTTTGATGGTAACAAGTATATGTTTTGTTGATGATCTGGATGCTTCTTTTAGGGAAGCTTATAGAATATTAAAACCAAACGGTCGGTTCATAATAGGATTTGTGGATAAAAGCAGTGATATTGGAAGGCAGTATCAACAGCATAAGAATGAAAGCGTTTTCTATAAATCTGCGAAATTTTATTCGACTGATGAAGTTATGTTGCATTTAAAAAAGGCAGGCTTTAGTGCTTTTCAGTTAGGACAGACTATTTTTAACCAGCTTAAAGATGTAAAAGATATTCAACCTGTTAAAAAAGGTTATGGCGATGGATCTTTTGTCGTGATAAGCGCTTTAACTCGTAATTCTCACAAATTGTTGTTACGAAAAGAAATACGAGTCACAAAGGAGTGATGAAATGAAAGTTGCAGTTGTAGGGGCTTCTAATAAGCATCACCGGTATTCCTATCAAGCAGTAATGCTTTTAAAAGAGAAGGGGCATGAGGTCTTTCCGGTTCATAAAAAGATAAAGAATATTGAAGGCATAAATGTTTATCCTTTAATAAAGGATATTGATTTTTCTCTTGATACTATTACGATGTATGTGGGGAAGCAAATATCAGATATTTTGGCGGATGATATTATTGCCCATAAACCCAGGCGGATCATTTTCAACCCGGGAGCAGAGAATAGTGATTTGGAAAAAAAAGCGCAGGAACAGGGGATCATTACACTTAATGCCTGTACATTGGTTATGTTAAAGACGGGACAGTTTTAAATGAAAAGGAGCAGTAATGGGATGAAAATTTTTGCTGGGATTTTTATCGGAGCAATGCTTGGAATGTTAATGGGGTATTTCGGGAAATGTGCGAGCGGTGCATGTCCTTTGACAAGCACTCCTCTAAGAGGTGCCATTTACGGAGCATTTTTAGGGTTTTTATTTAGTTTTATAAAATAAGGAGAAAATTTATGTTAAGAACAGATTTAAAACATATTGAAAGTAATTCTGAGTTGGAAGATGTATTAAAAAACAATGCAAATGTTATGATTTGTTGCGGGCGAATGGGACCGATGTGTATTCCTGTCTACGGTGTTATGCAGGACCTTGAATCAAAATATCCCCATGTTCAGATGAGGGATATGGATTTTGACATTCCTGTAGCATCATTTATTAGGGGTTTACCGGTTTGCGCTTCTTTTATGGGGTTACCTTTTACTGTTTATTTTAAGAATGGTAAAGTCGTAAAAGCTACAAGCAGTATACAAAATAAAAAGCAGATAATAGAGATATTAGATGAGGTTTTTAAAAACTAGAAAGAGATTAAATTATGAAAACAGATCTTCTTATTATCGGCTCAGGCCCGGCTGGTTTACAGGCCGCCATACATGCTTCACGCAAAAAAATTAAGGTTGTAGTTGCAGGAAAAGTAGGTAACAGCAGTTTAAAAAGAGCAAAAGTTGAAAATTACTGTTGTGGAGAATTACTTAGCGAGGGATGGGAGCTTTTAGAAAAAGGCTGTATGCAATCTCAGAATTTTGGAGTTATCTTTAAGAAAGAAGATATTGTTAAGATCGAAGATAAAAAAAATGGTTTTTTTTATATAGAATTGGAAAGTGGAGAAAATTTTGAGGCAAAAGCAATAATTATTGCAACAGGGGTCACAAAAAACACGTTGAACGTAAAAGGTGAAAATAAATATCATGGAAAAGGCGTAAGCTATTGTGTGGAATGTGATGCTGGTTTTTTTAAAAATAAAAAAGTCGCTGTTGTAGGAAACGGCAGTGCTGCAGCAATGGGTGCAATATTGATGGAAGCTTATGCAAAAGAAGTGATTCTTATTTATAAACAACTTGATATCAGTGAGAAGTTAAAGCAGCGGCTGGATGCGTCTTCTATTGTTCAGGTAAGCAGCCAGTGGGTAAAAGAGATCAAAGGCGATGAAGAAAAAATGACAAGTTGCCTTTTAATAGATGATAAAAGTATTGAAGTCGACGGACTTTTTATTGAAAGAGGAGCCAAAAGCGCTGTTGAACTATTCAGTGCTTTAAGCGTTGAATTAGACAAAGAAACTTACAGCTATATCGCTGCCAATAAAAAACAGGAAACAAATGTTGCAGGTATATTTGCTGCGGGTGATATTTGCGGCCCGCCTTTCCAGCTTGCAAAAGCTGTAGGGGAAGGTTGCGTTGCGGGTATTTTTGCAAGTGATTATGTTAAATCTAAAGAGTTTTAATGAGCATTATATATAAGTTAGGAGAAAATCAAAAATGTCTAGTGGCTTATTTGATAAAATTGATCAGTCGCGCCGCCTTTTAGAGCTGAATGAAGAAGTATCAATTGAGGAAATCAAAACAGCATATCGAGGGCTTGTGCAGAAATATCATCCGGATAAATGTTCAGAAGAAAAGAAAAAATTCTGTGAAAAAAAATTCAGGGAAATAACACAGGCAAAAGATGAACTTATAAAGTACTGTATGCAATATAAAATATCTTTTAAAGAAAATGATGTAAATGAAAGAAATTTAGATCTTGATATTATGCAGGGATACCAGAAAAGATTTTATGATAGCTGGATGTTCGATGTATAAATAAGATAGAAATAAGAAACGGGTAGCGTCGTTCGTGATTCGTGAATTGTGATTGGAGCGCTGACGCGATATAAAAAAAAGTAAGAAAGTCGAGAGACGATAGTCCATAGTCAGAAAAAAGAAGATAGAAGACAAAGGGCAGAGGGGCGAAAAATCGGAAAATGCAGAGAGCAAAAACAGAAGGAGCAAAGATGCACGATACAGGATGTAAAAGGATATATAAATAAGATGAAAAAAGTTATTATTTTGCTGCTTTTCCTTTTTATCTGTCTCCCGCAGGCTTTTGCCGAGACAGAGCCTGAGATCTCTGCATTTCTTCAGCGCTTTCAGGATGATAAACTTCTTTTGACCGTTCATTGTAAGCTTCCATTGGACTATCATATTTATAAAGAATCTTTTCAGATAAAAGTTGAGCTTCCTTCCACAGCTGAGCTCATTCCTTTTGTAATACCGGATAAGGAAAAACAAAAGGATGCGTTTGAGACAGATGAGGGCATGATCTACATAAAAGATTTTTCAAAAAAATATTATGTTCAGGGATTAATTGAGTCTAAAGATCTATCGATTTCTGTTAATTATCAGGGGTGCAGCGGCTTGGTCTGTTTTTTACCCCAATCTCGAAGTTTTAATCTCAGCATAACAGAGAAAAAAGATAGCCCTGCCAAGGATTCTTTCCGTGCTTTGCTCGGTACACAAAAGTCCGGGTGGAAGATGCGGTTCGAGGATTATATTGTTATTAAACGCATAACAGGTTTTATAAAACCTGAGGATTTTATTAATGAACTGAGCAGCTCTGATTACGAAAAAAAATGTTGTTCTGGAGAGGTGTCCTCTTTTGCGGATAAAAGTATCTGGGTAGTAGTATTGTTGATATTAATTGGAGGTTTTGCTTTGAATCTTACGCCCTGTATTCTTCCTTTAATACCGATAAACCTTGCCATTATTGGTGCAGGTGCAAAGGCCCGTTCACGAGGCCAGGGTTTCTTTACGGGCGGTATATATGGTTTGGGAATGGCGGTAGCTTATGGTCTTCTCGGGGTATTTGTTGTAGTGACCGGTTCGACATTGGGTACTCTTAATGCTTCACCCTGGTTCAATGCGGTAATTTGTTTTATTTTTGTGCTTCTGGCTCTGGGAATGTTCGGATTCATGAACATCGATTTGACCCGTTATCGTCCAAAGTCACAAATGGGTAAAACAGGTGGAAATATATTTCTTCCTTTTTTTATGGGTGGGATTGTAGCGCTTTTGGCAGGGGCCTGCATTGCTCCTGTTGTACTTTCGGTTCTACTTTTTTCAGGCGAGATGTATGCTAGAGGACAGATTCTGGGGCTTTTTCTTCCTTTCATACTTGGAATAGGGATGGGACTGCCATGGCCATTTGCCGGAGCCGGACTTTCATTCTTACCAAAACCCGGTAGATGGATGAATTATGTCAAGAATGGTTTTGGTATTTTAATATTGCTTCTGGCTGTTTACTATGGATATTTGGCTTTTCGTCTTTTTCAAAGCAGTGGAGGAACAGAAGAAATATCTTCAACAGCCGATATTTCTTCTGTTCATAAAGGATGGATTACAGATTTGGAAGCGGCTCTTAAAAGAGCGGATAAAGAGAATAAGCCTATTTTAATAGATTTTTGGGCCAGCTGGTGCAAGAACTGCGCGGCACTTGAGAAGCGCACTTTAAGTGATCCGGATGTTGTCCGAACTCTGGAAGATTTTATCAAAGTCAAATTCCAGGCTGAGAACCCGTCAGAACCTTTTACCAAAGAAGTGCTGGATCATTTTGGTGTTAAAGGGTTGCCAACGGTATTGGTCATTAAAAAAAAGAATTCTGCCCGCCTCCGCAGAGAGCCACGGACGTGAGTCCGTGGTAATTCATGTCTTTACATTAAATAGGAATCATTATTAATATTGTATACATTTTTATAGATTGCTATATCTGATAATATTTATTCTTAGATTTTTATATAGAAAATATGTTATATCTATATAAAAATTATAGAAACCTTGCATTTATTGATCTGGAGTTTAAATAAAATGAATATACTTATTAAATATTTTCTCAATAACAAAATCGCTGTCAACGTATTTGTTTTCGGGCTGTTTTTTCTGGGACTGATCTCTTTTAATAAAATTCCCAAGGAAGGAATGCCCAGTTTAGAACTTAATCAGATACTGGTTACTACGACATATCCGGGAGCCGCGCCTGAAGATGTCGAACTCAATGTCACCATACCGCTTGAAGAAGAAATAAACGAAATAACAGGGATAGATTATATTGAGTCTGTCTCAGCGGACAATATGTCCTCTATCTTTATCCAACTGGATGAATCTTATTCTAAAAAGGAGATAGAAGAGACCGTCCGGGATATAAGAGATGCGGTAGAGACAGTTAATGATCTTCCTACAGAAGTGGAAGATGCACCTTTAGTGCAAGAACTTAAAACTGATGATATTCCGATTATAGAAATAGCGCTATCTGATGAAGATCACGAGGTTCTAAGGAAGAACGCAAGAAAACTTGAGCTTGCTCTTGAGAGAATACCTCTTGTTTCCGGTGTTGATAAAATCGGTTATTTTGACAAGGAGATTCATATAGAAGCAGATCCGGATGCACTGAATGAAACCTATTTTTCACTTCCTGAGATAGCTGAATCTATACGTAAAAGGAATATTAGATCTACTTCTGGCACCCTGGAGTCATACAGGGGGCTGAAAAACATAATGATCCTGAACAAGTTCAAAGATCCTATGGAAGTAAAAGATGTTATTTTAAGAAGTAATTTTGAGCAGAAGACAGTTAGGCTTCATCAGGTTGCCTCGGTAAAACTTACTGAGAAAGACCATAAAATAAAGATCAGAAACAACGGTGAGAATGGCATTTCTTTGGTTGTGAAAAAAAAACCTGATGCAGATATAATCAAAACAATTGAAGAGATCAAAATAGTTACTGCTGATGTATTAGGTAAAAAATATAATTATTCTTTTGTTAGCGACCAGTCAAAAACAACCCGAATGCGCCTCCGGCTGCTTTTTAACAATGCAATTTCAGGTTTTGTGATCGTATTGATACTGCTTTTTCTTTTTTTGAATAGAAAAGCCGCTTTCTGGACTGCTTTTGGTATACCTTTTTGTTTTATAGCGGCATTTACAGTTTTTCCCATGTTTAACATTACATTCAGCGCAATCGCGCTGGCAGGGCTGATAGTTGTTCTGGGCATAGTCGTAGATGATGCCATAGTTGTTTCAGATAAAATAATATTTTATCAGGAACGCGGTCTTCCTCCTAAAGAAGCAGCTTATTCTGCTGTAAAAGACCTTATCATTCCTATAACGCTTTCTACTCTTACAACGATCATTGCTTACATGACCCTGATGTCTTTGGGGGGAAGGCCCGGAAAATTTGTGGTCGCTATACCTGTAATCGTAATAATGATCCTTATTGTATCACTCATTGAATCTTTCTTTTTTCTTCCCCACCATATAGCATCTGGCCGGCAATTCGGTAAAAAAGAAAAATCGGGCTGGTTGTTAAAGCTGGAAAATGTTTACCGCAAATCTCTTATTATCGTTCTCAAGAAAAAAATCCTGTTTTTGGGACTTTCTGTACTGCTTCTTGCGGCATCTTTATTATCAGCAAAACTTTTTTTGAAATTCAGAATGTTTCCGCAATCAGCAATAGAGACTTTTTATATTAAAGTGGAATGTCCCAATAATTACAGTTTGATTGATACGGAAAATATAGTTAAGGATATTGAAAAAAGAATAAAAAAGTTGCCTGAAAATGAATTGGAATCTTTTACTTCAAGAATCGGCCATCATTCAACTTCAAAAACAAAAAATTACGGTGATCACGAAAATTGGGCTATCATAAATGTATTCTTGACCCCGGATATTTCACGAAACAGGACAGCAGCTGAAATAATCGCTGAAATTAAGAAAAAAAATAAATTTCCAAAAGATATTCGCATATTTTTTGAAACAAAGAAAGTAGGTCCTATACAGGATAAGCCGATAACGGTACATCTTAGTTCCAATGATGATAATGATCTTAATAAGGCTGTGAAGGTTATAGCGAATATTTTAAAAGATATGAAAGATCTCGGTGTTGCTGATATAGACAATTCAAGAAAACCCGGGAAAGAGGAACTTGTCATCAATCTTGATCAAAATAAGCTGGCTTTGATCGGGATATCTACAGAAGATGTTGCACAGGTATTAAGGATAGCTTATGAAGGCCATATAGTAACAGATATACAGACATTGGAAGAAAAAATAGAGTATCGTCTTTTGCTTGATGAAGAAAGCCGGAAAAGTAAGCAGATACTGGAAAAAATTGGTGTTAAGAACTCGACGGGATCCCTGGTGTCACTCGATAAATTTATCAGTTTTGATACAAAAGCTTCGGAACTTGAGATTCTTCATCGCAACGGATTGCGCAGCATTACCCTGTCTGCTTCACTCAGGAAATCAAAAATATCTGCCATCGATGCGGCGAAAATAATCAAGAAACGTATAGATAGTTCAAACAAAATACCTGAAGAAGTCATTATTGAAATAGCCGGAGAAGCTTTGAAAACTAATATAATAATGAAGGATATGAAAATAGCGGTTTTTATGGCTGTTGTTGGTATATTTTTAGTGCTTTCTTTGTTCCTCAATTCCTGGAAGAATGCTCTTATAATAATAGCTGTTGTTCCGTTTTGCGTCATAGGTATTGTTATAGCTCTTTTATTACATGGACAGCCTGTATCTATGTTTGTACTTCTTGCAGCGGTTGGTCTTACCGGAGTTGTAGTTAATGATTCCATAGTTATGACAGATACGCTTTCCTCAAACATTAATAAGTTGTCACAGGGGACTTCCCGGATCAATAATATAGCATTGCTTGCTTCACAAAGATTAAGGCCAATACTGCTGACAACCCTTACAACCTTAGGTGGTCTTTTGCCCATGGCTTATGGATTGGGCGGATATGAAAAAATGATTTCTCCGATGTCGTTGGCTTTCAGCTGGGGGTTATTATTTGCTACAATAATCACACTATATATTATCCCGTCAATTTTCTTATTGTCATTTTGTAATGAGAAAAACGGTGATACAAAAATGTTATAAAATTCTTCGGCCATTTTTATGAATATATAGGTTAAAAAAGAAAGGCTAAAAAAAGAACTAGCAGAAAAAAAGCTGTAAAAATAAGAAATAGTTTACCTTTTGGTGAATGAAACATTGTAAATATTCCGTTGCTTGTATAAATTATATTTCCGCAATAAATACAATTTAAATTTTCTTTTGGTGTTTTTTTACCGCAATTGCTGCAACTTAAATAGTATTGTCCGTTTTGTCCATCCATAATCTATTTTACCGGATTAAGCTTAGGCGAGTTTTTGACTTTTTGTTTTATAATCTTCCAGTTTGCTCTCAAGCCGGAGCATTTCATTTATGATAGAATTAAGAACAGTAGAAATAAGATAAAACATTGCCAGCAGGCAAAGTATAAGACCGATTAAAAAAACTAAATAAAAGGTGAGCTTTTTCTGCACCATGATATTGTTATATTTTTCTGTAATTATAAGTGCGGCAAAAATCTCGCGTGGTTTTTCCTTATTAATTGATTGTATCATGTCCTTACTATAAAGGTTCAAAATGGTCCGGTTTTCCCGGAACATTTTGTATAGATAGCTATCATATAATATTCCGAAAGCTATTAGGCTTACTCCAAATATTACAAGAGTACCGATCACTATAAAATCAAGGGATTTTAGATATTTTGTCATAGCTACTATTCTAATCTAAAAGCAGCCTATCATCAAGATTATAGTTTTTATTTCTTTATAACAGGCTTCATGAAAAGAAGTTATGAACTTATTAAACATTTTTAAATTTTTGAATTTTTCCGTTGGTGCTGGTTAGTCTTTAAGATATAATGCAAATTTATTGTTTATTCAGGAGAAACTATGCAAATTATAAATGATCAAGAGTGCAAAAATTTTTTACAAGACTTAAACTTGAAGACGTTTGACGATATTCTGAAGTTTAAAAATGATTTTTGCTATAAACGTAACCGTTATCGTGCGGTATATAAAATGGTCTGTGATGGAAGAAGAAATATCTTTCTTAAAATATATGATGGTATTTCTTTAACAATGCTATTAAACCTGATATTTGTTTTAAAAAGATCTGAAGCAAGGAAAGAGTTTGATAACATGCATCTTTTGAAGACATTAGGAATTAGCACATTAACACCATTAGGTTATGGGGAGAAAAAAATATTTGGACTTCCTGTTAAATCTTTTCTTCTTACAGAATCTCTTGAAAAGCTTCCAAGGCTTGAAGATGTTGCGGCAAAATTATGGTCAAAAATTTCTTTTAAGGTTAAATATAAGATAATAAATAATCTAGTAAATATAGTTTTTACGCTGCATTCAAACAATCTTTTTCATAAAGATCTATATTTGGGTCATATATTATATGAAGAAAGAAAAGATGTTCAAGACCCACTCCTTTATTTAATTGACCTTCAGAGAATAAAAAAACATAATATAAGGCTGAAAAGATGGCGCATTAAGGATCTATCATCTTTAAACTATTCTGCAGATCTATGCGGGATTGAAAATAAGTGTAGGTTAAGGTTTTTAAAATCTTATTGTGCTAAAATGGAAGTTTCTTATAAAGATTATATTGTTCCTATATATAAGAAAACAGAACGGATAAAAAAACATACAATGAAGCATTTTTTAAAAAAAAATATAAGAAAAAAACAAAGGAAGATTTAGAAAATGACTATAAAAGACAGTTGGAGTATGCTTTATGAATCCAGAAAAGTAATAAGAGAAAATTTTCCGAATTTTTGGAAAGTGACGGTTCAAAAAAAGCCAATGTATGCTATTAAAAATGTTATAACTGAAAAGATGAATGTTCTTGATGTGGGTTCTTATAATCGTGGGCTTAAAGATAAGTTGAAAAACTATTGCAATGATTTTACATATAAAAGTATGGATATAGACCGCAGCAAGGAGCATGATTATTATTCATTTGAAGATATAAAAGAAAAGTTTGATATTGTTTTTCTTTTTGAAGTCATAGAACATCTTGATCTTACAAATGGTGTAGATATGCTGAAAAATATTCATAACGTTCTTAAAATTGGCGGTAAGATTGTTTTAACTACACCTAATGTCTTTCATCCGAATCGTTATTGGGAAAGTACCCATAAGGTCTCATACAGATATGATGAGATAGGCGGGCTTCTTAGCTATGTAGGCTTTGATGTTAAAAATATTTTCAGGATATATAATGATTCGTTTTTTAAGAGATTTGTCAGACTTTATATAACTTCTTATATTCACGAGTATTTTAGTGTTGATTTTGCAAAGTCTATTCTTATTATTGGAGAAAAAGACTAATGATCGTAGGCATAGGAGTAGATATTGTAGACGTAAACCGTATTAAAAAAATTATTCAGGGGGAAAACGGGAATCGTTTTATAGAACGTACTTTTTCAGAAACAGAAATAGAATATTGCAATAAATTCAAGGATCCTTTTACTCATTTTGCAGGTCGTTTTGCAGTAAAAGAAGGATTTTACAAGGCAGTAAATTCAATTGTCTCGGAGTTGGCTCTTAAGGATATTGAAACGATAAACACACATTCAGGCGAGCCTAAATTAAAAGTAAAAGCTAAAAATTTTAATATGGAAAAGTATAATATAAAAATCTCAATATCTCATACAGAAGGGATCGCTGCTGCTTTTGTTGTAGTTGAAGCAAAGGAGGGTGTTTAAGATGATTACAGGGAATGACTTAAAAAAGGGTACAGTTATTAATTTTAATAACTCCATCTGCATTGTTCTTGAAAAGGAGCATATAAAGCCCGGTAAAGGCGGGGCATATATACAAACGACATTAAGAGATCTGCGGTCTAACAAGACTCTCAATAACCGTTTTCGCTCATCAGAGACCGTAGATAATATAAGGCTTGAGGGCAAGACGATGCAGTTTTTATACAAGGATGGAGGTGACTTTTATTTTATGGATCTTGAGACTTATGAATCTGTGCCAATAAAAGATACTTTTATTGGAGACAATGCTAATTATCTTGTTCCTGAATGTGAAGTAGAAGTCGACTTTTATGATAATGAACCAATTTTACTGGATCTTCCTCCGAGCCTGAATTTTAAAGTTGCTGAGACCATGCCGGGTGCAAAAGGAAATTCCGTATCAAATGTGCAGAAGCCTGCAACACTTGAGACAGGATATGTTTTGAATGTACCTCTTTTTATTGAGGAGGGTGAACTTATCAAGGTAGATACACGTTCAGGCGAGTATATGGGAAGAGCATAAAGTTATATATATAATTTTAATTTGAAAAAAATGTGATAGTATTCTATATTATCTAATTATAATAAATTTATTTAAGGTGATGTGATGAGAAAACCGATCGTTATTGGAAGCAGAAAAAAGAATTTCCTTGATATACAAAAAGGTTATATGGCTCAAATACTACATAATCTAAAGGGTCTTTCTAAATTGTTTAAAAAAAGAAATGGAAAAGATAATACATTTAATAAATTGAGTTTAAATAATATTGAAGATGTTTATGATCATATTATTCAAATATATTATAATGGGTACCGTATAAAAAAGATCGATGATAATTGGATTTATACAGAAAATGCTGCGGGAGAAAAAGCAAAAGCACAGCAGCAGGTTAAATTTGAATCCGCAGGTAATCTTTCTGTAAGAATCCATGACGGCGCTCATCAGAAGATGCTTTGTTTTTCGATAGATTCAAAACTGCGTCTTTATAATAATAAAAACATGTAAGGTGCGTGTTTCGTAATTTGTCGTTCGTTCAATGTGCACCATTATAATAATTTATCAAAGCATACCATGAACTATTTAACTGAAAAGTCCGTTGATTAACTAGTTAAATTGTTTACTGATTAGTTTATTTAATTAATGCTAGTACGCGATATTATATTAATAAATTTTTACTTTTAAACGGACAAGGGCAAGCCTTGTCCCTACATACTTTCTACTTTTATTTTATATTTTAAGGGGAGACAGGTAAGGGATGTTCTTACACTTTTTGAAATCACGAATTTCCTTCACATCATTCACTACTAATTAATCGTGCGTTAGCGCTCCTTGAACGAACTACGAATCACGCTTTTACGCTGGGTACGTTCTGGTCATCCATAAAAACTATTTTAGGCTTGAATGATTTTATTTCTTCCTCGTTCATTAAACCAAAGGAGAGAATGATTATTTTATCTCCGATCTCGCCCAGACGTGCTGCGGCTCCGTTGAGACTTACTATGCCGCTATTTCTTTCTTCTATAATAATATATGTTTCCAGTCTTTTCCCATTAGAGAGATTAGCTATTAAAATCTTTTCGTATTCGTTTAGTCCTGCAAGTTCAGTAAAAGCCTCATCAAGCCCAAGGCTTCCATTATAATTAATGCTGCATTGAGTTATTTTTGCTTGATGGATTTTTGATTTTAACACTTCTATTAACATAGTTACCTCTTTTAGAATTCGTACTATAACAAAATAAGATAAAGTGAACAAGTAAAAATAATAATATATTTGTTATAATTGTCTAATATTTTATCTTTACAAACAAATAAAAACATGCGAAACTTTTGTACTTTTTGGTGTGCAATTCTAAAGTTTTTTTGTAACGAAGAGTAAATACACTTAATCAATACTTAAAATGATATAAAAAAGGCTGGAATGCTGTGTTAAGCAACGAAAAATTAAATGAGTTAAAGACCTTTTCGCAAAAGGTAAGAAAAAAAATAGTTCAGATACTTGGGTTAGCCGGTTCCGGTCATCCAGGAGGTTCTCTTTCGTCTGCGGACATAATAGTAGCTCTTTATAGCGGTATAATGAAATATGATCCTTTAAAACCGCGAATGGCTGAAAGAGACAGGTTTGTGTTAAGTAAAGGGCATGCATGTCCTGCACTATATGTTGTACTTGCTTTTAAAGGGTTCTTTCCGGTTGAAGATCTTGATACATTAAGAAAATTGGGATCTCATCTTCAGGGGCATCCTGATATGAAGTCAACTCCTGGTATAGATATGTCGGCAGGTTCTCTCGGGCAAGGGCTTTCGGCTGCATGCGGAATAGCACTGGCAGGAAAAATAGATGATAAGGAATATTTTACATATTGTATTATAGGTGATGGAGAATCTCAGGAAGGACAGGTCTGGGAAGCTGCAATGTTCGCGGCCCATAATAAACTGAACAACCTTATAGTTTTCCTGGATTTTAATAAGCTGCAGATCGAAGGAAAAGTGAAAGATATAATAGGACCACTTAACTTTCAGGATAAATGGCAGTCTTTTGGATGGCATGTTCAGGTGATAAACGGACATAGCTATGAGCATATTTTCCAGGCAGTTAGTGCTGCAAAACAGGAAAAAGAAAAGCCATCTATAATTATTTCAAATACAATAAAGGGAAAAGGAGTTTCTTTCATGGAAGGAAATCTTTCTTTTCATGGAGCAACACCAACTGAAGAAGAAATACAAAAAGCTATAGAAGAAATAAACGGTATTTGA
Source organism: Candidatus Auribacterota bacterium (assembly GCA_023144635.1). Lineage (GTDB taxonomy): Bacteria > Auribacterota > JAFGBW01 > JAFGBW01 > JAFGJP01 > JAGLFH01. Next base: position 139,609 of record JAGLFH010000062.1, on the reverse strand, counting down.
GGCTTAGGAGATAGAATGAAAGAGAACACAGTGAACAAAGGCACACGTGATGCATACGGTGAAATACTTGTGGAGCTCGGTAAAGATAATAAAAATATTGTAGTCCTTGATGCTGATCTTGGAAGTTCAACAAGAGCTAAAAAATTTGGTGATTCTTATCCGGAACGTTTTTTTAATGTTGGTATAGCTGAACAAAACATGATGGGGATCGCTGCGGGGCTTGCATGTACAGGCAAAACTGTTTTTGCAAGTACCTTTGCCATATTTGCTACGGGAAGACCGTGGGAACAGATACGTAACTCTATTTGTTTCAGTAAATTAAATGTTAAAATAGTAGCTACGCATGGTGGTATTACAGTTGGCGAGGATGGAGGTTCTCACCAGAGTGTAGAGGATATATCGTTAATGCGGAGTTTGCCAAATATGAATATTATAATTCCATGTGACTATATAGAGACAAAAAAAGCAATACGGGAAATAATTAAGATAAAGGAACCTTATTATGTAAGACTCGGAAGGGCTAAATACCCTATTATTACATCCGATGATACACCCTTTGAATTTGGAAAAGGTATTGTTTTTAAAGAAGGAAATGATGTTTCTTTGATATCAACAGGAACAATGATTGATTTTTCTTTAAAGGCTGCTGAAGAGCTTGCAAAAAATAATATTTCTGCAGAGGTAATACACTTACATACAATAAAGCCGATAGATGAACAGCTGATATTAGCTACATCAGTCAAGACAGGAGCAATTGTTACTATTGAAGAACATTCTATTATAGGTGGATTAGGAAGTGCAGTAAGTGAATCAGTTTGCGCCAATCACCCTGTACCGGTTGAACGTATAGGAATTCAGGATAAATTTGGAAGGTCAGGTACACCGTCAGAATTAATAAAAGCATATAATCTGGATGTTCCGGATATTTGCGCAGCGGCAAGAAAAGTTATTAATAAAAAAGGATCATGACATGAAAAGTATACGGGAAAATATTTTGTATTACGGTTTTTTATTTTTAATCCTTCTTGGGATTACTCTTGCTTTTGGCAATCAGACAAAAAATAATCTTGCTGATACAAAGAATGAGTTATATGAAAAACTTCATCTTTTTGCAGATGTTCTTACAATTGTAAAGAAGAATTATGTAAAGGATGTTTCCTCAAAAGATCTTATATACGGAGCTCTATCGGGAGCTTTGCATTCACTTGATGCTCATAGCCAGTTTATGGATCCTGTAATGTATAAAGCAATGAAAGTTGATACTGAAGGTCATTTTGGAGGACTCGGTATAGAGATAACTATACGTGAGGGTATTTTAACAGTTATTAGTCCTATGGAAGGGACACCGGCATTTAATCAGGGAGTAAAATCAGGCGATAAAATACTGAAAATAGATGATAAATCGACGGAAAATATTACACTTATGGAAGCTGTGAAGCAGCTGCGCGGAATAATAGGTACTAAAGTAAAGGTAACCATACTCAGACCTTCAACAAAAGAGTTCCTTGATATAGAAATAACAAGAGCTGACATACAGGTTCATGCTATTAGAGATGCTCAAATACTGCCTGATACTTCTATAGGATATGTTCGCATACTCCATTTTCAGGAAGACACATCAGAAGAACTCGAAAGTGCAATAAAGAGTTTTGGAGAAATAGAAGGTCTTGTTCTTGATCTTAGAAATAATCCAGGAGGACTTTTACAGGAAGCTGTTAGAGTCTCGGAACTTTTAGTAGGCAAAGAAAGGCTTGTTGTCTATACCGAGGGAAGAGTTCCTGACCAGAATGCAAAGTATTACAGTAAAAGGGAAGAAAAAATAATTGACTGTCCTCTTGTTGTGCTTGTTAATAATGGAAGTGCAAGTGCAAGTGAAATCGTGGCAGGAGCTGTTCAGGACTGGAAAGAAGGAATTATTCTTGGTGTAAAGAGTTTTGGAAAAGGTTCTGTACAATCTGTTGTTCCTCTTTCAGACGGATCAGCTTTACGTCTTACGACAGCACGTTACTTTACACCTAAGGGCCAAGTTATACATGGGAAAGGAATTATTCCTGATGTAGAAAAAGTTCTTACTAAAGAAGATGAAGAAGCAATTCTTAAGCACAGGCTTGAGCGAATAGATAATCCTGAAAAGACAGAGACTCTTTTTATCGATTCCCAGCTAAGTAGTGCTATGGATCTCATAAAAGGGATATCTGTTTTTTTGGATAAGAAAGAAGTAGCAGAAGTAGCAGAAGAAGAGCCTGCTGCATAGTTATTCATAAAAGATGTCGTAAAAAAATGCAGATTAAAATGGTGTGTAAAAATTTCACCTGTCTTATAAAATACAGTATTTGTCTGTATGTTGTAATGTCTCTTTTTTCTTCGGGCTGTACAAAAAGAAAATTATTGTTTCAAAAACGAGTCGCACAGCTTTCCGAAAAAAAAATTGCAATTATACTTGATGATGCCGGAAATACAAGTAAATGTCTGCATGATGTGATGACTATAAAATTTCCTGTAACAATTGCCATATTGCCTTCAGTTGCATATTCAAAATTTTTTTATGATATAGAAAACCCATATGTGAAAAAAATAATACATGTTCCAATGGAAGCAAATAAACTCAATCCAGGTCCCGAAACATTATATACATCGATGACAGACGAAGAAATTAAACAGGGTCTTGAAACTGTTTATGAGCAGTTTCCGGATTGTCGTGGTTTTAATAATCATATGGGGTCTGTTTTTATGAAAGACAGTCGTGCTGTTAAGCAGATTTTTAAGTTTGCTGATAGTAAAAAACTTTTTTTTCTGAATTCTTTAACGGTAAATGATGATACTGCAAATATATTAGCTGGGGAAATGAGCATAAAGTATATGGAAAGGGATGTCTTTCTTGATAATAAATCTGATGAGGATTATATTAAGGAACAGTTTTATAAATGTTTGATGCTGGCTGAAAAGAACTTTTCTTGTATAATCATTGGTCATGTTAGGCCGTTGACAATAAAAACACTAAAAAGAATAGTACCTGAAGCAGAAAAAGAAGGTTACAGTTTTGTTTTTTTAGAGGATCTTTATGATCTTGAATAATTTTCTAAACATTCAAGTGAAACTTATTTGTCATTATGAGGAGCGAAAGACAAAGCAAACTTAGAAAAGAATCTAAAATTTTTTTACCAACTACGAATAGCTAAAAACTAACAACTAATAAATATATTTAAGGTGTTTTATGTTGATCTTAGGTATTGAGACATCTTGCGATGAAACATCTGTTGCCTGTGTAGAGAACGGAACAAATATACTTTCCGTGGTAACAGCGACTCAGATAAGTACTCATGAAAAATATGGTGGAGTTGTTCCTGAAATAGCAAGCCGCCTACATGCAGAAACTCTTGAGTCTGTTACTGCATCTGCTTTGAAAGATGCTGGTGTAAAATTAGAAAATATTGATTACATCGCAGCAACAAATGGCCCTGGGCTTCTTGGTTCATTGCTTGTCGGAATTACTTTTGCAAATGCTTTAGCTTTATCTAAGAACAAACGCTGTATAGGTATAAATCATCTTGAAGCTCATATTTTTTCTGTTTTCATGGAATTTTCAGAACTAAAACCACCTGTTATAGCCCTTTTGGTATCCGGAGGACATACCGTAATCGTTAAAATGGATGATTTTGGCAAATTTCTCACAATAGGACACACTTTGGATGATGCCGCAGGAGAGTCATTTGACAAGATTTCATTTTTACTTGGACTTGGGTATCCGGGTGGACCTGTAATTCAGAATGTTTCCAGAAACGGTGATAGAGAAGCGTTTAAATTTCCGCGTGCTATGATGGACCATAAAAGAAAATATGATTTTAGCTTTAGCGGATTAAAAACATCTGTTATTAATAAAGTTCGCTCTATAAATGCTACGCCTGAAAATATGGAAATGAAAATGAAAGCAGATATTGCTGCAAGCTTTCAGGAGGCAGTTGTGGATGTTCTTTTACATAAGACAATCTCTGCAGCAGAGGAATATAAAGTTTCAACTGTTATTCTTGCAGGAGGTGTTGCTGCAAATTCGAGGTTGAGACAAAAAATGAAAGATGCTGGTAATTCTAAAGGGATCAATGTTTTGTGGCCGTCTTTAAAATTATGCGGAGATAATGGTGCTATGATAGCAGGCCTTGGCTTTAAAAAAACTGAATTTGCTGTGGAACATATTGATGATGTTAGTGCAGTCAGAAATCTTTAACCTGAGAAAAATAAAATTTGCCATCCTCCCCTCAAGGACTTATCAGCACATACACACAGAGCACAGAGTCATGAACCACGTAGGGTTCATGATGAACATAAAAGAGAAAGTTGGGGTGGTTCGTGAACCGCCCCCTTGTAAAAGATAAAAAACAAAAGTGTGTAGGGGCGGCGGCTTGCCCCCGCCCGTGTAAAAAGTAAAGCACGTAAAACGTACGTTATCCTGGATTAGAAATTAAATTTTAATAATTTTCTTTTGTTTTAAAATTTTGAGAATTGAAGATTGATGCTTATTTGTTTTTTGATTATTGGGAATTTCTTTTCAATAAAAAGCTTCTACTGACCTAAGATAATAAGTTTTATAAAACATGCATATATGACATAAAGAAGAAGTAATATGCATGTTATTCCCAGAGGAAGTTTGAATTTCATAAAAAAACTGTCAAAATTTTTAAAACGATCAAGTTTGCTGTATACGTTGTTTGTGGACACCCATTGATTAAAAAAAATTGCAATGTCTGGAAATTTTTGAGGAGCCAGCAAAATTATAAGAGAAATTATAATGCTGAAAGACAGGAAAACAAGAAAGAACCATGAAAGGCTTTGCACAAGAATAGATATTAACCATTCCATGCCGGTACCTTGTTTAATAAAATGAGCAGTATCAAAAAGACCATCATTTGATAAAATTACAAAAAGGCTTAGTCCGGATATAATTAAAATCAAAAAAGCCAACTTATGAAGATATGGAGATGTTTTAGTCTCTGTTTCACGCGAGATTTCTAAAGGTTCAAGTAATTTTTTGGTTGATACAATAAAATTTGATGTTTTTGCTATTCTTTCAAATAAATTTGGCATAAATAAAAGAAGAAAGACCATGGCTACTGAAAAAGTAGCGCATGTAAGAATAGCTATTTGAATAAATTGAACGAGAAGTATCTCTAATCCCATAATGTAATGCCGTTTTTTCTATTTAGTTTAAAGTAAAATAATGCTTATTTCAAGATATATTGACGGATAAACTATTTATGATAAACTATTTTCTTTAAAAATATATTATATTATAGGTTAAGTCTTATGAAAAACGGTAGTAAAATTAAAAACTTTATATTTGACTGGTCTGGAGTCATCAGTGATGACTTTCATTGTGTTTATAAAACATATTTGCGAATTTTTGAGCATTACAAAAAACCTTCAATGACTATAGATGAATTCCGATCACGTTTTCGTCTCCCCTATATGGATTTTTGTCGTGAATATTTAGAAATAGAATATGAAAAGGAAATGGGAGATATTTTTAAGAAATATTATGTGGAAGAAAAATGTACTCCTGGTTCGATCGATGGGGTTGAGAATACACTGAAAAGGCTTGTAGGTAAGAATAAAACACTTGTCGTCCTTAGTTCTCATTCATTTGTAACGAGGGAAGCCCAAAGATATTTTCCAGGGGAAAGCTATTTTCTTAAGATCTATGAGGATATTCCTGATAAAGAAGCAGCAATTACTGATGTTATTAAAGAAATGGGATTTGATCCACAGGAGACTGTTTTTATTGGAGATATGGTTCATGATGTAAAAGCCGGTAAAAAAGCAAATCTTTTAACAATTGCTGTCCTTACCGGATACCAATCGAAGGATGTTTTGGAAAGAGAGAAGCCGGATTTCATCCTGAATTCATTACAAGATATATTTAAGACTATTCCCATGTAATCCAGATATTTCATTATTATAGATGAAATATCTGTTTTTTCTGTAAGAAAGGTTATTATTTTTTTCAGAAAAAAACGTGACGTATTTATTATAAAAACATAAAACGAACGTGATTAACCCCGTTTGTGGTTGCCATGCAACCACATCACGGCACTTTGTGTGAATATTTCACAAAGTTTTGTGAAATATTCAGGTAAAAAATGTTATTGCAAAATTTCAGTTCTGTAGCCATAATTATCATATGATTCAAAACAGAAGAAAATTATTTACCAATACCCGCACAAGATGGGTCTTCACTATATTTATTTTATTCTCAATAATAGTAGCTTTTATCTTTTTGGGATGGACGTTCATAATAAATTTTTTTGATGAGCATATATATGATGAAAATGCAGAAGTCTTTAACTATGCTCTTCATCATGGGAATGTAATACTTCTTCTTAAAACGATCCTGCTGCTTTGCTGGGTAGGTTTTAGCAGTTTTTCTGCATATATTTATTTGGAAAATAAATATAATGGAATATTTGCCCGTATTGACCGTTTGTTCAATGATATAAGTAGTGGACAGGAAAAACAGCTTTTTTTCCGTGATGGTGATTCTTTTGCTTATATTGCAGAAAGCTTTAACCGAATGGTGTCTAACTTAAAAACAGGAACTTCTCCCTCTCAAAAGGATAAAGTTAGTGCTATCATCAAGAAAGCTGAAGAACTTATGGAAAAAGACAGTGATTCAAAAGATGTTCTTGCTCAAGTTGTTAGCGAATTAAAAGAATTAGTTTAATTTTTTTCTTTACAATTGTTGTTCTTTCTTTTAGAATGTGCCGAAATAATCCTTTTAAGTTGGTTCTGTGAGACCAAAAAGGGAAAAATACATGAAAATAAAATTAAATTTAGCCTATTCATTTTATGCAAAATGGATGGGTTTTTTTTTGTGCATAACAAATCAGTTGCAGGCAATTTGTGAAGAATGTGGCTAAAAAGGTGTGGTCTTATGAAAACTCGTAATATTATGAATGAAGATGAAATAAAAAGAATAATAACAAGAATAGCTCATGAAATACTTGAAAAAAATGAAGAACGGAATCAGCTTGCTCTTATCGGTGTTAGAACAAGAGGTGTTTTCCTCGCATCCAGACTGCAGAAGAACATAAAAGAAATAGAAAACATAGATATTCCTATAGGGATTGTTGATATTACCCTTCACAGAGATGACCTTGACCAGCTAAGCGTAATGCCTATAGTTGGAAAAACAGAAATAAATTTCGATGTAACCGACAAAATCGTAATAATAGTTGATGATGTCCTTTTTTCAGGGCGTACTGTCAGAGCAGCACTTGATGAGCTTAATGATTTTGGTCGTCCTAAAAAAATACAGCTTGCTGTGCTTATAGATAGAGGTCACAGAGAACTTCCGATAAAAGCTGATTATGTAGGAAAGAATCTGCCTACATCAATGGATGAAAAAGTAAAAGTTTATTTAAAAGAATGTGATGAAAAGGAAGGAGCAAGTATCCTATGCATGAATGGACCAGAAAACATCTCTTAAGTATTGAGGAGTTATCAAAAGAAGAAATTTTAACAATTCTTGAAACTGCCGAATCTTTCAAAGATATTTCTCTTCGTCCGATCAAAAAATCTCCTGTGCTGAGAGGCAAGACAATAGTGCTTTTGTTCTATGAACCAAGTACACGCACGAGCACTTCATTTTCTTTGGCGGCAAAAAGGTTAAGCGCTGATATTGTAAATATACCAGTGAAATCAAGCAGTGTTCAAAAAGGCGAGTCTCTTATCGATACTGTAGCTAATTTGGAAGCATTGAAAATACATACCGTTGTTATGCGTCATTCACGTGCAGGTGCTCCTATGATGCTTGCCAAACATACTAATGCTTCCATAATAAATGCCGGTGATGGTTGTCATGAGCATCCTACACAGGCTTTACTTGATATGTTTACAATAAAACAAAATAAAGGGTCATTTGATGGCTTAAAAATAACTATCGTGGGTGATATATTACATTCACGTGTTGCCCGTTCAAATATATGGGGTCTTAGTAAGCTTGGAGCTGAGGTAACTGTATGTGGTCCGCCTACAATGATACCTGTGGAAGTAGAAAAAATGGGAGTAAAAGTAACTTATGATCTTAAAGAAGCAATAGCTGGTGCTGATGTTGTTAATCTGCTTAGAGTACAGTTTGAGCGTGAATCAGGTATGCTTTTCCCTTCGGTTCGTGAATATGCTGCAATGTTTAGTATGGATGATACTATGGAGCGTTTCATGAAGAAAGATGCTTTAATAATGCATCCCGGTCCGATCAATCGCGGTGTGGAAATATCATCTAGTATGGCTGATGGAAAGAGATCTGTTATTTTAGAGCAAGTTACAAACGGTCTTGCCGTACGTATGGCTGTTTTATATCTTATATCAGGAGAAAAGAATAACTCAGAAGAGGCATAAGAAAAATGAAAATATTAATAAAAAACGGTACTGTAATCGATCCTGTCATTGGTGATATAAAAAAATCTGATGTTCTTATTGAAAACAACAGGATCAGTTCTGTAATCCCTAACATTAGTGAAGATAAATGTGAGATTTTTGATGCAAGCGGGCTTTTTGTGTGTCCGGGTTTTGTTGATATACATGTTCATTTAAGAGAACCAGGGTTTGAAACCATGGAAACAATTGAAACAGGGACAAGAGCAGCTCTAAAAGGTGGTTTTACAACTGTTGCATGCATGCCGAACACAAATCCTCCAGTTGATAATGAAGGAATTGTTTCTCTAATAAAATTGCGTGCTGAAAAAGATGGTTATGTTGAAGTGCTTCCTGTTGCATGTATAACAAAACAGAGAAAAGGTGAAGAACTGGCAGAAATTGGTAAACTTGTTGCAGCTGGAGCCTGTGCTATTAGTGATGATGGTTCATCAGTGATGAACTCTATGGTTATGAGAAGAGCTTTTGAATATATAAAAATGTTCAACATACCTCTTATTGCACATTGTGAAGACCATAACCTTTCGAAAAGAGGACAAATAAACGAAGGATATTATTCAACATCTTTGGGGCTTAATGGAATACCTTCCATAAGTGAAGAGAGTATGATAATGCGTGATATTCTTCTTTGTGAATATGTCGATTCCAGGCTTCATATAGCACATGTCAGCACAAAAGGATCTGTTCAGATAATAAGAGAAGCAAAAAAACGGGGAGTAAAAGTGACTTGCGAGACGGCACCTCATTTTTTCAGCCTTACAGAGGAAGTGCTGGCAGGATATGATACAAACTTTAAAGTTAATCCTCCACTTCGCGAAAAAGAAGATCTATTGGCTATTCAAAGGGGTTTAAAGGACGGGACTATAGATGCCATAGCAACAGATCATGCTCCTCACACAAGTGATGATAAAAACAAAGAATTTCAGGATGCACCTTTTGGAATGATAGGGCTTGAAACAGCATTTTCAGTAGGTGTTACAGAACTTGTAAAAAAGAATATTTTAACCTTACCTGAACTTATAAAAAAATTAACAACAGGTCCTGCCGAAGTACTTAATATAGAAAGAGGAATAATAAAAGAAGGATCTTTAGCAAATATAACAATAGTTGATAAAGATAAAAAATATACGGTAGATAAAGAATTTTTTGTGGGCAAATCAAAAAATTCTCCTTTTATTGGCAGAGAGCTTACGGGGTCAATTGAAGGAGTTTTTGTTAATGGTAAGCTTAAATACGACAAAGGTGTGTTCAACAAATGAAAGCAATTTTATTACTAGAGGATGGAACAGAATTTATTGGAACATCTTTCGGGGAAACAGGAGAAGTTTTCGGAGAGATAGTTTTTAACACTGCAATGACCGGATATCAGGAAATAGTGACAGATCCTTCATATCATGGTCAGTTAGTTACAATGACATATCCTTTGATCGGAAATTATGGAATAACACAAGAAGATATCGAGTCCTCTTCACCCAAAGCAACTGGCTTTATTGTTAAGGAATTATCAAACGGATATAGTAACTGGAGAGGCACGGAGTCGCTTCCCAGTTATCTTAAAAAAAACAATGTTGTCGGTATAGAAGGAGTCGATACAAGAAGTATTGTCTTAAGAATTCGTGAAAAAGGTGCAATGAAAGCTGTTATTTCAACATCAAGATTTGATGTAAAATCATTAAAAAAGGATCTTGATTCTTTCCCTGGGATCGAAGAAAGAGATCTTGTTAATGAGGTGAGCTGTGAAAAATCTATTGTTTGGAAAGAATCATCCTCTTTGGAGTATGATATTTCAACGCCGCTTAATAAAGCAAAAGTTCTTCCGTATAAAATAGCCGTTTATGATTTTGGAATAAAATATAATATTTTAAGGATATTAAAAAATTATTTTGAGCAAGTTGAGGTCTTTCCTTTTAATACACCGGCATCAGATATACTGGCATCAAATGCAGATGGTGTTTTCCTTTCTAACGGTCCGGGGGATCCGATGCGGGTAACATCAGGAATAGATGCAGTTAGAGAACTGATAGGAAAATTACCTGTTTTCGGAATTTGTCTTGGACACCAAATAATGGGTCTGGCATCAGGAGCAAAGACTTATAAACTTAAATTTGGTCATCATGGAGCTAATCATCCTGTAAAAGATTTGAAGACAGGTGTCATCGAAATAACATCACAAAATCATAATTTTGCTATTGATGAAAATTCATTAAAAGATCTTCCCGTTAAAATAACGCATATTAATTTAAATGATAATACAGTTGAAGGTATTGAACTTTGTAATGCACATGCCTTTTCTATTCAATATCATCCGGAATCAGCACCGGGACCGCATGATTCAAGATATTTATTTGAGCTGTTTCAAGAAATGGTAAAGGAGTCTAAAGGTGCCTAAGAGAGAAGATATTAAAACCATAATGATAATAGGGTCAGGCCCTATTATCATTAGTCAGGCATGTGAGTTTGATTATTCTGGTACGCAGGCATGCAAGGCTCTAAAAGAAGATGGATATAAAGTAATACTTGTAAATTCTAATCCTGCGACAATTATGACAGATCCTGAGTTTGCAGATCGGACATATATTGAACCTATAACAGTAGAGATGATTGAAAAGATAATTGCAAAAGAAAGACCTGATGCAATACTTCCTACTGTAGGCGGACAGACAGGGCTTAATACTGCAATGGACCTTGCAAAAGCAGGCATACTTGATAAATATAATGTAAAGCTTATAGGCGCGGATATTGATGTTATTGAAAAGGCAGAGAACAGAGAACTGTTTAAAAAAGCTATAAATAAGATAGGTTTGGAGATGCCGTTTTCTGATTATGCGCATAATTATGAAGAAGCAAAAAAAATACTTGATGGCATAGGTGATTTCCCTGTAATTATCAGACCAAGTTTTACTCTTGGAGGTATTGGTGGAGGTATTGCATATAATATTGATGAGTTTAAGGCTATTTGTACAAGAGGTTTCGAGTTTTCACCTGTAAAGGAAATTTTAGTTGAAGAGTCAGTAATAGGTTGGAAGGAATATGAATTAGAGTTAATGCGGGATAAAAATGATAATGTAATAATAGTATGCTCTATAGAAAACATTGATCCAATGGGAATACATACAGGCGACAGTATTACGGTTGCTCCTGCACAGACTCTTACTGATAAAGAATATCAGGCAATGCGTGATGCCGCAAAAGCGATCATCAGGGAAATAGGTGTTGAAACAGGCGGGTCAAATATTCAATTTTCAGTTGATCCTGCAACAGGGAAGCTGTATGTAATAGAAATGAATCCGAGGGTTTCCAGATCTTCTGCACTTGCATCAAAAGCAACGGGGTTTCCTATTGCAAAATTTGCTGCAAAACTTGCTGTAGGATATACTCTTGATGAAATACAAAATGATATTACAAAAAAAACACCGGCATGTTTTGAACCTTCTATAGATTATTGTGTTGTAAAGATACCAAGGTTTACTTTTGAAAAATTTCCTAAAGCAGATCCTACCTTAACTACCCAGATGAAATCTGTTGGTGAGACAATGTCTATTGGAAGAACATTTAAGGAGTCATTTCAAAAAGCGCTTCGTTCTCTTGAAATAGGACGCTCCGGATGGGGAATGGACGGTAAGGATCTTGTAGATGTAAGTGAAGAAGATATTTTAAGAAAACTTAACATTCCTAATAAAGACAGGATATTTTATATAAAAGCAGCATTTGAAAAAGGAATGTCTATTGAAGATGTGCATAAACATTCTTATATAGATAAGTGGTTTTTACAAAACTTGAAAGACATCTTTGATTTTATGTTAGAACTTAAGAAAGTATCGGGTACAAAACCTGAAGATCTTGATAAAGAGTTTTGGGTAAAAGTAAAACAAATGGGTTTTAGTGATACTCAGCTGGCAAATAATTTTGGAGTAGAGGAAACCAAAATACGTGAAATAAGAAAAAAGAAAGGGGTTTTACCTGCATACAGGCTTGTTGATACATGCGCAGCTGAATTTGAGGCATATACTCCATATTACTATTCTACTTATGAAGATGTAAGTGAACTTCGAGAATCAAGCAAAAAGAAAATTATGATCCTTGGAGGAGGGCCTAACCGTATAGGCCAGGGAATAGAATTTGATTATTGCTGTTGCCATGCATCATTTGCTTTAAGGGAAGAAGGCTTTGAGACGATAATGGTAAATTCGAACCCTGAAACTGTAAGTACTGATTTTGATATTTCTGACAAACTTTTTTTTGAACCTCTTACATTCGAAGATGTGCTTAATATTTATGAAGCAGAAAAGTGTGATGGTGTTATTGTACAGCTTGGAGGACAAACACCTCTTAATCTTGCACAAAAACTAAAAAAAGCAGGTGTTAAGATTCTTGGAACGGATCCGGATGATATAGATGTTTCTGAGGATAGAGAAAAATTCCAGAAACTTCTTCAAAAACATAAACTTGTCCAGCCTCCGAACGGAACAGCCAGAAGTAAAGAAGAAGCAATAAAAGTCGCCCGTGAAATAAGCTATCCTGTTGTTGTTCGTCCTTCATTTGTTCTTGGAGGAAGATCTATGGAAATAGTTTATGATGACGCAATGTTGAAGAAATATATGACAACTGCGATAGAAGCCTCTCCGGAACATCCTATATTAATAGACAAATTTATAGAAGATGCAGTGGAAGTTGATGTAGATGCCATTTGTGACGGCAAGCAAACAGTTATAGGCGCTATCATGGAGCATATAGAAGAGGCTGGGATCCATAGCGGAGACAGTGCTTGTGTTATTCCTCCGTTTTCACTTGGAGAGAATATAATAGAGAGAATTAAAGAATATACTTATATCCTTGCTAAAGAACTAAGAGTAAAGGGATTGATGAATATTCAGTTTGCGATAAAGAATGATATTATTTATGTTTTGGAAGTAAATCCGCGTGCATCACGTACAGTTCCTTTTGTGAGTAAATCAATAGGAATACCTATTGCAAAGATAGCTACAAAAGTTATGTCCGGTAAGAGTCTCCAGGAACTTGGTTTTACTAAAGAGGTCGTACCTGAATATTTTTGTGTTAAAGAAGCTGTGTTTCCATTTACAAGATTCCCCGGAACAGATATTTTGCTTGGCCCGGAGATGCGTTCTACGGGCGAAGTCATGGGTATAGATAAAAATTTTGGTTCAGCATTTATTAAAGCTCAATATGGAGCAGGGCAGATACTGCCTTTGTGCGGGAATGTTTTTGTAAGTGTGAAAAATCAAGATAAGCGAAATGTTGTTCTTATTGCAAAATCATTAAGTGATATGGGCTTTCATATAATAGCAACATCAGGGACTGCTCAAATACTTCAAAATAATGGTATAGAAGTAAAAAAAGTCTATAAGTTAAAAGAAGGCAGGCCCGATGTTCTTGATCACATTAAGAACCATAAGATCGATCTTATTATAAATACACCAAGCGGTAAAGGAGCTAAAGAAGATGAAGTGCTTATTCGTTCTACTGCTGTAATTAATAGGATTCCATGCATTACAACACTAAGCGGTGCCCGTGCGGCGGTAAACGGCATTGAGCGCATAAAGAAAAATGAACTGGATGTAATATGTATACAGGATGTTCACAATAAACTAGGATGAAATATTTTAGAATTGGTTATACCCGCCTACGCAAAAATCACGACTGTGAGGCCGTGGATAAAACAGGAAGGGTGTATCATAGGGCAATGACAGATGCTTCGGCGAGGTTAGACTTATAGGATCTTAATTATATGAAATGTAGTGAAAGAAAGATAATTGGTAATGAAAAATTAGGTAAGGATTATTACCTTTTAAAATATGAGTCTCAGTTCTCGGAAAAGAGTATTGTTCCTGGACAATTTATATCAATAAGTCTAAATAGTGAGGCAATGGTTTTAAGAAGGCCGTTCAGCATATTTGATGTTAACTCCAACGTAGTTTCTGTTTTTTACAAAAAAGTTGGAAAAGGAACATGCATTCTTGCAGAGAAAAAGAAGGGTGAATTAATAAATGTTCTTGAAGTTCTTGGAAAAGGTTTTTCTTTTTATGATAAGGATAGATCACTAGCTGTTGTTTCCGGAGGAATTGGTGTAGCACCTCTTTATTTTTTAGCTAAAAGACTTAGATCTATGGAAAAGGATGTTTTTATTTATCTTGGCGCCCGGACAGAGTTAGAATTATTTTTTGAAGATGATCTTAAAAAAATGGGATGTAGTGTTTGTGTTACGACAGATGATGGAAGTAAAAATATATGCGGGACAGTTTGTTGCGGTTTGGAACCTGATTGTGAGAAAAATAATTTTGATAGAATATATGCCTGTGGGCCAAAGCCAATGTTAAAGGCTGTTGCTGGCGTTGCAGATAAAGCAAACATTTTGTGCGAAGTTTCTATGGAAGAAGTCATGGGATGTGGTTTTGGTGTTTGTTTAGGATGTGCTGTAAAAATTAAAACAAAGGAGACTAACCCAATTTACAAGATGGTATGTAAAGACGGACCGGTATTTGATTCCCAGGAAATAGATTGGGAGTAAAAAAGTTTAAAATTCAAAGTGAGCTAAAGTGTATAAAGTTAAGGAGTGCTGACGCACAGTATAAAAATAAAGAGAGAACATTAGTAAAATAAGTATATGCGTTTTTTGCACACCTTTAACTTTAAGTACTTTAATAAAAACTTTTCCGCCAAAGGCGGATCCGCCTCGGGCGGAAGTGCACTTTAGGCACTTATTAATTAATAGGAGCTTTTGATTTGATTTTGACCGCTATCCCACCTCGTAGGTGGGCGCGAAGTCGCCTTCCTGCGAGGTGGGACGGAAATAAAACACACAGAGGTAAAGTAAAAACTATATTGGAGTAAATTAGATTGAATGATAATAGTATAGATCTAACATGTGACCTTTTTGGAATGAAACTCAAAAATCCTGTATTAACAGCTTCCGGTACTTTTGGTGTCGGGAAAGATTTTCAGGATTTTTATGATATTAATGTCCTTGGAGGGATTGTTACAAAAACTATTACGATGAATAAAAGAGATGGGAACAAACCTCCTCGTATATGTGAGACACGTTCCGGCATTATTAATTCAATAGGTATTCAGAACCCTGGAGCAGAGAAGTTTATAAAAGAGAATAAAGAATGGTTTTCGCAAATAAAAACTAAATTAATAATCAGCGTTTCAGGTAACACAGAGGAAGAGTATGCGGAAATTTGTGCTTTATTAAAGGAAAAGCTGGAGTTTGATGCAGTGGAGCTAAATGTATCTTGTCCAAATATAAAAAAAGGCGGCGTGTCTTTTGGCGAAGATCCGGACAGTGTGGAGAGAATAGTAAGACAGGTTAAGAAAAGGACAGGGGTGTATGTTATAACAAAACTTAGTCCTTGGACGCATTTAGTAAAAAAGGTAGCTCAATCAGCTGAGAGTGCGGGTTCTAACGCGCTTGCTGCAACAAATACAATACCTGCGATATCAGTTGATGTTAAAACATTTAAAAGCCGTATAGGAAATGTTACAGGCGGTTTAAGTGGACCAGCCATAAAACCTGTGTCTCAGAAGATCTTTTATGATATTGTTAGTGCTGTTCAAATACCCGTTATCGGTATTGGTGGAATAGAAACTGCTGAAGATGCTCTTGAGTATATTATTTTAGGTGCAGCAGCAGTAGAAATAGGCAGTGCAAACATGTATAATCCTTTTGCCTCAAAAGAGATTCTTGATGGAATTGAAAAATACTTAAAAGAAAATAACTATAAAAGCCTTATTGAAGTAAAAGGAAAGTTTTCAGGTTAAAAAATGGATGTTCAGAAAAAAGTTATAATTGCTCTTGATTTTCCGAACAGTGATAAAGCTTTTGCGCTTGTAGATATATTGGGAGAAAAAGCTAAGATCTACAAAGTAGGAAGCGAGCTTTTCACTTCCTATGGGCCTGGTATTGTCAAAGAGCTAAGAGATAAGGGAAAAGATGTATTTCTTGATCTGAAATTTCATGACATTCCTAATACTGTTGGCGCTTCAGCAAAAGTAAGTACTTCTCTTGGAGTAAAAATATTTAATGTTCATGCTTCCGGTGGAAGCGAGATGATGAAAAAAGCTAAAGAGGAATCCTTAAAAGAAGCGGTTAAAAACGGTCAAGCTCCTCCGCTTGTTCTGGGCGTTACTATACTTACAAGTTTGACATCAGATATGTTAGTAGAAGAATTAAAAATACTTTGCAGTGTAGATAACCAGGTTATTCATCTTGCAAAACTTGCTAAAGATTCTGGCCTTGATGGTGTTGTATGTTCTCCTTTTGAAGCAAAAATGATCAAAGAAGCATGTGGGAACGATTTTATAGTGCTTACTCCGGGAATAAGGCCTTTATGGTCAGTTACGGATGATCAGAAAAGATTTAAAACTCCGCAAGATGCTATAACAGACGGGGCTGATTTTCTTGTGATCGGACGTCCTGTTACAAAAAACGAAGATCCAAAAGGTGCTTTTGAAAAAATACTTGATGAGATTAACAGTTGAACTGTTTTAAAGATAGTTAATCCTTTCTTTGTCTGCTAAGGTTTTTAACGCCGTGAGTTAAGCTTTTTTCAGGCGGATGAGGAACTCGGCTTTCATCGCCTCAAACAACCTCATCCTTAATCCTGAAAAAATCATATCTCAGGCTAAACCTTATCTAATGACTTCAGAAATAATAACTACCTTTAATGTCTTTTTTATAAAAAACTGGTATTTTAAAAGATAGGTGTAATGAATATTCGAAAAACAATCTTTTTTCTTTTAGCTTTATTAGCGATTTTGTTGTTAAGTGCAAAATTATTTTTTAAAACAAGTGCAAATACAAAAGAGTATAATATTTCAACAGTTAAATTAGGGACAGTAATTTCTATTGTTTTTTATAGCGAAAAAGAAATTGATTTTGATTCTTTGCGCGAGGGTTGTCTTAACAAAATAGATGATGCAGAAAGAACTTTTAGTATTCATAAAAAGGACTCTGAAATAAACAGACTGAATAAAGAGGCCTTTTCTAAATCTTTTTATCCTTCACCCGGTTTATTGAAAATGATAAGCCGTTCAAAAGATTACTGGGAAAAAACAAATGGTGCTTTTGATCCTACCATTTTACCGATTCTTAAACTCTGGGGGCTTTCTTCTTTTAACAAGGAAGAAAAAAAAGAGCTTCCCTGTAAAAGCGAAATAGAGGCAATGTTATCTTTACTTGGAATGGAGAAAGTAAAAATCAATCAGGATGAAAAAGTTAGGTTTGAAAATGACACTTTACTTATAGATCTTGGAGGAATAGCAAAGGGATTTATAATAGATGAGATTACAGATTATCTTAAAAATGATCCTGATATTATCTCAGGCATTGTCAATATAGGAGGCGATTGCCGGTGTTTTCAAAAAAATAAAAGAGAAGCATTCAAAATAGGTATGTGTGATCCTTTGCAAAAAGATTCAGTGATAGGTTATGTAAAAGGAAAGAATATTTCTATTTTTACTTCAGGAGGATATGAGCGTTATCGGGAGTACAAGAATAAAAAATATATTCATATAATAGATCCTATAAGCGGATATCCGTTGAAAAATGGTGTTCTGAGTGTAACAGTTATGGGTGATGATTCTGTTAAATGTGATGCACTTGCTACGGCATTAATGGTGTTAGGTCCTGAAAAAGGAAAAGAGCTGATCGAAAAAGAGAAGGTAAAAGTTTTTTTTATTGTACACAAAGATGGGAAAGTTGATAGAATTGCTGTTAATGGATTTGAGCTTATAAATGAGGATAATTAAAGATGTTTTTGAATGATATAATAGAAAAAAAGAAGCAGTATTTAAGCAATAGGAAAAAAGATCTTCCTTTTTCTTGCATGAAAGTAAACAGCACAAAATATTCGGGAAGTATTTTTTCTGATAACCTTAAAAGTAATTCTATTAATATCATAGCGGAAATAAAAAAAGCATCACCTTCAAAGGGAATTTTTTTAGAGGATTTTGAGCCTGTTAAGATGATCAAGCAATATGAAGCAGGTGGTGCAAAAGCGGTAAGTATTCTAACGGAAGTTGATTATTTTCTTGGTTCTCCTGAAATGTTTGCAGATTTAAGGACTTACACCAAGCTTCCTCTTTTAAGGAAAGATTTTATAATTGATGAATATCAGATATATGAATCAGCTTATCTTGGTGCAAATGCACTGCTTCTTATCGTAAAGATATTAGATGAAAAAAAGTTAAAGGATTTTTTGAAACTCACATATGAACTGGATATGGCAGCTCTTGTGGAAGTGCACAATGAAAGTGAACTTGATAAAGCTTTATCATGTGGAGCAAAGATAATCGGGATAAACAGCAGGGATCTTAAGACCTTTAAAATAGATAAAGAAAAAATGAAAGAACTTATTGCGCTGATGCCAGGAGAAATAGTTAAAGTTGCAGAAAGCGGTATTAAAGATAAAGATGATATACTTAGCCTTAAAAGCGCGGGTGCAGATGCTTTTTTAGTAGGAGAGACGTTGGTGAAAAGTAATGATGCCGTAGGACTTTTAAAAAACTGGACGAAATAAAGGAAAGTTTAAAATTTAAAGTGAGCTAAAATGCCTAAAGTTAAGGAGTGCTGGCGCATAATATAAGAATAAAAAAGTGTTGAATGTTGAGCTGCTGTATAAAGTTCACCGCTATCCCACCTTGTAGGTGGGCGCGAAGTCGCCTTCCTGCAAGGTGGCACGGAAATAAAACACAGAGAAGAAAAGTAAAAAAGAAAATGTGAGTAGGGTTTTGGCCTGCCTGAACCGTGTAAAATGTGGAAATGTTTTATGTTTTTATTTGATCTTTTGAATTTGTTTTTTGTAATTTGACATTTGTTATTTGGGATTTAATATTTCTTATGAACATAAAAATTAAAATATGCGGTATGACGGATCTTGATAATGCGAGTGATGTTCTTGAAATGAAGCCTGATTATATGGGTTTTGTTATGTATCCTGAAAGTACCAGATATGCTGAGCCTGAAAAGGTAAAAAATATTATTTCTTTGATTAAAGGGAAAGTCCTTTCTGTTGGAGTTTTTGTAAACGAAGATCCTAAAAAAGTACATGAATATGTAAATTTTTGTGGTTTTGATCTAATTCAGCTTCATGGAAGTGAAACAGCAGATGAAGTAGAAAATTATATAGCGCGCGGAATAAAAGTGATAAAAGCTTTTAATCTTAAAGATTCTCATACTATAGAAAGCGCAAAGAAGTATTCTAATGAATTATTTCTTTTTGATGCTTTTCAAAAGGACATGTATGGTGGAACCGGAAGAACTATTCAAAAAGATCTGTTATCTATCTTAAATGAAGATGAGTTTTTGAGTAAAAAGGATATATTTATTTCCGGTGGACTTTATGCAGACAATATTGCATCAGTATTAACTTGTTTTTCTCCTTTTGCTGTTGATGCATCGAGCAAATTAGAATCAGTGCCTGGCATAAAGGACATCGAAAAAGTAAGAGCCTTTATCGATAAAGTAAGAGAGTTTTCTTCTTAAGCCTCATATCTTGCCCTCTTTCGATAGAGGCATCCAACTTACTATTCTTCTTATCTATAAAAATACAAAAGATGTATCTTTCCGTATTTTCTTTCCTTGTAAGCAATGATATTTTCATCTTTAAGGGAATAGTAAAAAAAATCCGGTGCTTCCAGGATAAGTATTCCGTTTTCTTTAACAAGAGAAAAAGCATTATTAAAAAAAGAAGCTAAAGTTTTTTCTTCTACAAGCGTTTTAAGGTAATTATAAGGAGGATCAAGAAACAGAAGATCAAATGATTCTTTGCAGTTAGGATTATTGAAAAAAAAGGAAGCATTATCAAAAATATCAAAATGGGTTAGATCTTCTTCAAAAAGAATAGTTTCACAGTTCTTTTTAATGATTTTTCTGTTTAGATCATTTGATTCTGCAAAAATAACGTGTTCTGCTCCGCGGCTTAATGCTTCGATCCCTATACTGCCCGAGCCTGCAAAAAGATCAGCAAAAGTGCTTTCTTCTATATCGTTTACGAGAGTACTGAACAGGGCTTCTTTTACTCTGTCAAGCGTGGGGCGCGATCCATCCCCCTGCGGAGGGATTACTTTTCTTCCTTTGTATGTTCCTGCAATGATTCTCATGTTTTTTATATAAAGATTTTGTTGATATCTATGAATTTTTTTAAGATATGATCATATTTTATATTATTTTTTTCCTCAATTGTAGAATATCCGTATTCTGCAAAACAGAATATTATGTCTGCATTAGCGCCCGTTTGTTGATCGATAGGAGAATCTCCGACAAAAATAGTTTTACGGTTTCCAGAATAAGTATTCATTACAAATTTTGTTGATGAGCTGTCAGGTTTATGGGGAAATCTTTCAAGTCCGCCTATGCATATATCAAAATAGTCAAGAATACCCAGTTTACGAACAAGGTTTTTTGCATAATATTCTGGTTTGTTTGTTATTATGCTTCCTGCAAAACAGGTTTTTTTAAGAAAATCCATTACACCATCATAAAGAGATGTATTATCAATCAGATGCTCTTCATAATGGACTCGAAAATCGTTAACAGAGCTCTTTATTTTATTATAGTCTTTAAAATTGGTCAGTTTTTTAACTACTTCTTCGATGCCTGAACCTATAGATCGTTCAATTTCGTAAGGATCTTTGGGCGATATTCCTGCTTTTTTAAGCATATAATTTACTGCCGGTATGATATCAGGTAAAGTATTTGCAATAGTACCATCAAGGTCAAAAATGAAATAATAGTCTTTTATGCTCATATTATTATTATTACAGCACAAGGTTTTAGCAAAACAGCATATCGCATTTTACTTGGTTTTTGTCATCTGTTATTGAAAAAGCAATTATTTTATGTAAAAATATTAAATAAAGGAACAATTATTATGGCTTTTGGCGGTATTAATAGAAGACAAAGTAAGCGGTTTAATTTTCAAACGGATATTACTCTTAAGAAAGAAACATCAGCTCTTACCCCTATTAAGGGTATTACCAGAGATTTAAGCCTTGGGGGAGCAAGCTGTCTAATAGTTTCACAGATAAAGGTATTTACGATTGTAAAGTTAAAGGTAGTGATAGACGAGCAAGAGCAAGTTGAAATATCTGGTAGGGTTACCTGGATCAGAGAAATAGAAGATGAAGCAAATGAGCTTGATCAGCCGGTTAGTGATAGCGGGGATCCAAATAAAGCTTATCTTATAGGAATACAATTTCTTACTTTATATTCTACAAAGAAAGAGAAACTGAAGAAAGTCTTAGAAAAATATGGCAACAGATGATGCGATAAAAAATCTCGCTGTTTTAGAAGGTATTATTTCCTATAACTTTAAGAATAAGCTTTACTTGCTTGAAGCTGTAACGCACAATTCTTTTATAAATGAGCATCCCGAACATCCTGTTCCAAGTTATCAGAGGTTGGAGTTTCTAGGTGATGCTATATTGCAGATGATAATTTCTGAGATGCTTTTTGTTGACTTTCCAAATGATGATGAAGGAAGGTTATCTGTAAAAAGATCTGTGATCGTTCAGAAGAACATGCTATATGATATTGCAAGGGTTCTTAATATAGATCGTTTTATGCTTTTAGGAAATAGTGAAAAGAACAGAATATCTGAGCTTAGCAAATCGCTTATGAGTGATTTTGTTGAATCATTGATCGCTGCAATTTATCTGGATGGCGGGTACGAGTCAGCACTTAATTTTTGCAGGAGATATTTTCAAAAACTGGTAGAAGATGCAGATCATTTAAAAGATGAGTTTAATTATAAAAGCAGTCTTCAAAACTATACACAGACTAATTTTCACATTCTTCCTGAATACAGGGTAATAGAAGAAAAAGGCCCCGGACACAAAAAAAAGTATACAATAGGTGTTTATATCGACAACAAAAAATATGCTATTAGTAGCGGATTTAGCAAAAAGCAGGCTGAGCGGAAAGCTGCAAGAAAGGCACTTGAGAAGATCTCAAAGGAAAAAGAAAAAGATGTTTAAGAGAAAATTTCAGGAATTGTTTCAAGAAATATTCCCGGCTGATGGAATAATTACTTTTATAGAGGATGAGGATTTTATAACAGATAATGCTGCTTTATATAAAGAAGAGTATATTTCTCCTTTTGGATGGGAAAAATTCTTGAATATAAAAACAGATGAATGGCTTTATTCCTGTTTTACAGGTCAAAGCAATGTTTATTTGGTTTATTTACGAATTAAAGGTGGAAAATATATTCACTTTCGTGAAAAAGTAAAATCCACCCTTTCTGAAACAATAAATCTTAAAAAAACATATTATAAAATAATAGAGTGTTTGACTTACATGACACTAACGCGTGAACAGGGACTTAAGATTATATATAATGACGGCCTTTTAAAAATAAACGGAGAAACTCGAACGAGTTTCTTTTCGGATAATATTGCAAAAGACGATTCAGGTCAGGAATAAGTGCCTAAAATGCACTACTATCCCATGATAACTTTTCTTCGTGTTGTCTCTGTGCTCTCTGTGTACTCGCAAATTTATTATAATCATGGTGCGATAGCACTCAGACCTCTATAAAAATCATTTCCATGTGAATCATTAATTACTATGCATGGAAAATCTTTTATTTCAATTAGCTGTATTGCTTCTGTGCCCAGATCCTTAAAAGCTATGTTTTTTGAAGAGATGATCTTTTTGGCAAGAAATGATCCTGCTCCTCCTATTGTTGCAAGATATAATGCATTGTGCTTTTCTATTAGTTTGACAATATTGGAGCTTCTTTTACCTTTTCCTATCATTATTTTTACACCATTTGAAAGCATAATGGGTGCATATGTATCCATCCTGTCTGAAGTTGTCGGTCCTGCAGCACCAAACGGGAATGCATTATCAGGCGAAGGGGTGGGGCCTACATAATATATGGATGAATCTTTTAGCTCAAACGGTAAAGTCTCACCTTTTTCTATCATTTCAGAGATTCTTTTATGAGCAGCATCACGCATTGTGTATACAAAACCGCTTAATTCCACAAAATCTCCTGATCGTATCTGAATGATCTGTTTTTCGGCTAACGGAAGATCTAATTTAATGGTCTTCAAAATACTATCCTTCTGTGTCTGTGGCTATGGCAATCTATATTAACAGCAACAGGTAAGGATGCAATATGGCAGGGCGCTTCTTCAATTGCTACAGAAAAAGCTGTTGTTTTTCCAGACACACCCATTGGGCCTATTGATAACTTATTTATTTTAGATAATAACTCCACTTCCATACTCTTTAAATACTCTTTTGAATTAAAAGCACCCACATCTCGAAGAAGTGCCTTTTTTGCAAGAAGTGCACATTTTTCAAAATTTCCTCCAAGGCCAATACCTATAAAAAATGGAGGGCAAGCGGCAGCTCCTGCGCATTTAACGGTATCAATAACAAAATCATTTATACCATTAATGCCATCGGAGGGCTTTAGCATCTTTAAAGCGCTTTTATTTTCGCATCCTCCTCCTTTTATGAGAAGATCAATAATAAACTCTTCTCCTTCTGTATAATTGTAATGAATTATAGTTGGTGTGTTTGTGTTGGTATTGATCCTTTTAATAGGTGAGGATACAATAGATTTTCTAAGAAAGCCCTTTTCATATCCCTCTTTTATTCCTTCGTTAATGGCTTTTTCAAGAGGCATGCCTTTTATGCTGACGTTACTTCCTATTGTTACAAATAAAACAGCAACACCTGTATCCTGACAAAGTGGAGTGTTTCTTGAAAGTGAAATTTCAGCGTTTTCAAGCAGTATGTTCAATATTTTTAATGCAAGTTCATTTTCCTCTTTTTTAATTGCATTACGCAGCATTGCTATTATATTTGCATCAAGAGAAACATTTGCACGAATAACGGCTTTTTGTAGAGCATCAATAATTTGTTCGGAAGAAATCTTTTTCATGATTATTTTTTATAAATATGTTTTATGTTTTTGGGTTCGTCCTTGTCATTTAAAAAAGCTTTGCTTTCTATTATAAAGTGTTTATCTTTTGAAGATATTTGAAGAGAAAAATATCCGGTTCCGCAAGCGACAGGCGAAGGTGTTTTTCTGAAAGTAACATCTTTTTTAAGGCAGTACTTGGCGTATCTTATACCGCTCATCGCTATATGCTGTTTAACTACGTTATTTTCCAGTATCTTTGCTGTTTTTAGCTGTCTTATAACAAATGTCGAGTATGCTGCTGCAAGTGCAGAAAGGATGATCATAATAAAAAACATCATGATAAGAAAATACCCTTTTTGCTTCATAATGCTATCCTTTTTCGAAGAGTCTCTCTAATATCGCTTATATTTATTCTTTTTTGTTCCATAGTGTCTCTATCCCTAATGGTCACTGTTTCATCTTTTGATGTTTCACCATCAACTGTAAAACAGAAAGGAGTACCGATCTCGTCCTGTCTTCTGTAGCGTCTTCCTATTGAACCTGACATGTCAAAAAAGATATGAAATTCGCTTCTGAGATCATCTTCGATCTTTCTGGCTATTTCAGGCATTCCGTCTTTTTTAACAAGAGGGAATATTGCAGCTTTATACGGGGCGACACGAGGATGGAGTTTAAGTACTATTCTTTCTCCGTTTTTATCATCTTCTTTTGTGAAAGCATTTACCAGAATAGTCAGAAGTGTCCTTTCTACTCCAACAGATGTTTCAATAATGTAAGGAGTAATGCGTTCTTTTTTCCCTTCATCAAAAAACTTAAGATCTTTTTTTGAATATTCCATATGCTGTTTCAGATCATAGTCTGTTCTGTTGTGTATTCCTTCTATTTCCTGCCATCCGAAAGGATATTTAAATTCTATGTCAAAAGCATCTTTTGCATAATGAGCAAGTTCATTTGCGCCATGCTGATGAAAGCGTAAACTCTCTCCATTAAGGCCAAGGACATCTCTATGCCACTTTATTCGCTGTTCTTTCCAGTATTCGAACTTTTCATCTGCTTGTTCAGGATAGACAAAATATTGCATTTCCATTTGCTCGAATTCTCTGGTGCGGAAGATGAAGTTACCTGGAGTTATTTCATTTCTAAATGCTTTACCTATTTGTGCTATTCCAAATGGAAGTTTTTGTCTGCATGATCCTTGGACATTAAGGAAATTAACATAGATACCCTGAGCTGTTTCGGGTCTTAAATATGCTATTGATGCCTTATCTTCAACAGGACCGATAAAAGTTTTAAACATTAGGTTAAAGTTGCGGGCTTCAGTTAGTTCTCCCCCGCATTCAGGGCATTGTTTTTTATCCTCTATATTGTCTTCACGGAATCTTTTTTTACATTTTTTGCAGTCAATAAGGGGGTCAGTAAAATTTTCTACATGTCCTGATGCTTCCCAGACTCTGGGGTGCATTATAATGCTTGCATCGATCCCTTCAATATCAGACCGGAATGTCATCGTTTCCCACCAGAGCTTTTTTATATTGTTTTTTAAAGCAACTCCTAAGGGTCCAAAGTCATAGCAGCTATTTATGCCGCCATAGATCTCACTTGATTGAAAAATGAATCCTTTTCTCTTGCAAAGAGATACAAGTTCGCTCATTAGATCAACTGGTTTTATTTTGCTCATTAAATCCTCCATTTTATCCTTAAAAAAACTATAAAAAAACGTTCTGTTTTTTTCACGAATGGAGTATATCGCAGATACAAGGCGTCAGACAAGAAGCTGTATAACATACTGCGAATGACTGACAACGAAGGAGATGCGGTATAATCCGTTTGCCTCTGGTAAAAAGAGACGAATAAAATCTTCCTTTTCCTATAAAATAGCACGAGAACAAAGTGTATACAAATCTTTTGTCTTATGCTTTTCCTAAAATTTTCTGCTAAAAAGTAATAAAAACTCCCAATCGTCTATTTTTATGAAAAATACAGGATATAAAAGCTTTATATTGTATTCATTAACTTTCTTTATTGCAATGTATAATAATACTACGATTTTTTATCTAATATATACATAATTTTACTAGTATTTTTTTAGTATTTATTATATATATATTACTTAATAATATTTACTTTATATTACTTAGAATTGGAGGATTTTCATGAAGATTATTTGTTCAAAAGGCGATCTTTTGAATCATTTACAGCATGCTCAGAATATCGTTAATCCAAAAAGCACATTACCTATTCTTGCAAATATACTTCTTGATGCAAAAGACAAGACATTGGAGATAGTTTCAACTGATCTTGAGATAAGCATTAACTCATTATGTCCTGCAGAAGTAATAAAACCAGGTAAAGCAGCTCTTCCTGCGAAAAAGCTTTTTGATATAATCAAATCTCTTCCTGATCAGCCAATAACTATTGATATTAATGACAGTAATGTCGCAGAAATAATTTGTAAACCTCATATTCAGTTAAAGCTTCTTGGGCTTCCGGGTGAGGATTTTCCTAAGCTTCCTGAGTTTAACAAGGCTGATTCGTGGACTATGGACACAAAAAATGTTAAGAAAATAGTTAAGCGGACTGCTTTTGCTGTATCAAAGGATGAATCTCGTTATGTTTTAAATGGTATTTATTTTATTTTCAACGGAAATAAGATAACAGCTGTTTCTACAGACGGCAGAAGACTTTCTTTCGTAAGTATTGAGACAAGTAAAAGAAAAGATGTAAAAGCAGATTTTATTATTCCTTCAAAAACAGTACAGGGACTTTCAAAACTTCTTGATTCGGAAGAAGATCTTACAGTATATTTTCGTGAAAATCAGGTAAAGTTCTCGGTGGGAAATTTTTCTCTTATAACAAAATTAATAGAAGGTAATTTCCCTAACTATGACGCTGTTATTCCTAAGGGTACAGGTGTTCCTATAAAAATAAATAGACAGACTTTTTTGGATGCTTTGACAAGAACTTCGCTTTTTACAAGTGAAAGGGCAAACTCCGTAAAGCTTACTTTTTCAAAAGGTAGCTGTGTTCTTTCAGCAAATACACCGGAACTTGGTGAGGCTAAGGAAGAAATATCCATTGATTATGACGGGGGCGATTTTATTACAGCATTTAATCCTGGATACCTGATGGATGTTATGAAAAATATTGAGGAAAAAGAATTTACAATAATGTTCCCTGAAAATTCAACAGCAGGTGTTATTACTACCGATAAAGAATTTTTGCACGTTATAATGCCAATGCGTGTTTCAAACTGAGGTCAATTTGTGGATAAAAGATTTTACAATTATAGATTTTAGAAATATATATAGGGCAGAATTGGAATTGTGCCCATGTTGGAACGTGTTCTTTGGAAAAAATGCTCAAGGTAAGACAAACATACTGGAGGCAATATATTTTTTGTCGACATTGAGATCTTTTAAGACAAAAAATATCTCTGAGATTCCACGCTATGGTGTGGAATCGTTTTTGTTACAGGCTCAAGTAGAAACTGCAACAACACCTAAAAAGATCAAAGCTTTATACGGAAAAAGTAAGAAGAATTTTTTTTTAAACAGTGAATCTATTACGACAATAGAAAAAATTATAGGGCTTTTCCCTATAGTTCTTTTTACAAATGACAACCTTGATCTTGTAATGCAGTCACCTTTAGCTTTAAGGCGTTTTTTAGATATACAGCTTTCACAGAGTATACCGGATTACCTTAAAACCCTTATTCAGTATGAAAAGGTATTGAGATTCAGGAATGTACTTCTTAAAAAGGAAGGGGCTTCTGCGCGCAGGCAGTTAAAGGTGTGGACACAGAAACTTATATCTCTTGGCTCAGGCATCTATAAAGCAAGAATACAGGCGATAAAGCGTCTTAGTATATTTGCAAGGCTTAATCTTAAAAAGATCTCTTATGAAAGAGAAGAACTTGAGTTGCAATATGTCTCTCAGGTAGACGGAGAAGATGAGGTTGCATTAGCAAAAAATTATGAAAAGAAATTAGAAGAATCTTCCCTAAAGGAAAGGGAAAGGAAATATACCCTTGTAGGTCCGCATCGTGATAATCTTTGTTTTTTATTAGACAAAAGGCCTGCAAATAAATTTGCTTCAGCCGGACAAAGGAAAAGTATAGGAATAGCTCTTAAACTTGCTGAGGCAGAGAATATTAAATCTTTTTCTGCAAGCGAACCTGCTTTGCTTTTGGATGAAATATTTAATGAGCTTGATGAGGATAGACGTGAAAATCTATATAAGATCTTTGGAGAGAAAAGGCAGATATTTTGTATGACAACAGAAAAAAGTATTTTAAATGAGATCTTAAAAAGTAGAAAGTCGGTAAATGTTTTTAAAGTTGAAAAAGGTAATATTGCCAAATAATGAGAAGAATTGGCAAAAATAACAGAGAAAAGTCAATAGGAGATATCCTTCCGGGTGTATATGCAAAGCTCGGACTTGAAGAAAGAATGAGCTATGTTTTTATAGCTACTTCATGGAAGGAGATTGTGGGTGAAGTTATTGCTAAGCATTCAGAGCCAACAGGTGTTGTGGGCAGGTGTCTGATAGTAAAAGTAGATTCACCTGTTTGGCTTAACGAGCTTAATAATTTTTCAAAAATGGATATTTTAAAAAGGATACAAGTTAAGAATAAAAAGATAAAAGATATAAGATTTAAAATTGGCGTGATCTAACCCGTTACTTATTTGCAGTAGATGAGTTGCAAGAAATACGGGTATCATAACGGTAAATATATAAAGCACTTTACAAAAAGCCAAAAAAGTATTATCGTTTGCATCTTTTTAGTATCACAGTCATTACCACTGAATAATGAATTTGTAAGTGAATGGAGGAAAATGAATGAGCAAGTATGATGCAACAAAAATAACCGTTTTGCAGGGAATAGAAGCGGTAAGAAAAAGGCCGAGTATGTATATCGGCGATACATCTGAAAGAGGATTTCATCATCTTGTTTATGAGGTCGTTGATAACAGTATTGATGAGGCACTGGCAGGATACTGCAGCAATGTTGATGTTGTTATTCATCCTGATGATTCTATAACTATATCAGATAATGGTAGAGGTATTCCTGTTGATAGGCATGCAACGGAAAAGAAACCTGCTGTAGAAGTCGTTTTGACAACGCTTCATGCAGGAGGAAAATTTGACCACAAGTCATATAAGGTTTCCGGAGGTCTTCACGGAGTAGGAATCAGTGTTGTCAATGCTCTTAGCAAATGGCTGGAAGTAGAAATAAGCAGAGATGGTAATGTTCATCACCAGAGATATGAAAGAGGATTTCCTGTATCAAAGCTTGAAGTCATAGGTAAAAGTAAAAAAACCGGAACAAAGATAACTTTTAAGCCTGATCATGAGATATTTGAAAGAGTGAGTGAGTTCAACATGGAGGTGATCTCAAACCGCCTTCGAGAGCTCGCTTTTTTAAACAAAGGGATAACTATAACTGTAGCTAGTGAAAAAACAGAAAAGAAAAAAGAGTTTTGCTATCAGGGAGGAATAAAATCTTTTGTTGAGCATCTTACTGCAAATAAAAGTTTATTACATAAAAAGATAATTTATTTCGAAACGCAAAAAGATGATTTTCAAATGGAAGTAGCAATGCTATACACAGAGTCCTATGGAGAGAATCTTTTTACTTTTGTAAATAATATAAATACCATTGAAGGCGGAACGCATCTTTCAGGATATAAATCCGCTCTTACAAGGACATTTAATGCATATGCAAAGAGTAATAACCTTCTTAAAGGTGTAAAATCGAGCATCACAGGTGATGATATACGTGAGGGCTTGACTGCTATTATTAGCTGTAAAGTTGCTGAACCCCAGTTTGAAGGACAGACTAAAACAAAACTTGGGAACAGTGATATTGCAGGTATAGTCGAAGCGTGTGTAAATGAAAACTTAAGTATATTTCTTGAAGAAGATCCTACTACAGCAAAAAAGATCATAAATAAGGCGCTTGTTGCTGCTAGAGCCAGAGAAGCAGCAAGGAATGCGAGAGATCTTGCAAGGCGAAAAGGAGAGCTTGACAGTGCTTCTATGCCGAGCAAGCTTGCTGATTGTTCGGAAAAAGATCCCAGCCTTTGTGAAATATATATTGTAGAGGGTGATTCAGCTGGAGGCAGTGCAAAACAGGGTAGAGACCGCCGTTTTCAAGCAATACTTCCTTTAAAAGGAAAACCTATTAATGTAGAAAAAGCACGTATTGACAAGATCTTTGCAAACGAGGAAATAAAGACCATAGTAACTGCAATAGGTACAAGCATAGGTAAAGAGGAATTTGATGTAACAAAAGCTAGATATCATAAAATAATAATAATGACTGATGCTGATGTTGACGGCTCTCATATCAATACATTATTGCTGACGTTCTTTTACCGTCAGATGAAACCTCTTATTGATAGTGGTTATATATATATTGCTAATCCGCCTTTATACCGGATATCCACAAAGAAAATGGAAAGATATGTTCATAGCGAAAAAGAACTTGATGAATTCTTTTTTGATATTCTGACAGATGATGTAGAACTTGTTGATATAAAAAGAAAGAAAAGTTTTTTAGATAAGGATTTGAAAGCATTTTTACAATTGCTCATGAGTTTGGATAAATACCCGCGTGCTATAAGACGAAAGGGTGTTACTTTTGAAAAGTATATAAATATGTATGATGAGAAGAGCAAAAAGCTTCCTCTTTATATGGTAACAAATGATGAAGAGAAAGTATTTTTCTTTTCAGATAAGGAACTTGCTGCCTTTACGGAACAACAGGGTAAAGATAAAGGCATCCAGATGGAGATAACCTTTGATGCAAAGCAAAATGGAGAAAAAAAGGAAGAAGAGGTAGACGTAACAGAATTCTATGAATCTGCAGATATTGCTGAACTTATGGGGAATTTTAAAAAATTTGGAATAGATGTTTCTTATTTTGTTAAAGAAAGCGATAAGACATTTATTTTAAAGACCAAAGACAGTGAATTTCATATTGAAAAGATTCAGAATATTCTTGAATCGATGCGTACTATAGGCCGTAAAGCTGTAAATATACAAAGGTATAAAGGACTTGGAGAAATGAATCCGCACCAGCTCTGGGATACTACAATGGATCCTGAAAAACGTGTTATCCAACAGGTGCAGATAGAAGATGCAGTAGAGGCAGAAAAAATATTTACCATACTTATGGGTGAAAATGTAGCGCCAAGAAAAGAGTTTATTGAAAAACATGCTCTTGATGCAAAGAACCTTGATGTATAAAATTATTTATTAACAGAGAAAGGAAATAAAAAGCGATGTATACAAGGAACGAAAGAATAATTCCCATCTCTATTGAAGAGGAAATGAAAACGTCGTACATAGATTATTCTATGAGCGTTATTGTTGGGCGGGCTCTTCCTGATGTGCGCGACGGGCTAAAGCCGGTACACCGAAGAGTTCTTTATGCCATGCATGAATTAGGGCTTTTACATAATAAACCTTATAAAAAATGTGCCCGTGTTGTAGGAGAGGTCTTAGGTAAGTATCATCCTCACGGAGATTCATCGGTCTACGGTGCTCTTGTAAGGATGGCTCAGAGTTTTGCTATGAGATATACTCTTGTGGATGGTCAGGGGAATTTTGGTTCGATCGATGGAGATAATGCAGCGGCCATGCGTTATACAGAATCACGTATGGAGCGTATTGCTGAAGAGCTGATGAACAATATTGAAAAGAATACCGTTGATTTTCAGCCTAATTTTGATGGTTCGCTTGAAGAACCCAAAGTCCTTCCTACACGAATACCGACTCTTCTTTTGAACGGTTCATCGGGTATAGCCGTAGGAATGGCAACAAATATTCCGCCGCATAATGTTGTAGAACTGGCAGAGACGGTGAGATTAATAATTGAGAACCCTGATGTTGGAGTAAAAGATATCATGCAGGTATTAAAAGGTCCTGATTTTCCGACCAGAGGTATTATTTGCGGAAGAGATCCTATTCTAAAGATGTATGAAACCGGAAGAGGACATATAAAGCTTCGCGGTAAAGCAGGTATAGAACCAGGAAAGCACAATAAAGACCAGATAATAATAACAGAAATACCTTACGCAGTAAATAAATCATCACTTCTTGATAAGATGGTATCTCTTGTTCGCAGTAAAGTAATAACAAGCATCTCTGATATTAGGGATGAGTCGGATAAAGATGGTATGAGGATCGTTATTGAGCTGAAGCGTGGTGAAAATGGTAAAGTTGTTCTTAACAAACTTTACAAGCATACTCAGCTGCAGACAACTTTTAATGCCATAATGCTTGTTATAGATAATGGACGGCCAAAAGTAATGCCTGTAAAAGATATGATCCTTGCATTTATCGACCACAGGAAAAATGTTATCAGGAGAGCAACGCAGTTTGATCTTGATAAAGCACAAAGGCGGGCGCATATCCTTGAAGGATTTAAGGTAGCTCTTGCTAACATTGATGAAATAATAAAGATCATAAAAAAGGCAGGTGATCGTCAGTTAGCAGAGAAAAAGCTGATAGCAAAATATGATTTAAGTAAAGAGCAGGCAGAAGCTATTTTAAATATGCGTTTATATCAGCTTACAAATCTTGAATCTGACAAAATAGAGAAGGAATATTTAAACCTAATAAAAGAGATCGAAAGGCTTCAATCTATTCTTGCAAGTGAACAAAAAGTCTTGAATATCATAAAAACAGATATGGATGATATGGAAAGGAAGTATAAAGATGAGCGTAGAACTGAGATCGTTGCTGATGAGACAGATATTAATATTGAGGATCTTATAGCTGATCAGGGTTGCGTAATAACAGTAAGTCATCGTGGTTATATCAAACGTACACCTGTAAGCGTTTACCGCCAGCAGAAAAGAGGCGGAAAAGGTGTTTCTGGTGTAAACATGATAAGTGAGGATTATGTCGAGCATTTATTCACCGCATCTACGCATGATTACATACTTATTTTTACAAAAAAGGGACAGCTCCACTGGCTAAAAGTCTATCTGGTACCGGAAGGCGGCCGAACATGGAAAGGTAAAGCTCTTGTAAATATACTGTCGCTTCCAAATGATGATTCTATTGCGGCCATGATAAAGGTTCGTAAATTTGATGAGAAATATTCTGTTTTCATGTGTTCAAAAAAAGGAATAGTAAAGAAAACAAATCTAAAAGAATTTTCGAATCCTCGTAAAAATGGTATACGTGCAATTAATATACGTGAAGATGATGAGCTTATATCGGCAAAGTTTTGTGAGGAAGGTGATTCAATACTACTTCTTTCCAGAAACGGGCTGAGTATTCATTTTGCGCAGGATGCTATCCGTGAGATGGGAAGAACTGCTGCAGGTGTAATCGGTATAAGACTTGGCAAAAAAGATCACGTTGTTGCTTCTGAAATTGTAGGACATGATCTTCAAGGTTCTCTTCTTGCTATTTGTGAAAATGGACATGGTAAGAGGACGGAAGCTAAAGCATATCGTCTTCAGGGAAGAGGCGGTAAAGGTATTATTGCCATAAAGACAACGGAAAGAAACGGCCATGTTGTAGGTGCTTTAAAAGTCAATGATCCTGATGAGATAATGGTTATAACGCTTTTAGGTAAAATGGTAAGGATGCCTGTAAAAGGTATTTCAGTTATAGGAAGAAACACTCAAGGTGTTAAAATAGTAGGACTTAGTAAAACTGATAAGGTAGTTGCCGTGACACAGGTTGAAGAGGATAAAGAGGCTGCGGTTGACGGTGAGAATGGCATTGATGCTGATGCAAATGATGTTGATGCTGAAAATTCTTCTGCTAGTGAAAATAATGAAGAAGATAGTAAAGAATAGTTTTTATAAAGAGGTTTTTTATGCTTGATATGCATTTTATCCGTGAGAACTCGGAAGCAGTAAAAAAAGGCTGCAGAGCAAAGAATACGCAAACTGATATAGATCATCTTTTGGTGCTTGATGAAGAGAAGAGGTCTTTGCTTGTTCAAGTGGAAGAAAAAAAGCATGAGAGAAACTCTGCTTCAAAAGAGATCGGTGTTTTAAAGCGTGAAGGGAAAGATGCTGGCGATATACTTGATAAAATGAAAAAACTTTCTGATGAGATAAAGGAAGCGGATGAAATAGTTGTTTCAAGGGGAAAAGAGATCTATGAAATAATGATACGCATTCCTAATTTGCCTCACGAGAGTACTCCTGTTGGCAAAGATGCTTCTTTTAATAAAGAGATAATGAGTTGGGGAGAAAAAAGAACTTTTGATTTTAAACCGAAACCCCATGATGAGATCGGTGAAAATCTTGATATTTTAGATATAAAACGGGCTTCTAAAATAACAGGAAGCGGATATGCTCTTTTTAAGGGAGCAGGTGCTCTTCTTGAAAGAGCTCTTATAAACCTTATGATAGATGTTCATGTAGAGGATCATGGCTTTAAAGAGATAGCTCCTCCTTTTATCGTAAACAGAAAATCGATGTTCGGGACAGGACAGATCCCAAAGATGGAAGAAGATATGTATGATCTCGAGGATAAAAAATTCTTTCTTATTCCTACAGCAGAAGTTCCTGTTACAAATATTCACAGGGATGAAATCTTGCAGGAGGATAAATTGCCTGTAAGGTATGTCGCATATACCCCGTGTTTTAGAAGGGAGGCAGGTTCTTACGGAAAAGATACATCAGGTATTACGCGCGTACATCAGTTTGACAAAGTTGAGCTTGTCAAATTTGTAAAACCTGAAGATTCTTATAAAGAACACGAAGAGCTTTTAAAATGCAGTGAAAAAATACTTAAGATATTAAAACTTCCCTACCGCGTACTTTTACTTGCTTCAGGAGATATCAGTTTTGCTGCAGCAAAGTGTTATGATATAGAAGTATGGTCACCAGGACTTGATAGATATTTAGAAGTTTCATCATGCTCTAACTTTGAAGATTTTCAGGCAAGGCGCGCTAATATACGTTTTAAGAGAAAAAGTAAAAATAAAACAGAATTTGTGCACACTCTTAACAGCTCCGGTGTTGCACTTCCCCGCACATTTATAGCAATTCTCGAAAACTACCAGAATGAAGATGGTTCTGTTACCATACCTGATGCACTTATCCCTTACATGCGTGGCATGAAAAGAATAGAAAAGTAAAAAAAAGAAATTAGCCACAGATACACACAGATTAACACAGATGTTCGCCTTCGGCGAAAAAGTAAGGTGCGCTTCCGCCTTCGTTAAAACTATGGCGAGACAGGAAAGCGCGATAATTTTAAGTAATTGGACGCAGATAAACGCAGATGAAAAAGGATCAGAAGGGGATAGTCAGTTTCCTTATCAAAGATAAGAAAACTATCTATCTTCTTTGTGTCTCTGTGACTGTGTTTTATTTATTTTTCTTCGTGTCCTTCGTGGTGAGTTTTCTTTTCTTCTAATCTGATATTGCAGTAACAACAGAAAAAACCTGGATGCCATTACCTCTTCCAAATTCAGTGAGTCCCTCACCTGTTGTTGCAGTAAGTCCAATGTCATCAGTTGTGAGGCTCAAGATGTCGCTGATGGATTTTTTTATTTTATCAATATGAGGGGATAATTTTGGTTTTAAACATTCAACGCTAATGCTTACGTGTGTTATAGAATAATCATTAAGATGTTTCAATGCTTCTTTTAAAAATACGCTGCTATCCGATATACCTTGTTTTAAACAAAGATCATCTGCGATCTTTCCAAGTATATTTATTCCTGTGATGCCTGATACGGCATTTGTAACTGCATGCAGAATAACATCAGCATCACTGTTTCCTTTTAATGGAGGAGAATCCGGAATAATAACGCCGCCAAGGACAAGATCTTTTTCTTTATTATCAAAATCAAATCTATGGCTGTCCTGACCAATACCTGTTTTTACTTTCATTATAAATTCCTTTTCTTACATTTTAATATATTTTCAAGTTTTTGGAGATACTTTTTTGCCAAATTATCTTTTCCAAGGTCAATATATATTTTATAAGTGAATTCTAAAAAAGTAATATCATCTTTAAAAAGACGTAAGGCTTCGCGTGATAACTTAAGAGCGCTTTCACGGTCATTTTTTATTAAAGCTATTTGTATGAGATGATAATAAACACTGGGTTGTTTTATATCACAAAGTTCTTCAAAAATCTTTTTAGCTTCATCAAACTGCTTTAATGAAAAATAAATAACTCCCAGAAAGTATGCGATCCTTCCATGCGAATTTCCGCTTAAGTCATAAGCCTTTTTTATATAGATAAGTGCTTCTTTAAATCTTTTCTTAGATAAAAGATAATGACCGTAATCAAAGTTTTTCTTAAAATTTGAATCATCTTTACCAATTTCTTTAAGAAGCAATTTTGCATAATTCTCACTTTTAGATTTATTTTCATTGATCTCTTTAAGATATCCGTAGTGGTGGACAGGAATATCTACTTTTACAAGTTTGCCATTATTTTTTAAAATCGATTGTTCTACTGTTTCATGAATAGAATCTTCAAAAAATATTTGAGGGCAGTTTGGGAAAAGAAGAGTCTTAAATGTTTGTATATATCCTTTAGTTGTTTCCATGTCGCTATACTCGCCTAAGCAAGCGAAATAATCAAAATCTATAACTCTTTCATTTATATAATGTCTAATAGGCAGAGAGAATCCCCATATCTTATCAGGTGGAGTATCTTTTTTAAGCTCGAAGAATTTGGAGTGGTCTTTTAGATCTACCCGTTCATCAGCATCTATGCTAAAGATAATATTTTCCTGTGCTTTTGAAATAGCAAAATTTCTTGCTTTGGAAAAATCATCGCACCAATCAAAATCAAAAATTGATGCATTAAACTTTTTTGCAATATCCTTTGATCCATCTGTTGATCCGGTATCAACAATAACTATTTCATCAGAAAAAGGCGCAACGCAAGACAAACATTTTTCAAGATCAGTTGCCTCGTTCTTTACAATAAGTACAGTTGAAATTCCCATAATATTAAAACCTCTAAATTTACAAGTGCCTAAAGTTTAAAATACTTAAAGTTATGGTGTGCAAAAAACGCACATTTTATTAAGTGTTTCTTATTTATATTGTGCGAAGCACTCCTTAATTTTAGGCATTTTAGCTCACTTTAAATTTCAAACTTCTATTTGCTTATCATAGTATTTAATAATGATTTGATAAAATCTATTTTTTCTATTAAAGGCTCTACAGCTGATTCTAAATCCGAAATATCATTTTTAACAGATGTTTGTGAATTTAAAAATGATGAAACATGGACAAGTTCATTTTTAGCAAAGATCTCTATAATTTCTTTCAGCGATTCTTTTTTTAATAGTTCTAAGACATTTTCAATAAATACTATTTTATCATCTATTTTATTTAAAATCTGAAGATCAGAGATTATGTTTTTAACTATTGTCTTAATCTTATCATGCTCTTTTTCATATGTGTTTTGTGAAATCTTTTCAGAGATAATGCTGCAAATATCTTTTTTGATATCAGTGAAATTTTCTGATATTTCTTTAATGAATTTATTATGTGCGCCTGAAATCAAAGCTCCGCCAAATGATGTTTGATAAAAGCAAGTATCAGGAGAATTTTTTACCATATTTTCAAAATCATTATGGTAGAGCGACCAGAGCCTGTTTGTTTTTCTCTTATTTCCTAAAACATCAGTTATTGAAATTGTGTTTTCTTCTCGAGATGGTGAGTCGAAAACACCGTCTGCATGTTTTTTTGTGCTTTCGCTAATAAGATCAACTCCTGTAAGTATTACAGGGTTGCATCCTACATAGACTGCTGCTCCAGCTGCAAAGCATCCTGAATTTGTTGCAGGATTTAATGCTCCTTTTGATAACAAGTATTTTGATATCCATTGCTGAAAACCAATTGTAGAAGCATCAGTCATAAAAGTTTTATTTTTAAAAGCATCAAAGG
Organism: Candidatus Auribacterota bacterium; assembly: GCA_023144635.1. GTDB lineage: Bacteria > Auribacterota > JAFGBW01 > JAFGBW01 > JAFGJP01 > JAGLFH01. The sequence continues at coordinate 101,388 of JAGLFH010000062.1, read as the reverse complement.
ATTTATTATGTATTGTGGGCGGTGCAATATAAAAAGCATTACCGGTGACATCTTTTAAATGCCTCTCAAAATTTTCCTTTCCAATATCATTACTTATAACAAAATGCGGCTCAATATCGTGATGAAGTAGGTATTTATAAGATGTATCTACAGAAAAGATAATAAACTTATTTTTATTTAATTTTATTAATTCAATGGAAGCGTTTAAGGAAGGGCCTGAGGCAACAACGAGTGCAGGCAGTCCTTTAAAAATATTTTTAAGTGATTTTACACCGGGAGAGTTGCAGTAAAGGGGGAAATTCTTTGCTATGTTTTTTTCACTTATATATGGATATTCTTTTAAAAAAGCATTGCTTTCAAATATAGAGATGATTTCGCTAAGTATAATTTTTTCAGCTTCTTTATAATCAATATCATCTTGAGTAACAGGAAAATATGAAAAGATATCCGGTTTAGAAAGTATAATTGCGCGGGTGTTATTTATTATATTCTTATTTAAAAGTTCAAGATCTCCTGTAATAATCGGTATTTTTTTTATTAGAATCTCACTTAGATCCATATTTGAAAAAGCATGAAAAATAATAGAGATATCTTTTTCAAAAACACAGAAGATGTTCTTTTTTTTACTTAATAATTCAATTATATGATAACCAAGCCCTAATCCGAGTACTATGATGTTTTCGCTTTTATTATTCTCAAGAAATTCACCAACGATTTTTTTTGCCTGTTTTGATGGATCATAGGTGCTTGTTATAGCATGTTTTTTGCTTCCTCTTTTGCAGATAAGTGTAGGCATGTCGGTGTTAGCGGAAGGTTCTACCTGATAAGCTGGGTCAGGCTTAAAATTGCGCAGTATGTCATGCAACCTTTTATCGTATTTTTTTAATGCTTCCAGATTTTTCTTAAAGATTGTCATAATAATAAACTGTGTGTTGCCAAACTTTCACTCTTCATTTAATATAATGTCAAATCATGAAATTTACCATTGAAAAAAAAGATGCGAAAACAAACGCCCGTGCAGGTCATTTTAAAACTGCTCACGGTATAGTTGAAACCCCTGTTTTTATGCCTGTAGGTACTTTGGGTACAGTTAAAGCTATAACTCAGGAATCTCTTGAGAAAATAGGTTTTAATATAATACTTTCTAACACCTATCATTTGTACCTCCGTCCCGGTATGGAGGTAATAGAAAAAAATAAAGGGCTTCATTCATTTATTAAATGGGATAAAGCGATTCTTACAGATTCAGGCGGTTTTCAAATATATTCGCTTTCAAAACTTCGCAAGATAACAGAGAATGGTGTTTCTTTTAATTCTCATATTGACGGACGAAAGCTTTTTATTGGGCCAAAGGAATGTATGGATATACAAAATACACTATCCTCTGACATTATGATGGTATTTGATGAGTGCCCTCCATACCCGTGTGATAAACGCTATGCTTCAAAATCAATGGACCTTACTATTAACTGGGCAAAAGAGTGTAAGAAATATCATTTTGATAAAAAAAGATTTTTATTTGCAATTGTACAGGGTGCAACATATGAAGATTTGCGCAAAGAATGTGCATTGCGTCTTATAGAAGAAGGTTATGACTCATATGCAATAGGGGGATTAAGTGTAGGGGAACCCAAAACGCTTCTTTTGCATAACGCAGGGCTTGTTGCAGATATTTTACCTGAAAAAAAACCAAGATATTTAATGGGTGCAGGTACTCCAATGGATCTAATTGATCTTATATCTCTTGGAATAGATATGTTTGATTGTGTTATGCCGACAAGGAATGCAAGAAATGGTACTTCTTTTACATGGAATGGTAAAGTGGTGGTAAAGAATGCGAGCTATAAATATGATGAAAGACCATTGGATGAAAACTGCCGATGCCAGACATGTAAAAAATACTCCCGTGCATATTTACGCCATCTTTTTAATGCTAAAGAAATTTTGGGGCCAATGCTTCTTACCTATCATAATCTTTATTTTTATAACGATCTTATAAAAAAGTGCAGAAGATCTATTCTAAAAGGCACATTTGATAAATTCGTTAAAAAATTCAAATCCAACTACGATCCGTTTTTGCGATAAATTTGAACTCACCATCCTCTTTCGTTTAGTTTTTCACAATTTCAGTAACAGAAGAGAAAAGAGAAATGGGACGCAGATTTACAGGATAAAAAAGGATCAGAGTTTGTTTACTAACAACTGAGAAGCTAATTAGCCTTCCTTCTTACTTCAGTGGCGCACAAGTTGGCTGGTATTTTCGTCTTTTCTAAATTCCTGTTCATCCTAGTTTTTAAGAAAAGCTGATTTGTTACCGTAATTGTGAAGCTGTACACTTCGGGGCGGACTTTCAGCACGGACACAGAGATCACAGAGGTTTTAGACGCGAAGAAATACAAAAGAGAAAAGGGTTTGCCTGTGTCTGCCTCGTTTCTTTCGAAATTCAGCCCAACCGTGGTAAACTGAAGGTGAGGAGTTTCACCCTAAATTATATTTAAATTTTTTATTGACAATTTTATGTTTAAGGTATATACTGAGTAGTATATATACTACTCAGTATGAAGTTATTCTCAATAGATCTCATATTTATATTGAAATGGTATTGACTTTTTAAATAAATCATTGTATAATGTATATATACATTATACAAAGGTATTAATATGAGTAATAGAAGCCGTCTTGAAATATCTAAAAAAGACATAATATCAGTCTTTGAGAATAGTAATAAGAAAGCTTATTCTGAGTCTGATCTGACTGGGATTCTTTTAGAGCATTCAGATTTTTGGCGTCTTGGCCAAAACATCACTACTGGTAAATTAATCGAGTTCCTTATTAAAAAAAGAATATTGAATATTGCAAAATTAAAATCTGAGAGAGGAGATATTGTTCGCTATTATCGTGGGGATGATTTTCTTTATGAGATAGCATTATCCATTAGGTCTCGCTCATATTTATCACATTATACTGCTGTATTTTTTTATGGCCTTACAGACCAAATACCTAAAACAATTTATGTGAACTATGAGCAATCTCGTAAAAATACGGGAAATGTTTCTCTTAAACAGAAAGGTATAGATGATGCCTTTAAAAAACCTGTCAGGGTTTCTCATAATATTTATTCATGCAGCGATCACAATATTTGTGTTTTAAATGGAAAACATACAGGTCATTTGGGCGTTTGTGAGTTAAAAGATCCTTCATTGAGTAATTTAAAAGTAACGGATATTGAGAGGACATTAATTGATATTGCTGTTCGTCCTGTCTATGCTGGTGGAATTTATGAGGTTCAACAAGCTTTCAAAAGAGCATTAGAGCAAGTTTCTGTTAATAAGCTAACAGCGCTACTTAAAAAAATAAATTATATTTACCCTTATCATCAAGTTATAGGCTTTTATCTTGATCGTGCTGGCTGCAAACAAAAGTTGTTAGATCTTCTTGTTGAGCTTGGTATGGATTATGATTTTTATCTTACCCACCAGATGGGAAAAACATCTTATTCAAAAAAGTGGCGTCTATTTTATCCAAAAGATTTTTAATGTTTCAATTATTTCTAGAACTTCATTGAAGTAAAAATCAAAGCTTTTTAGCTTTATCCCTGTTTTAACCGTATCTTTAACAGAATCATAATCTCTTCTGTAAAACTCTTTATGGTTCTTTATTTTCTCTAAAAAGTTCAAAGGGACGTCTTTGATCTTAAATATATTTAATAACAGATTTTTATTCTCTTTAGCTTTAATATTTATTGGATATTTTTGGTTTAGAAAATATATATCTACAAAATCTTTTGATCTTGGTGATGTTGCGCAATGAATAATCTTTTTATATTCTGGCATTTGTTGACAAAGTGCTCTTAATTTTTCAAAAATAAGCATCGTGGGGGTGTATACATACACCGTATAATCATTTAATTGTTTTTTTTCTTTTTTTGAGCAAAATTCATATTTGCTGATATCTATTTTAAATATTCTTTTTCCTTCTTTATCAATAATTATTGCTTCTCTACGTTGCTTTTCTATATTTGTTTTTAGGCTTTCATATTCATTTTTATCAAGAAGTTTAAATTCAACTAGGTATCCACCCCAAAAATTAGGCTGTTGTTCTGATTTTCTTTTTGGTCTTTGGGTGAACTTTATATCAAATGGATAATATCCGTTTTCAAGGTATGTTTTTTCTATACTTTTTCTTATTTTTCCCCCAAATATTTCTATTTCATTTTTTTTAAAGTCTTTCTCCATCGAGAAATCAACATCTAAAGAAGATCTTCCTGCTGCATGGTAAATAAAATCAATGGCATTACCACCTTTTAAAACCAATCTTTGAAATAGATCATCGTCAGAAACCATAGCAATAATGGCTAATTTCCTGATATTTTCTAACTGTTTTAACTCTATTTTCATGTTTTTAAAATTCGGTATAATACGTGTTAAATTATTTTAGTTTTAAACTGGCTATATCAAAATAGAGATTTATCCAAATGTACTTTTATATTTTCTAGTTTATCCTATTTGCTAAAGAGAAATATATATAATTTACAAAAAATATACCCCCGTATTCTATTTGATAATAAGTGTGTTGTCCTCCACCCACTATAGTTTTATTGCTAAAACTTGCATTAGGGACCTTGCAAAGTACTGGCGGATCTTCGAAAAATGTTTCTCTAAATGTGGATAAAGATGCTTTTCCCTGAGATAGGCTTGAGGCTGTTAGCTTTTTTGAATTTATTTTTGTATGGATCCCTGCTTTCGCAGGGATGACAACTTTTTATTTTGTTTCTCTTTGGTGAATAAGCTTCGCTAGTAATTAGCCGTTAGTTGTTATAAAAAAAAATTGATGTCTAAATCTGCATGTATCTCCTTTGATTTTATTTCTTTTGGCTTTGCTCAGTTTGGCAAGCTAACTTTAAACAGGTGGCAGGACAATTTGTATTAAACTCTTCTTTATAAAAAAGTATCCCACCCGCAGCTTTGTTGATAATAAGTGTGCTGAAGATGTGAGGCTTGTGAATATTTTATGACGCCCTCCTGAGGCGGGCAAGCAGGCGTATGGAAGAACAGAAAACAGAAGATAGATAACAGAGGACAGAAAGAAAAAATAAAACTGGTAGAAAAAACTTGCTAAAGGTGAAAATATTGTCTAAAAATCTCTCTTTCTGTGGTGAATATGCTTTGCCAGCATATTAGCTATTTGCTTTTAATTGTTAGTCCTTTGCAAGAACCTTCTTTTCTAATCTGTGTTTATCTGTGTGAATCTGTGGCTAAATAGCTTTTACTATTTTTGATGCTTTATCTTAAGATAAGCATAGCATCCCCATAAGAATAAAACCTATATTTCATCTTAACAGCTTCCCTGTAGGCTTTCATTATAAGGTCATAACCTCCAAAGGAGCATACAAGCATAAGAAGTGTCGATTTAGGAAGATGAAAGTTAGTAAGCATATGATTACAGCTTTTTATTTTCATAGGAGGATGTATGAAAATATCGGTTTCACCTGCTTTTGGAGTGAAAGTGTTTTTATTTGAGTTAAAAATAGTTTCTAATGTGCGAAGGGATGTTGTGCCTACGGAAATAATATCTTTATTATTCTTTAACTGGTGATTAAGTCTATTGCATGCCTCTTTTGATGCTGTATAAAATTCTGAATGCATATTATGCATTTCAAGTTTTTCGTTACGGACTGGTGAAAAAGTTCCTCGTCCTACATGAAGCGTTACAAATGTGGTTTTTATGTTTTTTCTATTTTCCAGTTTTTCAAATACGCGATTTGTAAAATGAAGTCCTGCAGTAGGTGCTGCAGAAGATCCCGATTCTTTTGCATAAATAGTCTGGTAGTAAGAAATATCTTTTTTAGTTGTATCACGATCTATATAAGGAGGAAGCGGAGGCATACCTTCTTTTTCCATAGCATCAAACGGATCATTACCTTCCAGGAACTCAATTATACCTTCATCATCTTTTCTTGCCAAAAACCGAAAATGAAAATTGTTTTTTGTTGTTTTAAAAAGATCACCTGTCTTTAATCTTTTTAATGAGCTTACAAGCACATTCCATATAAGGTGATTTTTTTTAGATGAATGAAGAAGTAAGAACTCAAAAGATTTTGAGTCTTTTTCTCGGATTGCAATAAGACGTGCATGAAAAACTTTAGTATTGTTTACTACCAATAAAGAATGAGGTGAAAGATATTTATCTAGATTAAAAAATGAATCATGATAAAAAACATTTTTTTTTGTATCAACAACAAAAAGCCTGGAAGAATCTCTTGGGCGGGCCGGGTATTTTGCAATTAAATTATTCGGTAAGGAGTAATCAAAATCACTTAAACTGTATTTTTTAACGGGATTCAAAATGATTTGTCCTTGTAATGATGACTTTTTACTTCTTTACAGGGGAGGAGGCAAGCCCCTCCCCTACATACTTTTTTGCAGAAGATGAACATCTGTGTTAATCCGTGTTGTGTCCCGTTTGGTTGAAAACCATCATGGGGTGTCTTTGCCTGCCTCACCGTAGCCTTGGCGAAGGTGGGTGACTAATTTCTTTTTTTGTTTTTTTATCCCTTCTGATCTTTTTTAATCTGCGTCCAATTACTTATAATGTCGCGCTTTAGCGCACCGTTTAATAAATTTTTTGTATTTTTGTTTCAGGAAAATAAAACTGAATTATTTCATCTATAGTTTTTCCCTGACGCGCCATTTCCTGGGCGCCGTCCTGACACATTCCTACCCCGTGGCCATAGCCTTTTCCAATAAATTCAACATGGTCATTATAATTTTTAATTGTAAAAAAAGTACTTTTAAGGTCTCTGTGACTTATTAGAAGACGAAAAGTGTTAGCTGTCATTATAAGAGGTTTTCGTCTTCTAGATCTTATCATTACTTTAGTTGTTCTGTGCGTTTCCGGAGTGACTGAATGAGAATATATACCAGAGATGTCCCTTATTTTATATCCTGCTTTTTGCAGAGACTTTTCTATTTTTTTAAATGTAAAACTTGCTTTCCATGAAAAATGCTTTGCCAAGCTGCAATACGGACATTTAATAATATGTGAATAATAATAATGTGTACGCCAGACATTTACTGAATATTCTGTAAAACCTCCGCAATTTGTATGGAAAAAAGCAGGTATTATGTGGCCTTTTAGCAAAATCACCATACCTGTGGTTTCTTTTACGGGTTTAAGTTCTTCCCTCGGAGGCCCAAAGGCCTGAGCCTCAATGGTTAGATCATAAGGCATTATTCTTCTTTCAAGAATGTTATATGTGGAATAAGTTCGTGTTGTTATTGCTTGAGCTTTTAAAGCGTTTCGGGATGCTCTTAAAGGCATTTCTGCAGGAAGTACTCTTGTAATATATTCTTCGAGAGGGATCAAATGAACAAGAAAAGATTTTCCTGTTGAATTTTTGGATAACATTATGGAATTAAATAACTTATGCCCTTTATACGTAAAATAATCTGTTTTTTCTTTTAGCTTTAAAATGACTAGATCATCATTTACTTCAACCGTTCCTAAAAGTGTTTTTTCCTTTTCTGTTCTTATATTGAATTTCTTATTTTTTATTTGAAAAACAAGCTCATCATTAATTATCACATCAAGAGGATGTTCTGATTTATATGAGATAAGTAAGTTTTTTTTGATCCCTGAATCCAGTAAAATACGGATATTTTCAAACTGCGGCGGCGAAATCCTTGTTTTAAGGGTAGCAGAATATATATCTTTTATAAAAAAAGTAGTTAAATAAACCGATAAACCGATAAAAAACAGAAAATAAAGTGTTTTATTTGTTTTAATATACTTCATTCAATAGTGATAAGTTGTTGTTATGGTTTTAAGTTTGTCTTATAGTAACATTAGTTACTGATTTTTTATTAATTATAAATATATATTGGCACTTAAAATGCTTCTGTAAATTCTTGCGAAATATCAATACTTTCTATATATATCATAAAAAAGGTATATTTTCAAAGTAGAATACATAACTGGTTTGTTTTAGGTAAGATATAGCGTATGCGCATTTTGTGTGCAAAAATATAAAAAGTTGAAACTCAAAAGGCTATGATGAAAAAAGAGACAAATCCTTCTTTAAAGGAAGAAAATATAAACGATAATAAAAGACCGCTAGATTCTTTCTTTGTGCTTCAAAAGAGAAAGGGGCTTGTTTTTGCAAATAGGGAGATAGTCGGTGTTGATATTGGAAGCAGCCATATAAAAGTAGTACAAATAGATATAAAGAAGCTTCCCGCAGTTATTCGCGGTATTCATATTGAAGAGATACCTATTGATAAAAGGGATAGGGGGGAAGTTACAGAAATTTATATAATAAAGAAGCTAAGAAGCATAGTTAAAAAAGCTAAGTTAAAAAATTCTTTAGCTGTATCTTTTGTCTCAGGTAATTCTGTTGTCGTTCATTCGTGTACTATACCGGAGACTGCTGAAAATGAAATAGTAGATGCTATTAAAATGGATGCTTCTAAGGATCTTGCTTTTTCTACAGATGAGTCATTTTTAGGATATAGTATTATTGGCAAAACAACCGGCAGGAAAGGTCAGGAACTGGAAATTGCTGCTGTTTTTGCTCATAAAGATGTTGTAAATAGAAAAATATGGCTTTTAGAGCAATCAGGGCTACAGGCTGCTGGTATAACAGTACTTCCTTTTGCATATGAAAACATCTTTTCCACTAATATAGAAGAGACTCCCGAAAATATGGTAATAATCACTATAGGTGAAGAAACAACGGGAATTGACTTTTTTCGTAACGGCACTTTTATGTTCACGCGTGAAGTCTCGGCTTCCGGAAAGGATATAAATAAAGCCTTTTCAGGTGTTGTTAATACACCGGAGAAAAAGGTAGAGATCTCTATTGAAGAAGCTGAAGTTATAAAAAGGAAATATGGTGTTGTTCTGGATCAATCTGTTCATAAAGAGAATCTTGTTCTGAATCAGTTAGTGGCAAAATCACGTTCTACTTATGAAAAAATGGCTACTGAAATAAAAAGGTCTCTCGGGTATTTTATGCGTATGACAAAAATAAGTTCACTTGATGCCGTGTATATTTGCGGCGGTGGAGCAAACACTAAAAATATTGTTCAGTTTTTTAAAGAGCAGTTAGAAATATCCATAGAACCTTTTCCTTTCAAAAAGTATTTTAAAGTATCACCTGTTGTAAATGAAAAGCTTGAGGCAGAACCTTCTAATTTATCTTTTGTGCTTCCATCTTGTGGTTTAGCTTTAGAAGAGTTAAATGCAAAAATAAATCTTGTTCCAAAAGTAACACGGATGATAAGTAAAATAGCCTCCTTTAAATCTGTATATAATTTTGCTCTTTTTATGTTATATATGATATTTATTTCGCTTTTTGCATATATTAAATTTTTTACGGTAAAGGATTTTGAAAGTACAATAAACAGGTTAAATGCTAACTTCAAGAATATTTCAGAACAAAACCAACAGGTAGAAACTTTTAATAGATATAAAAATAAAGTGAACCGCAAGAAGAAAGTTTTAAATACTTTAATAGGTACAAGACCACTCTGGCATGGAGTTTTAAAGGAGATCTCTCATATCGTTCCTGACAATGTATATCTTGAGAAGATATCGTTCGAGTACGAGAAAGAGACAAAAATTATAAATGTAAATATTTCAGGTGAGATCTACAGGGGCAAAAAAAGCGTTGATTTTACTGTATCCCAGCTTTCTCTTGATATGAAAAATTCATCTTACTTTACTAAAGTGAATCTGGAAAACATAAACACAAAGTATAAGCGAGGTTCCACTCAGACACTTTTCAGCATTAATGCTGAATTATTATATTAAGGAAAAATATGAAATTTGGAAGAAATCTACAATCTATAGTAATAGCTTTTGTGCTGATTGTATCGCTAATTGTATTTTGCATGATGTTTTTTTATCCTACGCTAAAAGATATGCGTGCAAAACGAGAAGAGATGAAGGTGCTGCAGAAAAAGGTAGATAATGTCACAAAAACTATTGTGAACGGTATGAAGCAGTTTAAAAGAGAGTTTAAGGATCTTGAAAATGAATATGAGGCTTTGAGCAAAAAACTTCCAAGTAAAGATTCCTATCCGGAACTTCTTAATCAGATATCTAAAAAAACAGAAAATCTTAAAGTTGATGTAATGGCTAGAAACAGGCTTGATGAAGTATTGGATGATGAGTTGAAATTAAAACGTATTCCAATGATTGTTGATATTGTTATAGATTATAAAACACTTGGTGATTATCTGCTTGCTCTTGAAGAAGTAGGTATAGCTGTTAATATAAGGCGTCTCATTGTTAATAAAGATGAAAAAAATCTTGCTTCGCCAGCTTTGCGCGTTGATATGGAACTGGAAACATATATTTCACTGGTAGAATAAAATGACTAAAAAAGATAAAAGAAATATCTCAATTACTGTAGTTCTTGTTTTTGTCCTTATTTATTTTATTTTTAATGCAATGAGTACAATTAAAAAACAAAAGCCTGTAAGCACGCCTGCTGAATCGCCTGAAGGCGGAAAAACTTCTGAAGAGATAGTTAAGGACGCTCAGAAAGTGGTATCTGCAACAACTACAGTTGATGACTCTGCCATTCCCTTAAGCACAAGATCAAGCAAAGCAACTCTTAAAAAAGAAGCAATGGAAGAGCAGAAAAGAATAGCAAAAGCTGGATGGGGGCAGGATCCGTTTTTTCACAAAATTTCTGAAGATAATATTGAGCATATAGATGAAACTCATGTGCTGCAGCCTGATAGTGATATTGATTCACTTTTTAAATTGACCAATATTACAAGAACAGCAAATGGTTATACAGCTGAAATAAACAGACAAAAGTTCATTGAAGGAAATACTATTTCAAGCGGAGCAAGATCATATAAAGTAAAAAAAATATTAATGGATTCAGTTATACTTGAGAAAGATGGCATAGAGTATGACTTAAGAAAAGCATTGTTTTCTCTTTCAGGTATATCAAGAATAGGAAGTACTTTTATCGCGGTTATTGATAGAAAAATGCTGCGTGTTGGTGATACGTTGAGTGATGGAAAGAGAACTTACAAAATAAAGACAATAGAAAAAGATAAAGTTATTTTAGAATCAAATGGAGGTACTTATGAAATTAAAATGGAAAAATAGACTGATGACAGTGTTTCTTATTGTTTTCTCTATTAGTTTTTTGATTCCTGTATCGAACTTGAATGGACAGGAAGAGGATAGTATTTCCATTGATTTTGTAGATGCAGATATTGCTGATGTCATCCGTGTGCTTGCAACAGCAAGAAACCTAAACTATATTATCGGAGAGCAGGTCATAGGAACGGTAACAATTAAGCTTGATGATGTATCTTTTAACTCAGCACTTGATGCAGTTATAACTTCAAACGGATTTGGGTACAAGATAGTTGAAAATGTTTTAACTGTTAATACCATTTCTAAACTTAAAGAACAAGCAGATATAAAACAGATGATAGTTTCAAAACAGGAGCTCCTTACTTTTGTTTTTGAGTTAAAATATATAAATGCTGATGATGTGATCCCTATACTAAAAAATGAATTGTCATCTCGCGGAAAGATCTTTTCTCTTAAAAAAACCATACGCGGTGGTTATAAAGGCGGAGAGTTATCTGCTTCAGCTCCAGGTTTGAAATCTTCAGAAAGAGAAAAATCAGAAAAAGAAGAAGTAACACGTATTCTTGTTGTTTCTGATATACCTGAAAAGATAGAAAGAATACAGATGCTGATAAGCCGTCTTGATTTTCTTCCTCCTCAGGTCCTGATTGATACAAAAATAGTTGAAATGACAATGGATGATACCTTTGACTTTGGTATTAAGTGGGATTTTCTTGGAGGTGGTGAAAAGGGTGATGGTGGTTTAATTATTGGATCTTCAAAAGCTTCAAAAGTTATATCAGATGATTTAACTAATACTAAAGAAAGAACTCTAAGTGGTAATGACACAAGAAAGGTTTCTCCAAATACAAATGCAGATTTGATTTCTCTTAGTAGTAAGGATAAGAGAGATAATCCTCTTTCTTATGATTCTGAAGAATTATTTAAAGATTCAACAGGTGTGAAACTTATGACAGATCCAGTTACTGGTTATTCTATAGTGGATTATACTACGTCAGGAAAAATGTTTGATAGTGAGCAAGAGATTATAGATATTACTAGTATTGGTAGGACATTGTCTTTATCAAATGTAGAAACAGCAACTTTAAGTGTAAGTGATTTTAATGTGGTGTTAAATGCTTTAAAAGCAAACGATAATACAGAAATAATATCAAACCCGACAATACTGACACTTCATAATCATGAGGCAAGTATTCTTGTCGGTGAAAGAGTTCCTATTCTGAAGTCGACTACTGTAGATACGACTACAACAGAGACACTTGATCGTTATGAACCTGTTGGTGTTTATCTACAGGTAGTCCCGCAGGTAATGGCTGATGGGTATGTAAAGCTTGTTATACGTCCTTCTGTAACTTCTATCGGGCCTGAAGTGAAAGGATCTACGGGATATACTGTTAACCGACTATTAACGCGTGAGGCCAGCACTCAGGCAATTGTAAAAAGCAGTGAAACTGTTGTAATAGGAGGGCTTATAAAAGAAAGAACCGTTAAAAAAATCTCTAAACTTCCGATTCTTGGTGATATTCCGATTCTTGGATGGGCTTTTAAAAATAAGCGTGATGCTGTAGAAAAAGTAAACCTTATGATCTTTGTAACGCCTACAATTATAGAACGTCAGTGACTTAAATATTTTATAAACACAGCCAAAAACAAGTTATAATTTTTATGATTAGAAATAACATAAAAGATTATATTTCCAAAGCATATAAAACTTTCAATGCTTTATAAGTAAACGGTATGTTTAATTTGACTGTGTTTACCTAACCCATGCTTCTCACCAATTATCTACTGCAAAGAAGTAACTGTCTGCATTTGCGTCGTTATGCTCATGCAAACTCCTTGACGTATGTTAAATACGCCTTCGATCGTTTCCACTCACATGTCTCGCATCTACAACCATTTACTTCTTTTCGCAACAACAATTGGTGAGAAGTATGGGCTAAAGGCGAACCTATTGCATCACATCTGCTTTGTTATCAAATACTTGTCCGCCGAAGGACGGATCCGCCTTTGGCGGACAAACTTACAACGTCGTATTTGATGCCTCGCATTTATGATACACTAAACTCGTTAAATATTTAATTAACAGTAAAAATGTATTTAATACTCTTTATGTTTCAAGTTCAGTAAGTAAATTATATAGTTCTATTATATTTTCAAAAAGCGCTTTCCAAAAGTTATCCTTTAGATGTATAATCTAGTAATTATAAAAGAAAGGACACTATGGGCGCCATATATATAGTTTTTTTCATTACCGGTTTTATTGCACTTTTTTCTGCAATGATGCTGTTATTTTTTCCGGAACTTTTTTTAAAACTCAGCGAACATTCTAACCGTGTTTTTTTAACAGATGAAAATGCTATAAAATACCGTTATGGGCTTGGTCTGTCACTTTTACTGGTAAGTATTTTTATGTTCTTCTCTGTATATCATCTTATTAAGTATGTTTTGAACTAGCCTGAAATTTTTGTAAACACATCTGAATATGAATTTATACTCATTCATAACAAGGTAATAAACAGATACAGAAGATATTTCCCTAGTTACACATTGTCACCATGCTTTTCTTAAGGAAACCGGAATAATTATTTCAGCTGTGTTTACCTAAAGGCAAGTCGATTGTGCTACCCTCCACTTTGTTATTAAACCCTTCTGACTGCATACTTGCACTTGTACTTATTTTGTTGTATAATGTATTGAACGTTTAATACATATTAAACGTATTAAATATGACTAGTAAAAAAAAATATGCTTTTATCTTAAAAATGGGTGAGCTTAGCACCCTTTTTGGCTTCAGCCATGTTCTTGGCCAGATCTACGGCCTTTTGTATTTAACACCTAATGAACTAAGTCTTGATGATATCAAAGATAGTCTTGGTGTAAGCAAGGCAACCGTGTCTCTTACTGTAAGGGAGCTTTTAAAATGGGGGGCAGTTAAAAGAATATGGAAGGCAGGAACAAGGCGCGATTACTATGAGGCAGAAGCTGACTTTATGAAAATATTTAATACACGGCTTGTTGATGCTTTATTAAGAAGAGTAAATATTTTTGAAGAAGCAGCAGTTTCGGAAATAAAAGAAAAAAAAGTTGCAAAAGACAGTGATGAGAAATTTGTTGCAGAAAGAATGGAAAATATTAAGAAAATGGCGCGTTCTCTTGGTAAACTGCTGCATAACATAAAAAATTTGGAGAAACATAGCTTTTTGAAACAGATATTAAAAAAAACTCTAACATAAACATTATTATTTACAGAATATTGAGATATTCAGGACGGAGAGGGTGGCTATTAATGCTTTATAACATTTTTCCATGTGAGGTAATGAGTTTTGGCTGAACGGGTAAAAGAATATAGAAAATTTTCCAGGGAAGTCCTGTGGGTTGCTGTAGCTCAGCTGATCCCAAAAGTTAAAGGTTTTTTAACCTTTCCTATTTTGACTAAAGCTTTGGGAGCAGCTCAATATGGTATCTGGGCGCAAATACAGGTTACGCTTTGCCTTTTCTCACCGCTTGTTTTATTAGGAACCAATACAGCGATGAGGCGGTTTTTGCCGGTTGAAAAAGAGAAACAAAATATCAAGAATAATTTTTGGGCTGTGGTTGCACTGGCTTTTTTTAATGGTTTTTTGCTTCTGGGCGTAATTTATTTTTTTTCACCTTATATTGTTTCGAAATTGTTCAAAGCCGATGATGCAGTTTTTTTGTTAAGGATAGCTGCCGTTCTTCTTCCGTTGAGTTCCATCAATCAAGTTTTTCTTGAGTTTTTTGTTACTTTTGGCCAGTCAAAAAAATATACATTCTTCAGGGCCGCAACAGATATGGTTACTATGGTGCTGATAATTTATTTTTTGCTGCACGGGCAAGGATTATTAACAGTAATTCTCATTTCGATATTTACTATATTTGTAAGCAGTATTATTGCTTTTACTATTATTTTTAAACAAATTGGTATTTGCATTCCATCTTTTTCAGGATTAAAATCCTATTTTTATCTTGGTTTTCCTTTGTTTATGTCAGGATATGCATACTGGATGATAAGTTCAGGCGATCGCTATGTTATAGGCTATTTTATGGATATTAAGGCAGTTGGTATTTATTCAGGAGTTTATACATTATCGAATCTTATCATAGTCATTTCTACTCCGATTTATTTTGTGCTATTGCCTGTTATTTCAAAATACTGGGAAAACAAGGAAATAGAAATGGTTAAGAAATATTTAAGTTATTCTATAAAATATTTCTTGATGATAGGGATTCCTGCTGCTTTCGGAATGACTGTCTTAGGTAAACGGGTTATCAGGATCCTGTCAACAGCGGATTTTGAAGTAGGCTGGTTCTTAATACCTTTTATTGTTGCAGGAATGTTGGTTTATCAAACTCTTGGTTCTGCTGAATATGTTTTAACTCTGGCAA
The DNA here is from genome assembly GCA_023144635.1 of Candidatus Auribacterota bacterium. Classification (GTDB taxonomy): domain Bacteria; phylum Auribacterota; class JAFGBW01; order JAFGBW01; family JAFGJP01; genus JAGLFH01. The sequence continues at coordinate 85,857 of JAGLFH010000062.1, read as the reverse complement.
AAAAAACAAAGGTTATCTTCTTTTTGTCTTTTTTTGGAGCTATAGAAAATCTGCTGTTAAATATTATTTTTGTGCCTGTATGGGGTATACTGGGGGCTGCTGTTACAACATGTATTACATATATAACCATGGGTTTAGTGTTTTTTAAGGTATCAAGAAGGTATTTAAAGTTTTCTTTAAATTTCATGTTTATTTTGAAATGCTTATTATCAGCCACAGTAATGATTTTTGTGATCTTACTGTTTGAGCCTATGGGATTAAAAGATATTTTGCTGTCTGTCTTTTGGGGAAGTATTATATATTTTACAGTTTTATTCAGTTTAAAAGGAATAAGTCAAAAGGAATTCAAATTATTGAGAGGGCTTTTATGGAAAAAAGAGTAGTTGATGAAATAACGAAAAAGGAACTTATGAATATGGTCAGGTGTCCTTACTGTGAAGATTCAATTTTAGCTGTTAGCAGTAAGGAATCATTTTTAGATTGCAGACAATGTGAGCGCAGATTTACATCAAAAGATGGAATAATTGATTTTATAGAAGATAAAGATCTGAAGGAAGTGAAATCTGTCAATATAAAGTATCATGATATGGAAGCAGAGTATTATGATAATATACACATGCATATGCAGGCGGATTCTAAATTATATCAAGGCCTGGTAGAAAGATTTGACTTTGGTGGGAAAACCGTTTTGGACATTGGTACCGGAACTGGTTTTGTGCTGGATAACTTTCATAAGGATGCCCGGTTTATTATCCTGGATATTTCAGCTAACATGCTAAAAAGAAACTTAAAAAAACATAATAATGTCATTTTAGGCCTAAGAGCTGATTCGGAACAGATCCCTTTAATGAACAGCAGTGTTGATATGATAACATTATCTTCTGTGCTTCACCATTTGCCTGATCCTGCAAAAGCGCTGGATGAAATTTACAGAGTGCTTAAACCTAAAGGCATACTTTTCATTTTTCATGAACCTGCAGAGTCTCCGCGAGGTATGATCTACAGAGTTGTACGTAAAGCGCTGCGCATATTTTTTCCTAAATATAAGAAAGATGTTAAAAGAGAAGAAAAGATCAAAGATTATGCTGGAAAAATATTTGGAGTTGAAAAGGACGAAGCTTCTAAAAAGATGGAGGAGTATAATAGAAAAACAACTGCACAGGAAAGCTTTGATCCTAAAAAGTTATTGCCCGTTGAAAAATATCTTATAAAGGAAACAAAATATTATTATACATCAGATACGTTTTTCTGCCGACTTATGCTTTTTATTTTTCCGAAAAAAAGTGGTGATCAATTTTATATTATAGCTGAAAAAAAATGAAAGATGACTTGTTGGATATAGGTAGATAAATTTGTAAATTTTAGTCGATTTCATTATGTTTTGTAATTAGAAAGGATTATGATAATGAAAATCATCTTGTTAGAGGAAACCCATAAAGAAATCTGGGATAAATTTGTTAAAGAATCAGACGATGCCTGGTTCTTTCATCTCTATGATTGGATAAAACTTAATAAAGAAGTTTGGCATTATGAAACATTTTCTTTTTTTGTTGAAAACGATCAAGGTGAGATCTTAGCTATATTTCCTCTGTTTCTGGAAAAACAGCGTACATCTTGGTTTATGCCTTTAAGATACTTAACAACAGGATTTGGCAGTGCTAATCCTGCATTAAAGCCTGGCCTTGGCAAAGAACAACAGAAAAAAATTCTGGTTGAGATATTCAAGCATATTGATAATCTTGCAAAAAAAATAAAAGTAGACTGTTTTTTTATGCAGACGCCTCCACTTGTTCCTAATAATCGACCAAATAGATTATCAAATGTTAATCCATATATCTTTTATGGTCTGGAAGATCTGCCAAACTATACATATATGTTAGATCTCTCTCAAGATATGGAAAAAATATTTTCCAATATGAGTCATGCCTTCAGAAAGAATATAAAGCATGCAGAAAAAAATGGAATAACAGTGGGCAAGGTAGAAACTTTTAGTGAAATGGAAGAATATTACAAATTGCATGTAAATACATATAGAAGAACAGGCGTGAAGCCTCATCCTTTTAAATATTTTGAGTTAATATGGAAATACTTTGGAGAGAAAGGATTGGTAAATATTTTCTATGCACAGCATGAAGGAGAGAAAATTGATTTCATTAATCTGGCTTCATTAAAAGAAGGATTAAAGTTCTGGACAAAATGTTCTCTTTCCAGCAAAAGGCATTTACGAAGCGATTCTCTTGTTGTTTATCACATATTTAAATGGGCTAAGATGAACGGATATAAGTGGATCGATATAGGAGAAGTTTTTCCAAATGCTGATCCGAAAAGCAAATTATTTGGCATTTACAGATATAAAAAAGGTATGGGAGGGACTATTTATCCTCGTTATAAAGCTCGAAAGATATATAGTCCCATGAAGATGCAGTTAAAAGTATTTGCAAGTTCTGTTAAAAAACATTTTAAAAAAGCTTAATCATTAAACATGATAGAAAACAATAGACATATTTTTAATACTACACTTAAGAATTCTCTTTCGCATGATATAAAGGATCTGTATCAGCAGGAGATGCGAAATTTACGTATGAAGTTAATTAAGCAGTTCTGTTCCGAAAAAACAGTTTTAGATATGGGATGCGGATCTGGAGAGTATACTTGTTTAACAGCCAAATTTGCAAAGGAAGTTATAGGATTAGATTTTGGTGAAGCTATGTTAATAAAATTAAAAGAAAGATTGAATGATAAAAAGATTAATAATGTATATTTGATGCAGAATGACATGGAAAGTAAGTTCAGCTTGAAGGATGCTGCTTTTGATACGGTTTATTCGTTTGCAACTTTATATTATATCTCAAATTTAAGCAGCTTGATCAGTGAGATGTACAGGGTTTTAAAACCTGGTGGTCATGCAATCTTTTCTTTAGGTAATTTATGGAGTATTAATACACTACTGGCTCGGAATGCCGATAGCGGTCTTAGATCTTATCATGTTTCACCAGTTATGATGAGAAAGATGATCTCTCAAAGCAGGCTGCGAGTAGAAAGTCTTAGATGTTTTCAGCTTTTTCCTATGTATGGAGGGAATATTTTTTCATGGAAAAATGGGCGGTTTTTGACCCGTTTGGTAACAATGCAGGGAAGGATAGAGAAAAGGATATTTTCATTAAAGATTAAGGGGAAGATGTTTGATGAGATTTTAAGTTCTTTTTATTTGTTAAGGTTTTTTGCTTTCAGATATCTTTTTATCTGCAAGAAGGATAGTTGAATGTCTGAGAATAAATTAAAAAAATGCTATCAATATTTTTGGAAAGTTCCATTTCTTGTTCCTTATTGGAACTGGAAGGAGCTTTTCGAGATTCTAAAGTCATCTTTAAAAGGAAGGCTTGTTGAAGGGAAAAGTATTGATCTTTTTGTAAAAGAATTCTGTGATCTCATTGGAGTAAAGTATGGAATTGTGACGAATCTTGGGAGAAGTGCTATCGAATTAATTTTAAGAGCCATGGAAATAAAAGAAGGTGATGAGGTTATCCTACCATCTTTTTGTTGCAAGGGAATACTTATGCCTGTACTTAACGCTGGCTGCAGGCCTGTCATGGTGGACATTGATAGAAATTTCAATATAAGCGTGGAGAGCTGCATAAAGAAAATAACATTAAAAACAAAAGCTATAATTGTTCCTCATCTGTCCGGTAAAGCCGCAGAAATAGATAAGATCAAAGAAGCTGTCAAAGACAGAAATATTATTATAATTGATGATGCCTGTCAGGCTACAGGGGGGCGTAAGGAGGGGAAATATCTGGGGACTCTGGGTGATGTCGGTATCTTTTCTTTTGGTATGGGCAAGAACATGATGGCATGTAGTGGAGGCATGGTTGTAACAGATTCTGAAAAGATATATCAAAAGATGTGTGGTCTGCCTCTGGAAAAACAGAAGTTAACGGATATTTTAAAAAAACTGTACTACTGTTTTTTCAGGATGTTTTTGAGAAAATATACTTTTCCGTTTTATCTTGCTTTTGACAGGCTGGTTTCATTGTCAGGGATTAAAAGTTCATGTGACAGAGGTAGCTATAAAATGTTAAAAATGTCGTCCCTTGATGCTGCGATCCTTCGCATTCAGCTGAAAAAACTGGAAGATATCATAGCCAGGCGTAGAAGAAATGCAGAAATACTCTATAAAGAATTATCTGATGTGGAAGAAATTCTCCTGCCGGAATGGGATGAAGATCATGTTTTTACAAAGTTTATTATTACTCTAAAAAAAACAAAAGTATCGGGTACTATTGGTCCTAGCAGAGAGGTCATTGAACTGGCCAGATTTTTAACACAAAAAAGCGTAGAGACGGAAGGGACCTATATCCCTTTGCATTTGAGAGAAGGTTTTGAACAATATGCTGATGAAAAGTTGACTGTTACGGAAGATCTTTACCTAAACTCTTTTACACTACCTGTTCAGCCAAAACTGAGTGAGAAAAATATGTTTTATATAGGAGAAGTTATAAAAGAATATTTTGAAAAAAACAGGGAATATAATGCAAGGAAAAGATAAAAATATTTATGCGGAAGTTAAAGAGCATTTTCGCATTTTTTATAAAGACATATTTCCTGAAAACAAAGGTCAATTTGAAAGGCATTTTGATGATAATATCAAGTTGGAAGCCAGTGAAAAACTTTTTGAAACAGTAAAGATCAGTGCTGATATTAACAGGGATTCAAAAATACTTGATATTGGCTGCGGATTTGGAAGTTTTGTGCTTTTCTGCAGAAAAAAAGGTTTTGCAGCTTATGGCATCGATTCCAGTGATTATGAGATAAATTTTGCGAAAAGAAGGTTTTTTAGAGAGACCAGCGTTTCTTTAGGCGGGATTTATCAGAGAGCATCTGCAGAAGCGCTTCCTTTTAAAAAGGATTCTTTTGACGTTGTGACGTTGTGGAACCTTCTGGAGCACGTTCCTGATTATAAAAAGGTTTTGGATGAGGCGGACAGGGTTCTGAAAAAAGGAGGGACGCTTTTTCTTGTTGCTCCGAATTATTTAACTATAAGAGAAGAAGCGCATTATCATATTATGTGGTTTTCTGTCATTCCGAGAAGATTGGCAATATCCTATTTAAAAATGAGAGGAAAAGATCCGAAGTTTTTTTTGAATAATATATTTTATGTAACCGGTCCCGGAGTATCTGGCTATCTTAAAGGAAAAGGCTATGTTTTGGGTGTAGATAATATATTAAAGCTGGATAATTCGGCTCTATGTCATTCAAAATGGAAAGCAAAACTTATTAATTTAATAGAGAAAATGTATCTAAAACCATTTTTAAAGAAATTGATAATGCTGAACTATTTTAATCCATTCAAAAGTGTTATCAATATTTGCTCGAAAAAGAGATAACTGTTATGAAAAGATTAGTCGTTTTTTCAAATGATGCGATATTGTCGTATTACAAAAAGCAGGAGATCAAGCCGCGCTATTTTAATCCGGGAAATTTCTTTGATGAGGTTCACATAATCTCTTTTGCAAAGAAAGAAGTCGAGGAGGAAAAAGTAAGCGTATTGGCGGGGAGTGCACGTTTAAAAATTCATTCGATCGATAATCCGTTCTCCTTGAAATCTTTCTTTTTGTTTTTTTTGAAGCGAGAAAAAATAATTGAGCTGTTAAGGCAAATCAATCCGGATACAATAAGGGCTTATAATTCCCAGCTGGCCGGTTATCTGGCTGCCTATGCAGGTAAGCGGCTGAGAGTACCTTCTGTACTGTCTTTACATACGAATTTAGATGAATGCAGAGATCATAAGAGCTGTCAGTTCAGAAGAGGGCTTCATCTGTTTATATCGAAGTTTTTTTTTGAACCCTATGCACTTTCTTATGTAGACAAAACAATTTGCGCTTCTCATTTTTTAGAGGCTTATGCAAGAAAGTATGGAGCCAGAGATTTGAAAGTAATTTACAATAAGGTTTATACTCAAGATTATAAGACAAGTGAGGATTCTAAAGAGAAAAAAAGGCCTCTCAAGATATTGACTGTGGGTCGGCTGGATCCGCCAAAGAATCAAGAATGTATTATAAAAGCTATTAAGGATCTTGATGTTGAATTAACACTAATTGGTGACGGAAGGAATTATAAAAGTCTGAGTAATCTCGTCAGAGAATTGAAGATAGATCATAAAGTTCGTTTTATAAGATCTGTTCCTAATCAGGAAATTTGTAAGTTATACAAGAAATCTGACATTTTTGCTATATCTTCATTTTATGAGGGATTTTGCATTCCAGTACTAGAAGCAATGGCAGCTTCTCTTCCTATTATAGTAAATGATAAAGAGCCGCTTCCTGAAGTGTTGGGGGGAACTGGCATTGTTGTACGAAATGATACGAAATCTTTTAATGAAGCTTTAAAAAAGTTGATATGCGATGACGAGTTGCGCTTGACGCTCGGAAAAAAAGCAAGGAAAAGAGCTGAACAGCTTGACGGAGAAATTATGGAAAGAAAAGAAACCGAACTTTATCAGGAACTTTTTGATAAAGTGATTTCTGAAAGAAAGGAATTATGAGCATATTCAATTTTGCCCCTGAAAAATTATTTTGTCGTTTGTTTGCTAAAATATTTGAAAGAAGATCTTTTATAAACATCAGCAGATGGCCTGCAAATAGTTTTCCATGGACACAGAAAAAAATTACATTTTGTCTTTCTTTTGACTGTGATACAGAAAAAGATACAGCTGCGTTGCCGAAGATAATAGAAATATTGGAATGTCATGACTTAAAAAGTTCTTTTGCTGTTTGCGGTCAAATGGTGAAAGAAAATCCTCAAATTTACGGTAGTTTGATTCACCACGGACATGAAATTATAAATCATGGTTTTTCAAAGCATGCTGAAATACAGAAAGATGGTAAAGTCATATCTACAATTTTCTATAACGAACTTGATGAAGTTCAAATCAGAAAAGAAATTGGTGACAACCATCAGATTGTTAAGGCTCTTTTAGATTATGAAATGGTTGGATTTCGTGTTCCTCATTTTGGAACATATCAGGGGAAAGAACAAATAGAAGTCATAAACAGAATTCTTGGAAATATGGGATATCTTTATGACTCTTCAATGCTTATGGTCAATGCAAAGAAATTTGATCTGTTAACATCCGGAATCATTAAAGAGTTTCCTCTCACACCTCTTCCAGGTTTTCCATTATCTGTATTTGATTCCTGGAGTTTAATGAAATCCAAGAAAAGGACACTAAACGATTTTTTTGTTTTATTTAAAAAAATGTTTAAATATGCTTTAGAATCAAAAGATCCAATTCTTATTAATATTTATGTTGATCCCAGTCATATTGTAGAATTTGAAGGTTTCAGAAAAAGTCTAAATCATATCGACAACATAAGAGAGCACATATATAATAATTCTTATAGAAATTTGCTTGAGAAAAATACTTCTATGATTTTAGATTCTGATCTTGAACAAAATTATCGGGGAAAAGAATGAAAAAAATATTGGTGATGTTAGGAACGAGACCGGATGCCATAAAAATGGCTCCTGTTGTTGACTGCTTAAAAAGAAGAGATAGTTTTTTTGATGTTAAAGTCTGTGTTACGGCGCAGCATCGAGAAATGATTGATCAGGTCATAAGGTTTTTTAGTATACAGCCTGATTATGATTTGAATGTTATGAAAATTAATCAAACACTTTTCAGGTCAACATCTCGGATCTTATTGAGAATGAAAGGTGTCCTTGAGAAGGAGAGACCGGATATGGTCCTTGTTCAGGGTGATACCACAACTAGTTTTGTTTCGAGTCTGGCAGCTTTTTATTTAAATATATCTATTGGACACATAGAGGCTGGTTTGAGAACTCAAGATAAGTACCAGCCTTTCCCTGAAGAGATCAATAGAAGATTGACAACGCATATTGCAGATATTCATTTTGCTCCTACCCAAATTGCCAGAAAGAATTTAATTACTGAAGGAATTCAAGAATCAAAAATTTATGTGACCGGGAATACTGTTGTAGATGCGCTTTTAATGGCAAATAAAAAAATACAGGATGATTCTTCTATACAAAATAGGCTGACATCTTTATTTGATTATCTACGGGATGATTATAAGTTGATACTTGTTACAGCACATCGTAGAGAAAATTTTGGACAAGGGATTGAAAACATATGTCTGGCATTAAAAGATATTATAGAAAAGCATTCGAATGTAGAGATTGTTTATCCTGTGCATTTAAATCCCAATGTTCAAGAACCGGTTTATCGTATTCTTGGAGTTACACAAAACGGAGAAAAAACAACAGACTCTAGCGGGCGTATACATCTTATTAAGCCTTTATCATACGAGTCTTTTATTTATTTGCTGAACAAGTCATATTTGGTGATGAGTGATTCCGGTGGCCTTCAGGAGGAGACACCAACTCTTAAAAAACCACTCTTGCTTATGAGAAATTGCACAGAACGCCCAGAAGCCATAGAGGCAGGGACAGCGCTTTTAGTGGGTACAGACAGAGATTTTATTTTATCAGAAGTAAGTCAACTGCTTAGCGATAAAAAGAAATATAATAGCATGCTTACGGATCGGAATCCTTTTGGAGACGGAAAAGCTGCAGAAAAGATTGCGGATTCTCTTTTATCATATTTTAATTTCAAGTAAAGGCTATTTTATGTCCAATGTATTATTTATTTCATATGCTTTTCCTCCATTTGATTTTCCAGAAACTATTCAGGCAGCAAGATATGCACAAAATTTAAAAAACTATGGGTGGAGTCCTTCTGTTTTGACTGCAAGTGAGAGCAGAGCGCAGGTCAGCAAAGATGATAGTCTTTTGAAACTAATTTCAGAAGAAATAAATATAACAAGATCTTTTTCTTTAGAGCCGAGTCCTTTTCTGTCAAAAATCTTTTATCATGTTTTTTCTGAGATTCTTCATCTTCCTGACAGCAAGATTGGATGGTATCCTTTTGCATGCAAAAAAGCAATGTATATGATGGAGAAAGTTAGCTTTGATCTTATTTATTCCAGAGCCTGTTATTTTACAAGTCACCTGACAGCATTGAAGATTAAAGAAAAAACAGGATTGCCGTGGGTTGCTCATTTCAGTGATCCCTGGGCAGATAATCCCTATCATGATTATGGGAAACTAGCTGGTTTTATAAATAGGAGAATGGAAAAAGCTGTTATTGAGAATGTAGATGCTGTAGTTTTTGTAACAGAAGAAACACGGCAGCTTGTCATGAAAAAGTATCCTTCGGAATGGTTAGGTAAAGCTCATGTTATTCCAAATGCCTATGATGCTTATCTTATCTCTCAGAGAGAAAAAAGAAAGAATAAAAAACTGACATTTACATATACGGGCAGTTTTTATCGGGGTATCCGGACGCCATTAGCTCTTTTTAAGGCTGTACAATTTCTTATCAAAGAAAATCCTGATCTGCATAAGCATATTACCATTCAGATTGTTGGAAAACTTGATGATGAGTATAAAAAAGTTATAGCAGAACTTAAAATAGATAACATTATTGATGTTGTTGGGAAAATTTCTTATTTGAAAAGCCTTGATTACATTGTGAATGCTAATGTGCTGCTTCTGATAGATGCTTTTGCTGATAAAGAAAGTGTTTTTTTACCTTCAAAGCTAATTGAATATATAGCTGCTGAGAATCCAATTCTTGGAATTACACCTGAAAAAGGTGCTTCTGCAGAACTCATCAGGAAGACAGGTGGAGTGGTAGTAGCAACGGAAGATATAGAAGGAATAGCAAAGGGAATTCTTTTTTATTATAAAAAGTATAAAAAGAATAAGTTGCAGAATTGTTTTTTGAAGCATGCAGATATAAAACCATATGATATTGTTTTTACAGCAAAAAAACTTGTTAAGCTGTTTAATCAGATATTAACTCAAAGAAAATAAATAGGTCCATAATGGATGATAAGCGTTTTGAATTTGGAAAGAATTGGAAAAGATTTATATCAGAGATTGATGAAGAGCGAATTGACAGAGCAGTCGTTAGCCTTAAAAATGGACTTAATGTTGATGCGTTAGAAAGAAAGACTTTTCTCGATATTGGCTGCGGAAGTGGTTTATTCAGCCTTGCAGCAAAGCGCATGAAAGCTTTTGTCCACTCTTTTGACTATGACAGAGATTCTGTCTATTGTGCGAGAGAGCTAAAGAAGAGATTTTATTCTGATAACAAAGGCTGGATTATTGAGCAGGGTTCTATTCTTGATAAGAATTATTTAAAAAAGTTGGGACAGTTTGACATAATATATTCATGGGGAGTTTTGCATCATACTGGAAAAATGTGGGAAGCATTAGGTAATGTTGTACCACTGCTGAAGCCGCAGGGAAAATTATTTATAGCAATTTATAACCATCAGTTATACTGGTCGTATTTTTACCGGTTTATCAAAAAGTTATATGTATCTTCTCCGGTATTTGGAAAATGGATTATTGCAGGATCTTATATTTCTTTCCAATTTGTAAAAGGTTTTATAAAGGATATATTGCTATTTCGTAATCCTTTTGAACGTTATCGTGAAAGGAAAAAAACGAGAGGTATGTCCATGTTTATAGATTGGATTGACTGGATCGGTGGATATCCTTTTGAAGTGGCAAAACCAGAAGAGATTTTTCGCTTTTATCATACAAAAGGATTGGAATTGGAAAATCTCAAGACCTGTGGCAGCGGTCGAGGTTGTAATGAGTTTGTTTTTATAAAAAAAAGGTAATGATTTTCAGGAAGATTGTATATCTATATGCTTTTCCAATCCTTGCAGCCACTGTTCAAAAACAAAAGTCATCCAGATTATCTGTGTATAATTTCCTTTTTGCTCTACGTGTTTTTCTAAAAGAGATCGTATGTATTGTTCATTAAAGTAATGAATCCATTTTGCATCTTTTTGAAAAAGGGTGTCAAAAAGAATATCTTTCATTTCTTTTCGGAACCATTTGCCAAGGGGTATAAGAAACCCGTGTTTTTTTCTGTCCCAGATGGCTTTAGGGAGACGCCTACTAGCTATTTGTTTTAGCATTTTTTTCTGGGAAAAAAAAGATGCATGCCAGCTGGCAGGGAATTGTAAAACATATTCAACGAGACGGTGGTCTAAAAAGGGTACTCTAGCCTCCAGGCCAAAAGCCATTGTTGTCATATCTACTTTCTTTAGAAGATCATAGGGAAGGTATTGTGAAAGATCAAAATAGCGTGAGTCGATAACCGGATCAGAAGATGAAAAGAATGGTTTAATATGTTTTTCAAAGGAGTAATGAGCAAGTTCTTCTTTCAGGTTTTGATGTACAACATTGTTTAATGCTATGTTCGAGGAAATCCAGTTGTAGTACATAATATAAGGTGGATGTTTTAAATTTTGAAGAGCTTTTGCATATACTCTTAACTTTTCAATATTAGAATGCTGAAATGCATTAGATATTTTTAATACAGAATCAGGTAAAAAGCGCAAATATTTTTTAAGTAAAAGATTTTTTTTAAACGTGCTGTAGCGGACATATCCTAAAAAAAGTTCATCTCCGCCTTCTCCTGATAAAACCATTTTGACATGTTTTTTTGTTTCTCGGGAAAGAAGATATGTTGGAATGGACGCTTCATCAGCAAAGGGTTGATCAAAGTGTGATAAGACAGGCAAAACGGTATCCATCATTTCACGTGGTGTAAACGTAAGGTTGATTAGCTCGGCACCAAAGTGTTTTGCAGCGAGCTTGGCGTATGGAAGTTCATTGTGAGAAGATTCTTTAAAGGAAACATTGAATGCTTTGATATTGTTGCCTAGAAACTCCTGCATATACGAAAGAATAAGAGAAGAGTCAATGCCGCCGCTTAAAAAGATGCCATAAGGAACATCTGAGATAAGTCTTTCTTTAACAGATTGTCTAAGCAAGCTTTCAACATTTTCAATGGCTTCAGTTTTGTTGTCACATATATTTTTTTGTCTTGGAGGATTCCAGTATTGTACATTTTCTTTTTTAGTTGCAGTCAAGATAAGGAAATGACCGGGCTTTAGTTCCTTAATATTTGAAAAAAAAGTGTCTGGTCCGGGATTGTATTTAAAAGACAAAAAATTAAAAAATGATGGAATATGAATTTTATTAGATATATGTCCGGTTTGTATAAGCGCTTTGATTTCAGAGGCAAAAAAGAAGGCATTATCTGTTTCTGAATAATAGAAAGGTTTGATGCCCAGCCTGTCCCTTGCACAGAAGAGTTTTCTTTTTTCCTTATCCCAAATGGCAAAAGAGAACATTCCATTAATCTTTTGAAGGCATTTTTCTCCAAATTCCTTGTATAGATACACCAAAACTTCGGTATCAGAGTTTGTTCTGAATCGATGGCCTTTATTTATCAGTTCTTGTCGTAGAGTTTTATAGTTATATATTTCACCGTTGTAGATAAGAACAAGAGATTTATTCTCATCGAACATGGGCTGCTTTCCTGAAGAGGGATCTATTATAGATAATCTATGGTGTGCTAAAAAAATACTTTCATCTTGATAAATCCCTTTATCGTCAGGACCGCGATGCTGTAAAGACATATGAGCACTTTCCGCATCTATGTCAACATGTCTATATTTTAGAAAACCGAATATTCCACACATATTTTACCTTTGTATCGTTAATTTGTGTTTTTAATAAATTGAATATAATTTATAGCAATTTTATCGATAGTATATTTTAAAAGTATAGTTTCAAGAGTTTTTTCTCTCATTTTATTATATATTGAAATGTTTTTTCTTACTGTTTGTATTTTCTGGGCAATGTTTTTTTTGTCGTTTTTTACAAGAATTCCATTGTAGCCGTCTTGAATGATTTCATTGATGCCAGGAATATTGCTGCAGAAAATGATCTTTTTGTGTGCCATTGCTTCCAAAAGGGCATTGGGTGTTCCCTCTGCATCAGAGAGAAAAACAAATATATCGCATATTTTGTAGTAATCAGCTGGATTCGAGGAATATGTTATTAGAACGCGGGGAATGTTTTCTTTTATTATTTTGCTTTGTAATTTATCTTTATCTGGGCCTTTTCCAAGAATGAAGAGAAAGCTGTTTTCATCTTCAATTGATTTCCATACATTGAGTAATAGGTTAAGTTTTTTAGGGGATGCAAGGCGCCCGACAAAAAGGAATATAAACTTTTGAGATATTTTTAAATGAGTTTTTAAATTGTTTACTTCTTCTTGTTGTACAGGATGGTGTAGCTTAATATTAACGCCATTTCTCAGAAGACAAATTTTTTCAGATTGTACCTGTCTATTAAGCAAATCATCTTTGGATTGATTATTAAGAACAATAAAACCTTTTGCCAGTTTCCTTATAATTGTAAAAGCTAATTTTCCCAGAAAATTATCATGAGTAGCAAACTCACCTGTTTTGCCTGATCCAGCGATTCTAATAATAACTTTTTTTCTAAGAAGCATTCCAGCAATACTTGCAGTTAAAGCGTTTGAATCCATTTGAAAAGTCTGAATAACGCTGAAATTATGACGTGATTTGAAAAAGTAAAGAAGCGATGAAAGGGCAAACGAAAAAGCTTTCAAATAATGACCACCAAAAGAAAAAAGCCGGACAATATCAATGGTGTCAATCTTCTCAAATTTTTTTGTTTTTTTTATCTGACGAGTTACAATAGTTACTTTTGTGTTTTGTGCTGTGCATTGACTTGCAAGTGTTATAGCTTGCGTCTGGGCTCCGCCTATAACAGGATAAAAAGTATTAATATAGAAAATGAAAGACAATGGATCAGGATTTAAGTTGTTTTTATCATTTTTTTGAACTGCCTGCATAGCTTAATGATAGACAAAGTCGTATATTTTTGAAAGAATATTCTTAAATAATAATTTAAATAAAGGACAAAAAATGCTTTGTTCGGTAATTATTCCGACCTTTAATAGAAAAGAAATACTTAAAGAAAATCTTGCGTTCTTGCGAGATCAAAAAGATATTGAAGAACCTTTTGAAGTGCTTGTTGTTGATGATGGGTCAAAAGACGGCACCGATAAGTTTGTAGAGTCGGTTATTAAAAAGTATCCTTTTAATCTAAGATATTTTAATACCGGACTTACAGAAGTTAATGCAGTATCTGTTGCAAGAAATATAGGAATAAAAGAGTCAATTAGTAATAATCTTATTTTTATTGATGATGATTTTTTTGTTTATCCGTACTTTTTATCTTTTCACCTAAAAGCTCTGAAAAAAAATCTAATTGTTCAGGGGCACGTTACAAATATACGAAAAAAGCTTAAAGATATTCCTCCTGTAAAAGTTGAAGAAGATGTACCAAAAAGATTTGAAAGAGAGAGTCAAAAAGGTGAGCTTATGGAGCTTATAAGTTCAAACTTTTCTGTAAAAAAAGACGTTTTTGATCTTACAGGGGGGTTTGATGAGAGGTTTGCGCGAAAAAATGAGTTTGGGTATGAGGACATTGAGCTTGGACAGCGTATGTTCTTTTGTGGAATTAAAATGTATTTTGAAAAAGATGCTCTTGGTTATGTACCAATAGATATGAAAGAAGATGCTCCTAAAAAAAATGAAAATACAAACCGGGCTAAAAACACATGGTGGAAAATAATAAATGACCCTCCTAAAGATTCAAAAATGTATCAGCTTCTTATTTTAAGAAGGGATTATTTTAGAGAAAGAGTAAAAGAACAGAATAAAAAAAAGGAACTTTAAATTTTTCATAAAAGCTCCATAAACGCATAACATCCACCCACGCAGTATATTAAAACAGAATTGCGTTATAGAATTTAATAAATATTTTACATTGATGTATAATGTAAAATCTGTTATGCTGTTATTACTATGAATATAAAAAGTAATGTATATACAAGTGCTGATCTTTTACGTAATGCGAGGATAAGTTACAGGCAATTATATCACTGGGAGTCAAAGGGACTTCTTGCACCTTTTCATATCAAGCTTGGAAGCAGAGAATTTAAGCGTTACAGGCAAAAGGATCTTGATACAGCTATGCTTATAAGAGAGCTGTTGGATGAGGGGTATGCTTTACCTAACCTGAAGATGCTGGAGCTTATCTTAAGAAGAAAGCAGATAGAGGAAGAACTAAAATTTCGTTTAAGAATAGAAGAAGCTCTTTACAATGTATCTGATAATTTTGTTGATCCTGATAATTTTGATTTAGCTGTCAATAAAAGCTTGGGAGTTATTCGTGAAGTGATTGGTGTAAACAGAGTATACATTTTTGAGTACAACGATAATCTCGCTGAAATAACTGAAACATATAAGTTTAGTAAAGATGGTGAACCTATAAATAGCAAATACAAAAATATGCCAGTAGATAATATTAGTTGGTTCGCAAAAGTGATAGAAATTGTAAGTAGAAAAGAAAGTATTATCATTAATGATGTTGAACTTATGGAAAATTTAGATGGTAAAAAAGAACTTAAAAACATAAAGCTTAAAACACTATTAATTATTCCTTTATTTTATGGAGAAAAATTATTCGGTTTTATGGGTTTTGATGACAATCAAAATATAAGAGAATGGAACAGTGAAGATATTACAATATTAAAAACTGCAGCTAATATATTTACGCGGAGTATTATTTATAACAGAAAGCAGGCATAATTATCATAATAGATTTTTTCAGATACTTGATCATAGTTTTTGCAGCTATTGTTTTTGTAGTTTCCATGATAATGGTCTTATCAAAGCCTTTATTTAAAAGTTTAAACCGTTTCTTTAATAAAAGTTATTCAATAAGAAGAATATTTAAAGTTTTCGATATAAAGCGTTCCATAGATATTTTTTCTTTTCTAAATGTAAAAACAGTATTTGTTTTAGTTATATTGTGTTCATCGATAAGTCTTTTCTATTCTTTCAAGTATCTTGGAAATAACACTTTAGCTATTTTTCTATCAAACGATGCAAATCATGTATC
Source organism: Candidatus Auribacterota bacterium (assembly GCA_023144635.1). Lineage (GTDB taxonomy): Bacteria > Auribacterota > JAFGBW01 > JAFGBW01 > JAFGJP01 > JAGLFH01. The sequence continues at coordinate 69,966 of JAGLFH010000062.1, read as the reverse complement.
ATTTTTGCAAACAATTATTGATTCATTTCAGCTAACGATCATTTTCTTATTACTATCAGTAATAGTAATTTCTTTCCTTTTATTTCTAAGCCCTAAATCTTTTGAAAGTGTTAATGCTATATTGAATTCCTGGTTTTCTACAAGAAAGGCTTATAAGAGGCTGGATGTTGCATTGAATGTTGATGAAGCGCTGTTTAAGTATCAAATTCACATTGGACTATTAGGTATGTTAACATCTGTTGCAATTACTGTAACATGCTGGTATGCAATATAATAAAATCCACAGACTGATCTTTAATATGATTTTAATCGAAAATTAACTTGGTAATTTATTCTATCTATATTAAAATGGTAATGTTATGAAAAGGGCTGTAAAACCAGAAAAAAATAGCAGAAATACTTGCAAAAGGAGTAATAAGCTTAGCTTCCAGAAAGTTAAAGAGGATTTTCTGTTTTATTACAAAAGAGGCCTTGAATGGAGCCAGAAGGGAGTTTATGATCTGGCGCTCGCAGATTTTACGCATTCAATATCATTAAAGGATGATTTTGCAAAAGCATATTACGGAAGAGCTGCTGTTTACAATGCTTTAAAAGAGTTTGATAAGGCAAAGAAAGATTTTTTTGTTTCACATACACTACTTAGTGAAGTACGTTTTACAGAAGATAGCGCTAGCAAAAACTAACGCAAGACTAATTGAATGCTTCGCTGATATTATAAAATTGGACGCAGATAAACGCTGAGAACGCAGATTTTAAAGATTTATTTTAAAATGTAGGGGCGAATAATCATTCGCCCGTGTAGTAACTCTAGCAGGCATTCGCGCAAAACTTACCACGGAAAGAACCCAGCAATAATAAAGAGTTATCTATTTAGTAAAAGTGCTATTAATTCAACTGCTTTTTACTTTTTTCCATGTCCTTTAAAATGATAAATCAGTAGAATTTTGTAGGCCAAATGCTATAATCGCTTTAACTAATAAGAAAGGAGTTGCAATGTACACGATTGAAAAAGAATCTACGGTTTTAAAATATTATCTGCTTACTTTTAAAGGCAATGTTGAAATAGAAGAGGCAGAGAAGTGGTATGAGAAATCCAAAGATATATTAGAAACGGAGTTGGATCCGTTTGGGTTGATTATTAATATGGAAAATCTTGAACTGCTTTTACCAAAAGCGCAAGATGTTTTGTTAAAAGGTCAGCAGCTTTATAAAGAAAAGGGTATGCAGCGCTCAGCGATTATTTCAGACAATGCTCTTTTGTTGATGCAGTATAAACGTATTACAAGAGAATCCGGAATATCTGGAGAGGAAAAATATTTTAATACAACTGAAAATGCTCACGGTTTGGAAAAAGCAATTATATGGGTGGCTTTAGGAAAGGATATTGAGTAGCAGTAGAATATTATATATAAAAAAACATGTAAACAGAAAGGAGAAGATATCATGTTAGAGTTATTAAAAAAGACTGTCTTGACAGGCATTGGTCTGGCTTCCCTGACTAAAGATAAAGTGGAAGAACTAGGCAAAAAAATTGCGGAAGAAAGTAAACTTTCTGAAGAAGAAGGTAAAAAGTTGGTTGAAGAATTATTAAATCGTTCAAACGAAGCAAAGAAAGACTTGGAAGCACAGGTGGAAAGACTAGTAAAGGGTGTGTTAGAAAAGTTACAGATTCTTTCTCAGGAGGATATAAAAAAGTTAGAAAGCCGCATAGAAGAACTGGAAAATGCGAAGCAAAAACAAAGCGAATAAAAACAATGATTCAAAAAATCGGACTTATAAGCCGTACTTATCGCCAGATAAACCGCTACAAAGAGATCATTTTTGTTCTGGCCAGGCATGGCTTTGGTGACCTGTTGACCAAAATCGATCTGGAAAAGTACGTTGATTTTGGAAAAAAAATCCTTCCGGTCATAGGTGATATAAAAATTGAATCTTTTTCCCCTTATGAACGTATACGGATGACACTGGAAGAGCTAGGCCCGACGTTTATAAAACTTGGCCAGATTATGAGCAACAGGCCGGATCTATTGCCTCAGGAATTGCTTGTGGAACTTGAAAAATTGCAAGACTCAGTTCCTCCTTTTTCAGAACAAGAGGCCAAGGAAATTATTGAAAGTGAATTAGGCAAACCCGTTTCCATCCTTTTTACGGAATTCACGAGTGCGCCAATGGCTTCGGCTTCTATTGCACAGGTTCATAAAGCTATTTTAATTGCAGGTGAAGAAATTGTTATTAAAGTTCAGCGGCCAGACATAGAAAAAATTATCGAGGTTGATCTGGAAATCATGCTTCATCTGGCTATGCTATTGGAACAGCATATTAAAGGAATGAATATCATCGATCCTGTTGGTATTGTCAATGAATTTGAGCGTTCTATTAAGCAGGAAACAGATTTTACTCTGGAGGCTGTGCATATGGAACGATTCGCTAAAAACTTCCAGAGAGATACGACAGTTTATGTTCCCAGGGTATATAGAGATTTGACAACAAAAAAAGTTTTGACCATGGAATTTATTAATGGTGTAAAAGTTTCCAGTGTTAACGGAGCACAGAAGGAAGTATATGATCCTGAACTTATTGCCAGCAGGGGAGCTGATCTTGTTTTAAAACAAATTTTTGAACATGGTTTTTTTCATGCTGACCCTCATCCTGGAAATATATTGATCTTGAGTAATAATATTATCTGCTTTCTTGATTTTGGCATGATGGGCATTTTATTGCCGAAACACAGAGAATATCTCGGCAGTGTTATTCTTGGAATCCGAAATAAAGATGCAGAGAAGATAACTAAAGCTCTTTTGCGGCTCTCGAACAGCAGACGAATAGAAAATGTTGAAGAGTTGGAAAATCAAGTGTTTAGGCTGGTCGATCAGTATTCTCATCAGCCATTAAAAAACATAAATCTGGGAGAGTTTTTAAATAAGACAATAAAGATACTCATTACCTATAAGCTTAAAATATCTCCGGATATTTACTTGTTATTAAAAGCATTGGTAACTATTGAGGGTGTGGCAAGAAAACTGCATCCTGATTTTGATATGGTTAAACAGATAGAACCGTTTGCGAGAAGATTAATAAAAGACCGTTTGAGTCCACGCAGGTTAACAAAAGAAATGTATGAATCCGCAGCAGAGTTCAGTCTTTTATTGCGTGACTTTCCTTCGGAAATTAAAGAAATAATGGATCAGATAAAGCTTGGGCAATTTGGCATTGAATTTAAGCATAAAGGATTAGATCCCATGCTGAAAAAACATGATCAGATAAGTAATCGTATTGCTTTTGCTATAGTGCTGGCTTCTTTGATTATAGGTTCTTCCCTTATCGTTTTATCGCGCATTCCGCCTAAGTGGCATGAAATACCTATTATTGGCATTGTGGGTTTTCTGGGAGCCGGGGTACTGGGCTTCTGGTTGTTGATTTCTATTCTCAAACATGAAAAAATGTAAATTTCTTTATTTTTATTTAGTTTTAAGCTAGTGACAGGGAATGTTATCTTCCCTAGATATCTTTTGTTCTATGTTTTCTGCCTTCTACTCTCCCCCCTGTGTCCTTTTCTGTGGTAAAAATTACAATCATTCGTTTTTGTCTAAATAGAAACTCCTTGAACGTCATAACCCTTTAACGCTTTAACCTTTGCCTTCTTTTTTCTGCTTTTTTAATGATCAGCGAAGCGTTCCATTCACGAACCACAAATCACTAACGACGCTTCACGCTTTTTAAATGGTTTTCCTATAAAACTCTTCCAGGGAAGTTATCATTTTTTTCATTGAGAACTTGGTTTTGACTTTTTCTTGCGCTTTTAGGGATATTTCTTTGCAGTGTTCGGGATTATCAAGAGCATAAAGTATTTTTTTTGTTAATTCTTTCGGATCGTTTGGAGGAATAAGAAAGCCATCTATATTATCTTCTATTATTTCAGGTACTCCACCTACTGAGGAAGCAATAACAGGTATTCCTTGTGACATAGCCTCAAGAACTACATTTGGCATGCCTTCCCATAATGACGGTAATATAAAAAGAATACTTGAAGATAAGAGTTCAAAAATATCTTTCCTGAATCCAAGAAAATGTATGTTGTCTTTAATTGATAGTTCCGTTGCCAGTGATTTCATTTCAGATCTTAAAGGCCCTTCACCAGCAAGAATTAGATGTAAGTTCTTGTTTTTTTTCAAAATTTCGGCAAAAGAACGTATAAGAATAGAATGGCCTTTTTTTTCAAAAAAACTGCCAATATTAAGAAGCAGTTTGGCATTTTTATCTATTTTAAGGCCTTTTTTGATTAAGGAATGAGGTGTGTCTGGTTCATTAATACCATTGTAAATAACTGTTATTTTGTGTGGGGGGATTTTTTCTTTTTCAATAAGTCTTTTCTTTCCAGCCTTTGTGTTTGATATGACAGCTTCTGAAAAAGAAGACGTAAATCTATCTATCAAAATATGGTACCACTTTCTCCAGCTATCAATGTTCCTTTGTCCGCATATGATGTGTTTTATTCCAGCACTTTTCCCGATTATTTTACCAGCAATATTTGAATGAAACAGGTAAGTATGGAGAATATCCGGTTTTTGTTCTTTTAATATCTTGTACAGCTTGAAGCTCTTCCATATATCCAGTGGTTTTTTTAGATTAAGTGATAAGCAGCAGGCATTGTATTTTAAAGCTTCCTCAAGTAAAGGGCCGTTTCCTTTTAATGTGACAACTGTATTTTGAAAGTCTCCGGAACAGTTCTTAACAAATGCAAGTATCATCTTTTCTGTTCCGCCCATTTTAGCATCAGTAGTAAGATGTAATATTTTTATTTTATTAAGCATGACCGGATTTTTATGTAGATTATGTGTTGAATGTTTAAATAAAAAAATTGAAGTAAAATATTTTATTTTAATCATAACTTAAAAGAGAGCGATGTAAAAGTTTTAGTTATACCAAAAATCTAAGATTGCGTAAAAAGTGAGAAAATTATATTAACTTTCTCAAAATTTTTTCTTACATATTTAAAAAAATAATGATAATATTTATATACAAAGAGGTGTAGTGTGGCAGAAGAGCTGAAAAAAATCATTCAAGAAGAACGTCGACGATACCAGAGAATAAGAAAAGATTTTAAAATACGTTTACGAAAATTTGTGTTTCCTGTTCCTTCTGATGATTCTTGGCAAATTGGTATTATTGAAAACTTGTCTGCCGGAGGAATACTTGTAACGCTTGAAAATGATGCTTTAGATCAGAAATTTGAAGTCGGAAATACACTACATATGGAGCTTGAAATAGGAAAGTGGAACGAGATCAAGGCAACAGATAAACCTTTCGATTATTTTTACCATAGAGAGCCTTTTACAGTTTTAGGAAAAATAATCCGTTTTGAGACTGATAGCAGAAAACAAATAGTTGTTGGAATTGATTTTGTGGGTGTAGATGAATCACAGCGTACTTCAGTTTTCCGTTATATACAAAAGCTATTGTCAAAATAGTATCTTATCAGGAGAAATATGAAAATTCTTGTCGTAGATGATTCCTTAACAATGCGGCGCATTCTTAAAACAACCCTCAGGCGTCTGGGCTATGATAATTTTGATGAGGCTCCTGATGGTGCAGTGGCTTTAACTAAAATGGAAGGCATTGATTTTGTCATTACGGATTGGAACATGCCGAATATGGATGGTCTTACTCTTGTTACAACTCTTCGCAAAGATCCTGTATATAAAAAGATCCCCATAATAATGGTTACAACTGAAGCAGGACGTGAAGATATAATTGAAGCAATAAAGAATGGTGTTAATAATTATATTGTCAAACCGTTTACTCCTGAGATACTAAAACAAAAAATAGATCAAACACTTCAGAAATTGTAATATTTAAAGGAGCCCTGCACCGATGGAAATAGATAAAATATTAAACCCTTTTAAAGACTCTGTTATACATGTTTTTAATACGATGTTAAATCTTGAGCCTTTAGCAGAGGATGCCATCAATGTATTGGAAAGAGAGATTACATCAGATATAACAGGTACAATAGGTGTTATTGGAGATATTACAGGGACGGCTTCTGTTCGCTTTCCCAGGGCTCTCGCCTGCCGAATTGCTTCCCTTATGATGGGAACGGAAATACATGAAATAAATAATGTTGTTAAGGATGCCATTGGTGAAATAGCAAATATGGTTACAGGTGGGGCAAAAGGTATTCTAATACAATTACATGAAATAAGTTATAAATTGGCGATCCCAACTGTAATCTTAGGAAGTGACCATACCCTTTCTTATCCGACGGGTATTACAGTAAAAGCAATTCCGTTTATTATTGATGATCAAAAATTTTATCTTGAAATCTGTTTAAAAAATGGCGAATAATAAAAAACTATTATGAAAAGCCTTAATAAATCTTTTGCTTCATGCCTTTTATTAATAATTTGCTTATGTATTTCCGGTTGTGGAGACTTTCATATTCGTGACAGGGTTGCAGGCGCACTCAGCAAAAAGTATGTTGTTGATAATTATTATGTTGATGATGTTTTGGTAGAGGGTGTTGTAAGAAGAGTACTTTTTGTGCCTTGTAAAGATATCTCCGGTTATCAGTCTGAAGATTTTTTATCTGAGATTGATTCAGTTTTTTTAAAACAGCTTAGAAGATCAAAAAAATTTGATATTGTTCCCTATGAACAGGTCCTCAATGAAGAACAGAAAAAATTTATTGATTCTATGGATATAGAGCGTAAGGGAAGTTATGATGCAGATACTCTTTATGAAATAGGGCGTAAGGTAAATGTTCAGGGTATTCTTTTTGGCTCAATATCTGAATATAATCCGAAAAAACCAATACTTCTTGGTGTAAAGATTAATTTGATACATATAAGAAGAGGAACCATAGTGTGGGCTGTTGATGAGATTTTTGATGCAGCTCGTGATGATATTAAAAATCTTGCCCGTGCGTATTATTATGAAAATTATGATACTTCTTTGAATCCATCTCTTAAATGGGAGTTTATTCTTAACTCAATGAAAGATTTTTCGAATTTCTATTTTTATGAGATGATCAAGACATTTTCTCCAAAGGCTCCTTTACCGCAGCAATAATAAAAAAAGTGGTTCGTGATTCAATGTGTGAACATTGTAAGGGCATGATTTATCATGCCCTTTGTGATTATTAAACGGGTTTGATGAATCAAACCCGTACTTGAATTTCCAATTTATCTCGTCTATCCTGTCAAAAAATATATATATATAAAAAGGCGTCCGGAATTAACCGGACGCCTATAACTTGCAAAGACAAGGGGGAGCAGATATTAATACATAAGTCCTGCCTCAGCTGCTATTTTATTTATTTTTCCGCGTGCTGCAACAGCTGGTTTCCAGAACCATCCTTTAGGGTCCCAGCATTGAGCATAAGAAAATTCTTCTACAAGTTTTTTGTAGGCTTCCAGTGCTTTTTTAGAATCTTTTTTTAGTACATAAGCATCACCCATTATAAAAAAACATGACCCAACATCATTAAGAGCCCAGTAATCAAATGCTTTTTCCTTTGGTGCATATCCGTCTAATTTTGCCTGGTCTTCAGCTGCTTTCTTACGATAAAGCTGTATGCATTTTCTAGCATAGACGATTGCAGCATCATTATCACCTGAGCCTAATGCCTGCCATGCTTTTCCTGCTAATGTTTCTGATGTATAGTCTCCGAAATCTATTCCTGCATCAACTATCAATATCTGGTCTTGTGACGCCTCAGCTACTTTCCAGAACCACCCTTGAGGATCCCAGCATTGTGTATAACCAAATTCATCAATTATCTTTTTAAATACTTTTTTTGCTGCTTCCTGCTTATCCTGCTTCAGGAGAGATTTTGCTTTAATATAAAGGCATGTTCCTACATCATTAAGTGCCCAGTAATCAAATGTTTTTTCCTTTGATGGAAATTCTTTTAAAGATGCCTGCTGTTTTTTTGCCTTTTTCCCATACATCTTTATGCATTTGTTTACATAGATATCTACTTTTTTGTATTCGCTTGCGCCAAGAGCTTCCCATGCATTTTTTGCAAAAGTCTCTGATTTTTGGTTTCCAAAATTTACACCCTGCTTAAGTTCGGTAAGTTCATCTGTAGCAGCTTCAGCTACTTTCCAGAAAAATCCTTTTTGATCAAAGCATTGAGCAAAATTATAATTGTTTATTATATCTTCAAATGCTTTTTTTGCTTCTTCTTTTTTCCCTAGTTCTTTTAATGAGCTTCCTTTAATAAAAAGGCATGTTGCTACATCATTAAGTGCCCAATAATTGCTGGCGTCATCTTTGGGCGCAAAATCTGTAAGTGATGCCTGTTGTTCAAGAGCTTTTTTAGAAAAGCTCTTAACACACTTATCTGCTGACGTTATGGCATCATCATAGCCTTTTGTCTGCAGAGAATTCCAACATGCTGCAGTCAGCTCTTTAGAGGATTTCCCTTTTTCTTCAGCAAATCCAATGATGCTGCAGGAAAAAAATATTACGGCAAGAATTACACTTATTCTTTTATACATAATTCACTTCCTCCTTGGTTTTGTTTCGTTCTGTTTTCTATAATGCATATACAAAAAACATACCAAATTGATTGATTGTATAACACTCGCAACGGCAGCATGATGTGGAATAATGTCAGAAGCTGACTTTTGGATATTGTGTATATATAATATACACTTGTGTCAAAAATATCCATATTAATGATTTACTAAATAATATATATGCTTATAATGTATATAATTTATCCATGAGTAAAAAATAAACATTTATATTTAATATATATATATAGGTAAAATATGTCTGGAAAAAATAGTACAAAGACTCAGGCAGGTTCAACGGATAGCTTTGAGTACAGTTATAAAAAAGCAACTGTTGGAAAATACAAGATAGTAAAAGAGATCAGCCGTGGTGGTATGGGAATTGTCTTTGAATCTTTTCAGGAGGAGCTGAAAAGAAAAGTCGCAATAAAAGTACTTCCTCTTTCAGCATGTCATTCTGCATCAAGTGCGGAGCGTTTTAAAAGAGAAGCTCTAACAGTTGCCCGTATACGACATAGCGGTGTTGCGCAGGTATTTGATTCTGGAAAGGACGAGAATTGTTACTTTATTGTTATGGAATATGTTGAAGGAGAGACGTTAGAGAAAAAGATGCGTCTCAAATCCGTATCTTTAGATGAAGCCATAGATATTGTTAAAAAAGTAGCACTTATTTTAAGTGATCTTCACAAAAAAGCTATCCTGCATAGGGATATAAAGCCTTCAAACATAATGTTAAAAAAAGACGGCAGTATTGTCCTGCTTGATTTTGGAATATCAAAATGTCTTGATGATGAGAGCATGCACAAGTTAACTCATGAACCGATTGGAACTCCTGCATATATGCCTCCTGAATTTATAAGATCAAGCGGAAGGGCATCAGATGAAAGGTCAGATATATATTCTCTTGGTGTAATGCTTTATGAGATAGCAACTGGCACTCTTCCTTTTGGAGATGAGACTTTATCATATTATGAGATTATAGAAAAGATACTTAAGGCTGAATTCTCTTATCCGCGAAAGATAAATTCTCAAATATCAAAAGAACTTGATACCATCATATTAAAGTGCATGGCAAGGGAGCCTGAGGACAGGTATGGAAGCGCCCGGGCTTTTTATGATGATCTGGAGCTTTATAGCTTAAAAAAACCAATAAAGAGCAAAAGATCGTTAGTGCTTTTCCGTTATTTAAAAACATATTATTATATTGCCCTAAAAATTATTTTTACCGCAGTTATTATTATTTTATCTTTTGTTTTCGTAAACATGTTCTTGGATAGTTCTAGAATAAATGTTATGGATCAGGAAATAGTGTGGAAGAATATTTTGGTTTTTGCGGACTTCCAAAAGAGCTTGCGTGTATTTAAAGGAATAGAGGGAGAAATAGAAGTAAAAGCAAAGGAACAGTTCGTTTCTTTAGATATTCCTAAAAGATCTATTACATGGCTGAGAAATGCACCCGGCTATATTCTTTTAAATGATTCATATCCCGGTGATATTAAAATATCATTTAAGACCTCTCCTCTTAAAAAAGGAGAAAGCTTTGGCCTGTATATAAATTCAGATGGAGGGGTTTCAGGTTATATATTGAGAATTGAAAAAGATAATTTAAGTATTTGCAGAAACTATTATGAGAACATTATAAAAACATATAAAGTAAATAATTCAGCAGAAAATGGAAGATATATTTTTGAACGCGTTGGTGCTGAACTTAATGTAATATATAACGATGCCAATGTCCTTCACTTTATTGACTACAATCCTATTGTAGGTGAAAAAAGCAATACCTTTGGTTTTTTCTTTAATAAAGGTTTTAGGAAATTAAATGACTTGGATGTTTTTGCTCCCCGTCAGGGCCTTATGGTTTCACCTTTAATTCTTGGCCAAAGGTTTTATGAACTTGGACAGTTTGAAAATGCTATAAAGGAATATGAAAAGATAATAGTTGAATATCCTGAAGAGAATGTTTCTCTTATTGCCAGATTTAAAGTAGGGATGTCTTTTAAAAAGCTCGGAAAGTTAAAAAAGGCCGTTGAGATCTTTGATGAAATTATTCAAACAGAAAAAGGGACAGACATTATTTCTGAAGTTTACTTTCAAAAAGGTATTTGTCTTTTTTTAATGGGTAATGAAGAATGGGCTGAAGATATTTTTTTGAAAACCAGTACTGAATTTAAAAAACCTGATGTAACCTTAAATATTTTTATGTTCTTATATGACATGCTTAATAGCAATATGCAAAAAGATATTTCGGTCAGCGATATCTCTCGCATAGAAAAAAGATATCGTTTTATGATGGATCATTTTTCCTACCAGAGGCCTCTTTTAACAACAAACACACGAACGTTTATAAATATACTTATTAAAAATAGAATGTTTAAAAAAGCACTTTATAATATTGAACTGCTTTCTTACTATTTTCCTAACCATGCGGCGACTCTTGCATGGGGAGGAATAAAAAAAGGTGAAATATATTTTAGCCAGAAAGATCATGAAAATGCTGAAAAAGCTTTTATAGCTGTTATTAAAAATTATCATGGGCTTACAGTTTATGAAGCGCAAGCTAAAATAAAGCTTGCTGACCTTTATTTTGAACAAAAAAAATATACTAAAGCACAAGAGCTATACAAAAACATATTACATGATTATAGCGAACAGAGAGAATTTACCAAAGAGGCTAATCTAAAAATAAAGCGGCTTGAAAGTATTATTAGTAAAACTGAGAAGGAGAATTAAATTTATGTTTATACATATTTTTAACAAAAATGAATTTATAAAAACAGTTAAGTATAATAAAGAGACAGAACAATTAATACTTGGGCGCGATGAGTCATGTGATATTCCTCTTGCCTTTGATGATATAGTTTCCAGTAATCATGCAAAAGTTACTTTTGAGGGGAATAATGCTTATCTAACGGATCTTAAAAGTAAGAATGGCATTTTTATTGATGGTAAAAGAATAAAAGAAGTAAAAATACCTTTTGAGAAAAAGATCTTTATGGGTAATTGTGCGATCGTTTTTTCAAAAGTGCCGTTTAAAGAGATAAAAAAAACGGTTGTTCTGGATGATAAGATCTTAAAAAAAATGAAAAAAGATATATCTGGCTATGAAGCAGATGATGCACTTGCTTTTCTTTATAATATATCAACTAAAATCGGAAAGTATCAGAATGAAGATTCGATGCTTGAAGATCTTTTTGAAGAGCTGTTAAGTGCTTTTAAATTAGACAGAGTTATTTTATTTGATGTGGTGAAAAAAAGAAAAGATGTTGTTGTAAGAAAGTTAAAAGATGCAAGATTTGTTGATGAGAGAAAATCTTTCGCAAGTTCTGTTATACAGGATATATTGAATAACAGAGAAGCTGTTTTTCTTAGAAATGTTATGCAGGAAGTACCTGATAGTGGAAAAAGTATCCGCACACTTGGAGTTAATTCTCTTATAGCAGTGCCTTTGATCGTTGGGGACAGCATTACAGGTATACTTCAGGTTGAATATTTTCAATTTCAGAAACAGTTTCAGGATAAAGATCTTTATATAATGTGCATCCTTTGTCAGATCATAAGCGGTTTTTTAAAAGGTGTAAGGACATTGAGCGAAGTTAAAAGAGAGAACAAAGTTTATAGAGAGCAGATAGATAATAAAATTGAAATGATCGGTGATGACAAAAAGACACTTTCTCTAAAGGAGACCATAAAAAAGGTTGCAAAAACAAATACGACAGTTTTTGTAACAGGTGAAAGCGGTTGCGGTAAAGAGCTTGTAGCAAAATCTATTCACTTTAACAGCCGCCGCAAAAACAAGCCTTATCTGGTAATTAACTGCAGTGCTATAGCGCAGAACCTTATAGAAAGCGAACTTTTCGGGCATGTAAAAGGGGCCTTTACCGGAGCGACTAAAACTCGTATAGGGAAGTTAGAGGCTGCTGACGGTGGCACAGTGTTTTTAGATGAAATAGGTGATATGGGATATGACCTACAAACAAGGCTTTTAAGATTCCTTGAATCAGGCGAGCTGCAGCCTTTGGGAAGCAATGAGACAAAATATACTGATGTAAGAGTCATTTCTGCTACAAACAGAGATCTTAAATCAGCAATAAAGTCCAAGACGTTCAGGAATGATCTTTATTATAGGCTTTCTGTTTTTCAAATTGAATGTCCTCCTTTAAGAGCAAGAGGAAATGATATTCTTAAGATAGCACAGTATTACCTACAGAAATTTTCAACTTCAATGGGAAAGAATATGTTTAAGATCTCCGGTGATGCAGAAAAAATACTTAAGAATTATCCGTGGTATGGAAATATAAGAGAGTTAAAAAATATTATAGAACGGGCATGTGTCATAGGTGACGGCCTAGAGTTGACTCCTGATCTTTTACCTAAGGATGTAAAAGAAGGAAGATCAGATTTTATTTTGGAGGAGATCAGTAATGAAGATTCTATTACTCTTGATGAAGTAGAAAGAAGATATATATTAAATATCTTAAAAAAATGTGAAAATAATAAAGCAAAAACATCAAATATCCTTGGTATAACCAGAAAGACACTTTATTCAAAACTCAAAGAATATAAGATAATAGATTAATTATATTTTTTAGAAAGATATGTTGTGTTTTTATAAAAACGATCGGAATGAAAAAATGCGTAAGATGAATAATTACTTGATAATGTTTTTTATTTTGTTTCTTTTAAAACAACCTTTTTTGCAGGCTGATGAGTGGCAGGGGATGAAGCTTCCGGAAACAGCCCATTATTCTATTTCTTATTTTGGTGTCAAGGCAGGCAACAGTTCTATAAAAATAGAAAAGATTGATTATAAAGGACGCGAAGCTATAAAAATAACTGCAAAAGTAAAGACAACAAAGCTATTTTCAATGTTTTACCGTGTTGATGATGTAATGGAATCTATTGTGGATGCAAAAACATTGAAGCCGTTGGAGCATAACGTGGATTATGAAGAAGGCTCTTACAGGAGAAAGACTAAATATAAATTTGATTATGAAAAAAACGAATGTATATCAGGAGAAGGTAATGTAAAGATAAATGATAATATACTTGATCCTTTAGGTGCACTTGTTTTTATACGAATTATGGATCTTGAAAAGAATAAAAGTATAAAAAGGCAAATTTGTGATGGAAGGGGTGTTCAGACTGTCGAAGCAAATGTTAAAAAAAAGAAAAAAATTGCTACGATCTGGGGATGGGAGCAAGCTTACATAGTAAAACCGGTTCTTAAGGATGTAGATATGAAAGGTGTTACAAAGGTGAAAGAAAAAGTAACGCTTTATTTTTTAGAAAAGAGATCTTCGCTTCCTTATCTTGTAACAGGTAAACTTGTTATAGGTTCTCTTGTCGCAAGGCTTAGAAAGCTTGAAAAAGGTGACTGAAAGAAATGTATGAAAGTATAAAAAAGAGAAAACATAACCACGAAGGACACGAAGAGCGCGAAGTAAAATTTGATAGATTATCAAATAAAGTAATTGAATGTGCTATAAATGTACATCGAGCACTTGGTGCTGGATTACTTGAATCAACTTATGAACAGTGTTTAGCTTATGAATTAAATCAAAAAGGAATAGCTTTTACATTACAGCATCCTCTTCCAGTTAAATACAAAGGAATTAAGTTAGATTGTGGTTATAGAGTTGATGTTTACATTGAAAATAAATTGATTGTAGAATTGAAAAGTTGCGAAAAAGTTCTTCCAATTCATGAGGCTTTGGCTTCTTACGTATATGAGGTTAGCAAAAATAAAAATTGGATTATTGATGAATTTTAATGTTTTAAGATTAAAAGAAGGACTCAAAAGATATGTTTTATGAATTTCTTCGTGTCCTTCGTGATCTTCGTGGTGAAATATGAGTCAGCCTGCTTGTGTGTAGGCTTAATTTAAATAAAGATATTAGAAATTATGCTTGCTATTATTATAATTAATTGGAATACAAAAGACCTTCTTAAACGATGCATAGAGAATTTGAATGGTATTAGTATTAAAGTACCATTTGAAATAATTGTAGTTGATAACGCATCTACTGACGGAAGCCGCGAATTTTTAACTTCCAGGTTTATGGGAAGAAAAATCCTTAATACCAGTAATATTGGATTTGGGGCTGCATGCAATTTAGCTGCCGGAGAATTTACTGCGAAGGCTTATCTCTTTTTAAATACAGATGCTTTCCCTGAAAAAGGATGCGTTGAGAAGCTATATGATATTATTATTGCATCAAACGAGATATCTCTTGCATCTCCTCAGCTTGTAAATAAAAACGGTAGCTTGCAGAGGACCTTTTCACGTTTTCCAGTCTATGTAACAGACCGTATGTCTGGTAAATTTACTTTTATACCCTTATATTATGAAAAGAAAAAAATGAATGTTTTCCCTGAAACAATACAAGAAACAGATGCTGTAACAGGGGCATGTATGATGGTAAACGGGTCGATTTTTGAAAAAATGGGAGGCTTTGATGAAGATTTTTTCTTTTTTTTGGAAGAAACTGATTTTTGTCTTCGATGTAGGAAACAGGGGTACCGGATCATTGTTATTAAAGATGCAAGATGTATACATCTTAAAGGAAAGAGTACGAAAAACGACCTTTTAAAATACCGTAAGATATTTCTTACTTCACAGCTTCTTTTTTTAAAAAAACATTTACCGGAGTTTTTATATTATCCGATCCGAAGAAAAATGATAATCCGTTTTTACAGAAAAGCAGCCGTATATTCTTTTTTAAATATGATCACTTTTTTTGTTTTGCCTAAACTTCGTTTTAAATCAAAGCTTTACAAAAGTTTTATTTCCGATAAAGGATGGAAAAAAACAGATAAATTGTTTACAGGTGTTTTTAAGGGACAGGATTTTTTTGTGAAGGTAAAAAGTGATTTCGGATACCGGTTTATTAGAAAAGATCTTAAAGATTGTCAGGAAAATTTTACATCTTCTGCCGAAATTTTGAAAAAAGAAGCTGAGATAATTAAGGATACGTCTTTTTCGCTTACATCAGTAGTTATAGCAGGTGGCATTCCTGTAAATATAAAACTTTACAGAAATAAAAGAAGAATACCATTTTTACCACCCATAGCGGAAAGAGCATTTTATGGTGCTTTTGTTCTTAAAAGTCTTAAAATTCCTATTCCTGAAATATTAGGTTATTCTGTTAAGGCAAGATCAAAGGAGCTTGGCAGATTGTTTACCTTACATGATAAAAAATTGAAAGTGCTTAATTTTATTTTTGATGAGATCAGGAAAAAATGCGGAAACAATCTATTGCTTTATAAAGAGATGAAGAAAAAGATCTTTGATTCAATTGCTGAAGTTTTCAGGAAGCTTTATTCATCACGTGTTATTCACCGGGACCTTAAAGCAAGTAATATCCTTGTAAAAATTGACTGGTCAGATACTAAAACACCTTTTAGTATTAATTTGATAGATTTTGAAAATGTAGTAATTGATCCTCCTTTATTTGAACGATGTATATTAAAAGGTCTTGCACAGTTAAATAAATCTTTTCCTGATCTTTCGATCATTTCTCTTAAAGAAAGGATCTATTTTTTTAAGAAATGTATGAATATTGACAAGTTGGACAGAAAAGCGAAAAAAAGGATAAAGCGTATTAATCTTATGACAAAAAAGATGTTCAAAAAGAAAAACCTAAAATTTTATTATTCGGTAAGGTAAAATGAAAATAATTAATTCAGTTATATCGTGTTACTTAAAAAGCAGGATACAAAAGAAACCTCCAGTGTTGAGGATAGAGACAACAAACTTGTGTAATGCAAATTGTACAACGTGTCCCCGGTCAAAGATGAAGCGTAAGACCGGTGTGATGGAAATGGAATTATACAAAAGTCTAATTGATCAGGCATATGACATGGGAGTGACAAAGGTTCATCTTCATAACTACGGAGAACCTCTTTTAGACAAAACTCTTATTGAGAAGATCGCATATGCAAAAGAAAAAGAAATGAAGCCTAAAATATTTACAAATGCTGCATTGATGACAGAGGAAATATCAAGGAAAATAATAGAGGCAGGTATTGATGAAGTAAAGATCAGTATGGATGGAGTAACCAAAGAGACTTTTGAATCCATAAGAAAAAAACTTATCTTTGAGGAAGTCATTCAGGGCATAGAAAACCTTATAAAAGCACGGGGTGATTTAAAATCACCTAAGGTATCTCTTGTTTTTGTGGCATTAGAAAAAAACCGGCATGAAGCAGAGATGTTAAAAGAAAAATGGAAAGCACGGGTAGATTCAATACATATAACCTGTTATCATAACTGGGCAAATGAGGAAATGAACAAAAAAACATTTCTTGAAAAAGTTCAGGCTAAAATACCTTGCGCAAGATTATGGAGGACAATGACTGTTCTAATGGATGGAAGGGTAGCGCTTTGCTGTCTTGATTATGATGGAGAAGTGATACTTGGTGATTCTACAAAAGAAGCGCTTTCAGATATCTGGCAGGGAAAATCATATAAGCAATTACGAAGACTGCATGTTGATGGTAATCAGAAAAGCATGAAACTTTGCCAAAATTGTACTATTGGAAGACTGTAATTAGAATTAGAAATTTCCGCCATAGGCGGATCAGCCTCAGGCGGAAAAAAGTGTTGAGTGTTGAATGTTGAGTTAAATGAGCGCTAAAGCGCGACATTATAAAATTAACCACGGGAATAAAAATGAAAGTAATCCTCCCAACAATATGGCGGATCTACGATAGGGGCAGACCTATGCGTCTACCCGTGTAAACATAAGGCTATATGAAAAAAGAAAGACAGAAAATATTAATAGTAAAACTAAGTTCGTTGGGTGATATTGTTCATGCTGCAGCTTCTCTAAAATATCTGAAAAGTATTAAAGATGATCAAGTCGATATCCATTGGCTGGTAAATGAAGAACTTATACCGCTTGTTAAAGCAAGTGGTGTTGCGAAACGTATAATTCCATTTAACAGGAAGATTTGGAAAAAAACAGGGAATATTTTTTCCAGTATAAAAGATTTTTTAGGGCTTATCCGCTTACTAAAAATGGAAAAATATGATATAGCGATAGATCTTCAATGTCTTTTTAGAAGTTCGATAATTCCATTTCTTGCCAAAATACCTAGAAGAGTGGGTTTTGAAAGAACAAGAGAAGGCGCGCACTTTTTTTTAAACGATATAGCGCTTACAAACAAAAAGAACGTACATGCTGTTGAAGAAAACTTGGCTGCAATATTACATGCTTTTAATATTGATGAAATACCATTACCAGGTGATATTAAAATTAGTTTTAATATTCCCGAAGAAAAAGAAAAAAAAGTTGAAGAGTTGCTAAAAAAGAGAAATATCCCTCGGAAACAATTTATCCTTATTAATCCTAATTCCAGATGGCAAAGCAAAAAATGGGGTGAATCTAATTTTAAAGAACTTATTGAGAGACTTCTACATAAAACAGATTTACATATAGGTGTTATAGGGACAAAAGAGGAAAGGCTGGGTATTGAAGGTTTGAAGATAATAGATAATAAATTTCATAACTTTGCTGGGGAGACAGATATACTGGAACTTTTTAGTTTGATTAAAAAAGCCCAACTGATATTTACTAATGATTCTGGTCCTATGCATCTCGCTTCAGCCTCAGGTATAAAGACTATTGCTGTTTTTAGTGCGACAAGTCCCGATAGGACAGGTCCTTATTGGAGCAGTAGCGTTATAAAATCGGATGTTCCTTGTTCTCCTTGTTTCAAAAAAAAATGCCCTCTAAAAGGTGAAGATAACATGCAGTGCATGAGGTCTATTACAGTTAATCATGTCTATGATAAAATAATTGTTCTTTTAGATAAATCAGAAGATAGAGAACAAAGAAGTTAATTGGTTAACTCGTTAACTGGTTCAAGGTCCTTCGACAAGCTCAGGATTAAAAAGCGCTGATCACGTGACCGCGTAAGGAGCGGAACGTGACGCGATATAGAAAAACGTAAAAGATAAAAGGTAAAAAGTAGTAGGGTCGCAGCCAAGCTGCGACCGTGTAAAACATAAACAATAAAACGTATGTGGGAGAGGGCTTGCCCTGTGCTGAGCAAAGTCGAAGTGCCTCCTCCCGTGTAAAGTGTAAAACATAAATTGTGACGCAGGAATCTATATAAAATAAGGTTTTTGCTTTTTTAGTTTTGGCTTTTGCTTATAAGTTTGGCTTGTAACCGACCGCTGACCGCTATTATATTATGAATGTTAAAGATAAAAATTTTAAAAGTGCTGTAGAAATAGTAAAACGTTTGCGCAAACACGGGTTTAGCGCATATTTTGTAGGAGGTTGCGTGCGTGATCTTCTGATGAAGCGTGAAGCTAAAGATTTTGATATTGCAACCGATGCTCTTGCTGAGCAGACAGAAGAGATCTTTAAAAATACGCGCCCCATAGGGAAGCAATTTGGCGTTATTTTGGTTATCCATAACAAAATACCATTTGAGGTTGCAACATTTCGTGTGGATGAAGGATATTCTGATGGTCGGCGTCCTGATAAGGTTGTTTTTGGAACTGCCCAGATGGATGCTTTGAGACGTGATTTTACTATTAATGGACTACTGTACGATCCTATAAAAGATGAGATCATAGATTATATAGATGGTGCTGCTGATATCAAAAAAAAGGTGATAAAAGCTATAGGTGATCCTTCAAGACGTTTTGAGGAAGATAAGCTAAGGATGTTAAGAGCTGTCAGGTTTGCATCTACTCTTGGTTTTACTATAGAAAAGGAAACACTTAAAGCGATAAGTAAAAAAGCTTCACAGGTGAGTGTCGTAAGCAGTGAACGAATAAGAGATGAGCTTGTAAAGATGATGACAGGGCCTTATGCATATGAAGGATTGAAAATATTAGATGAAACTGGTCTTTTAAAGATAATTCTTCCCAGTGTAGAAGATTTAAAGACGATCAAGCAGCCTCCTCAATTCCATCCGACCCCTAATGCATTTGAGCATACACGATTATTGTTTAAATATTTGAAAGATCCAACACCGCGTGTTGCTATGGCTGCATTGCTTCATGATATAGGTAAAGCAAAAACTATGACAAAAACAGATAGGATCCGTTTTAACAACCATGATAATGTTGGAGCTTCTATGGCGAAAGATATATTAAAAGGTCTCAGGTTTCCTAATGATGATATTAAGCTGATAGTCAGATATATTAAAAATCATATGAAGTTCATTGAAGTTACAAAAATGCGTGAAAGTACGCTAAAAAAATTTCTCGGGCAGGAAAATTTTAAGGAAGAAATAGAGCTTCATAAGGCAGATTGCCTTGCTTCTCACAAAAACATTGAAAACTATGACTTTTGTAACAATAAATTAAAAACTCTTAGTAGAAATGATCTTAAGCCGGATTCGAAGATAAAGGGAAAAGATCTTATTAGCCTTGGTTTTGTTCCTGGGCCAAAGTTTAAAAAAATACTTGATTTTGCCTACAATGAACAGCTGGAGGACAAAAAAACAACCAAACTTGCCTTGCTCCAGCTAATTAAGATAAAATACCCTCTTAAATAAAGATATTGACAAAAGCCTATAAAAGATAAATAATTAATGTATATAACTGTGTCTAAACACGAAAACTACGTTAGATGTAGCTTTAATTCATCCAGAAAGGAGGTGAAGTGAAGTTATAATATGGAGGGAGCTACAAGCTGACGATTATTAATAATAAATAAAATGAAACAGTTTTCCAATTATGGAGTTTTTATGAAGTCGTTAATATTTAGTTTAACGGCCATACTTTGCCTTTCTTTTACAGGTGTGCTTTATGCGGAACTTCCAACGGATAGTTTGCGTGATGAAGAGGTTTGTCTGAACGCAAAGAGTAGGGAAGGAGTAGCTGAAAGGATATACTGGAGAAAGAATGTAAAACATTTTTTATCGTCTGATCTTCCTTTTGCAAATTTAGAGGATGACAGCCGCGCAGAAGCTACTCTTATGTTAAAGCATTTTGATCTTTATAGTGCTGTCCGTCCGATTTCTATTGCTTCATTTAAAATGTCAATAGAAGCAAGTGAAACAAGACCTCTTTTTGTTAATTCAAACAAAAAAGAACGTTGGCTCGGAGTAAAAGCAAAATGGATCACAGAATATTTCTCAGCAACAAGTTATATAACTGCTGGGGCAGACGATAATAAAATGACAGAGGATGTTCCCATTGTTATGGGAGTAGAAAGTGAAAGTGAAGTTTTTGATCTTGGCATTATTGGAAAAGCAAATTATATTAGTGATCTTAATAATGTTTCCGCCTCTTCACGTATGGATTTTCAATTAAAAAGTGAATACAGTCTTGGAGATAGGTGGAATTCGAATCTTGAGCTTGGCTGGAATGTTTTTGGAAGCTCCGATGAAGAATATACATCATCGGTGTCTTCACTTGCAAATGCTTCTAATGATTATACAGTACATGCAAATGCAAGTGATAACCTTTCAGTTTTGAATGCCAAGGTAAAATGTTATCCTTTCAGAAATTTAAAGCTTTCTTTAAATTATTACCATTACTCACAGAATAAAGCCAAAATAGGTCGTTACGATCCTTCAAATTATATCGGAGGTAATAGTAATGGCAGTTTATGGGCAAATCGTGTTACTAATGGTTATAATACTGAGCTTGGAAGCGAGATCAATGTATCTGCAGATCTTCAGATGAATTCAGGCATCTATTCTACATTGCTTGCCGGTTGGTATAATCCAGGTGAGGCATATGAAGAATCATCAGGTGATGAAAATGTCTTTGAAATACGCGGAGAAATAGTAGTAAGCTTCTGATACAGGCAAAGATGGTTAAAAATCTTACCGGCGTCTTTAAATAGACGCCGGTTTTTTTATGTCTGAGATATTTTATGATAAAGCTATCTTGAAAATTTTATTAAATATTAGTTGACATCTCAACTGTTGTGAATTATAATAGTTGTATGAGTCAACTAAAAGGAGATGATTTATGGTGAAAAGGAATGATTTTGACTTGCCTCTTCGTTTTAATTCCAAAGCGCATGAGGCTCTTATAAGTGTTTGGTGGACAGGTGTATTGTTAAAAAAGGAATCCAGATATTTTTTTAAGCCTGATTTTGCAACAGATGCTCAATTTAACATAATGATGATAATAAAATACTCGAATTCTCCTGTAACACAAAATGATTTAAGCGAGAGATTGCTTGTCGATAAGTCAAATATTACCGGCCTTGTGGATAGAATGGAAAAGGGAGGCCTGATACAGAGAAATAAAGTTGAAAATGATAGAAGAAGTTATCACATAATATGTACTTCAAAAGGTAAAAAACTTATAGATAAATTTGATGTACTATATGAAAAAAAAGTTCAGAAGATAATGTCAGCATTTTCAGAAAAAGAATACAAAGAGCTTATAAGGCTTACAAAAAAACTACGGATTGGTTTTGCGGATTCTTAAAAAAATATAAAAAGGTGTAAAATATGATTTATAAAGATTTACATAAGTTTATCAAGGCATATATTAAATCAATGAGGCTTTATTATGCCTTTATTACGGGAATTGCCGGATGGATAGGGGTAGCTTTTTGCCGTTACCTTTACCCTGAATCGGTATCTCTTATTAAGTCAGTAATAATACTTATAATACTTTTTTTAAGCTGGGGAATTAATCAGATAATAAATGACTATCTTGGGCTGAAGGAAGACAGTATCAATGCTCCAAAACGTCCTATGGTTACAGGTGAACTGAATATTCCTGCATCTCTTTTCTTATCATTTGTACTTGTGGTTTTTTCTGCTGTTATAACGGCATATTTATCATTATGGGCATTGATCCCTCTTTTCGGAGGAATACTTCTTAACATAATATATGAATATGCAAAAGGAGTGCCTTTTTTAGGAAATATAGTCTTTGGACTGATGATATCTATGTGCACTGCCTATGGATACCTTGCTCTTTGTCCTGAAATAGAAGTTCTTTTTACTTCAAGCCGTTTAAGTGTACTTTTTATGGTAGCTCTTTTAAACGGACTTATGACTTACTATACGTATTTTAAAGATTATATAGGTGATCGGGAATCAGGAAAGGTAACTGCAGTAGTTCTTCAGGGCATTGAAAAATCAAGAAAAACAGCTGTATTGGGAAGTTTTTTGCCATCAATTGCATTATTGACTTTAAAAGGATTCGGGTTGATAGAAGCATCTTTTAACGAAGTTTTTATTTTCCTGTTTATAATGACTCTTTTTCTTCAAATATGGACAGGTGTGCTTTTTTATAAATTTCCAAAGGGCAAAAAAGCATATTTTTCATTAGTTACAAATTTTCGTGCATGCACGTGTGGTCAGGTTATGATGATAGCTCTTTTTAATAAAGAACTGGCCTTGTATTTATATATAGCAGCATATATCTTTATTGGTTTTTTGTTTGGTTTATATTCAGATAACAAAATGTAAAAAGGGTTTTAAATATGAAAGATAAAAAGAACAATGTTTTTATTACCGGATTTAAAAAATATATTTTTTATATTCGTATAGCATTACATGTTGTAATCCATTTTTTTGTAAAAATGCTCAAAGGAGAGATAAGTCTAAAAAAATATATTGTATTTGTTTACCGGGCATATATTTTTCTTAAAGTAGTCCGCCATAACAAAATAGTAAGGCTTGGTGAAAAGTATAAAATCCATTTATATATACCTGCATATCCTACAAGATCTTTTTTTTATACTTTGGAAAAATTGTTACGTGATGAACCTGGGCCTGCAACTGTTGTTTTTTCAATGACCAAAGCATGTATGTATAAATGTCCCCATTGTTATCAGCAAAAAGATCTTAATGATGAGATTGATGTAGCGACTTTGATCAAAACTGCACATTCAATGCAGGATATTGGTGTAAGCATGTTTGATATTGAAGGCGGGGAGCCGCTGCTTAAGCTTGAGCGTTTATTGAGGCTTATGAATTCAATAGATGATAGATCAGAGATCTGGCTTAACACAACAGGTTATGGTGTGAAGGAGGCTACTGTTAAAAAACTTGCAAGCGCAGGAATAAGCGGAGTAATGGTCTCTATACATATAGCTGATCCTTTGGCTTATGATAGATTTACAGGCATAAAGGGTTCCTTTGAGGAAGCATGCGAAGCGATACATCTTTTCAATAAATATAAAATATTTACAGCTATTAACTGTTGTCCGTCACCGGAAAATATTTTAGGAAATGGTATTAAAGATATGATGGAGCTATCTTATGAGCTTGATTGTTCGTATGTTCAGATCATTCATGGAAAATCAGCTGGAGCCTGGCTTGGCAAGAAAGATGAATTTAATGACTCCTCACTTATAGAAAGATTGAGAAAATATCATATTCAATATAATGGAAAAGGAGTATATAAAGATCATCCATCACTTTCCGCACAGGTGTTTGAAGAAAGCGAAGACATATTTGGATGCACGGCAGGAGGTGTTGACAGGTTTTATATAGGATCTTCCGGTGAAGTACAGCCTTGTGAGTTTTTAAACATATCTTTTGGAAACGTAAAAGATGAAGATTTTATAACGATATTTCGCAGGATGAGATCTTTTTTTAAAATTCCCGGCTCCTCTTGGTTATGCTGTACAAAAGCATCATTTATTAATGAAGTAATAAATAAACATAACATTGAAACAACTCCTGTTCCATGGGAAATAACAAAGACTTTTATAAGTAAATGGGATAAGGGCAGGGAAACAGCATTATACAAAAAACTTGGAATATACCGATGAAAAGAAAATATTTTTTAGTTTGTAATCCAAGTTCAAATAATTTTCAAAGTAAAAAGAAAATAGCTGATTATATGAAACTTCTTAATAAAAAGAAAATTGATTTTGATCATGCTTTTACTCTTAAACGTTATGATGGTACACACATTACAAAAAAAGCACTTGCATCCGGTTATAATACAATAGTTGCTGTAGGAGGAGACGGGACCATAAATGAGGTCATAAATGGATTTTTTGACAATTTTGGTAATGCTCATAATGCTTTATTAGGAATACTTTATTCAGGAACAAGTCCTGATTTTTGCAAGTATCATCAATTGCCTTTAATTCCCGAAAAAGCGATAGACCATCTCTTAAGAAGTAATGTTAAAAAAATAGATGTTGGATTCATGAAAGATCATAATAATAATTTACGTTATTTTAGCTGCAGTACAAATCTAGGGCTTGGAGTAAATGTTGCATCCCGTGCAAATATATACAGAAAGTATTTAGGTGATTTTGCAGGTACTTTATTAGCTTCAGTTATTAGTATTCTTACGTATAAGCCGTTTTCATGTACATTATCTCATAATGGTAAAATTTGTGATTTAAAAGATGTATTTAATATAACAATTGCTAAAAACCCTTATCTTGCTTCTGGTCTGAAATTAAATAGTTCTATTTCTTCTAGTGACGGAAAACTTCTTCTTTTTTCTTTTTCAGGGATAAACCGTTTCAAATTGCTTTTTATGCTTCCAAAAATATATAGCGGAAAGATCATTAATGAGAAGTGCTTTACCGGTGAAATGATATCTCAACTGAATTTTAATTCTTCTGACTTAGTTGAAGCTGAATGTGATGGTGATCCAACAGGGCTTTTTCCAGTTGAAATAAATATTAAAGAAAGGGCTGTTAATTTGATAGGAGCAGTATCATGAAGGAAAGAGATATTATATTTGCTCTAAAAAGTGGATTAAAAAAGAGCAGTTTTCAAATAAATGAATTTAATCAAACAGATGCAGAGATAATAAATATTAACGGTACAATTATAGCTGTTAACATGGATGATTTTTCAAGTGAAGATCATTTTCCTGTATTAAATCCAAAGGATCTGGGAAGAAATCTTATAACTGCTGCAATGAGTGATCTTTTAGCGGTCGGTGCGTTACCTAAATTTATAACTCATTCTTTTGTTTCAACAGATATTATGTCAGAAATATTTCTTAAAGACCTGTCAGTTGGCATACAAAAGTCTCTTGATGCTTTTGGCTGCTACTGTATTGGAGGAGATGTAGGCTACGGCAAAGATTGGAGATACACCTGTACTGCAATAGGAATACTGGATGATATAAATAAATTGATGACAAGAGTTATACCGTATAAAGAAGGTTTTGTTGGAATAACAGGTACAATTGGTGATGTAAATGCTTCTTTTTTTTATGAAAAACCAGAGGTTTTACTTGAATGCAGGATAAAGGAAACAGAAATATTAAAAAAATATGTTCCAGCATGTATTGATACCAGTGATGGTCTTATAAATGCGATAGAAACACTAAGCAGTATTAATAAAAATACTGAAATAGTAATTGATCTTGATGCTATCCCGTATGACAAAAAGGTCCTGGAAATATCAAACAGAAAAAATATTTTGAAAGAAGCCTTTCTTTTTGGTTCTGCTGGAGAATATGAACTGCTTTTTTTTGTTCCCTATGACTTTGAGGACGAATTCAAAAAAGGCACCTTTAAAAAGATAGGATGTTTTAGAAAATCAGCAGATGGCAATATTCTGTATAAAAAAAGAAATAGAGATAACTTAATAATGCATGAAAGCGTGCTTACTGATCCAAGAGAAGTCAAAGATATAAAACTTTATATTAAAGACATTATAACTCTTACAGAGAAGTTGTTTTTATAAAGGTGATTATTATGCTTTTTAATGAATGGAAATTGAAAAACATTACTTCGAAGAACCGGTTGGTAAGATCAGCAACATACGAAGGTATGGGCGATATAAATGGAAATCCATTAAAAGGTTTGAAAGATATCTATAAGGATCTTGCGACTAATGATGTGGGTATGATAATTACCGGTTTTTGTTTTATAAGTCAAGAAGGTCGTGCTATGCAGCCACATCAATGTGGTATTGATAGTGATGATAAAATAGATTACTGGAAAGATATCGTATCTTATGTGAAATCCATTTCTATGGAAACCTTACTCGTCATGCAAATAGCTCACGCGGGAAGACAGACCTTAAAAAAAGTTACAGGTCTACCGGTTGTTTCACCATCAACAAAAAGGTCGCTCTATTTTAAAGAAAAACCTGTTGCTTTAAATGATGAAAAAATAAAGCAGATTATTAATGAGTTTGGTGATGCAGCAAAACGTGCTCAAAAAGCAGGTTTTGACGGTATACAGATTCATGCTGCACACGGTTATCTTATACATCAGTTTTTGTCACCCCATATTAATAAACGCAACGATAGATGGGGAAAGAACAGATCAGAATTTTTAAGAGAAACAATTTTAAATATAAAAGACAAATGCGGTAATTCTTTTCCGGTGTTTGTGAAAATAAGTGCTGCAGATGATGATAAATATGGTTTAAAAATAGAAAATACTTTTGATTATATTAAAAAACTGGAAAATGTAGGGATTGAAGCTTTTGAAATAAGTTATGGGACAATGGATGCTGCTTTTAATATTTTTAGAGGAACCGTTCCTATACAAAAAGTATTTGAGCACAATATTCTTTTCAAAAATTACAATCTTTTAAAAAGAAAATTCTGGCAATATTTTATTTTTCCACAGTGGAAAAAAGGATTTATAACATATAAAGATAACTATAATCTTCCTTTTGCAAAAGAAATAAAGAGAAACACAAATATACCTATTATTCTTGTAGGCGGATTACGCGAGAAGAAAGTCATGGATGATATTTTAAGAAACGATCATGCTGATGCTATTTCTCTAAGCCGTCCTTTAATATGTGAACCTGATCTTGGAAAAAAATTAAAAGAAAATATTAACGTAAGGTCAATTTGCAGAAATTGTAATGAATGTATTGTAATGTGTGACAGCGAAAATAGTTTGAACTGCTATGGAAAAGCTTTATAGCTAACTTAAAAGGAGAAATTATTATGACATATCAGACACTGTTGATGGAAAAAAAAGAGAAAACTTGGATAGATTGTTATGAAACTTCAAGCGCAGATCTTTTTCATAAGACAAAAGAGTTTCAGGCAGTACTAAAAAAAGAAGAGAGTGATGGCAATTTCTTTTTCAGGCGTCCTTTATTATCGGCAAGTAAAACGCGTGTTCCTATTGCTGACCCTTTAAGCGGACTTGAAAAGGAAATGATCATGTTAGGTTCAAATTCATATCTAGGACTTACATATAACCCTCGTGTTGTGAAAGCAAGCATTAAAGCTGCTAAAAAATACGGATATGGAACAGGTGCAGTATCTCTTTTTGCCGGAACAACAGATCTCCATTTGAAACTCGAAGAGTTAATAGCCAAATATTATAGAGCAGAAGATGCAATACTCTTTCCAACTGGTTATGCTGCAAACATAGGTACAATTTCAGGAATTGTAAGGGAAAAAGATGTGATCATTAATGATATGTTTAACCATGCATCTATATTTGACGGCTGTTTTCTATCTAAAGCAGAAATGTATAATTATGCACACAGAAATATGTATCATCTAGAGAAAATCTTAAAAAAACTTTCAAATAAGCAAAGAGGGATGCTAATAATTACAGACGGGGTTTTTTCTATGGATGGCGATATAGCTCCGCTTGATAAAATATTTGAACTGGCCAGATTTTATGGTGCAAGAGTTATGGTAGATGAAGCACATTCGCTTGGTGTTATAGGGCCTAATGGAAGAGGTACAGCAGAATATTTTGATCTGGAAGGAAAGATTGATATTACTATAGGGACTCTTAGTAAAGCTCCGGGTGCTATAGGGGGATATGCAGTAGGTTCGAAAGAGATGATAGATTATTTAAGGTATTATGCAAGACCATATTTTTTTTCTACATCTATCCCTGCTCCTGTAATAGCAGGACTTATTGAAGTATTTAATATTCTTGAAAAAGATGTGGCTCTTCGAAAAGAGCTGTGGATAAAAATTAATTATATGATTAAAAACCTAAAAGCTCTGGGGTTTGATATAGGAGATACACGATCTGCAATAATTCCTATTATGATAGGAAATGAGTCAAAATTGAAAAATATTACAAAATATCTTCATCAGAAAGGGATTTTTATGAACTTTGTTGCTTATCCTGCTGTTGCAAAAAAAAGATGCCGTTTGAGGATGAGTATGATGGCGGGACATTCTATAGAAGACCTTGATTATGTGTTAAGAGTTTTGGCAGATATAGGAAGAATAGAAAAAGTAATAGTTTAACATACAATTATGATCGGTTAAAAGTTATGGATAAAAAAAGAGTACTTATTACAGGGGCATCAGGCTTTATAGGAAAGAACTGTGCAAAAGAATTTATAAAGAGAGGCTGGAAAGTAGTCTCTTTAATACACAAGAAAGTTCCTGAAGAATTTAAAAAATTTAGAAAGAATAATGAGATGGATCTTATTTATGGAGATATTGAAAGCAGAGAAGGATTAATAGCAGTGCTTGAGCATTATGTTAATAAAAAACAAATAAAGGCTGTAGTCCATTGCGCAGGACGTGCATCTGATATAGGGCATAATAGGGAATTCCAAAAGACTAATTATAACGGTTTAAAAAACATTGTGGAATGTTTGGAGAGGTTTTCAATAGATAAACTTATTTTTATTTCTACAACGGATGTCTATGGGATAAAGGATTTTGAAAATGCTGATGAAACAGAAGCGTTAGAGAATAATCTTAAAAATCCCTATCCGGAATATAAGATCAAAGCTGAGGCTTATATAAGATCAAAGCTTCAAAAGAATAGGTATGTAATTATTAGGCCTGCGGCCGTTTGGGGGCCTGATGATAGAACTATTTTGCCGAGGGTTATAAAATATTTGAACAGTTCTCCTTTCATAATACATTTTGGAAAATGGAGGGGACAGAACAGATGGCCTCTTGCTTATATAGAAAATGTCAGTCGCATGATCTATCTTGCTGTAAAAGATGAAGATGCTCTCGGGGAATCCTTTAATATTATTGACAGAGAAAAAACTGGGATCGATGAATATTACAGGATGATAATAGATATATTTATTCCGAAGAGATCTAATATTAAAAGCGTCACACTTCCTTTTATTTTAGGATGGTTTGCGGGAACAATAAGTTCTTTGATCTCAAATATATTTAACATGATGTATCCGATTTACGAGCCTTCTTTTTATGGATTGTTTTCAGTTTCTAAAAACCTTGATTTCAGCAGTAAAAAAATGGAGGATATTTTTCAAAAAAACAATGAGAATATTGTAACACGCAAGCAGGCTGTTCTTTTAATGAAACAACATTGTGTTTAAAAAAGGACTAGAATAGGTGATTATTAATTTAGGAGAGAAAAATGAAAAGAAATAAAAAACTAATATTGTTAACTATTACAATAATCGCGGTTTTTTCATTATCTGTATGGAAATATTCTTCATGCAGTCAAACGAGCAAAAATGCAAATAGCGAATCAAAGGAATATGTTGTTTTACTTCATGGTCTTGGAAGAACATCTATTTCTATGAAAAAAATGGAGAAGTATCTTAATGAAAAAGGATATATTGTTATAAATTTTGGTTATGCTTCTGTCATTCATGATATTGATAAAGTATCTATAAAATTAGACAAAGTAATAAAAGATGAGTGTAAAGATACAAATAAAAAAATAAACTTTGTAACTCATTCTCTTGGAGGCATTGTTGTAAGATATTATTTAAAGGACAAAAAAAATAAAAGAACGGGTCGTGTTGTAATGCTCGCGCCGCCGAATAAGGGAAGTGAAATAGCCGACTGGCTGAAAAATAAAACTTTCTGTAAATGGATTGCCGGACCAACTGCATGGCAGCTTGGAACGGATCCGGACAGTATTCCTATGGCATTAGGTAATGTCCAGTTTGACCTTGGTGTTATAGCAGGAAATAAAAGCGTTTTACCTTTTCTTTCTTCAAAGATACCTGGCGAGGATGATGGTGCAGTATCTGTAGAAAGAGCAAAAGTAAGCGGTATGAAAGATTTTATTAAAGTGCACAGCACCCACACATTTATTATGAATGATAAAAAAGTACAGGATCAGGTTGATCACTTTTTTAGAAATGGAATGTTTAAAAAAAATAAAAAAGATAAAATTAACCACGGAAAAACACAGAAATGACACGGAAGGGAAAAGCAGTTGTGATGGTGGGTTGTGATAGGTGAGTAAAAAGCATGAGAATCGATAGTCCATTCAGATAAAAAACAGAGTAAGAAGACGAGTGATGATGGACGACGGATGATGCCACCCCGCAGGAGAAAAACAAGTTTCACCTACGGGGTGGATTTTATATATTCAAAAAATCAAATAAAAGCAAAATTACAAATATTTTACGTTTTAGAAGGGCGCAGTCAAGCGGCGCTGTACCCTATCGAAGATCCGCCATATTGTTGGGAGGACTCATTTTTTATTTTCTTATTTTCTTTTTTTGAAAATAAGAGAACTGTCTGTTTCTCTTTGTGGCTGTGTTTATGAAGTATATAATTTTCTTTATTAGTTTTTGATTCATTGGCCAATACTGAGTTATCAAATTACTTAATATTTCAAAGCGCTGCGAAATATGCGGGTGCTTGACTATAGCACAATAAGCGTTATAATAAATTTATTTACCTTTAAAAACAATAATAGATAAAAGCAAAGGACTTATAATGTCAGAAAAAGATTTTATGATAAACTTGGCAAAAGTAATAATTGCAGCTTCCTGGGTTGATGGAAATATCAGCAATGATGAAATAAATTCTCTAAAAGATCTTATTTTTAATCTGCCAGGTATAACAGGTAAAGATTGGACCCAATTATCCATTTATATTGATTCTCCTGTGGAAGCAGAGGAGCGTGAAAGGCTGATAAAGGCTCTTGTGGATAATATAAAATCAGAAAAGGATAAAGATATCGTTATAGGTGCACTTGACTCTCTTGTTAATGCCGATGGAAAAGTGACTGATAATGAATCAAAACTTCTTAATGATGTCAGATCAGTTCTAGATAAAAAACAAACGGGCATAATTCCTTTTATAACAGATATCATGAAAAAAGCAGTAAATAGCCGCAGAAAAAGTGTTATGTCAGGACCTAACAGAGAAGAGAGAATAGAAGATTTTATAAAGAACAAGATTTATTATTCCCTTGTGACAGATCTTGCATCTAAAGGAATTAAAATAAATATTCCTGAAAGTAAAATAAAAAAGCTTTGTCTTACAGCAGGTTTAATGGCAAGAATTGCCTGGGTCGACAAGGATATAACAGATGATGAAAAAAAGATAATAAATAAGATTTTGATCGATCATTATAAATTATCTGATGAAGAAGCATTATTGATAACCCAAATTAGTCTTTCAAACGTAATTATTGGACTTGATTATTACAGATTGACCAGAAGCTTTTATGAAGTTACAACTGTAGAGGAGAGAATCCTTTTTTTGGAAATCCTTTTTTTAGTTGCAGCTGCAGATGAAGTTTCATACGATGAAACAGAAGAAATAAGAAAAATATCTAATGCATTAAAACTCAGCCATAAAGATTTTATAGCAGCAAAACTTCTCGTTATTGATAAATAAAAAGTTTATATTATGGAAAACAATCAGGAAAAAAAAGAAACGTTACGTTTAAAACTTAAAAAAATTAGACGTAAGATAACTTATTCGTCATTTTTTACATATATTGTTTCCTTGTTAGCTTATCTTATAATCTATATTTATAATAAGACGCTAAAAATAAAAGTATACTATCATCCGGATTTTTTAAAAATAGATCGCACAAAGGTCTGTTATGCATTCTGGCATGGCAGGCAATTTCTTCTCAACGTAAATTTTAGTGATTGGAAAATTTGTATTATGACAGATGTTAGCTGGGCAGGTGAAATACAGACAAAAATACTTAAAAGGTTTGGATATAAGATAGTTAGAGGGTCAAGTAAAAGAAAAGGTGTTGAAGCGTTACTTCACATGAAAAAAGCGATTGCCGATGGACATTCCGGAGCTTTTGCCGTTGACGGCCCAAGAGGGCCGATATATAGGTCAAAGCCGGGTATACTTTTTTTATCAGAAAAATTAGGATATCCGGTAGTACCTGTAGCAACAACAGCAAAAAATGTATGGATAATTGAAAAGACATGGTGCAAATATATTTTCCCGAAACCTTTTTCAAAATGTATGGTTTCAATTGGTAAACCAATTATTTTTAAAGAAGAAGATAAAAAGCTTACTAGTGAAGAATTAGACCGTATATTATTGGAATGGACCAAAGAGTCTGATAGAATTATTCTAAGAAATAGTGAAAAATAAATAAGATGATAATAATATTATTTATATTGTTGTTAATAATCAGTCCATTTATATATCTAATGGTTTGCCCCATTTGCAAAAGAAGACCTCAGAACATGATATATCTCACGGTCTTTTATATGTTTTTTCTTTTAATATCTATTTTTTATCCCGAAGCTGTTTATTATGGTATAGAGCTTGAATGCGGAGAGTATTATTTTTCAAGACAAATATTACTGTTCTTTATTTTTCTGCTTAGTTTTGAAGGGGCTGTTATTACCGCATACAAAAAGAAAAGGATAACTGAAGAACCTTATAAGGGCATTTATATAAAGACACACAAGATCTTATTTTTTACAGGTATAGTTTCACTAATAGCATTATTAATTACAACTGTTATGTAGTTAGGTTTTAAAACACACTCAAATAACCTCATCCTTTATCCTCAAAAAAATATATCTTAGGCTAAACCTTATCTGATGACTTCAGAAGTACTTATAATCATCTAAAAGAGAGCATAATATTATAATATGAATTTTAAAGAATTGACGGTATAGGTAGTAAAAAAAAAGGCAGAAAGTAAAAACTTTCTGCCTTTTTTTATGCGTTTTTTAGATCAGCTTGTTTTAGTGTAATCCAGACTTGCAAGCTGTTTATAAAGATTAAACCTTTTTGTTACATCATTTTGTGCTTCTTTCATAAGCTTTTCAGCTACTTCCGGCTGTGTCTTCTGAAGAACCTTATAACGGTTTTCAATTTCTATATATTCCATTAGAGATATTGATGGATCTTTGCTGTCAAGCTGTAGAGGATTTTTTCCCTGATCAGCAAGGTCTGGATTGTACCTGTAAAGAGGCCAGTAACCTGATGCAACTGCTTTTTTCTGCTGATCTGCTCCATTTACAAGATTATAACCATGAGCAATACAGTGTGTGTATGTGATAATAAGAGAAGGACCATTATATCTTTCTGCTTCAATTATTGCTTTTAAAGCCTGGTTAGGATCTGCACC
This sequence comes from Candidatus Auribacterota bacterium, assembly GCA_023144635.1. Taxonomy (GTDB): domain Bacteria; phylum Auribacterota; class JAFGBW01; order JAFGBW01; family JAFGJP01; genus JAGLFH01. Next base: position 36,284 of record JAGLFH010000062.1, on the reverse strand, counting down.
CATGGCAATGCGTGCAACATAAACATAACCGTAAGTTATGTAGATCATTCCGAGATCTTTTTTAGCAATAGTTTTACCAGATGCGGCAAATTTTGCTACAGCGCCTCGAGGGGTCGCTTTAGAAGCCTGTCCACCTGTGTTGGAATAGACTTCTGTATCAAGAACCATGAGGTTGATGTTCTTTCCGCTGGCAAGCACATGATCAAGACCGCCGTAGCCGATATCGTAAGCCCAGCCGTCACCACCAAGACCCCAGACAGATTTTTTTACAAGATAATCTGTTACGCTTAAGAAATTTTCTTTATCGGAAAAGCTGCTTGATTTTACATACTCGATCAGTTTTGCAACTCTTTCTCTTTGTTTTTCTATCTCGTCTTGATCTAATTGCTCGGAGGACTTTATTTCTGCTATGAGTCCTTTTGCATTCTCATCTGCATCTTTTCCTAGTTTTTCCAAAAGTTCAAAAGCATATTCCGTGAATTTATCAACAGTCAGCTTCATGCCGTAAGCAAGTTCAGCAGCATCTTCAAAAAGACTGTTGTTCCATACAGGGCCGCGTCCGTCTTTACGAGTTGTGTAAGGTGTAGTAGGAAGATTTCCTCCGTAAATAGAAGAGCAGCCTGTAGCATTAGCTATAAGAGCTCTATCGCCAAAAAGACCTGTAAGCAGTTTTACGTTAGGAGTTTCACCGCATCCTGCACATGCACCGCTGAACTCAAAAAGCGGTTTTACAAACTGCATGCCTTTGATAGTTGTTTTATTGACAAGTGGTGCGTCAGTCCATTCCAGGCTGTTAAAAAACTGAAAATTCGTTTTTTCTCTTTCCAGTATGGGAAGCTTTACTTCCATTTTAAGAGCTTCTTTCTGCTTTGCAGGACAAGATTCTACGCATGCGCCGCAGCCGGTACAGTCTTCCGGTGAGATCTGAAGCGTATATTTTAATCCTTCTGCTCCTTTTACGCCTTTTGGTGCTGTAGATTTAAAATCTTTCGGTGCATTATTAAGAGCGTCTTCTTTATACATCTTGACCCGTATGACAGCATGAGGACAGGCTACAGAACATCTTCCGCACTGAATACATGTATCCTGATTCCACACAGGAACATTAACAGCAATATTGCGCTTTTCATACTGTGTTGTTCCTGTAGGCCATGTTCCGTCTGCAGGCATCTGAGAGACTTTGATAGTGTCTCCTTCGTTGCGCATGAGAGTTGCAGTAACATTTTTGACAAATTCCGGTGCATCGTCCGGAACAACAGATTTCTTTTCTATGCAGCCTTCAGATGTTGAACCAATAGATACTTCCTGAATATTCTCTATAGTTTTATCAACAGATTCAAAGTTCATCTGAACGATTTTGTCACCTTTTTTGCCATAAGTTTTTTTAATAGCTTCTTTGATGTAGTCAATAGCTGTATTTTCATCCATTATCTGTGAAATTTTGAAAAAAGCTGTCTGCATTATTGTATTAATACGTGCACCGAGTCCGATCTCCTCAGCTATTTTTATGGCATCGATGACATAAAACTTTAATTTTTTATCGATTATCTGTTTCTGTACTTTGCATGGGAGTTCCTTCCATACAGTTTCCTTATCATAAGGAGAATTGAGAAGGAAGATACCTTCATGTATGACGTTTTTCAACATATTATATTTTTCAAGGAAAGACCAGTTGTGGCACGCCAGAAACTGAGCTGTTGATATGAGATAAGGTCTCTGAATATTTTTCTTCCCGAATCTTAAGTGAGATATTGTTATAGCACCGGCTTTTTTTGAATCATAGACAAAATATCCTTGAGCATAGTTGTCTGTTTTTTCTCCAATTATCTTGATAGAATTTTTGTTTGCGCCTACTGTTCCGTCAGATCCTAGCCCATAGAACATTGCACGGTACGTTCCTTCGTCTTCAACGCTAAAAGCAGGGTCAAAATCAAGTGTGGAATCTGTGACGTCATCAACAATTCCGACAACGAAATGATTCTTTGGGTTATCCTGATTTAGGTTATCAAAAACACCTTTGACCATGGCAGGTGTGAATTCAGATGATCCCAGTCCATATCTGCCGCCTACTATGACAGGCCAATCTTTAAAGGCTATCCATTTGTTGTGCATAGCTTCACCGACAGCTGTTCTTATGTCTCCATATAGTGGCTCGCCTATGCTGCCCGGTTCCTTAGTCCTATCAAGGACAGCTATTTTTGTCGCTGTGGCAGGAACGGCTTTTGAAAAAGCTTCTACATCAAAAGGACGATAGAGATGTACTTTAATAACACCTAGTTTTTCTCCCTTGGCATTGAGATATTCAACGGTTTCCTGTACAGTTTCTCCTCCGCAACCGATAATAATAATAATTTTTTCTGCTTGTTCGTGTCCGTAATAATCAAAAAGGTGATACTGTCTTCCTGTAAGCTTGGCAAATTTATCCATTTGTTTTTGAACAATGGCAGGACATGCCTTGTAATATTTATTTACTGTTTCACGACCTTGAAAATATACATCCGGGTTCTGAGATGTGCCTCTAATAGCAGGACTATCCGGGTTTAGGCCTCTTTTTCTATGTTCTCTAACGAGATTGTCATCAATCATTTCTTTCATATCTTCGTAAGTAAGTTCTTCAATTTTCTGAATTTCATGAGAGACTCTGAACCCTTCAAAAAAGTGAATAAAGGGAATGCGTGATTCTAGTGTAATTGCTTGAGATATTAGGGCAAAATCCATAGCTTGCTGAACACTGTTTGAAGCCAGAAGACCAAAACCTGTTTGCCTTGCAGCCATGACATCAGAATGATCTCCAAAGATAGATAAAGCCTGACATGCAAGAGAGCGGGCTGAAACATGAAAAACAGCAGAAGTCAACTCTCCCGCGATCTTGTACATATTTGGAAGCATAAGAAGAAGACCCTGTGAAGCTGTGAATGTTGTTGCAAGTGCACCTGTAGTAAGTGCTCCATGTACGGCACCCGAGGCACCGCCTTCTGATTGAAGTTCGGCAACAACTGGAATAGTTCCCCAAATATTTTTTTGTCCTGCAGCTGATTTTGCATCCGCAATTTCACCCATGGGTGAAGAAGGGGTAATAGGATAAATAGCAATGACTTCATTTATTGAATGGGCTACATGAGCCACAGCGCTGTTTCCATCGTGCGGGACCATTTGTCTAGACATATTTAGACCTCCTGATGATTGGTATTAAAGTAAAAACTAATAAACAATAACTATTAAAATAAAGAAGTGCAGTATACATCAATAGATTTTATTTGTCAAAATTTTATAGTAAATAAATAACAAATTAAAAGAAGTGGGATGATAATGTAAAAATGGGGATATTCTTTTGTCTTTTAGGCAAGCGAAGCAGGCATAGAGATTAAATGCCTGCTTCGCTTCGTGCTGTTTTTATGAAATATGTAGGTAAAATCTACATTAAGCCATGCTCTGCGGCTATTTTGTTGATCTTGCCTCTTGCAGCAACAGCCGGTTTCCAGAACCATCCTTTAGTATCCCAGCATTGAGCGTAAAAATAAGTTTCAACTAGTGTTTTATAGGTATCTATTGCTCTTTTAAACTCTTTTTTTCCTAAATATGCTTCGCCCATTATAAAGTGACAGGTTCCTACATCGTTTAATGCCCATACATCAAAAGCATTATCTTTAGGAAGATAACTGTCAAGTTTTGTCTGCATATCAATAGCTGTTTTACCGTACAATTGAATGCATTTTCTGGTATAAACAAGGACTTCATCGTAGCTTCCTGCATCAAGAGCCTGCCAAGCTCTAGTTGTAAGTGTCTGAGATGTGTAATCGCCAAAATCAATACCAGTATCCATAAGAAGGACTTGATCTTTTGCTCCATCTATTGGTCTCCAGAACCATCCTTGAGTATCCCATGTTTGTGCAAAAGAGTAGTTTTTGATAATATTATTGTAGACTTTTTTGGCTTCATCGTTTTTTCCCTGTATATAATATGCTCTTCCCTGAACGAAAAGACACGTAGCAACATCATTAAGCGCCCAGTAATCAAATTCTTTTCCATCTTCTGCATAGTCTTTTAAAGATGCCTGCATATCCCGTGCTTTTTTTCCGTAAAGCTCAAGGCATTTATTTACATATTTATCAACATCATTATACTTTCCCAGCCCGAGTGCTTCCCATGCTTTTCCTGTTAGCTCTTCAGATGTAAAATTCCCAAAATTTACAGCAAGATCAATTGAATCCAGCTCGTTTTTAGCTCCTTGAGCCGGTTTCCAGAACCATCCTCTTGTATCCCAGCATTGCGCATATGAATAATTATCGATTATTTCGTTAAAGATCTTTTTAGCCTCATCTTTTTTATTCTGTTCCTTTAAAGATTTTCCTTTTACAAAAAGACAGGTAGCAACATCATTAAGTGCCCAGTAATCAAATTCTTTTCCGCTTCCTGCGTAATCGCTTAAGGATGCCTGCATATCCCTTGCTTTTTTTTCATAAAGTTCAAGGCATTTATCAACGTAGATCGCTACTTTTTCATGTTGGCCAATCCCTAATTGATCCCATGCTTTAACTGTAAGTGTTTCTGATGAGGAGTTTCCAAAATTTACGTTCATGTCTATTGCCACTATTTCGTTTTTTGCTCCGCTTGATACTTTCCAGAACCACCCTTGCGTGTCCCAGCATTGTGCAAATGAATAATCATCGATTATTTCTTGTAGAACTTTTTTAGCTTCATCTTTTTTACCAAGTTTTTTTAGTGCGCTTGCTTTTATATAAAGACAGGTAGCAACATCATTAAGTGCCCAGTAATCAAAAGCTTTTTCATTAGAAGCAAAGTCCTTTAAAGATGCTTGCTGTTCATTAGCTGTTTTTCCAAAAAGAGAAACACATTTATCTGTATATATGAGAACTTCTTCATACTGTTCTGACTGTAATGAATTCCAACATTTTTTTGTCAATGTTTCTGATGAGTAATTTCCGAAATCTACATTTTTTTGAATTCCTAGGATCTGGTCTTTTGCTCCTTCTGATTGCTTCCAGAACCATCCATTAGGATCCCAGCATTGAGAATAAGTATAGTTTTTGATAATGTCTTCAAATGTTTTTATAGATTCGTCTTTTTTACCTTGTTCGCGCAAAGCTTTTCCTTTTATAAAAAGACAGGTAGCAACATCATTAAGCGCCCAGTAATTGTTTGCTTCCTCCTTAGGAGCAAATTCAGTTAATGAACTTTGCTGCTTTAAGGCTTTTTTTGAATATCTGGAAAGGCATTTATCAACATATGCCATTACTGCCTCAAAGTCCTTTGTCTGAAGCGCGTTCCATGATTTAGTTACAAGTGTTTTAGAAGTACCGTCGCCAAAGTTAAAGTCTCGTGCAAAACTCATGGATGGAATGAGCAATGATAATATAAATAGAACTACTAAAAGCTTTTTCATCTTAACTCTCCTGTTTATAAGTTGTTAAAAAAGTACTTTAAAATTAACTATTCATTAACCTCACTGGTTCCTATAAATGCAAGCGTTTGCATGAGTTTGCTTTTTTTAAAATTGGTATCCTGAATAGTATTCCGAAATCATGATTTCCATCAGTTTTCATCACCTCCTGCTATATTATTTATGAGTTTACAAACGCAATAATAGCAATAAATGCAAACAACGCTATTACAATATAATTCAAAAATAATTAGATTGCAAGCAAAAAACGCAAATAATGCAATAAATGCAAATTAAGGGGGAGTTGATGGTATCTTGAAAACTATAAAAGAGTTGCCTTTTTTTTATACACTTATTATAGTAAAGCTTAACTTATATTAGTCTGATTATTATTAATATCTTAAAAAGTTCTAGAGGAAAAGAAGAGTTATGAAGGCATCTTATACAATAGAGCAGGTTGCAGGATTTTGCCAGACTTCTATCTGGACTATACACAGGCGTATAAAGGAAGGTGGGCTAAGAAGTTTTCGTGCTGGAGGCGGTCGTACTGTCCGTATAGCAAAGAAGGATCTTATTAATTTTATTAAAGAAAATGGAATTCCTATGCCTGAAGAAATGAGGTTACAAAAAAAGCGGATCCTTATTGTTGATGATGATGAAAAAATTGTAAGATCGCTCGTCAGATACTTAAAGAATAAATCAGATTATGAGATAGAGACCGCTTCATCAGGATTCAGGGCGGGTGTTCTTATTAATGCTTTTATGCCTCAGGTCATAGTGCTTGATATCATGCTTGGTGATATTAATGGACGAGATGTAATAAAAACATTAAGAAGTGATGAAAAGCACGAAGATGTAAAAGTTATTGCTATTTCCGGTTATATAAAAAGTGAAGAGATTGATGAGCTTCTTAATGCCGGTTTTAATGATTATCTTTCAAAACCTTTCAAATTATCAGAACTTATGGATCGTATAGAAGGTTTTTTTGAAGAAGTTGTTAAATAGATCACTCATAATTATTAATAAAAGGCATATCCTCTAGATGTATCTAAAATTTTATCAAAGGTTAAATTTTAAGATCCATATAATTTTATTCTTAATAATAAGTCTTTCGGTTTTTTTAACTACTTATATTTTCTTGAATAAACAGGAAGATTACTTTTTATCTAATTTAAAAGAAAACGGAAAGAAGTTATCTGTTAAGCTTGCCAAAGACAGTCGGTATGGAGTTCTTACAGGTAATCGCAAAAGTTTAGAGAGTTATGTATCAGGTATTTTAGCAAGCAGGAACGTGTATCTTATTTTTATTGAAGATATAAAAAGAAAGAATCTTCTTGTCAAAATAAAAGACGAGGGCAATAATGCTGCCCTTTATAAAAATATAATACGTGAAAGTCAGGCAAAGCAGGGAATACAGGATAAGGAAAACGGTGAGAATAAAGAATCTTTTTCTTCAATAAAGATCGGTAATAAAAAATTTGTTTCTTTTATCACTCCGGTCAAGGTTGAAAAGGAGGCTGCCAGCAGATCTTTTATAGATGGCTTGCCTCACAAACAATCCTTGATATTAGGTTATGTGCATGTGGTCTTTTCTATGCAGGAAATTGATAACATGCTTATGCAGTCAAAAAAAGACGCGTTTCTGATAAGTCTTTTCCTTTTTTTGATCTTTTATCTTCTAGCAATTATTTTTTCTAAAAGAATAGTAAGGCCTGTTCATGATCTCATTGACGCAACCCGTGAGGTTGCGGAAGGGAATTTGGATGTTACTATAAAAAATACTCCGAAAAATGAGATAGGACTTCTAACAGATTCTTTTTTTGAGATGGCTAAAAGTATTAAGGAAAAAAGAGAGTTGGAAGAAAAGGTGTTTTCTATGGAAAAAATCGTATCGCTTGGAAGACTTTCAGGAGGTGTTGCGCATGAGTTTAATAATATATTGACCTCTATTAAGACAGAAGCAGAAGCTTCTCTTGATATTAATGATTCTGAATATTACAGAAGTTCCATGGAAAATATACTTGAATCGGCTTATGTTGCATCCACAGTTACTGCGAACCTGTTAAATTTTGCTAAGCCTGTAAAACCAAAGAAAGAAAAGATAAACATTAAAGATGTTGTTGAAAAGTCAATCGATCTTGTAAAGCAGGAACTTAATAACTTTGGTATTAAGACGTCTATTAATGATAGTAATGAAATATATTTTTGTTTTATAGATCCAAGGCAAATACAGCTTGTTTTTATTAATATACTTACAAATGCAAGAGATTCTATGAGAAATGGTGGAAGCTTAAAGGTCGATATTAGAAAAGAAGAAAATTTTGTGGTGATTTCTTTTGAGGATTCCGGACATGGAATGAGCAATGAAGTAAAAAAGAAAGTTTTTGAGCCTTTTTACACTACTAAATCAGATTATGGAAAAAGCAAAATACCGGGAACAGGACTGGGTTTAAATGTGTCTTCAGAACTTATCAAAATACATAGCGGTAAAATAACAATTGAAAGTGAAGAAGGCAGCGGTTGCATAGTCTCAGTGTGGATGCCTATAGAAGAGGAATAATAGGATACTTTTCTTCACTAGTTGACTATAAAGTATCTATATGCTATTTTATTAAAAAATTTTTAAATTAGTTAATTGAAAGAGGAGAGAATAAATGGCACATATACTTGTAACAGGCGGAGCCGGTTTTATAGGATCTCATTTATGTGAAAGATATATTAAAAAAGGTCATAGTGTTGTTGCTCTTGATATGTCAGATGGTAAAAAAGTTGAGTATCTAACTGGGCATGATAATTTTCAATTTATTCAGGGTTCAGTGCTTGATCATCATCTTATGCATTCTGAAATAGATAAAAGTGATATTGTCGTCCATCTTGCTGCAATAGCTGACCCTAAAAAATATGTAGATTCACCTTTGAACGTACTTGATATAGATCTTAGGGCCAGTTTAAACATATTTAGCTATGCTGCAGAAAAAAAGAAAAAAATATTTTTTGCTTCTACTTCAGAAGTATTTGGAAAAAATATGAATGTTCCATGGAAAGAAGATGATGATAGGGTCCTCGGATCTTCAAAAATAAACCGCTGGTGTTATTCAACAGCAAAAGCAGCATGTGAACATTACCTTTTTGCTTATGCTCAACAAGAAAATCTTCCTTTTGTAGGAGTAAGGTTTTTTAATGCTTACGGGCCAAAGCTAGATGACCTTGGAAGTGGCCGTGTTATTCCTATTTTTTTAAAACATTTTCTATCAGGTGATCCTGTGTATATTCATGGTGATGGAAAGCAAACAAGGACATTTGTATATATTTCGGATGTAGCGGATGCTTTATATGATCTTACATTCAGCAAGAAATCCGAAGGAGAGATCTTTAATATTGGAACAGAACGTGAAATGAGCATTCTTGAGCTTGCTAAAATAATGAGGAAAGTAGGTGGTTTTAAATCAGAGATAAAATTTATTCCTCATAAGAAAGTATTTGGAAAAAGCTATGAAGATATTCCAAGAAGAGTTCCTGATGTCAGCAAAATAAAGAAATACTTAAACTGGGAAGCAACTACAAGTCTGGAAAAAGGATTGAAGCTTACTATAGATTATTATAGTTCAAGGCATGGTCTATAATGGATAATATGATCTTGCAGGATATTGAAGAAATTATTAATGATTATCCTCTTATACCATATAAAGGTTGCAAATTATATCCGCAAGATAAGATCAAGGATTACTTAGCCAACGATCTTAAAGACGTTATTGAAAAAAAGAAAACAGAAGTTTTTTTTGGCCCCCAAAAGAGCGAAGTAGCTGTGCTTCATGATCTTCCATGGGATACTGATCTATTTGGTGTTAAAATGGGTAAGATATCTCATCTCATTTACAAAGAGTCTTCGAGTAAAAATAGTGATTTGCTTGGAAAAATGGTTAACGCTGTTTGTGTTAATGCAAAGGAAAAGGGATTAGAACATTTAAGCTGTGTTATAGATCCGCGTGCGATGCACCTTGCAGAAGCTTTTGAGAAAAACGGTTTTTTCTTAAAAGGCGTACTCGTTGATTATTATATTCAGCTGAAGAACTTTGATTTAACAAAATTCCCTTCAACAATAAAAATTTTTCCTGCTATAGAAAAAGATATTGATAAGATTGCCGAGATAGCACATGAATCTTTTTCAAGGGAAGAAGACTGGTATGATCGATTTCATGCAGATACTTTTTTCAGTAAAGAAAAAAGTGATCTGTTATATAAAGAATGGCTTTTAAATTCTTTTAGAGGTGATCAGGCAGATTGTGTGCTTGCAGCAGTTGAAGATGATGAGCCTGTTGGTTTTATAACTTTAAAGCTTGAAAAAGACAAAACACCTTTTTTTCAATTAAAATACGGGAATGTACCGCTAAATGCTGTAAGTCGCAAGCATCAAAAAAAGGGAATATATAAAAGTCTTGTTGCTGCGGGGCTTCAGTGGTTTAAAGATCAAGGTGTAGATGTTGTCTCTGTTAGAACACAAAGTTCTACTATTGCAGTTCAAAAGGTCTGGCAGAGATTAGGGGCAGAAGTTGCATTTTATCATCTGGCTTTTCACAAAAGTTTTAAATAAAACAAAAAATGACAGAAGAAAAATGGGACGCAGACTATTGTCCCCGCATCTTTGTTATGCGAAGCAAAACAGCAGGGGATTAACGCGGATAGAAAAGGATCAGAAAAAGTAAAACATAAGTAGGGGCGGTTCGTGAACCGCCCGTGTAAGAAGTAAAAAGAATAAAGCAAAAAATTAATCACGAAGTACACAGAGGGGAAGAGTTAACTGGTTAAAAAGTTAACTGGTTCAAGGAGCCTTCGGCGGATGATAGTATTAATAAAACGTAAAACGTCGTCATTGCGAGGAACGAAGTGACGCGGCAAACTACGTAAATGTTTTTGTTTGAAAATAAAAATTTGATTATTGGTATTTATCCTTCGATTACACTCAAGATATATGATACTGAAAAAAGTCGAACTATTTGTTCTTTTGGTGCTTGAAGGTTGAGATTTTAAAATATATTGTGCTGTAAGGCACACCTTTAACTTTAGGCACTTTAAGTATTTTAGCGCACTTTAGGCATTTTAATTAGATATTCGTGTCCTTTGCGTTGAAGCAGAAGTCAGTCTGTCTATGATGGGCCCAATTTGGGAAAACTATGGAAAGATTAACAGAATATTTTACTGATGGCTATTGGCACTGGTCAAATTTTGTCGTTATTATCCTTTATCTTTTTCTAACTACATTGATAGGTAAGATATTTAGTAAACGTCAGCACACGATCCGTGACTTTTTTCTTGGAGGTAAAAAATTACCATGGGGTGCTGTGTGCGGTTCTATAATTGCAACTGAGATAAGTGCTGTCACGTTTATTATTGTTCCGATGATGATTTTTACTGAAGGAGGCAACTTTACCTATCTTATGCTTGCCTTTGGAACTATTCTGGCACGGTTTATTATTGGCTACTGGTTCTTGCCTGTCTATTTTGAAAAAGAGGTCTACAGTCCGTATCAATATATGGGAAATAAACTTGGTGTTCGAGTAGATAAAATGACAAGTATACTTTTTATGATAGGATCAATTCTTGGGCAGGGTGTAAGAGTTTTTGTAATAGCTATTGTCCTTCAGGTTGTTTTAAAAATACCTTTAACGTATGCAATTATTATAATAGGCATTTTTGCTATTATATGGACATGGATGGGTGGTATTACAACGGTTATATGGACAGATGTAGTTCAATTTATTGTTTTTATTGGTGGAGCCATATCTGTTTTTGTTTTTATTGCATTGAAGGTTCCGGGTAATATGGGCGAAATCATTGAGCTGGGGATGCAGGCTGATAAATTTAAATTTTGGAATTTTTCGTTTTCGACTGCAGAAGCTTTTACATTATGGTGCGGGCTTTTTGGAACGAGTTTTTTAACGCTTTCCAGCCATGGTATTGACCAGATGAACACGCAGAGACTTTTTTGCTGTAAAAATGTAAGTGATGCAAGAAAGGCAATAATTTGGTCTAGCTTGGGAGTTTTAGTGACATTTATTATGCTTTTTGTAGGAGTTGGATTAGTTGCTTATTATAAGCACTTTCCTTTATCACATATTTGGCAGTCAGTAATTGCGGAAGATGCCCGCCAGATTTTTCCGGTTTTTATAGTAACCGAGCTTCCACCTGTTTTTTCTGGTCTTCTCATATCGGCTGTTCTTGCTGCTGCGATATCAAGTCTTGATTCAGCTTTAGCTGCTCTTTCGCAGACAACGGTAACCGGTTTTTATAAACCTTATTTTGCGCCTCTTAGGGATGAAAAACATTATTTGTTTGTTTCAAGGATGTTCGTTGTCTTCTGGGGAATAGCTCTTTCATTGATGGCTTTTGTTTGCGAGCCTCTTTCTAAGAATTATAAGGATATTGTACAGCTTGCTCTTGCTATGACAGGATATACTTATGGTGCACTTTTAGGAACTTTTTTTCTTGGGTTTTTTAATACAAAAAGAGATGATTACGGTCTTTTATGGGGAATTCCTTTTTCAATGCTTTTTATTTTTTCTCTTTCCTGGCACAATGTCTATTCACGCATTGTTGTATATCTATTTATGATCATCCTTTTAAGTACTTGGATATTCAGCTCGATCAAGAATAAAGAGAAGAATATTATTTTAAAGACAATTTTCCTTCTTGGTATTTCAGCAATAATTTTAATATCTCATGCAGGTTATTTTTATATATTGCCTAACAGCAAAAATATCGTTTTTGATTTGGCGCTACCGTGGACGTATACTTTTGATGTGTTTAAGCCGGTCTTTTTCAGTCTTGCATGGCCGTGGAATTTCCCGATAGGCGTACTTACCACTTTTGTTATTGGATTGGTTATCGGACGTAAAAAATAATTTGTATTTTGATAGAACAATTGCACCGTATTTGCTTCGTTATCAAATATTCGCAGTATGATATACAGCTTCATCTTTGATGCCTCGCACAAGTGACGTAAACACTAACGTGATTTACGTCATCTACGGCACACTTTATTCGTCAAAATACAAATTACTACGTTAAATAAATGATGAAAAGAAAATATATTTTACTCTTATTGTTTATATCTGCAATATGCTTGTTTATTTGTTGGCCATTTATTCAAAGAAAAGCTTTCTCAGTAAAACAATATTTAAAAGAAGGAAAAACAGTAGAAGATAGACTAAATGAATTTTCAGAAGTTGTTAAAAAAAGACTGATCCCTTATTTCGACAAGCAAAATATTAAATATCCTCCCCAAAAACTCATATTTGTTGGTTTAAAGAAAGAAGCTAATTTTGAAATATGGGCTTCTAATAGCGGAAATGAATTTAAATTTATTAGGTCTTATCCTATTTTAGCTGCAAGCGGTAAAATTGGACCAAAATTGAAAGAAGGTGATCTTCAGGTTCCAGAAGGAATCTATAAAGTAGAATCTTTAAATCCTAATAGTTCTTTTCATTTGTCACTTAAAATTAATTACCCGAATTCTTTTGACAAAGAGATTGCATCTAAAGAAGGAAGAAGTAATCTAGGTGGAGATATATTTATCCACGGTAATGCAGTTTCGATTGGTTGTTTAGCTATTGGAGATGAGGCTGCAGAAGATTTTTTTGTCTTAGCAACTGAAGCGGGTATAGATAATATTAAAGTGATTTTATCTCCGCTTGACTTTAGAAAAAGTCATTTAACATATGAAGATTTGTCTCACCTGCCGGAATGGTGTAATAATCTGTATTCAAATATTAAATCTGAACTTAATTATTTATCAGAGAATTAACTATAAAAAGGTACTTTTTATTTAACTTAACTTGGGTGAAATGATAATATAATGTTTATGAAATATGGAGAAAAATGAAAGTATTAATTACAGGTGCGGCAGGGTTTATTGGAAGTCATCTTGCAGAAGATCTAGCAAGCAATGGGCATAGTGTCAGATGCCTTTATCGAGAAGGAGATGATACTTCTTTTTTATCACCGCTTGGATGCGAACTTATAAAAGGTGATTTAAATGATGCTGCATCATTAAAAAAAGCAGTAGATGGTATGGAAAGGGTGTATCATCTTGCAGCACTATCTCGATATGATGCGAGTCTTCCCGATGAAGTCTATTACAAGATAAATGCTAAAGCAACAGAAGATCTGTTGGAACTTAGTATAAATTCAGGTGTTGATACATTTGTATATATTAGCAGTATTGAAGGTAGAGGTCTTTCGACAGATGGAAAACCTTTAACAGAAAAGTCTCCTTCTAATCCAAGAAATATTTATGGAAAAACAAAATATGAAGGTGAAGTGATCTGTCGTGAATACGCGAAGAAAAATAAAATTAAAGTAAAAATAGTTATTACACCCACAACTTACGGACCAAGAGAATACCTTATAATGCAAAGGATATTCCGTCCTGTAAGCAAAGGTTTTTTTGTGCTGTTTGGTAAGGGAGATGCTTTAATAGAGTTCTGCTATATTAAGAATCAGATAATGGGTATGAAATTAATTGCAGATAATGGGATAAGCGGGGAAAGCTATATAATTTCCGATGAGCGCTCTTATCAGTTTAAAGAAGTGATAAAAGAAATGGCAAAATGTATGAATAAAAAGATCTTCTTGCTAAAAATACCTTATGTGGTTGCATGGCTTATGGCTGTTTTTTTTGAAGCAGCTTCCAAAATATTTAAGTTTTATCCTTTTTTTGTCAAAGAGACGGGAAGGCCTCCTATATCAAGGCCTACATTGCAGTGGGCTGCAAAAAGTGCAATATTTTGTGATATTTCTAAAGCAAGAGATGAACTTGGATATGTACCTATTTATTCTTTAGCTGAAGGCATGAAGGAAACAATTGACTGGTATCGCGAAAACGGTTATCTGTGAAGATTGCTTGTGCAAAACAGATGATTATAAAAATGGGACGCGGATAAACGCAGATTTAAAGGATCGGAAAAAGATCAAAGAAAAAGCGCGAAAACAGGCTACTGTAAATATAGAAATTTGCCACAGAGGGGAAATCTATCACGAAAGCACGAAAAAACAGAGAAAACACGAAAAGAATAATGGGACGCAGATTTACAGGATAAAAAAGGATTAAAGGAAAAAAACATAAAATGTATGTCCTCCCAACAAGATGGCGGATCTTCGATAGGGGCGGCGGCTTGTCCCCGCTCGTGTAAAAACTCCCAATTTTGTTTATTGTTTTGAAATTTGCTTTTTGGAATTTAATTGGTATGTGAAATTGAACTATTGGTGCTTTTATTATTAAAATTGTCGAAGACACCTTAACTTTAGGCATTTTAGGCACTTTAAACTTTAGGCATTTATTGTTCAGAACTTTTATATTTATCGATCAGTTTTTTAGATAACTTTTTAAATCCTTTTTTTCTAAGTTTTTGATTGTTTGTTATCTGATATATCAGTTTTTTTCCGGAAAAGATGCTTAAAATATACCCTGCATATTCTTTTACAGCTTTTATTTTGTATGTCGATTCATCATCATTAACGACTATTATTTCTTTTGCAGCTGTTTTGCGACCACCGAAATAAATATTACTGCCCGGTGTATCTATAACTGTTTTTGAAAGAGGTTTTAGAGCTTTTAATGTATATATCTTTGCATCATAAAATTTTGTTATAGGATCGACAGTTGTCTCATTGTCGTTTTTTCTAAATCTGGATTTTTGAAAAGTAGTCTGATGAGCAGGATATTTATAATAATAGTATTCGACTGTTAGATAAAGGTTATTTGTATATTCATTAAGAGGATTAATAAAAAGTATTCTCTCATATTGCACCATGGTAAGGACGTTTGCTGATGCTATACCAAAGAGCCCCACAGTTAGAAATGCTTTTTCTTCTTCATCTATGTATCTTGAAACTTTTATAATAAATGGTGAAGTTGTGATTTTTGTTGTGTTTGATAAACGCTCTTTTACTTCAAAAACTTCTTTTGTCGGAGCCTTTCCAAACTTGAAATATTCTATTTCATTACAGGATATATTGTTTAAAAAAGAAAATAGGACAATAACTAAAGAAAGAAAAAAATAGATTTGTTTCAATTGTTACTCCTGTTACTCCTGTTACTTAGATACCAGTGATTTTAAGATTATGTTGGAATTGCTCTTGTCTATTATTTGAGAAAACTCCTCCAGAGATCTTAGTAAATGAGAGGTTTTCTTATCTTCCGGTATTGCCATTTCTTTTTTGTTAAATGATCTAAAGGATTCTAAAACAGAAGAGATAGAGAGCAGGCTTACATCTTTTGCAGGCTGATATCTTTCATCTCCGTTGCAGATGCGTGAAAGTATGTTGCATTCGCAAAGTTGAAAAACAAGGGATTGTGTAAGTTTGACCGGAATAAACAGCTCATCACATAATTCTTTTATGCTCCATGGCTTTAATTCATTACAGAAATTTTCAATGCATGCAAGTGTTATGCGGAGTGCTAAAAGTTCCTTGAGTTTTGAGCTGATCTCGTCTGGCTCTATTTCAAACTCATATCTTTCATGGTTCTGCAATGCGAAAGAGATCTCTCCTCCGTATAGGACAACAAGCCAGCTCATTTGTATTAAAACAAGAAAAAGAGGAAGTGATGCAAGGCTTCCATAAATGGTGCTATAGTTTGCTACTCCTACTTGAAAATATAAATAAAGCTTTTGGAGTAATTGAAATATTGTACCACCTATTATACCTCCCATTACAGCTGGAATTAATCTTACTTTTGTGTTTGGAATGAAAAGATAAGCAAATATAAAAGCTGTCCAGAGAAGTATAAACGGCAAGAATTTTAAAAGAAAAAACATGGGTGCGCTTATGTTTGAAAAGAACTCCACGTTATTTGCAATGTTAACTATTATAGTTTTAATGTAAATATTAAGAGCTTGTGCCGCAATAAAAAAAAGTGGACAGAAAACTAGGATTAAAAGATAATTTTTAACTTTTTGAATGAACTGTCGCTGTGTCTTTAATCCCCATATTTCATTAAAAGAAGTCTCAATATTGTTTAATACTTTTATAACACTCCAAAAAAGAACTATCATTCCAATTCCGACAATAAGTCCTCCTTGTGTATTTTGAAGTGCATTTTTGGAGAATTCTATGAGCTTTTCGGCTATTTCAGGATATGCGCTAAGTTTAGTAAGGATCTGTTTTTCTAAAAATTTTTCAAGTCCGAATCCCTTTGCAAATCCAAAACTCATAGCCAGAACAGGGACCATTGAAATTAGAGTAAAAAAAGTAAGCGCTGAAGCTCTTATTTGACATTTATCTGCTAAAAACCCCCGAATTGATAAAATAAGAACGCGTGCATATACAATACCGATAGATTTTAGTCGAGGAAGGGTTTTTGGTTTTACCTGCCAGATATCTTTTTCAAAAAATTGTTTTACTCTGCTTAGCATAATATCCTTTCCTCCTTGGTTTTGAAATATGAGTAAGAATATTTTAATCTTTTATTATAATTATAAAAAGGAAATTTTGAATATGAGGATATAAAGCTTTGCTCTTGATTTTATCAATGGACCATCGTCTATGGTCTATCGACTATTTATTGCATCCAGGGTTGCTTTACGTTTCTGAATGCTCTTTTGAACTTTAACTTTCTTTCCTCTGTTACAATGCGTTTTTTTATTATCTTATCTGCCATTTCTTTTGATGTGAAAAATACAGGGCCGGGGATATTGTCATCTATATCTTCGTCCCAAAAAGCCATTAGATCTGATTTCTGGCAGAGATACCATAACATGTTTTTTAGAGGTATATCGTTAAGATGAATTGTCAGGATGAATTTAGAAGTTTTCATATCTTTTGAATATTTAGAAAGTTCTTTTTCTGAGGCGCCAGTTGTCGGAGCGGTTACCGACGTCTTTAAATCATATTCAAAAGGTGTTTCATCTATCACAATACTTAGAGAGCTTGAAATGCTTATGTGCTGAATAATTTCCCTTATATGTGTATTATCAACATTAACAGAAATTTTTTTATTAAGAATTGATTCTAGCTTGCTGCGAAATTTAGGGTTTATTATTTCAAGAAAATCATCAGGTACAGAATTAGCATCAGATTCCGGTAAAACAGAGACCGGTAATGCAAAAATAGCGATCATCAAAAATGTAAAAAAAATAATTTTCATAATAATATCTCATTATTGGCTGACCAACCAATAATAATTATTAGTTTAGTTAGATTCTGTTATATTATAATCTTTCTTTATATATAAGGTCAAGAGCAAAATGATATTTGTCAAGTATTTAATAACACATAACGTATTAGTATATAGGAGCTTAAGTTTATTGAAAAAGTTGTCAGATGATACATAAATAAGTTTATGAAAAGTATAACAAAACTTTAATTGACAATAATTATTATATTTGTTGAATTAATCTACAATAATACAGGCAAAACTTTTATGGGGTTTAGTGCAAGAAATAGGGATTAATATTATTTATCTTTAATAAAAGCAGGGATAGTAAAAAAGAAAGTGGAGCCTTGGCCAATAATGGATTCAACCCAAACTTTACAATTATATGTATTCAAAATATGTTCTATCAGAGAAAGGCCTATTCCTATGCCTTCAATGGATCCTGTGAAATACCTCTCTACCTGATAGAATTTTTTAAAGATATTTTCAAATTCCTCATGAGGTATGCCAGGCCCATTATCATTAAAGGAAATTTGGAAGAAATCATCTTCTTTCTTTTCTATTGCAACAGTAATCTTCAAATTTTCTTTATCGCTGAATTTAATGGCATTGTCTGCAAGGTTCTCAAGAATGATCTTAAGGTATTCAAAAGTAAAAATGGTTTTTTCATTTGAATCTTCAGGAAATTTAAAATCAAATTCTATATTTTTACTGGTTTCTTGTTGACGGCTGGTCTTATAAGCATCCAGTATCTCGCGAATTGTTGATGCAAGCCCGAGCGATTCCAATTTTATAAACATCTTATCGTTTACTACAGTAGAAAATACAAGGAGTTTTTCTATAAGGTCATTTACTTCTTTTGCTTTTTTATAAGCATTTATTATGAAGCCATCAAGTTCCTCTTCAGAATAATTAAGCTCATTTCTTTTCATAACTAGACGCATAGAGTAGGTAAGAGCTACTATTGGTGTTCGGAGCTTGTGGGATATCAAGGATAGGAAATCCTGCTTAAGCATTTCCTCTATTTTGCTTTCTGTAATGTTACGAAGAGTTAATATTATGCGAAGGTTTTTACCAAAAGGCGATTTTATGAAATTACATTTAACAAGAATAAAAAGTGGATTAACGCTTGTTTTATCTTCTCGGATCAGTTCAAAACTTAGCTCGCGGTCAGAAGAATCAAGATAATCATAAAGGTTTTTTGTAATAGAAAAATGTTGTCTGCAGTGTTCTATAAAATCAATTCCTACCACAAATTGTGGGAGATTTATAAGATTTATGGCATTTTTATTATATTTTTCAATAGTCCAGTCAGGCTGTAATACGATTACACCATCAGAGATCTCATTCAGAATTTCTTCAAATTTTTCTTTTTCATCTAGAAGAAGACGATAAGTGTTTATTTTTATAAAAGTTTTTATGCGTGTAAGAAGTTCTTGTTCTTCCACATTATAACTGAAGAAATCATCACAGCCTATCTCAATACCATGCTCTGTCTGTTCGGGTTTTTCAATATCAATAAGCATAAGTATTGGTATTCTTTTAGTCTTTGAGCTGCCTTTAAGGAGTATTGTAGCAGCGATTGTATCTATGCTTTTAGAGTTGTAATCGAATATCAATACTTCAGGGTTCTCATCTTTTATGTTTGCAGCGATATCCTTTGAGTCCTCATAGATAGCTGATCTGTATCCATTAGCGGAAAGGATATCAATAAATCTGCTGCTAAGGTCTTCTGAAAGACCTACAAGTGAAATAAGTGGTTTTGTATTAGTCATAGGCGTAAATTTTATTAGTTAAGTAAGTTTAAAAAAAATAGCTTTATTTATCAAGTTAATTTTGCTTAAAGAGCACAGAATTAAATGAATTATAACAAATAAAGGAGATTTTATCTTTAAAAAAGTATTCTTCAATATTAATTGAATTCTGTTTTTATATTAAAATATTAATTTGGGAAAGAAAAAATATTTGTGTTTTTTTTGAGTGAATGATTTTACGAGGTTAAAAAGTTATTTAAAAATGAAGTTTAAAGGATTTTGCCGGTCTATCTTGAGTTCTGTCATCTGTTTTTATGTAATAAAATAGGAGGCCTAAAGGTAGGGCCAGTGAGGATTGGGTATGAAAAGGGGGATTTCCTCTAGACCTCCAGCAGTTTTTTTATCTTAGAATGAAACTCCTCTAACGTATAAGGTTTTTGAATATATTCTATTTTTTTATAATTTTTTAAAAATTTATTTGCTGTATTCTTTAAATGTCCTGATGTTATTAAAACCGGTATTTTTTCATTTATTTTTTTAAGTGTATCAGGAATACTGTTATTATCATTTTGTATAAGATTAAAATCTATTATTAAAATGTCAAAAGTTCCGATACTTTTATTGTAATCCTTTTTTAAGCAGTCAAGATTGTTGAAGCACTCGCTTTCCATGTGAAAAGAATGTAATATTTTTTTATTCAGTCTGTTTATAATAGGCTCGTCATCTATTAAAGCAGCTCTTTTCATCATTTTAGTTGCACTGATGTTTAGATTTTTCTTTTCGAGTATCAATTTGGTCATCTATGCTCCTAATAACTGAGTCAGTGTTTAGCATATATAATGCCATGTTGTGTTACTGTCTGGTAATCAAAGAGTTATAAGTTAGAGGCTGAATTTTATGTGATTTATTTACAGTATATTGTAAAATAATTTTACAGTACATTTATGCTTTTGGGCAAAAGTTCTTAATTTTAGAGTATGTTTGTTGACTGTAGTGTAGCTTTTAAAGGAAGTGTAAAATAATTTTACACATAAGGCCTTAGGCTAAATTTATGATATTTTATAAAGAACTCAGATCTCGAAAAAATTACAAAGTTGATTTTTTGATGATCAAAAGATAAGAATTATCTTAAAGAAGCTTTTGGTTTTTAATATTATTTTGATTAATAGTTAAAAAACATAAGTATTAATCAGAAATATTTTATAAAATGTACTTTATAGGATAAGAAGTGATAATAATGAAAAATGGTCATAAAAAACATCTTAATAACGATATTATTATAAAAAATGGTCTTATTGTTGACGGAACAGGGAAAAAACCTTTTTTGGGTAATATTTATATTAAAGGGAAAAAGATCGTTTCGATAAATAAAGGAGACTGTTTATCTGTACCCTATGCAAAAGTGATAGATCTTAAGAAAAAAAAAGTTATAGCGCCTGGTTTTATAGATATGCATGCTCACTCTGATGTTTCTTCATTTAAAACACCTTCAATGGAATCAAAGGTTTTTCAGGGAATAACTTCTGAAGTCATTGGCAATTGCGGGCTCACGCCGGCTCCTGCAAGCGAAAAGAATAGAAATCATCTTGAGGATATATATCATATAAAAGATTTTTTGAAAAATTGGAAAGATTTTGGCTCTTATTTAAATAATATGAACAATACAGAAACATGCCTTAATATTATTCCTCTGGTAGGACACGGGACTATACATTCATTTTACTTAGGGTATAAGGAAAAAGATGTATCTGAAAATATTATTGAAAGAATGAGGGGAAAAGCAATGCGTTCATTTTTATCCGGTGCATGGGGCGTGTCGTTTGGACTTATTTATCCGCCGGGTTGTTTTACAAAAAAAGAGGAGATGACTGCACTTTTTAAAGAAGCTTCAAAACAAGATGTAATTGTAGCTGTACATATGAGAGATGAAGGTGATCATGTCGAACAGGCTCTTGATGAATGTCTCAATATTGCCTGCAATACGAAAGCGCGTTTACACATATCCCATTTAAAAGTATTTGGAAAAAATAACTGGAAGAAGATAACGAGTTTACTTAAAAAAATCCGTGAAGTAAGAAAGAAAGGTATAGCAGTAACTGCTGACAGATATCCATATATAGCGTCCTGGACAGATCTAGATACTATCTTACCCGATTTTGTCTATTCAAAGGGGCATGTTAATGAAATCAAGTTGCTTAAAAAAAAGGAAGAACGTGAAAAGATTAAAAAGATATTTTATGAAAATAAACTTTACAAAAATATAGAATACTTTAAATCAATACTAATATCGCAGATACGTGGCAGCGAGAATAAAAAATATGAAGGAAAGACTCTTTATGAGATATCATTAATCGAAAAAAAAGATCCGATAGATGTTGTGTTCGATCTTCTTGTTGCTTCAAAGCTTATGGTTTCAGCAGTTTTCTTTGGAATGGATGAACGTAATATGGAAAAGATAATAGGTGAGCCTTATACGGTTATCGGAACAGACAGCTCTGCAAAAATATTTGCGAGATCATCCGGAAGGCCTCATCCAAGATCATTTGGGACTTTTCCTCGTTTCTTTCAGCATTTTGTAAGGAATGGAAAGATGTCTCTTGAAAAAGGTGTCAGGAAGTGTACCGGACTTACTGCAGATATAATAGGGCTAAAAAATCGAGGATATATATCCTCAGGGTATAATGCTGATCTGGTTATATTTGATATTGATAGTATCGAAGATACATCAACTTATATGGATCCTGTCTCAAAACCTTTGGGTATAGAATATGTAATAGTAAATGGGATCTGTGTATATGTGCATGGAGAACTTACGGGTAAAAGGAGCGGTAATGTCATTTTTAAAAATAAATAAATATCATATTTTATCTGTTTTTTTAATTTTATTTTTTATAACCGGATGCAAAAAACCTGGAAAACAGGAGATAAAGAAAAACATCCGCATAAGACTTGAACATGATCCTCAAACACTTGATCCTGCTTATATTGTAGATGTTATGGGAGGGAATATATCAGCAAAACTTTTTAACGGTCTTGTCCGTTATGATGAAAAAATGGCTATTTGCGGTGATCTTGCAAAAGAATATGAAATTTCCGATGACGGAAAAGAGTATACGTTTCATCTTCGTAAATGTGTGAAATTTCACTGTGGCCGTGAATTTACGGCAAAAGATGTAAAGTACTCTTTTGAATATATCCTCTCGACGGAACCAATATCTCCACGTGTGTGGGTGTTGAAAAAAATCGAAAAAGCTCAAGATTTTATTGAAAAAAAAACATCGCATCTTGAAGGTATCATTATTAAGGATCAATATACGATTCTTATAAAGCTTGATGAACCGTATGCTCCCTTTATTTCCCTTTTGACAATGCCGACTTCATATATTGCCTGTAGGCAATGCACGCATGGAGGAAAACAAAAAGGCATCTACTGTGGTACAGGACCATATATATTTAATTTATGGAAGCACGACAGAACGCTTAAACTTATCGTTAATAATGATTATTTTGGTAAACGGCCATCAGGTGTCGAAAATATTGATTATTATATTATTCCTGAAGATTTTACGGCTCTTGCCGAGCTTGAAAAAGGAAGAATTGATATTATGGAGATACCTGTTTCTATGTTGGGAAGTTTGAAAAAAAAGAAAGAAAAGAAATTTGATATTGTAGAAGGAGTTACGCTTTCTACTTATTACATAGGAATAAACTGCAGAAGGCCTTATTTTAAGGAGAAAACTTTAAGAAATGCCCTAAGTATGTGTATTAATAAAAATGATCTAATAAAATACCTTATGGAGGATAATGTTGAAAAAGCACAAGGTCCTGTGCCTCCGGGATTAAATGGACATGTAAGTGATGAAACTATTCCTTATGATCCTGAAAAGGCTAGGCGTGTATTTGCATCATCTTCCATTAAAGATATTAATTTAAAGTTTTATGCAAAAAGCAGCCAGCAAAATACAGATATTGTAAGTGCTATAGTAAATGATATGCAAAAGGCCGGACTGAAGGTAGAGATTGAACTTCGTGACTGGGCAAAATTTGTTGAGTCAATAAATCAAGGAGAAGCAGATCTTTTTTTCCTTTCGTGGTGGGCTGATATTCCTGATGGAATAGATTTTCTTTCTCCTGTTTTTCATTCAGAAAATTTTGGTTCTGCAGGAAACAGGGCCTTTTTTTCTAATAAGGAAGTCGATTCTCTTATTGATCTGGCAGAAAAGACCACATCTAGTGAAGAAAGGCATAAGATGTATGAAAGAATAGCTCAAATAATTATTAGCGAAAGTCCATGGATCTTTTTATGGCATAAAAAATCATATTATGGTGTTTCAAAAAAAATATCAAACTATAAAGTATATCCTATGTATAATATAGATAAGGGTGAAAACTATAAAATCATCCCTGCTAGTAAATAAATATTTATTCTTTCTATAGTGCTGATCGCTGAGAGTTTTTATATGAAAAACAGTGCATTTAAAAAAAGATTATTGTCAATAATACCAACTTTTTTTGGTGTGACATTACTTCTTTTTTTACTTTTAAAACTTTCCCCAGGTGATCCGGTAAATATAATTGTAGGTCCGAGAGCATCAGAAGAAGTAATCTCTTTATATAAAGAAAAACTTCATCTTGATGCTCCATTTTTTGTTCAGTATTTTCATTATATGAAAATGATCTTTACAGGAGACTTCGGAAGGTCTTATTTCACGAATGAAAATGTTTTCAATGCTCTTTTGAGTAAACTTCCCAATACTTTGATGTTAGCTGTTTTTTCTATGATAACAGGAACATTTCTAGGGATAGTGCTAGGTATACTTGCATCATTAAAAAGGGGAGGAATACTGGATAAAATACTATCTTCAGTTGCTGTTTTATTTATTTCAACTCCAGTCTTTTGGACTGCTATTATGCTGGTTCTCGTATTTTCTATTTTACTTGATTGGACTCCTGCTTCAGCTATCGGAGATGCAGGCATATCTGCTTTTATACTCCCAGCTTTAGTCTTGGGAAGTCGTTCTGCGGGATACATTGCTCGTCTTACTCGCTCAAGCATGATAGAAGCCCTTTCTGCAGATTACATACAAACTGCATTAGCAAAAGGAGTCTCGAAATGGAAAATTGTGATAAAACATGCTTTTAGAAATTCACTTATTCCTGTTATCACTCTTATTGGTATAGATTTTGGAAGTTATCTAAACGGCTCTGTTTTAACAGAAAAAATATTTGGTATTGATGGTGTTGGCAGGTATGCTATCAATGCTATACTGAATCGCGATATACCTGTTATTATGGGAACGGTTATCTTGGGAGCTTTTATTTTTATAACAATGAACCTGTTGGTAGATGTTTTGTATCTTAAACTGGATCCCCGTGTTTCAGCTGCAGCAAAAAACTGAACAGACACAGAGATTTCATGCTTTGCATGAAAAGTTTTGAGTTTTGAGTGGTGAGTGTTGAGTTAAGGAAAAGAAAAATCATTTAAAAAGAAATTAGCCGCCCCTATAGTTTTCTTTGAAAAAATAGCATTAGGGGCTATGCAGACTTTAGTCCCTGCATATTTGTTTTGTGAAGCAAAACAGCAGGGAGGAACGCAGATTTTCAGGAGTGAAAAGAGAAAGTTTGTAGGGGAGGGGCTTGCCTCCTCCCGGTAAAGCTTAAAGTGTGCTTCTGTTTTCGTTTGTATGAATAGTAACTTTACATTTGGCATTTTTACTGAGGTTGCCGCGTCGCTATAAACCAGCTCCTCGCAATGACGACTTTTACATTTACTTCTTTTTTTAAATTATGAGAAAAATTAAAAAAAAATTAACTATTATTTATGAAATGCTTGAGAAACATTTTGGTTTTCAAAACTGGTGGCCAGGGGAGTCTCCATTTGAAGTGATCGTAGGGGCTATACTTACACAGAATACTAACTGGTCTAATGTTGAAAAAGCTATTGATAATCTTAAAAACAAAGATCTGCTTTTACCTGAAAAAATATTTAGTATTCATGAACATGAGCTGGCAAGTCTAATAAGGCCTTCCGGCTATTACAACCAGAAATCAAAAAAAATAAAATATTTTATCAATTTTTTTCATGATTTTTTTCATATGGATATAAAAAAAATGAAGAAGATAAAAAAATATGTTTTAAGAGATCTTTTACTAAACGTTAATGGTATTGGAAAAGAAACCTCTGACAGCATTTTATTGTACGCGTTAGGGAAAAAAATATTTGTGATCGATGCTTACACAAAAAGAATATTCTATCGGCTTGGTTTTTTAAAAAATGAAAAAGAAGAATATGATGAAGTGCGCCTTTTTTTTGAAAATAATTTACCTTTAGAATTAAAATTATATAAGGACTATCATGCACAACTTGTAATGCTTGGTAAGCATCATTGCAAAAAGACAAAACCATTATGTGAAGAATGTCCGCTTAATGATGTGTGTGAAAAATCAGTTATGCGTTAAGCGAAGTGCGTGATGCGAGAAGAATCATGGCCGTAAGTAGAAAAATATGCGAAACATACAATGTAACGCAAAACGCATTACGCATTACGAAGTATGGCGGATCCGCCATTTTATAAAGAGAAATGGCGAGAGGGAGGGATTCGATTTAGGCTGTTTTTCTAACTTTTGCCACATCAACAACTTATGCTTCAACTATCTTGAAATAAAGTAGTTATAATAAAAACACATTGTCACTGGTTGTCATTAAATGTAATCAAAGAATATCCCGTAGCCATGTAATGAATCCTTGTCCGTGTGTAAACAAAGTTATAAAAAATCTTATAGCAGCTTAACCTACTCTATGACCGTTCCTTGGCAGAAAATAGCCTAAATATATCTTAAAGAGCCATAAATAGGTCAGCTTTAATATTTTAAAACCATGCAAATAAATGCAAAACAAATATAATTTGACACAAGTATATTACGTATTGTATATTTTAAAAGCCACCCATTATTATTTACTTTTTCGGGGGAAAGGGTAGATTATGTTGTGTAGTATTGTCTATAAAAATTTAGTGTAATTTCAAGGCAGCCAGAAGGCTGTCTTTTTTTATTTAGGGGATCATTTAAAAAAAGGGGGAATTATGATTTTTTTAAGACGGGTAAAGTGTTTCTTTTTATTTCTTTCGTGCATTTCTATTTATTCATTTTTTGCAGCCACTTCAGGTTATGCTGGGTGTATTGGTGGAGTTTGGGAAGTAACTGCTAATTTTTATGGTGGAAAAATGACCATCATTCAAAGTGACAGTGTTAATTTTGATGGTACAATCTATTTTTATATTAAACCAAGCGAAGTTTCTCAAATTCATGGAGTGATTAATGGTAATGATATAGAGTTTAACAGGATGCATAGTGCAGACCCATCTGTTATTGACCAAATATTTAGGGGAACACTTTCAGGAGATACCATTGCAGGTGAGTTCGGTGGTAGTGATGGCATTATGAAATGGTCTTGGGAT
Organism: Candidatus Auribacterota bacterium; assembly: GCA_023144635.1. Taxonomy (GTDB): domain Bacteria; phylum Auribacterota; class JAFGBW01; order JAFGBW01; family JAFGJP01; genus JAGLFH01. The sequence goes on along the minus strand of JAGLFH010000062.1, from coordinate 9,521 downwards.
GCAAATCTTATATCTTCTACGAATTGTTCCCCTATCCAATGGAGTGGAAATGGTCATTATTATCAATTAATTACAACACCCAAATACTGGGCTGAGGCAAAAGCTGATGCTGAAGCCCTGGGCGGATATCTTGCAACAATTACTTCGCAGGCAGAAGGCGATTGGATTCAAAATACGTTTACTCCTGGTGGAACGCTTACAGGGGCTCCTCACTGCTGGCTTGGAGGTTATCAGGACAAAGACGATCCTGCCTATTCTGAACCATCCGGTGGTTGGAAATGGGACAAAGAGAATGAACCGTGGAGTTATACAAATTGGCTTTCTGGTGAGCCGAATGATGATGATGATTCTCCCGGCTATTATGTTGGTGAGCATCACTTGATGACTTTTGCTTCGGGCAAATGGTTTGACAAGTGGGAGCACAGAGATCCTGAAAATTATTATGTTGAATGGGATAGTGATCCGAATGAAAACCCCGTTACGCAACAACCTCTTCCTGGATATATAACAGATTTACTAGAAAGCCTTATGATAAGTATATTACCTCCTAAATTAATGATATGGGATCAGACACAATTTGTTGATTTATCAGATTATTTGAATAATCCATTAAATTCATATGATTCTGATCTACCTGCTGTAGTTATTATACATGGTTGGAGTTTGTTGGCACCTTTTTCCATTCCAGATTGGATGAATGAGATGGCTGATGCCATTGAGCAAAAAAGTATGAAGTTTTGCGGAGTGTGGAATGTTATTGCCAATAATTTTGGCGGTCAAATGACTATTGATTATTCTGACGGGAGTAATTTTGAAGGAACGATTTATTTTTATGTTAAACCAACTGAAATTTCACAAATTCATGGCATTATCAATGGTGATGAAATAGAATTTAACAGGATGCATAGCGCTGATCCCTCTATTGTTGATCAAATTTTTAGAGGAACACTCTCAGGAAATTCTATTATAGGTGAGTTTGGGGGTAGTGATGGTGTTATGCAATGGTCTTGGAATTCATATATGGACGTTTCATGTCCATCTCTTCCAGTCAACATTTTTGCTTGGAACTGGCTTTCGAATGCAATTGGACCACTTCCACCTGTTGAACAGGTTCCTAGTCAGTCTGTACTTTTATATACAGCGTTAAAAAATCCATTTTTTGCTGATATAAATAAAGCTGCATTCATAAAATTTATTGGTCATAGTCTTGGAGGAGGAGTAGCAACATTTACAGCTAACTATCTTGAGACTATGAATATTGATGTCATGCGGTTAAGCTTACTTGATCCACCAGAAGACTGGCGAATTTTAGGAACAGCAAGACCGCCTCTCAGGTTATATAATTTAGTAAATAATCTAAATAATGAAGAAGTTATTGTTGATAATTATCCAAGCGAGTTTGGGCGTTGTTATTCTTTAGCAAGAAATTTTTGGCTAAAAGATGTTGCTGACGGTGAAGGAACATCATGGAAAATACTTGGCTGGCTTGATGATCATGGTCTTTCACATGCATGGTATGAAAATACGATAAATCCGAAAAAAAAGAAATTACCTTGGACTAATCCTCCAGATGGTAAAGAAGGTGAATCACTTGAAGAATATTTTAGTCATCTTCCACCTAATTGTTTTTGGAATGGCGTTGATGATGTTGGTTATAGTCTGAATGAAGAATTATATAATATTAATAAATGGCTTCCAGTGTATTCACAATTTTTACCATTTAAAGGCTATCATGCTTTTCTTTTTGAGGAAGAAGTTTTAGCTTTTTCAACTGTTTCAACTCCTCAGCCAAACTACATAACATTATTTTCTGACCATTTTGACTTATTAACAAGCCTTTGGAATGTTGACGGTTTAGCTTATATTCTTAACGGTGAAATGCATATAAAGACTTCATCGCCAACTTATTTATTTGCAGAGTTAGATATTTCAGAAGAAGCAGATGTGATGAGTTTTAAATATAGATTTGAGGATATTGCTGATGGAGATATGCTATATTTATTTATAAATGATAAATTGCTTTGGTATTCAACAGCAACGGAGTTTACAAATGAACAAATGCTTGATTCTGGATGGATTGATATTCTCGATTATGCAGGTGAAACTGTTAAACTGTATTTAATGTTAGTTGAGGGTACTGAAGAGCAGGCTCATGCTGTTATTGATGATTTGGTCATTTCGGATGAAACTGGATTAGAGAATGAAATTCCTATTGCAGAAGCTGGTGAAGATCAGACTATTTATGCTGATTTATCTGGAAATGCAGAAGTAATATTAAATGGGATAGATTCTTATGATCCTGATGGTGATACTCTTTATTATATTTGGATTAAAGATGAAGAAGTTGTTTCTAACGAACAGAGTCCAACTTTATCTTTACCAATAGGCACACACAATATAACTTTAATTGTTCGAGATATGGTTGGGTACTCAGAATCTGATGAGGTTGTTATAAATATAGTCCCACCAATGGATATCCAAATGAAATTCACATCTCAAACCCTTAACGTTGATAGTAAAGGTAATTATGTAAAAATGCATTTCACCTTACCTGAAGGGATAAGCATTGAAGATATTGACAACACATATCCAATCATGATTCAAGGTTTAGGAGTTAGTTCGATTGAAATGAATGTTTTTACCAATAACGAAGGATTAACCAAAATAGAAGCACGTTTTGATCGTGCAGAATTTTGCAGTTTTGTAGGAGAAGTTGATTCAATTGAAGTAACAGGTATTGGCAAACTCACAAACGGTCAATATTTTTATGGTAGGGATACTATTAGAATAAAGTACTAAAAAAGTTATCTATATATTTTTAAGAAAAGGCTGGGGAATAAACTCCAGCCTTTTTCTATGACTTCCTTCTTTTTAAATCAATAAGATATAACATAACCTAACCAATAGCATATAGTTAAGGAGGGAGTAAGGGGACGTTGATTGATTCATTAAAGTTATATCTTGACAATTAGAAGATAATATTTAAAATGAACATATGCCAAGAAGAGCAAGATTAGATTATCCAGGTGCATTTCATCATGTAATAGCCCGAGGAATTGAAAGAAAATACATATTCAAAGAAGAATATGATAAGCAGCAATTATATACCGGCCTAAAAGAATTACTCAAAGTAAGTAACGTGCAAATATATGCATGGAGTATTATGAGTAATCATTTTCATTTAGCTATTCAAACTGGAAAAACCACATTATCAGAATTTATGAGATCACTGTTAACCAGATATGCAATAAATTACAATAAAAGACATAAAAGAAACGGCTATTTGTTTCAAAATCGTTATAAATCTGTTTTATGTGATAAAGAGGAATATTTGTTATCGCTAATCAGATATGTGCATTTAAATCCTGTGAAAGCAAAATTGATAGCATTTGGTCAATTGAAAAAATATAAATGGACAGGGCATAGAGAGTTGATGAATGCAGAATTAGATGGATTGTTGGAAAAAGATGAAGTTTTAAGATATTTTGGGAATAAAGAAAAAGAAGCTAAATCTGGATATTATGAATATGTAAAAGAAGGTTTGAATTTAAATGAGGATTTTATTGGAGGAGGCTTGATACGTAGCATGGGAGGGGTGAAAGAGGTATTGAGTTCTAAAGAAAGGCAAATGTATGATGATAGGATTTTAGGTAATGGTTATTTTGTTGAGAGAATTTTAAAGCGGTTAAAAGAGACAGATGAATACGCAAAATTTTTCAGAAATATTGATGATTTATTACAAAGAGTTAGTAAGTATTATCAAATAGGAAAAAATGAATTATTGAATACAAAGACAATGAAGGTAAGAGATGCAAGGAATGTATTTGTATATTTAGCTTGTACTTGTTTAAATTGTACAGCTACGAAAGTAGGACAACTTCTAAAAATAAAACAATCAGCAGCAAGCATTGCAAGAGGAAAAGGGATGAGGATTGTTGAAGAGAAAAATCTCATTAAAAAACTTTAATGGATCAATCAACGTCCCTTTACTTCTATTCTCTCTATAGGGCTATGTGTTTTTCTGGCTATACAGTTTTTTTAAAGAGATTTGTTTATTTTTTCGAACATGATTAATTTCTTCTATAACAATATTTGGTTTCCCCAAACATCCCATTCCAGCCAATAAATTCCAAACCACGTGCGTATTTATCACCTAACTTCCTTTACCCATGCTGTGGTATTACCTGCTCATTTTAATTTTTAAATACGTCATCAGCTTATATTTGACATGTTGTGTAGAAAGCAGTATTATTCCTATTTATAGGCACAAAGGGGTGGGGCATGAGAAAAAAACTTCTGATAGTTTTAAGCTTCTTTATTCTCTTAAATATTCAAAACAAATCCTTTGCTACTGAACAAAAAGTAGAATATTTTTTCAATAAGAAACCCTATATTAGCCCACGAATTATTCAAGACCTTTCAACATGGATTAGTGATGGCGGAGATCAAGTTGTTGCAATAAATCTTAAAGATTCTCAAGGTTCAAACCGTTACTTTGGTGATGTTTTTGTTAATGGAACAGAAGGGAAAAGTCCATTTGTATATACAGAAAAAGGTAGTGAGAGTTTTGGTTACCGTTATGTAGGTGTTACTGATTCTGGAGTTTATGTTCTTTATTTTGAGGACGATACAGGAGGATCTGGGTCGTTTAGATCATTGATGTTTGTGATTTTTGAACATGATAAAGGCATTACAATAGATTGGGATAATTCATCTATAAACTCAACAAAAGAACGACTACTTATAAAAAAACTTGGTGAGGTTGCCTTAGGTGACAGGTGGTTTGGTGACCTGAAACTTGAAGGCAACAAGTTGTACATAGGAAAAGATAAAGGTTGGTTTACTAAATCAGGAGGGACAGGTGGAGGCGACTTGTCTTATGATTTAAAAAATAGAATCATTGAAATAAATATTAAAAAGTAAACTAAAGCTTTCCGAAATATTGATAAATAGAATAGGAATAATGAAGGAGGTCTAATGTGGCTTTAATTGGACTAATAGTGTTAGGTTTTGCAGTATATGCTATTTTTTCGATGGTATCAAGTTATATAGAGAGTAAAAGAAATTTTGAGAATAAATTTGAGCATCAGCAAAAAACACTTAGAGAATATATAAAAAGAAGTGCGGAAAATGAAGAAAGATCAGAGGATATTTTCAATACAGGTGAGGACTTATTGAGACAATCGAAATTAAAAGAAGCTATAGAGTGTTTTAAAAAGGTCATAGAATTAAAGTCAGATGTTTTTCAAGCTTATTTAATTTTGGGTAATATATATGAGAGACTTTCCCAATACAAGGAAGCGATTGAAATTTATAGTAAATTAATTAATCGCCCTTCTGGAGCAGGAGTAAAATTTTATAGTCAAGAATCTCTTCCTTCAGTTAAGAAAGCATTTTTTCAGCTAGGAGTGAATTATCTCTTAACAGGTAAAAGGGACTTAGCTATTCAACAGTGCGAGATTCTAAAAGAAATTGATAGCGTTTTAGCAGACAAACTAAATGACAGAATTATCGAGATAGATTATTAATACATAACGGAATAATATTGAAAAATAATTTTTTTTAAACGAGATGTTTGTAAGGTAATAAAATGAAGGTATATTTTATTTTGTTAATGTTTTTGGCAAGCCCTATTTATTCATCTACGAAACCAATAACCATATCCAAAGTATCAGATGGTGACACCGTAATCCTATCAGATGACAGAAGAGTAAGGCTAATAGGTGTAGATACCACTGAAAAATCAGATCCTAGAAAACCGCTTCAATACTTTTCTGCAGAAGCTACAGAGTTTCTTAGAAAGCTAATAGAAGGAAAAGAAGTCGAACTTAAATATGATGAACAAAAAATAGATAAGTATGAACGTACTCTTGCTTATATCCATGTTAAGAGAACATGTACTGCATATGATAGATTTATATGGAAAATAATTCATGGGGATATTTTTCTGTATGAGCATGAGGATCATGAAGTAGATATATTCGTTAATAAAGAAATTATCAGACAAGGCTATGGCTTTGCTTACATCAAATTCCCTTTCAAGTATAAGAAAGAGTTTGTAGAAGCTGAAACAGAGGCAAGAGAAGCGAGTAGAGGGCTATGGAAGGAAGGCGGTAAGGCAGAGATCATATGGGTATTGTATAACAAACAGAAGCCATTCCAAGTATATGAGATGACCAATAAGTTATGGGGATTAAAGTATAAAAACTTCTGCTTTACTAGGAAAACTCTAGAAGAAATAGCAAATGAGATAAAAGAAACAAGCAGGTTTACAAATGAGCTTATAGATAGAGACCTATGGATAGAACTTAAAAAGCGAGGATGGGAAAAGATAGGGGGAAATGATGAAAGTAAGGAATAAGATAATATTATCTTGTATTGCACTTCTTTTAATTACCACATTTGCTCATGCTGAAGATAAGATCTCATGGAAAGATGCAAATAACTATATTGGTCAGAATAAAACGGTAACTGGAAAGATAGTCGGCTCATTTAATTCAGGGAAAGCCTGTTTTCTTAATTTTCATTCTGACTACAAAAAACATTTTACTGCTGTAATCTTTAAATCAGCGTTTAATAAATTTTCTGATAACCCTGAAGATTATTATTATGGCAAGGAAGTAGAAGTAACAGGAATGATTAAAGAATATCAAGGTAAATCAGAGATTATTCTAAACAGTCCAAACCAGATAAAGATTGTTGGTGGTGATACTGCAAAGAAAACAGATAAAATTGTCTCTTGGAAGGATGCTAATGACTACATAGGTCAGTATATAACAGTAGAAGGTACTATAGTAGCTACATACAATTCAGGAAAGGCTTGTTTTCTTAACTTTCACAGGAACTATAAGAAATACTTTACAGCAGTAATATTTGCTTCTAATTATCATAAGTTTAATGGTAAGCCGGAAGTTATTTATAAAGGCAAGAAAGTTCAAATAACTGGTATGGTGAAAAAGTATGAAGGAAAGTCGGAGATTATTGTTGGTAGTCCTGGGCAGATAAAAATCGTAGAAAACTGAGGAGGTATAATGTGAAAATGATAAAAAACATTTTTAAAAGTGATAGGTTTTACTATGCTTTTCTTGTTGTTCTATTTGGTATAGTCTTGAAATTCCCGAGTCCAAAAACTCCTAAGATGAAAATAATGCTTTTTCATACTGGAGAAATAGATATTGACGCTGATCATACTGGAGAAATAACACTTGGTAGCAAACATGATTTTTGGGTAGGTAGAAATTAAATTATATTTACTTCAATACATTAAATAAGTCAAAATGTTATTAAAAGGGCTAAAGAATACATAATCTGGCTATAAATTGATAAAATATGAGTTTTTACATAGATAAGAAGGATGAATAAAGGGATGAAGCCTAATATCACAAATACAGAGAGAAATGTTTTCTTTTGGCTTAGAGTCATTTCAATGTTTTTTCTTTTTTTAGCTATATTTAAATTACCTTATAGCTATTATATGTTTTTAAGGGTAGTCATATGTGCTTCAGGCTGTTATTTGTTTTATATTGCTCATCAATTCAATAGCAAGTTGTGGAAATGGATATTTGGAATAATGGTTTTTTTGTTTAATCCGTTTTTACCTGTGCATTTAACAAAGGCATTATGGGTTATATTTGATTTATTTACTGGTTGTGTTATTTATTATTCTTTTTATTCTTTAGGAGTTAAGGCAGATAAAATAGATAAAAATAGAGAGCATATTGAGGAAATAAAAAATTATTTTAAAACACTTAACAATAAAAACATATTCTCAAAAATAAGATTGCAGATGCTAATGGTATTACGATCTATTTATAATTTATTAAAGATATTATTGAATAAAATCAATAAAATACCTTCTGCATATTTTTTGATAAGTTTTGGTTTGCTGATTCTTACTTCTTACTTGCTTTCTCAGTTTCATGTTTTTACAGAAAGCAGAGTAATTATTAATCCAATGGAACTGTTAATGGTTCCTCTAATCTTTATTTTACTAAGTTTATTTTCTTCATCAATATTGATTTCCTTTATTTTTATAATAAATAAAATATTTAAGAAAAGCTGGAAAAAGAAAGTAATTTTTAAAAAGGTATTGATGATTTCAAATATGATTTGGGCAACTTTTTGTTTGATTGGATTTTTATTGAATTGTGTTGAAGATAAATCGTCTTATAAAAAATCACAAAGACCTCAAAATAGTAATGAATGGGAACAAGTAGGTAATAACAATATGGAGTATTATGAGAAGTGAGCTTTTATAGTAAATACACCTACAGAAAAAATAGGGTCAGGTCTCTAGTTGGATAGTTATTATTTGTGAGCTTACCCCATTCTATGTACCAGTTTAAAGTTGAGTGTTATGATAGCATAAAGACCGCTGTGAATAATTCAAATGATAAAAACAGGACAACTGTCCTTACTTTTTCCAATCTTCAATAATAATCCTTTTTCCTTCAAGTTTGACGACTACCTTTTGTTTTTTTCGCCATCCCAGTTCTTTAATATATTCTCTAGGAATGGTTATGTAATAAGTATAGTTTCCTGTTTTTGTGATCTTTCGTATAGCTTCATTATGTTTTGTCATTATTGCCTCTCTTTTTATATCCTACTACGTAGCATGCTACGTAGTAGGAAGTTTTTTCATCAATCAAAGCTTAATGGGGTTACCAGCCCTTTATTAAGCATTTCCTGATTTAAGAAATATCCTTTTTCCATAACTACTTGAGGATCATTTTCGTTTGGTAAATAAAAAATATCTGTTAAATATCTACCAAATTTCCCTTTCCAGTAACTTTTAATTATTACAAAGTTTAAACCTTTTAAAACAGTTTTTACATATTCAAAAGCATTTTTACCTTTTGTTGTTCCGAGTGGCTCAGCTTCTATTCCCAGAAATCTTAGATTTTGCCGTGTCCATGTATTGAATCCAAGATCAATTTGAAACCAGATCGTGTCACCATCAATTATTTTGTCTACATAAGCAATATAAGCATACATATATTGTTTTTTAACGTTTGATGGTTTATATGAATATGTTTCCTCAGATTTAATTGATTCAGCAAACATGCCTTTTCCGCCTAAGGCGGACCCGCCTGATGAGGTGGCGGGGAATCTAGAAATATTTGTTTCACGAAATATATTAAACCCGCAATCGATCAAGTAATTTTTGGAAAATCGTGTTTTGAACATTTGATAATGATAAAGTTTTCCACGTGTGGTTTTAAGTTTTGTGGACCCTTTAATTTGAGTTTTCTTTTCACCGGACGGAAACCATGTTTTGAAATCTTTAACAAGTACTGCAAGATTGCGGTTGGAAAGTTTTTCGGCCGCAACTTTTTGTTCAAGTTCTTTTCTTGTTTTTTTATCTTTTACGTACGCAAGAAGTCTGTAATGAGACCATTTCAAAGTGTTAGATGCTTTTAATACAGGGTAAGTTTTATAAAAAGCAGTCATTTGATATAGAAGTGTTTCTGTAATGTTTAGATCTGCAGATAAATTTTTATATATTTGTTTTCCGAAATCAG
>JAGLFH010000061.1 GCA_023144635.1 Candidatus Auribacterota bacterium | reverse complement strand
CCATGTTTAATGAAAATGTCTTTTGCTAAATTACATGCTTTAACAGCGTAAGAATTTCCACGAAAAGGTTCTTCAATTTTATAAGCAATATTACCTGAATAATATTTTAAATTGGTGTCTTCACCAATTCTAAGATTTAAATGACCAATCTTTTTGTTTTTTAATAGTATATTTAGAGTATACGCTGGAACATAACCCTTACTCTCGTCACCTGGAAAGAGTTCAATAACTTCAAGAACTAATTCTTCATCTTGGATCTTGTGACCTAACTTGTATAGAAAGTTAAACATATTTAGACGCCTAACGTTAAAGTTCACCTGCATTTTGGAGCGCAGCGGAAAAATGTCAGGTGGAACGATTTGTTAGCTTTTTTCTCAGTAATTGAGGTTAGAGCCAAAATTCGGAATCTTGCCATCTTTAACAGCAGTTGACCATTCATCCAAACGAATCTTTCCCATTTTCCAGAACTTCGAGCAAAGCTCAATGTATTTAAGAACAACATCTTTCTCCCCTCTCTGGAGCAGCTCTTTTGCAAGGGTCATATTGGGGCCGAATGAATTGAGTTGTGGTGAGCCAGGAGTTTTGCCAGCTTTGATCAGACGTTCCTTCGCTTCTTCAACATCATCCAACGTGAGTGCAATTATTCCGAGGATTGTGTTTCCATGGTGAATATTGTTTCCGTAATTCCAACCGGAACTGTTCTGACTCAGCATTTTTTCAGCATATTCTTTGGCTTTTGTGGGTTTGTTGGCTGCCAAGGCTATTTTTGCAAGAGATTGAAGAAGAGCATCTCGCGCCATGTCAGTTGACAATTTGTATGCTATTTCAAATTGTTCCAATGCCTTTCCGGCAGCATCACTTTTGACCTTCAAAGAGTTTGTTATCATATTCAACGAATACAACTGTCCTAATGCAGCAGGCCATTTCGGATTGTCTATATCAAGAGAGCATGCTTTTTGTAGTGATTCTTTTGCCAGTTCTCGATCATGCTGCAGGAAAAAGTTTGACGAGTTCTCAAGTAGTTTCAGGTTTTCTGATTTTTTTTTGAGTTGGTCTACCCAAGCTTTCTTGCCTTGGGAATAAGCCTCTGCATCCAAGATTGCATCGAGTGTTCCGTAAGGGAGTCCAAGAACTTCAGATTCCGGTGAGTTCACTATCAACCATAGGACATGTTTCAGTTTTGCTTCGCGAGCAGATAGATTCTGGAATTGCTTACCAAAGTAATAGCCAAGAAGTCTTGTGCGTAAGGCAATATCACAAGGATTCTGCACTATTTGCTTTTCGAGTGATTCTGCTTCTTCAGCCGTGAGTGTTCTTCCACTCATTGTAAGTCCGTGGGCATCCATTGCAAATGCTGTGGTACACGTGCAAGCAAGAACAAGTACAGTAATGATTGCTATTAAAAACCTATTATTCATGGGGTTTCTCCTTTCATTGATTGAGCTAACGTTAAATTCAGTGGCCCCGAAGGGCGGCGAAGCCGTGACAAAACGCTTGCGTTTTGGCAGTCCACTGGAATGATTTGTTAGACGTATATTATTACTGGGAACCATCTTTTAAACCTATGAAGACACCAATTGGCACAGTGTACATAACTTTCTCTTTTTCTCTCCGAGCATTAATTCCAATGTTGTTTATTCCTATGTCACTTATGATCATCTCTCTCAATTTTGATTCATCTCCTGGATTTGGAAAAGAGGCCCGCAGTTGAGTTTCCAGTTCGATATCTACACCATACGCACTTTGACGGCAATCAAGCAAACCAGAATTTTTAAACAACGCGGCAAACTCTTCATGTGTCAATGCATGGGTATGGGAAGGATCACGCATGATTTCCAGGCTATCATAGGATTCAGATTTGTCTGAGTCTACTGATACGTCAGCCACCATAACCCGACCACCTGGTCGGCACACTCTGATTATTTCTGCCAACGTTATATTCGGTGATTGTAAGTGATGAAAACTATATCTGGTTAGAACAAGTGAAAATGAGTTGTCATTATAGGGAAGTGAGATAGCATCTCCAACAGCCCAAGTAAGGTTTTTTAGATGCAGGTCATTTTGACGTTTTTCAGCTTGCTCAATCATAGCTGGAGTAATATCTATTCCAGTTACATGATTTGCATGTTTAGCAAACTCACATGCAACCATGCCAGGACCACAAGCAACGTCGAGCACAGCATCATCAATGTAAACTTTAGAAAGTTCAATTAGAATCTGCATTGCATCGAAATGTCCTGGAACCTGCGTAAACGGAATAGCCTGAAGTGAAAATTGATCGATGATTTTAGATTGGTGTGCCTGCTCATTTTGATTGTCCATTATTTTATTATCCTCTATTTAAGTCTAACGTTGAATTCAGTGGCCCCGAAGGGCGGCGAAGCCGTGGCAAAAAGCGCTAGCTTTTTGACAGTCCACTGCAATGTTTTGTTAGATTGATTTATTATATTCAAAAGTATAACTTACGGTATTTGTGCCATACTCAAACAAATAAAGATTTTCTATTCTTTTTTTATGTTGCGGGTATTTATTGAGCAAATTAGATATCTCTTTACTTAAAGCTAACTTAGTATTATCTCTGGATATATCTTCAACTAAACCTATTTGATTTAATTGATTAGCATAACCAATTAACCAAATGCTGTTTGTAACATATAAGTGAAGAACTTTTAATTTTTCGGTTAATCTTTCTTGAATTATATTGCTAATATCATCTTCTTGGATGAATGGATATGCTTCCAGATCAGCTACTTCTTTTTTTAATTGAATTTCAAGCTCTTCTAATGACTCAAATTTATCTGGATGTTCAGCTCTTTTATGTTCTTGATTGACATAAGTTTTATGAGCATATTCAATTGGCGGATTACTTTTTGTTAAATAAAGTTTAAATAATTCTACTCCAATCATTTTATTATTGTATTTGATAATAAAATCAGGATTTTCGTTGTTAAAAGCACTAAATAGCTTATTGGCTTCTTCAAATTCTAAAATAGCAAAATTCAATTTGCTATCAGTTTTGAATCTTTGTAGAACTAATAATTCTTCTTTTTTCTTTGCGTCCATTGATATTTTTTAAATCTAACGTTGAGCTCACCTGCCGCCGACCAACGGGAGGGTACAAAAACGCCGCGGCGTTTTTGCGGTCAGGTGAAGCGTTTTGTTATAATTTTATGACTTAATGAATCCTTTTATAATAGGAATAAAGTCATCTGTTTTAGATAAAGTATAAGTTAGTGATTTGCAGACAAAAGCTATATCAAAATCAATTGTATTTTCAAAATCATTACATTCAATTCTTTCAAATATAACTTCTGGTTCATAATGATTAGCTTTGACATTATTTTTAATAAGTTGTATTGGATCATTGCCAACTGTATTTAACTGTTCATAACTATAAACTGGTAATTTAATTTTACCATTTTTTGGAATTTTATTTGGAAAAATTGATAGAGGAATATCATCAAAGCAATCAGGATGGTGAATATATACAATTTTCTTTAGCCATGAACAAGCAATCATAAAATATAAAAAATTACCTTCACTTAAGCCTTCTATATCTCCAATATCATTTGATGATGAATTATATCTTAATTTTGGATATATACGCATATTCATTGGCTGATGAAGTAGCTCGCTTAAAATATAATGTGAACTAGCATCACCACATCCCAAATCAGCATGAGCGTCAGCATGATATATTTCAAATTTTGGGGTTACTTGTTTATTTAAAATCATTTTTCGTAAAATATAAAAAATCTCATCATGATTTTCGATAAAGAATCCTTTGAGAGGTTTTTCCTTACTTAAACCACATTTACTTAAAAAATTAACTAACTGAGATTCAGACCACGGTTTTATGTTTGGATAATTTTGATCGCCATCCAAACGCCGTTTATTGTTAAATGGACAGTTTTGCGCCCTTGCTGTCTGAAAAAGATCTAAATCTATGTCGAGAATTCGTAACATTGTAAATTATAACGTTAGAGTTCAGCTGACCCCGCAGGGGCTTGAGCGAAGCGAAAGCGGCGGGCGCGTCCCGCCGGTCAGCTGCAACGACTAGTTATGTGTTAAACATATTAATATTATGCTTCATAAAATTTCTTTGAAACGGAATAGCCAACTAAAGACATTACAAATGAAAATAAGAAAAAATAAAGTATTGGAGCAGGGATACTACCTTTAACTAAAGCTCTGATTATTATTAAAAAAAGAGGTAAAGAAAAAGTAATTAAAAGAAAGAACTCTGGTACTGGCATTATAATTTTGCCATCTTTAAAAAGATATATTTCAACCAATTTGCTGAATGTTGTTTTTTCTTTTTCCTCGGGTGCAGGTTTTGATTTAGAGAACATCTCTTGTAATATAGAAGCAAACAAAAATATAATTATAAAAAATATACTCGTTAATAATACTTTAAAACATACTGTTTCAATGGAAACAACTTTATTGTATGTTTCAAAAGTTGTTTCTATATACTTAATTGGCCCCTTGCCAAGTTTGAAACCAAGATAATACGTATTTTCAACTATTTTCCCTGATTTTGCGCTACCACCATAGAAAGTAAAAACTGAAAAATAAAAAAATAAATTCAATATTAAAAGAGCTAAAGAGATTCTTAACATCTTAACTGATAAGCTACTCTTTTTGATATTTTTGAAAATTCCAAGCAAAAGAGTAATGCAAATAAGTAAGATGATGAATAAAAATGAATATGGCACTTTTTCTATCATTTATTTTTTCCACATAACGTTTGAATTCAGCGGCCCCGAAGGGCGGCGAAGCCGTTGCGGGTGCTTTTCCCGCAAGTCCGCTGCAATGATTGGTTAGGTTATTATTGCAAGATATTTTTTATTAATGTCTTCAATAGCGAGCAAAACATAATATAAGAATAAACAAACACTGCAAAAATCATATTCAATTAAAGCTTTAAAAAAAGGTGTTGATTCGTAATAAAATCTAAATTTTGCGTGCCCATTCTTGTTAGCATGAGCTTTTTCTGTATAAATTACTCCTTCCAACATTTGCCTCTTAGTCATATGTTGATTTTGATATGAAATAGGGAAACTTTGATCAAGATATTGGTTAATTAACAGTCGACATTTATCATATTCGCTTTTCAGGTCTTGATTAGGGCAATTGGCATATAAAGTTGACATATTATATAATGATATTGATTCATTGTTTTGAATGAAATATCTTAATTTCAGAACAAAGGAATCTTGACTATCTTCATCTGGAAGTTTTGTGAAGTCCTTTTTACTTCCTTCAAAGATATCTACCTCAAGCTTCAATCCATGTTCTTTAACAAAGGCAATAAAGGTGGAATTCTTAAGCTTATTTACCTTATCGTTAAAAAGTTCCAAAGTTTCTTTAATGTTTGTCATATAAACCTAACGTTAGAGTTCAGCTGACCCCGTAGGGGCTTGAGCGAAGCGAAAGCGGCGGGCGCGTCCCGCCGGTCAGCTGCAACGAGTTGTTATATGCTTTTTGTCTTTAAAATAGCTAATTCTAAGATTTGTTTACCTAATTGTAATTTCTCATGATGAGGCATTTCACGATAGACATTGAATGAAGAGTCTTCGACTATTTCTTTAAATGGAGTAGAATCTAAAAGAAAATCTGGATTAATTAATGCATACCATGCCATGAAACCCTTCATAATAGGAGTTTGCTCATAACCCAAGCTTTCATAGTAAAGACATGTTATAGAAATAGAAGATTCATTCAATTCTTCTCCTACTTCAAGCATTTCAGAAGAATCATCTTTTGCATGCTTTAAATAATTTGTTGCTTTATTTATTCTTCTCCAAAATATTTTTTCTTTATCAGGTTTTATCATTAATTTTAATGATTCATGTATATTAGATTTACCTGATAATTCAGATAAGTCTCTGACAATTCTAAAAGCAGCAGATATTACGGTGTGTATTGAAAAAGGATCTTCATTTGAAAAAAGTAGACGAATAGCACATTCTATTTGGCGACAAGCTGCATCTATTTTATTTGTACGAATCATTTTCATGTTATTTTATTAGCATATAACGGCTGAGTTCACCTGCATTTTGGAGCGTAGCGGAAAAATGTCAAGTGGAACGATTTGTTATATGTTCCATATTTTAAGAATTTAAATTAATCTTCTAATTCTTATATTATTTTCTTGTCTCCAGAAAATATTTCGTCGATGGTTATATATAAAGCACCTTTAGGGCGAAGATCCGGTCTTTTTTCTTGTACCCAATTAAAAACGGCTTGATACTTTTCACCTTCTTGTACATATTCCGTTTTTCCTTTTAATTGATATGATTTTTTTGTTTCAGGATCAAATACAACAAAAGAAAGATTAGAATTAGATAATATGTTATTTTTTGTTTTTACAAGTTTATTATCTGCTATAACGATAGTTGTATCATTTACGTATTTTAAAAACGTAACATATACGATATTTGGTATATATTCGTTATTAACAGTTGCTATACATATAGGATTTGTTTTATCGATCGCGATTTTAACTTCTTCTGGTATTTTCATCATAATATATTCCTCTCCTTTTTCATTATTGGATTCACTAATATAATTTTATTTTTTATATTTATGATTTTCATATAACGTTGAATTCAGTGGCCCCGAAGGGCGGCGAAGCCGTGCCAAAACGCTTGCGTTTTGGCAGTCCACTGGAATGACTGGTTATATGTTTTTTATTTTCATTATTTGAATTGTTCTTTTACTTTGGAACGAGTGAAGAAACAAATTATAATTAAATCAAGTAAGCAACTAAGAATAATATTGAAAAGATCACCCCACAAAAATAGTTTTACTTCTGCATAAAGGAGTGAACCAATAATCAAAAGCGGAATATCAAGAATAGCTAAAAATATAATTAATTTTCTAGCAAATTCCTTCAATCTTAGAATTTGTACTCCAGCAAACACGCCACCAACCACAAAGATAAGACTAATAATCATTATTAATTTTTGTGGTGACGAATAAGTTAATAGAATTGGTAATACTTTGGTAGGACCACATAATATCGCAAGTAAGAAGAAACTATTAGGAATAACTAATAGCCGTCCCAACATAGTTACACCCACTGACCTTCTTGCTGATGGGGCTGTCGTTTCTATTGTTCTCTTCTTCTCAAATTGATTATTCACTTTAGGAAGTGATAAATAA
>JAGLFH010000060.1 GCA_023144635.1 Candidatus Auribacterota bacterium | reverse complement strand
GTGTCTCAGTCCCAGTGTGGCCGACCATCCTCTCAGACCGGCTACCCATCGTTGCCTTGGTAAGCCATTACCCTACCAACAAGCTAATAGGACGCGAGCCCCTCTAAGGCCGGTAGCATATTCAGAGGCCACCTTTAACTATTAAGTAATAACTTAATAGTATTATCCAGTATTAGCAGTTCTTTCAAACTGTTATCCTTGAGCCAAAGGCAGGTCACTCACGCGTTCCTCACCCTTTTGCCACTAGCTTTTGCATTCTTCACCCCGAAAGGATCCAAATACTAAGCCCGTTCGACTTGCATGCCTTATCCACGCCGCCAGCGTTCGTTCTGAGCCAGAATCAAACTCTCCAAAAAAATATGTAATCAACACTCTCAAAGCGTTAATTGACGAGTAAAAAAATAATGCTGAACATCACAGCATCGCACAATATCAAAGAACAATATAATCAAACAAGTCGCTATTCTAACAGCGAAATGTTATTTGTCAATACTTTTTTTTACAAAAAAACAATAATCTTTTTAAATAACAAATATACTCTGTAAATAGACTCATAAAACATAATATTATACTCTTTTTTTATCAAATAAAAAGTTCTGTTTAAACTTTTTTTAAGCAAATAAAATTTCTTTTACCACACCGTAATATCTGATCGTTTATAGATATTTTTGCGTCAACATCTGTTATCTTTTCGTTGTCCAATTTAACTCCGCCCTGTGATATCAAACGTCTGGCTTCACTAGTTGAACTAACAAATCCTGCATCCTTTAATATCTTGATTATCCATACTTCTTTTTCAGTATATTCTATCTTCCTAATATCCTCAGGATCTTCTCTCTTTGAAAATACTTTTTTAAAATGGTTCGCTCCGCTAATTGCTCCACTTGTACCATGAAATCTTTTCGTGATATAAAAAGCAAGGTCCTTTTTTATATCCATAGGGTGAGTGATATTAGAGTCAACAGCGTTTTTCATGCTGTCAATATCTTCCTTCCTCTTATCACTTAGTAAAAGGTAATACCTGAACATCAGTTCATCCGAAATAGACATCACTTTTCCATACATATCTTCTGCTTTTTCTGTGATACCTACATAGTTTCCCAGACTTTTACTCATCTTCTGGACGCCGTCAGTACCCTCAAGGATAGGCATTGTCATAACCACCTGAGGAGACCCGCCGTATTCTCTTTGGATATCCCTACCAACAAGCATATTAAAGGTCTGGTCGGTCCCTCCAAGCTCTACATCAGCATTTATAGCAACACTATCATATCCTTGTATAAGCGGGTATAGGAACTCTAAGACTGTTATCGGTATGTTACTTTTATATCTTTTAGAAAAATCATCTCTTTCCAGCATTCTTGCAACTGTATATCTAGATGTAAGCGAGATAACATCTGTAAACGTCATCTTTCCCAACCAATCAGAATTATAGACAACTTTTGTTTTATCTTTGTCAAGTATCTTGAAGATCTGTTCCTGATAGGTCTTTGCATTTTCAGCTACTTGTTCTTTTGTAAGCGACGGCCTTGTCTTTGAACGCCCTGTGGGATCACCGATCATAGCCGTAAAATCACCAATCAAAAAAATGATTTCATGACCAAGGTCTTGAAAAGTTTTTAATTTCTGAATAACAACGGTATGACCAAGATGGATGTCCGGGGCTGAAGGATCAGCCCCGTACTTTATTTTAAGCGGCCGCATCTCTCTTTCAGAACACTCAAGCTTCTTGAGAAGCTCTGAGCTTGAATATACTGACTCAGTCTTTTCGACAAGTATATCAAGTTGCTCTTTAGGAGACCGCTTATTCTTCATCTTCTTTTGCGAGTTCTTCTTTATTATCCGCAACTTCAGAAGTATTCTGAGAATCAAGATTATTGAGCTCTTCGTGCTCTATACGTCCAAAATTCTCACGATCTTCATCGTCTTTGCTTTTATAATTTTCAAGTAAAAGTTCTTTTACGCTAAGTCCGATCTTTTTCTCATTAATATCTATATTAATAATCTTAGCTTCGACCTCATCACCAATATTCAGGATCTCTTCGATATTTTCAACATGATTTGTTCCTACCTGTGAAATATGAATTAATCCCTCTATTTTATCTCCAAGATCAAGAAAAGCACCGAAATTTGTTATTTTAGTTACTTTACCTTTTACTGATTGACCAATAGAATACTTCTTCTCAACTGTTTCCCAAGGGTTATTTTCCAGCTGTTTTATTCCAAGAGCAATTTTCCTGTTATCTATATCAACATCAAGAATAACAGCATTAACGACATCACCCTTTTTTACTACTTCTGAAGGATGATTGATTTTTTTAGTCCATGACATATCACTTATATGAATAAGCCCGTCTATGCCTTCTTCAAGCTCTATAAATGCTCCATAGGAAGTAAGATTTCTTATCTTTCCTGTTATTTTACCGTCAACAGAATATTTTTCTGCTGCTTTTTCCCATGGATTTGGTTCAAGCTGCTTTAAACCAAGTGATATTTTTTGCTGGCTCTTGTCTATGTTAAGAACCATGCATTCAACACTATCACCTATAGCAAGCATCTCACTTGGGTGGTTTATGCGTCTTGTCCAGCTAAGTTCACTTATATGGATCAAACCTTCTATGCCTTCTTCAAGTTCTATGAACGCTCCATAAGGCATAATGTTTACGACCCTTCCCTTTGCTCTTGTACTTATCGGATATTTATTTTCAATATCTTCCCACGGATTTTTTGTTTTTTGTTTTAATCCAAGAGATACACGTTCTTTTTCTTTATCAAATTCAAGAATAACAACGTCTACTTCATCACCTATAGCAAGCATCTCGCTTGGGTGACTTATCCTTTTCCAACTCATATCTGTAATATGTAAAAGACCGTCTATTCCGTTAAGATCAATAAAAGCACCAAAATCCGTAATATTCTTTACTACACCTTTAATAACATCACCCGGAGTTAAAGTCTTAAGAAGTTTATCTTTTTCAACTTTACGCTCTTCTTCAATTATCTGACGGCGTGATACAACAACGTTCTTCCTCTGATAACTAATCTTGATTATCTTAAACTCTTCCCTTTTTCCTATATAAGAATCAAGATCTTTCGGATGTTTAATATCGATCTGTGAAGCAGGCAGAAATGCATCCATTCCTACATCTACCATCATACCACCTTTTACTTTTTTGTAGATGGTACCTGTTATTTTTTTATTTTCTTCACAATCTTTTACCAGTCTTTCCCAATTAAGGATCTTATCAGCTTTACTTTTTGAAAGGACGATCATTCCGTGTTTATCTTCCAAAGAATCAATATATACATCAATCAGATCTCCGTTCTTAAATCTTGTAATATCACGAAAATCAGATGCAGGTATAACGCCCTCTGACTTAAAACCGATATCAACAAGGACTTCTTTTGAGTCCATGCTCATGATCGTACCTTTAACAATGCTTCCGTCTTTAAAAGACATATTTGTCTCACTCAGAAGCCGTTCAAGCTCATTCATTCCCTCCTCGGCAATTTTTTTTGCGTCTTCAATTTCTTCTTGTGCTATCATTTAAAATAGTCCTCCTAAATATAGATTCAATAGTTTTTAGCTATTGTGACTGCGTATAATATCAATTTAGTAAACATGTGTCAAAGAAAAAAAGCAGAACCCGTCAGGATGCAAAATACAAGAGTGGAACAAATTCAAAGAAATGTAGATCTAACTCAATTTTAAAATTGATAATTGATATCTTGTTTGGGTATGATTTTCTTAAAGCTGGATGCTTACTATTTATCTTCACGCGAGACTTCTATCATCGCACGCGCAATGTCAGGATCAAACTGCGAACCACTGTTTTTTTCTAATTCTTCTACTATCTTCTTATTGCTTAATCGCTTACGATAAGGCCTATCACTTGCCATAGCATCATATGAATCAGCAACAACCATTATTCGAATAAAAAGAGACATATCATTTCCACCCATACCGTCAGGATAACCATTCCCGTCCATTCTTTCATGATGGCTTCGCACCATAGGTCTTATCTGATCAAAAAAAGTTATCGGCTTAAGAATACCGTCACCGATAACCGGATGTTCTTTTATTATGTCATATTCCTCTTTTGTAAGACCTGAAGGTTTTGAAAGGATCGATTCTTTAATACCAATTTTTCCTATATCGTGGAATATTCCACCCTGCTTTATTAGCTTTATCTCTTCTTCAGTCATCTTCAACTTGCGCGCCAAACTAGCCGCATATCTGGTAACGCCCTCAGAATGACCTCTTGTATATGGGCTTTTAGCTTCCAAAATAAGAGTAAGTGATCTGATAACGTCAACATAAGTCTGCTCCAGATCTGAAAAAAGCCTTGCATTCTGCAATGAGATAGCAGCCTGAGACACTAGAATATGTAAGAATTCTACATCACCTTGAGAAAAAGATAATGTATCTGATACTTCTTTAACAACATTCATAATACCTATTATTTTATTTTTTACCCTTAAAGGCATACATATAAGATCTTCCTCTCTCTTCAAAGGAATATTCATAAAATAATCTTTTTTCTTTGATATCTTTAATTTATCGTAAGTATAAAAATCAGGATTCAGAGTAACAACACTTGGCATACCATTTTCAATATAATCTTTACACTCATGCCTTGAAGCTGTGATTTTTTTTGATTTTAGATCTTCTTTTTTTAAACCTGACATCGCCTCTATGATAAATTCATTTTTAATATCATCAAAAAGATAAAGCGTACCCTTAGAAGATCCTGTCTGGACAAGAGCTGAGTTCAAAACAAGATTTAAAAGTTCCTGATGGTTAAAAGTTGCGCTAATTACTTTACTTATTTCAAAAAGCGATACCAACTCCCTTAACCTCGCATTCTCTCGTGAAAGCCTGAGCCTTTTCAGGGTATTCTCTATGGATGTCATCATCTCACTTATATTAAAAGGCTTGCGTATATAGTCATAAGCACCCTGTTTTATAGCTATGCGGGCACTGTTTATATCAGCATAACCCGTCATAATTATAATTGCCACATCTGGCCACATCCTACGGATATGGGTCATTAACTCAATACCATCCATATGCGGCATTTTGATGTCAGTAAGTACTATATCGAAAGGGCCGTGCTTCTTAAAGCACTCTAAAGCTTCCTCACCATTAGAAGTCACACCTACTTCATAACCTTCAGTGATAAGAACTTCTTTTAGAAGATTGCGGATCTCATTTTCATCATCAATGACAAGTATCTTAACTTTCATTATTTACAAGTTTTCCTTTTATCAAAACAAGACAATTAATCCATAAGATATTAAAATTATAAATTTTTAAATATTTTACAATTTAAAAAATTAAATGACAAGTTTTATAATAATTATAGTATATATTAAACAAAGAATCAAAAAATACCTATTATTGAGTGTAAAGTTATTTTACAGTACAACTTCATTTTTTACTGACAATATTAAACAAAGTTTATCATAGATTAAAAAAACGTAAAATTTATCTTCTTTTCTTCCTATCGGTACACAATTTTGTGTATAGTATAATGAATTTCTCGACAAAATCTGTAAATAGTAAAAATGGAGCAAAGAATGTTTTCCTGGGTAATGAAAAAAATAATAGGTTCAAAAAACGAGCGCGAAATAAAAAAGCTCAAACCGCTTGTTGATCGAATAAATGATATAGAAAAAAAATATCAAAATTATTCTGAAAAAGAGATTAAGGATCTTACGGAGGTTTTCCGTAAAAGACTTAGAGAAGGTGAATCACTTGACGATTTAATGTGCGAAGCATTTGCATTGGTAAAAAATACCTGTCGCAGACTAATCGGGCAATCCTGGAAAGTCACCGGACATATGATTGTGTGGGACATGATACCCTTTGATGTTCAGTTGATCGGAGCAATAGTACTTCATCAGGGTAGAATAGCTGAGATGGCTACCGGTGAAGGAAAAACACTTGTAGCTACCATGCCATTATATCTTAATGCTCTTACAGGAAAAAATGTACAATTAGTAACAGTTAACGATTACCTTGCAAAACGTGATTCTGAATGGATGGGAAACCTTTACGAATATCTTGGAATGACCGTTGGATGTCTTCAGGACGATATGAGCCTGTATGAAAAAAGAGGACAGTACGAATTTGATATAACCTATGGAACAAACTCATCATTCGGTTTTGATTACCTTCGTGATAACGGAATGGCTGTTGATAAAGAACATCAAGTTCAGAAAGGACATTATTTTGTTATCATAGATGAAGTAGATTCTATTCTTATAGATGAAGCAAGGACCCCGCTTATAATATCTGGCCCTGTATCTGTTTCATATCACAAATATGACATGCTAAAACCCAGAATAGAGAAACTATTTAAAAATCAAAGTATGCTTTGCAGCCGTCTTTTAAAAGAAGTAATAGAAAAAGAAGAACATGATGAAGATGACGGCATCAAGCTCTATAAGGTCTCTATAGGAACGCCTAAGAATAAACGATTCAACAAACTCATGGAAGACATCAAATTCAAGAGGATCCTTGAACAGGCAGAAAAAACACTTCATGTCGGTGACATGAAAAAAGAAATGCTTCACCAAGTAAAAGAAGAACTTTTATATACTATTGATGAACGTAACAACAGCGTGGATCTAACAGAAAAAGGCCGAGATATAATATCGAATCTTGGAGATAAAGACGAATTCGTCCTTCCAGATATTGTAAGTTATTACTCTGATATAGAGGTACGAACAGATATTGATGAACATGAAAAACAAAAGAATAAGCTCAATTTTCAAAAAAAATATGAAGAAAAAAGTGAAAAAATACATAATCTGACTCAGCTCTTAAAAGCATATGCCCTTTTTGAGGAAGATGTCGATTATGTTGTTCAGGAGAATAAAGTCATTATTGTGGATTCCTTCACAGGACGTCTTCAACCCGGACGCAGGTTCAGCGATGGGCTTCATCAGGCACTGGAAGCAAAAGAAAACGTAAAAATTGAAAAAGCGACCCAAACACTTGCAACTGTAACAATACAAAATTATTTTCGCATGTATGAAAAGCTTGCAGGTATGACAGGAACAGCTTCTACTGAAGCAAGCGAATTCTATCAAATATACAAGATGGATGTCGTGAGTATACCTACCAATGTTCCTGTCATGAGGGTTGATTATAATGATGTCGTATATAAAACTAAAAGAGAAAAATATAAAGCAATAATAGATGAAATTGTACAAATGCATAACAAAGGCCGACCTGTTCTTTTAGGAACAATATCGGTAGAAGTCTCTGAGCTTTTAAGCCGCATGCTTAACAGACGCGGTATCACTCATTCTGTTCTTAATGCTAAACATCATCAAAAAGAAGCAGAGATCATAGCACATGCAGGAGACCCGGGGGCTGTCATGATAGCAACAAATATGGCAGGTCGTGGAACAGATATAAAGATACGCAAGCCTGCAGGATCAAAAGGATTTGACGAAAACGGAGATCCTCTGGTAGGCCTTCATGTTATAGGAAGTGGGCGCCATGAGTCTCGAAGAATAGATCTTCAGCTAAGAGGCCGAAGCGGCCGGCAGGGAGATCCCGGCTCCTCAAGTTTTTTCATTTCTCTTGAAGATGACCTAATGAGACTTTTTGGTTCAGACCGCATCATAGGGTTTATGGAAAAATTCGGTTATGAAGAAGGACAAGAACTTCAGCACCCGTTTCTTAATAAAGCTATCGCTAATGCTCAGAAAAAAGTGGAAGAAAGAAATTTTGCAATCAGAAAACAGACTTTAGAATTTGATGATGTAATGAACCGCCAAAGAGAAATAATTTATGAAATACGAAACGAGACACTTCATTCTGATGATATTAAAAAAATGGTAAAGAATAAAATCAGAGAATTTATAGGAACAGGGTGCGAAGATATTTTATCACAAGTTGCAAAAGAAACAATAATTGAAGATATAAAGACATGGTTTGAATCAAAATTCCCTATCTCTTTGAAAACAGAAGATATTGAAAAAAGCTTAGAAAAACAAAACATTGAGGACTTTCTTTATAATGTTGTAGAAAACATGTATGACATAAAAGAAAAATTCGAAAGTCCGGAAAAGATGCGTGATCTGGAGCGATTTGTTTGTCTTACAATAATAGACAGACTCTGGAAAGAGCACCTCTATAATATGGACGATCTGCGTTCAAGTATTGGACTTAGAAGCTACGGTCAAAAAGATCCTCTTGTTGAATATAAAGCAGAAGGTTTTTATATGTTTAAAAATATGATCGAGTCTGTAAATGAAGATATTGCAACAGCAATTTTCCGTTTTACATCTATACATAATGAAAGTGAACTTACATTTGATCCATCATCACAAAACTTTATCCATAATGATATTTCTCATCTTAATCAAGAAGCAGAACGACAGCTACCGCAAAGCAGCCAGATAAAAAGAGCACCTATTAAAAAGGATATTCGAGTAGGAAGAAATGATCCGTGTCCGTGTGGCAGTGGAAAAAAATACAAAAAATGCTGTGGGAAGTGAGAAAGACGCGATAAATCGCGTCTCTACAGCATTTTCTTTTTGTCTCTTCCATTTTTATTTTTCTCGCTATGTTATACATTTCAAGGGCGAATAATTATTTGCCCCTACATACGCCTTATTTTCTCAAAAAATATTTTAACTCTACACTTTGAAACCTCTACTTCTTTACCCCTTTAATTATTTTTATATTTCGTGATTGTTATCGTGAATTTTAATATAATAGTTTTGTGAAAATTTTAAAATATTTACATAAACTTTTTATAGGCTTTCTTGCCCCTATAATTGTTTCTGCAGTTTTTCTTAGGCTTTCTTTTACTCAATTCATGCCAGGAACACTAGTTTTTTTTGCACTTGTACCGTTGTGTGTAGCAGCCAGAAAATGGAGCAGGTTAAAAACAGGTTTTGGCTTTTTTCTTACAGGATTACTTTTCTATTTTATGCTTCTTCACTGGATAGATAAACAGACATTTGCAGGAATGATAGGAGCTGTTATTTATTTCTCTCTTTTTTTTGCACCAATAGGCTTTTTGATGGGTAACAATGCACAAAATCTTTTATCTTTTGGATATAAGATCTTTCTTTCATTTATATGGTGTGTGCTTGAATTTATACGAGCCGAATTTTCTATTGGTTTTCCATGGGGTCTTATGGGTGTTGCCCTTCACAAAGAAGCAATACTTATACAGTCTGCATCAATTGCGGGAATATTCGGTATAACTTTTTTTATTGTGCTGGTTAATTTTTTCATATCCAGTACATTTTTATACGCTCAAAAAAACGATACTAATATGCTGAATAAATTGAAATATGTTTATATTCACTTCAGTTTTCTGCTTTTTCTTTTTTCTTTCATCATAATACACGGTGAAACTGAATTTTATCAGATCATACGCAAAAAAAGTACGCCTGTTCATATTGGACTTATCCAACCAAATGTTAAAAGCGAACAAAAATGGGATATAAGACAAAAAAACAAGCTAATGGGACATTATAAAGCAATGAGTTTGGGATTAAAAAATATAGATCTTCTAATATGGCCGGAATCAGTGCTTCCGGGAGAATTATTATATGACTCCAAGCTTTTTTCTGTTCTTATGGAAATTATTGAACAAAGACAGGTTTCATTGCTTCTTGGATCAGGAAACATGTCTTTCAGGATAAAAAAAGATAAAAATAGGAGAGTATATAAAAGCATATACTATAATAGCGTTTATCTTGTAGGAAAAGATAAAAAAATAAAAGATATTTACAATAAAATCAAGCTAGTTCCTTTTGGAGAATACATTCCTTTTAAAGAGTATTTTCCAAACTTAAAACATCTTACACCGATCCAAGAAAGTTATACTCCCGGAGCCCGTTTTACTGTTTTTTCGATAAAAAAAGAAGACAAAGAGATCAAGTTCTCATCAATAATTTGTATAGAAGATATTTATCCTGGATTCGTTAGACAGTTTGTCCTAAACGGTGCACGTTTTATAGTCAATGTTACAAATGACGGATGGTATTCGAAAACACCATGTGCTTATCAACATTTTGCACATTCTGTCTTCAGGGCAGTAGAAAACAGGGTTCCTCTTATTAGGTGTGCTAACACTGGAGTATCTGCTGTAATTTCTCCATTAGGAGATGTACAAAAAGCAGTTTCAGAAGGAAAAGATCTTGACGATATAGCAGGATCTTTAAAAGAAAAAATATTTGTAAATTTAAATACTGAACCAAGTTTTTATACAAAGCATGGAGATGTTTTTATTATTTTTGCAGGAATTTATATTTTTTTATATCTTTTCAAAAATAAAATCTATAGCATCTTTCGGATTATCAAAAGAAGGTATTTCTGATAATATCCTGTTCCATGAAAAAACACCTGCTATAGGTTTTTTGCTGTTTAATGCAAAAGCTACCTCAGAGAGCGTACCATATTCACCGCCAACGGCTAAAACTCCGTCTGCACTCTGGATAATTATAGCATTGCGGACATGTCCCATACCTGTAGCAATAACAACATCTATATATGGATTTACTTTTTCTTTATTATCACTTTGAGTTATTCCAAGAGTCATGCCACCGGCATCTTTTGCTCCTTGAGCACTCGCAAGCATTACCCCGTTTCCTCCTCCATTAAGAAGTATAGCCCCTTTTTCAGCAATAATATGTCCGGCTTTATAAGCCTCCTTTGCTATTTCTTCACTGCACTTTGATCCTCCGATAACAGCAATAACAATTTTTCTTTTTTGCATAATTTTCCCTAAAAGTTTAAGTATTTAAACAAATAATAATGTCATAATAATTGCTCTTGTCAAAATTCCAAATCACAATATACAAATCACAAATAATTCAACAGGATAATTATCTTATCTCCTAAGTCATTCGACTTCACTCATGATAAACTAAAGTAGAAAAATAAATTCAAAAAAATCAAATCATCTATGACTTTATTATGAAGTCTTAAAATGTGCGATTGCACTCATATTCTTTTAATATTTGGAATTTGAGATTTATTTGTCATCTGGTGCTTGGAATTTGGAGTTTATCTCTTTTACTTCTTCAGTTATAGCTGCAACATTTTTTATACCGCCAAGCTGAAGAGCATTCATTATTTTAACAATAAATCCATAAGGGACCAGAGTATCTGCTTTTAAAAATACTTGAGATGTTTTATCCATTTCTTTCAGTCTTTTAACAGTATCTGCCAATTCCTCAACAGATATTTTCTTGCCATCTACATAAAGCAATTTATCTTTTGTAACAGCTATTTCAATTACGTTCTGCTGCGAAAAATTTGTCCCTTTTGATATTTTAGGAAGCGATATATCTATTCCCGGATTTTTAACAAATGTCGATGTCACCATAAAGAAAATAAGAAGCAGGAACAAAACATCTATCAGAGATGTTATGTTTATCTGTACTTTTCTTTTTTTTCTGCGAAATAAAAAAATATCAGACATTCTTTTTCCCATACAAACTGGTAGTAAGTATTGTTGCGTATTTATCAGTTTCAGCTACAATATCTTCGACCTTTTTAGAAAAGAAAAGATAAGCAGCATAAGATGGAATAGCCACTATCAGTCCTACAACCGTAGTAATAAGAGCTTTTGATATGCTGTGTGAAAATACTGATGGATCCCCTATGCCTTGTGAAGAAATTGCTGAAAAAGCTTCTATCATACCAATAACCGTCCCCAATAATCCCAAAAGCGGAGAAATGCTGGCAGAAATTTCTATAATTTCCAGTCCTTTTTCAAGAACAGATATTTCATGTCTCAATAATGATCGGGTAATATCAGTATTTTCATCTTTTGCCATAGAACTGTTCTCAAGTACATTTTTTAAAATTGTAGCAGATGTTGATTCGTCTTTTTTTAGCACCTTTGAGAGATCACTTATAGAAAAATTATGTTTTTCAATTATTCTTTTATAATTATTAAGCCTTTTCCGTTCAAAACGAAGGCTAATAAATTTTTCTATAATAAAGCCCAGTGAAACCACCGATACTATCAAAAGAAAGATCATGGTCGTTCCACCTGTTTTTATAAGTTCTATCATCTTCCATATCCCCCTATTCTTTATTTTTTCTTTCTTCTTCTACTTCTTTTTTTCTTTTCAAGCTGACATCATAACCAAAGTAAATACTTAAATCAAGTGTCCCTTTTTTTAATATAATATCCATATTATCAGGAATGCTCGAAAAAGATCCGGAATTAAGAATAGCTGTTTCACAGTAATCCTGAAAAAGAAAATCTCCTGAAATATATTTTTTTTCTATCTCTACAATTTTTCCATTTTTATCTATTTTGAAATGAATAAGAGCTTCGCTGCCAAGCACATTATTTGTCTTGTAATTAAAAGTCATATATTTATACCACTCATTTTCTATCTTTTTTTTGACAACACTAAAATATTTACCTGCCTCTGTCCTGGCAGCACGAAAAGAATCATCATCAAACTGCGAAAGTGTCCGTTCACCAATCGAGATAACAGGCATATTTATAAAAGAATCATCCGGTGATCTAGAAAAAGACTGTTTTTCTACTCGAATATCTGTTTTTTTAAACAAATTTAAAGACTCTGCAGGTTTCATATGAGACAAAGAATTTTCAAACTCAAAAGACTTCATTTCTTCTTCTGACGGAAATTGTTTATTAGCTTCTCTTTTAGAAGCTTTTTTTCTTAACTGCTTAATGTTATTTTTCTTAACTCCTTTTGGCATTTCACCTTCTTTATCACCCCTTCTACTTGAATTTGCCCGAGCATCGTTATCACTTATCTCTTCAATTTTACGTGAGGTCTTATTTATATCTTCCTGATGCCTTGTTTCCACAAAACGGTATTTTATTACTTCTTTTTCATTTTTCACCACTATTTTTTTATTAACAAGCAACTGTTCAAGATATCTCCCGCCAAAAAAATGTAATGTTGAAACATGCAGTAAAACAGAAAATAAAAAAGCAGCATAATACCACTTTTTTTCTTTTTCTCTCATTTGTGAATCGATTATTTTCATAAATCTATTTTTTTATGACGTACAAAATTACCTTTTTATTTTATTTATCTATAAATTTTCTTAATATCAGTTTTTTTTGTAAAGGCTTCTTCTTTGATATTTTTATTATTCTTTTTAGGCTCTCTGAAAATGTTTTTTTTCCTTTTTTGTCTGTATACACACGCGCTAAAATATCACCACAAGATACAACGTCTCCCACTTTTAAAAAGAACACAATACCTGCTGAAGGATCTACATCATCACTTAACCTTAAGCGTCCTGCACCAAGCGAACAACTTAAATCACCTACTTTATAAGCATCAATATCTTCAATAAAACCACTTTTTTCTGCTTTAACATCAAACGAATATTTTGCTTTTTTCCATTCAGCATAATCTTCATATATACAATCAGGATCTCCGCCCTGAGCTTTAATCGTATCTTTTAACTTTTTCAGGGCTTCGCCATTATTTATCTGGCCTCGCGCCAGTTCTCGTCCTTTTTTGATGTCCTTGACAACACCTGCAAGAAAAATCATAGCAGCTGAAATCTCAATACTTACCTTCATAAGATCATTAAAGCAATTACCTTTTAGACATTCTATTGATTCAATAACTTCAAGGCTGTTTCCAACAGCACATCCGAGAGGTTCATCCATGTTTGTTAGAAGAGCAAAGGAGCGCCTGTTGCTAATGCTGGCTATCTTGACCAAAAAGTCTGCAAGCATGGCTGCATCCTTTTTGTCTTTCATAAACGCACCGGATCCGGTTTTTACATCAAAAACAATACCATTTGCTCCAGTTGCCAGCTTTTTGCTCATAATTGATGAAGTGATCAAAGGAATACTTTCAACAGTACCAGTTACATCACGAAGTGCATACATTTTCTTATCTGCAGGAGCAATAGATTTTGTTTGAGAAGAAAAAACTAGTCCTGTTTTATCAAGTATATTATAAAATTTTGTTTTATTTATGCAGGTGCTAAATCCTGGTATTGATTCAAGCTTATCTACTGTTCCTCCGGTATGCCCTAATCCCCGCCCGCACATCATCGGCACTTTTATACCAAGGGATGCTGCTATAGGACCACATATAAGTGATACTTTATCGCCAACACCTCCTGTAGAATGCTTATCTATGCACTTTTTTCCAAAACACTTCAGGTCATATTCATCTCCCGATTCTTTCATTGCTTTGGTAAGAAAAACTGTTTCTTTTTCTGTCATACCATTAAAAAAGACAGCCATTAAAAAAGATGATAACTGATAATCTGGAATATCTCCCTCAGTATACCCATTGATAAGAAATTCTATTTCTTTTTCGTTTAAAGCATAGCCGTTCCTCTTTTTTATAATTATTTCTCTAACATTCATAATCAATCATTTTATATTTAAGTAAAAAGATTGTAAAATTTTATTTTGTTCGAAAGCTACACTATAAACTAATTTTATGCAAGTATTGATATATTCTCATATAATTTATATTGTATTACTTTATAAGAAAAAGGCTATAAAACATATTGTTAATATCTCTAATTTTGTCCCAACAAGGCTTATTGCAAAAGGTCACATATAAACTACTTCTGTTTTTAATTGCTTTTTTATATAAAATATATTATATTTACCAAAGATGACATTTTTGGCAAAGTTTGTAAACTTGTTAAATCTTATAAATTCAGGAGTTTAAATTGAAAAAAATCAACTCATATATTACTGCTTTTGTTTTTACATTTTGTTTTTTGTTTGCAATGCTACACAGCACTTTTATACATGCATCTATCAATTTAAGCAAAAAGCAAATGATAAGAAGAATTCAGATGTTTTATCCTTTAAAACATATAACTTCCTCTGATTTTAAAACTCTAAAAAAACTCGTAAAGAAAAAGGAATTTTCTATTGCTCTGAAAGAAGCAGAGGCTCTGTATCAAAGAAAACCTGATGACTTGGAAACTTCATATGTACTGCAAGCAGTAAAAAGCTATTCTTTAGTAAACAGCAAATTCCGCTTTGATAAAAACACCCCGTCTCCGTTGCTTACTTTCTATGCTTGGTTAGCTTTTTCAAATAAAAATTATGATGAAGCTATTAAACTTACAGAACATTGTATAGAACTATATGGCCCTGAAGCACTCCGCCAACAAGGATTTTTAAGCAGTTTTGCACCAGCAGTAGAAGCACGCAACTCGTGGGCTCTTAATGATGTTGGAACTTGTCTTTTCATAAAGGGCAAGTCACTTTATGAAACAGGAAAGTTTCAGAGATCACATGATGTTTTTAAAAAAATATCTGATCTTTTTTCTTTTTCACAGTGCTTTGATTACGCTAACAGGACTTTCTGGCTGCCGTCGGATAAAGCAAAAAATAATATTCAATTAATTGCGTCAAAAAATAAGATCGGGACATCACAAACAGAAGAAAGAACTATTCTAGCTGCAAAATATGAACCTGAGATAAAACCGGAACCCGTTAAGCAACCTCCAGTAATAGAAAAAAGAGTTATTTATAAAAAACCTTCTCCACCGCCTGTAGCGGAAGAAGAAAAAGAGATTCTCCCTAATGAAGATATCATTTTAGACCCACCACCGCCTCCAATGCAGTTAGATGAACCCTTAGCAAAACCGGTCTCAGATATAGAGGAAAAACTTATTGTTGAAACTCCTCCACCAGACGCAAATGGACTTGATGATCAAGAGCCGGAAGAAGTAATAATAACAAATGAGCCAATTACAATTAATGATATAAATAAACAACAAGAAGACATGAAAACTCCGGGAATAGATGAAAAACTAGAACAGACTCGATTCGATGAGCTTATTGTCAACAATGATATGGAACCATCAGAATACGAAGATATTGAACCTGATCCTGAAGATATAGATGAAGATGAGGTAGAGCTTCCCTCACCTGCCCCTAATACGCTTGTAGCAAAAGCTGAAACAGAGTTTGAGGAAGAGGAAGAGAGCATACCAGAAGCTGAAGTTACAGATATAGCTCCTGATGTTGAAGCTCCAGCAAAAGAAGATGTGGTGCCAATTACAACAAGAAATGCTGAAATAGAAAAGAAAATAGAGCCAAGTAAACCTGTAAAGATAGAGGAAGAAGAAAAACCTGCACCTCATAGGACCTACGACCCTAACGAAAAGAGGAAGCTAAAAGAAGTACTTGTTTATGTTAAAAAAGGATTAACCCTTAAATGGACAGGAAAAATAAATAAAAACGGTAAGTACGAAGCACTTCTTAAAAAGACAGGCAAGCAGCCTGAAACGTTAGAATTTGAAACAATAGAAGATTTTTATGTTTTTGCAGATGAACTGGGGTTTTCAAGATAGTATTCTTTGTCAAGTACAGCATTAAAAGATTTTTACATCTCTTCTACTGCTTTTTCGATAGCATAATTCATCAAATCCTTACGTTCCTGCTCGTCCTCTATAATTATCCTTATTTCACTTGATTTCAGTTCAAGGATTTGCCCGTCATATGCTTTAAAAATTATTTCCTCTATCTTTCTATTATAATCATAATAGACAATATCACAGATACGACCGATCAGTCGTGGATTGTTATGTATAATTATTTCTGCTTTCATAATCTCATTATAGCTTAGTTAGTATAAAATTTCCGTAAATATTATAATAGTATGCAGGAAAATCTCTGTTAAGACCACTATAATTTACACGTCCAAGCAATACAACCCCGCCTTCTTCGTTATCTTGCGAAAAAGATGAATAATGTATCTGCCTTATAAATGTTTGAGGTCTCTCTTCCATACGTTCATCAAAGACAAGAGATGTTTTAAGATATTCTACATCAGTACCAAACATATCCACACGAACATGGCGGTATTCAGAACTGCCTGAACCTCTAATATCAAGAACAACTTTTCCTGAAAAATTCTGTTTTACAATAAAATCATCATGCACCAGTATCATCCATCCAGATATTTTATTTCCATCTCTTTTAAAAACAGCTTCAGGAACCCATATGTTCCAGAAGCCAAGATTACCGGTATAATTACCACTTATAAACGCATCTTCAGGTATAGTTGAGTTTGTAACCAGATCAGAGGACCCAAGAACATCTTTGATACCCTGCCTGTTAAACAACCTGTGAGGATTAATATCAGATCTGATTGTTTCACTTTTTTCTTTTGACCTGCTTGTAATATCATGAACAGAAACCATAGATATTTGAAAACCGGATAAAGCAATTACTCCTGCAACAATAAAAGACCCTGTTAACGCCTGCCCTCTTTGAGATAAAATAGCCTTTTTAAAGATTTCAATTATTGTTTTTGAGTAGCTCATATAAACATCCTTTAATAATGTATATATATGTATTTCCATAAGAATTATAATTCATATAATGTAATATTTCAATTTAATTTTGATCTTTTGTTATAATATCGTAACGTTATATTACATTTTTATGGCTTTTTCTGGGCAATTAGCAGGAATAAAAGACAAAAAACGCGTTTTTTGTCTTTCGTGAGTCGTTCAATGAAGTGCACTTCGTGCGATTTTTATAAGATTAGCCACAGATAAACGAAGATTAAAAGAATTTCACCACGAAAACACGAAAGGTAAAAGTGAGTAGGGAGCGGGCCTGCCCGTTCCGTGTAAAAGAAAAACAAGAAACTGAAACTTTTGACAGGATAATCGCGTGACCGCGTTGTCGCGGTACGCGACTCACGTGGCAGGATTAGGGGAAGACAAGTAAAAACCAGCCAAAGGCTGGTAGAAATTAAGAAGCATGAGTGATAAATTCGAAATCCGAATATCGAAACAAATCCTAAACACCAAATTCAATAAAACAGAAACAAAATCAAAAATAAAAATAAATTAAAGAACAAATAAATTTACTTTCTACTTAGATCCCGCGGGATGACAACTTTTTCGTTTTCGTTAAAAATATGACGAGACAGATCGTGCGATGATTGTAGTGATAAGGTAGTAAGGGGGACGCAAAAAGCGTGATTCGTTCAAGGTGTTTTTTACTATAAAAAAATATAGGGGCGTATATTGCAATACGCCCCTACTATACAAATAACTTATTCTAATATTTCCAAGAACCACCTAGATAATAAGTAATAGAATCATAATTATCATGACCTGTTACCGTATTAAGACCAACATTAATTCCGAAAACATCTGATACTAAAAATGTTCCTGTTCCACCTATGACCCAGTAATCATTATCTGAATCAAAATTATCATTTCTATAAGTATATGCATTTAATACAAAATTATCTCCCAAAGGAATACCAACATTTAAAGCAGTTGTTAAAATAGTTACAGTATCATATTCCGAGTTTCCCATAAAAAGAATATTTGCACCTAAGCTGACTTCAATATTCTGAAGATCAAAAGCTAGAGATCCCATTGGACCAGCACCATAAGCAAAACTATTTTCTATTCCTGAAAAACTCATCCATGTTTGCTCTATTACAACATTAAAACCAAGAGAAGAATCGATGTTTTCGCCAGAAAAATCCTTTTTTAAATATCCTGTTGCTCCCAGTTTTGTCCAGTTACCTCCAGTTATATCCACATAACTAAGCGGAACAATAACTCCAAGTGTAAAGTTTTCAGTATCTTTTTCAACACCTGCTAAAACTTCAAAAGTACTTCCGTTTGTGTTAAAATATTCAAAATCCTCATAGCTTATTGATCCGCCTATAAGCTTCGGTTTTCCATCAGCTGCAAGTTCTTCGGCTCTTTTTTGCTCTGTTTTTGTCCTCGTCTTAGGAACAATTACATTTTCAACCATCCTAAGACCAGTTCTATCTGCAGATGCAACCGGCGTTTCACTACTAATAAGAGGTGCCTTATTTTCATCTGCAACCCCTGTGGTAAATGGTAAAGAAACAACTCTTGCTGCCTCAGCTGCTGCTGCAGCTGCAGCCTGCGCCGCAAGCAGATCTTCCAAAGATGTTGCACCAGATATTTCACTAAGTATTGCACTACCAGAGGAAAAAGTCTTTCCGACACCACTTACAAACTGCCCTGTGCTATTATCAGTTATTTTTACCCAATAGGCAGTTCCTTCAAATTCATCATCGTAAAAATTGATGCTTACTGCAAAATCACCAAACGTCTTTGAAATAGTCTTTGGATGCCAATAATCACCCGGCCTCCTTGCATGATAATCAAGCCAGTCAAGTCCTTCCTGCGGAACACCATCAAACCACGATGCAAAACATAAACTTGATTGCAAAAGCAATAAAACAAACACGATAGATACAATTAAATTTTTTCTAAACATTATCATCCTCCTTTTATGTTTATTACAATTTTTTAATCAATTTTTCTACTGAATTTTTAACAGCTTCTCTGGTAGCTATCCCTACCATCGTGGAATTAAAATCAATTTTTCCTTTAATAACTTCAAAAACAATGCCCGTTGCACCCTTTTCTGCAAATCCAACACCATCACTAACAAACTTTTTACCTGTTTTTTGATCTATCATATGCAAAGTAAAAAAAACTTTTATCTTTGTTTGATATTTGGAAACAAAACCTACAAAAGCTTTCTTTTTGTATTTTTTACATTTTTTTACAACACCTAAAAAAACATAATCTGCCTGGACTTTTTCTGCTTTTTCCTTAAATTCAGTTTCATCTAATTTACCCTTATACTTCCAATAAAGAACACGCTGTTTTTCTATAGTTTCTATTATTTCAGATTTTTTTTCTAAAGGATTGAATTCTCCGGAATCATAAACGAACTGAGATATTAGATTACTTATACCAAATCCAATACCTGTATCGTTCCATTCTTTATCCTTTACATTATTTTTGACTCCAATAACATAAAATGTCGGCTTTGTGATCTCCGAGCTCCATACAGGAGTTAAATAAGTAAAAACTAAAAGCAATAAAATATATCTCTTCATCAATCCAGTCTACTTACAAGTTTTGATACTGCCTTTTTAATAGCATTTTCACTTGCTTCTTCAATAGAAGAACCTTTTCCAACACCCGTTGCAGGAACAAATTCAAGTGTTTCACCATCTACATATCTTATGTGAACTCCTATTCGAAATATCTCTTTTTTTGAACTTTTTAGCCCACTTACTTTCTCTATTTTGTCAACACCAAACTCTGTTATTTCACCATAAATAAAATCTTCCGCTTGTTTCAGTTTACCCATTTTTAAAGCTGTAGATGGATCTGCAACACCACTATCACCAAGCCACCACTGATCTATTATCTGTTTTACTATTTCTTCCGAAACTTCCACAAATTTAAATCTTTTTGTATCATACAGGGTGTCTGTTATCTTATTCCACAGTGAAAATCCGACACTTTTCTTTTTTAATTCAGCTGTATACTCAGGATAGTCTTCAACTGTTTTTTTAGTCATTGCTATCGGTAAAACAGCAACTCTTGTTTTTTCTCCTGTGTATTCAGGAATAGCGATGTCTTCTTTATCTTGGGATGCAATACTTTCTTTTGTGCCAACTGCTTCATATGTAGTTGCACAGCCTAAAAAACTAATAAAAAGGAATGAAAGAATAAATATGTTTCTCATAATAGATACTCCTTATTGAAGTGATAATTTTCCATATTTACTTAAAAGAAATTAGCCTAAAAAACACATTAAATCAATAAAATAAGTTCAATTTGTTAAAGTTTTATAGAGGTTGCTTCGTCGCATATGCTCCTCACAATGACAACTACTCTTCGGCGAGACACGAAGTGGTTTACCTAGACGAAGCTTTGAATAAAAGACCTATTGTCCGCCTTCGTCCACCTCCGGTGTACTATGGCGAGACATACTTCGTTTTTCCGCAAGACTACGGAGCACTTTAAAAATGTCGTTTTTGAAATGCCAGGCCTGAACCGGTTTTCAAATACTTTTCAAATTCCAAAGCTTTTTTTTCATCTTTTAATGTAATAGATGCCACTATTTCCCATGGCCTAAATTCGCTTGTATGCTTACATTTTCCATTGTTGTGCTCATTAAGTCGACCATTTATATCAGTTGCTCTACCTACATAAAAATAATCACCTTTTTTGCTATGTAAAACATACACACTATTTTTCATAGTCTGGCCTGCCTAAATAAAAATCCATTATTTTATAAGGATTGTCCGCCTTCGCTGATAAAACCTCAGCTTCGGCGAGACAAACTTCACTCCTCCGCAAGACTACGGAGCGAAGTTTGGAGGCGGCACCCGGATTTGAACCGGGGAATAAAGGTTTTGCAGACCTCTGCCTTACCACTTGGCTATGCCGCCTTTTGAAGGTCGTTCAAGAAAAAAGTGATTATTGCATAACTAAATACGAAATGCAACGGGAAAATTTTGACTGACAGAGCTCACATGATATAAATAAAATAGGACGCTGATTAACCACGCGTGCGTGGTTAATTCGCAGATAAACGCTGTTTTGTTATGTTTTCAAATGTATAGCATATGAAAACATAACATCCTGAAAATCTGTGTAAATCTGCGTCCAATTCTAAAAATTATCGCGCTTTAGCGCTCCTTTTTAAACAACAAACTACGTTCGACTAACGACTCTTTTGTAATAATCACAAATCTTAACAAAGGGACACATATCGCACTTCGGATTTCTAGCCGGACAAATGTTTCTGCCGAAGAGAATGATCATATCAGACAATGACCCATAAGACCCCCTGGGGAAAAGCACCATCAGTTCTTTTTCTGTCTTTTTTGGGTCCTTCCAGCCTGCAATCCCCAATCGCCCTGTAACGCGAAAAACATGCGTATCTACAGCAATACCTATATTCTTACCAAAGCCATGATAAAGAATAATATTTGCTGTTTTTCTTGCTACACCTTGAAAGGTTAAAAGATCTTCCATATTATCTGGAACAATACCATTGAATTCGTCTTTTATCCTTTTTGCCGTTGCAATAATATTTTTTGTCTTGTTTCGAAAAAAGCCTGTAGAATGTATCTCTTCTTCCAATTTACTCTGCGATATTAAAACAAAATCATCAACATTTTTATATTTTTTGAACAGCTCTTTGGTCACAATGTTGACTCTTGCATCAGTACATTGCGCCGATAATATGACAGCAACAAGAAGCTGAAATATATTTTCACTTTGCAATGAAACCTTGGCTTGAGGGTAACGACGTTTAAGTTCTTTTAAAATTTTGACTGCTTTTTGTTTTTTACTGTTTTTCATATTAATTAGTCGATCCTAAACAAGTATTCGTAAAATTTTTCTTTGTCTTCTGAGGTTTTTAACGCCTTGTTATAATATTTTTTAAAGAAAACAGAATAAAAAAATGAGGCAGCCTCAACAGGCCTGCCTCTAAGATTCGAATACTACGTGTTCTTTTTGCGATAGCTGCGCTTTAGCGCTCCTTCAACTTCTAATTTTTCACTTTTAATTTATTCAGTCTATATTTTCCAGATCCACATACCGCATTTTCTGGATATCACGTTCTTCTGATATTCTTGACATGGTAATAAGCATATTTTCAATGACCTCTTCCATCATTTTTAAGCGCTTTGAGGTTTCTTTTGAAAAATCTTTTCCGCCTTGCTTTATTTTTTCAATATCATCAAGTACCTTTCCAAGAGGAAGGTTTATTTTTTCTTTAATTATGTCACTTATCTCCAAAATAACAGATTTTCTTTCATTATGAAGTTCCTGCTTTTGTATTGTACGAAAATCTTTAAACTTTTTCTTCAAGCTTTCATAAGATAATATTAAATTCCTGTTTATTTGTAGAAGCTCTTTTGTCTTATCAAGTAGCTGATGGTTTTCCTCTTTTATACTCTTTTCAAGTTCTATTCTTTCAGTAAGATCAAAGATGACTACAATAAAAACATCAAGAGATTTAAAGGTGAATTTCTTAAAGTTCATAGAAGAATATATTTTTTCTTTATTCTTACAAATTACAGGCAGATCAAAAGTGAACAGATCTTTTTCTATGAAATTTTCATATTGTTTTTTCAGCTTTGCCTGCAGTTTAACAGGATGAATATCATATAAATATTTTTTTGTCATTTCCGAATGTGAAAAGCCAATCAGCCCTGTACATGCATCGTTTGAATCTATAATACGAAGATTACCAGGCTTAACTATTACAGAAGGATGGACACTGCCATAAAAAACCTGTTTAAAAAAAACAGATTTTTCCATCAAGCTTTTGTAATTAGCCTTTGTGAGCATAAAAATCTCCTTTTTTGTTCAGTTTTTCCAAAGTTTTCTTTAGGTCTACCTTTGTAAATGGCTTTGGAATATAGCCATCTGCTCCTCTTTCTAAAACTTTTTCTATTTCCTTTTCAGCTACTTCTGTTGATATCATAATGAAAGGTATCTCAGAAAATCGTGAGTTTCTTTTTACAAGATCTAGCAATTGAAGTCCATCAAACGATGGCATTTTCCAATCTGAAAGGATCAATCTTATTTTTTCCTGTTCAAGTTTTTCAACGGCATCTTTTCCATTTTCAGCTTCAATTATTCTTAAAATGCCCAACTGCCTTAATGTATTTTTAATTATTTTTCTCATTGACGAAGAATCCTCTACAACTAAAACATAACCTTCATCATCAAGAGGAAAGAACATTCGCTTTGTATCTATTTCAAGATCTTCATTAAATTCCTTTAAGACAGCCTCAACTTTATATATCATCTCAGAACCTTCAAAAGGTTTAGATATATATCCATCAGCACCTATTCGTGCTGCATCATAACGGTCTTTTGTCTTCCCTTTTTGGCTAAGCATTATAACCGGAATATGTGATAATTCTTCAGTACCTTTGATCTCATAACATATTTCATAACCATTTCTTCCAGGAAGCACAATATCAAGAATAATGAGAGAAATTTTGTTACTTTTAAGTATTTGAAATGCTTCTTCGCTGTTACGTGCTAAATGGGTTTTATAATGAGCATTTTCAAGACGTACTTTTATTAAATATAGTAATTGCTCATCATCATCAACGATCAAAATTGATCTTTCTTTTCTTTCACTTTCGCCTAATATGGCCTTTTCTTCCATATGGCTATGATAGCACCTGCGAATCTATAAATCAATAGTTTTCCAATAGTTACAAAAGCTACCAACCTAGATTTGCACCTATATACACGCCTCCTTGTGAAGAAGAAAAGTTTTGATCATCCTTTTCTCCATCAATATTTTCATAACGATATCCGGCTTTGAGACTTAGGTTCTGAGTAAGGAAATATTTCATAAATAGCGTAAAATCAAAATACGTTGTATTGTATTCCTGAAAGGACAACACAAGCCCTTCAACTGAACCACCCCAGCTAAACTGCTGCCCTATAAGCTGTTCCATACCACAACCGATGAAAGGAAAAGGTATGTTCAAAGAATCCGTAGTACTTACAATTGCATTTGAAAGATCAAGTTGGAGTTTTTCATAAAGAACTCCACCAATCACATGGATATTTGAATCTTTTTGAGAAGAAATATTATATTTTACGCCTGTTCTAAATGAATTATGCTTATAAGTTCCTCTTGTCAAAACAGATGCAGCAAATGTCTCTTGATTGAAACTAATTGCATCATCAAGTTTTTTATTGCCTGATATAGAATAAGAATAAAAATCTGCAAAAAGACTATAAGAACCACCTATATTAAGATCTATTGAAACTGGAAAAATAGTTTTTCTCTCATCAATTCCAACCTCACCCATAACATCAATACTACTAACACCTTTTCCACTTTTAATATTTGCATCTATCTTTGCCAACCAACCTCCAAGATCCAGGCTAAACTGTGGATTTTCTCCTGCATAAGCATAAATCGTGATAAAAACCAGCAATATTGTGATTATACTAACTAAACATAAACGCTTTTTCATATAATTACTCCTTATTAATTCCTTCAAATATAATGAGTTACATACATTTTAATACTGATTTATAACGTCAATCGTATTAGATCCTTCTTCTTCATCTACAATTTTAAGTTTTTCGGCAAATTCTAATGCTTTTCCTTTTTTACCGTCATCTAAAAATGCAAATGCAAGATGTTTTAATATCCCCTTGTCTTCAGGTGAAATTTTATACGCTTTAAGTAAAAATTCAATCGCTTTTTTAGCCTTTGGACGTTCTTTTTCCCTATTTTCAGCTTCTGTAAACATCCTTGCATAAAGTAGACCTAGCAGATAAAGAGGCTCAGAATTTTCTGGATCTAGCTTACATGCAATTAGGTATTCCTTCTCGGCCGCTTCATAATCACCATGCGTTTCCTCTAATTCAGCAGCCTTAGAAAGATGCTTTTGAGCTTCTATTCGATTTTGTTCCTTATTAAGTCTTTTTTCGGCAAGCTTGACTTTTTTCTGAATATCTTTTCTTGAATCATCCCAAAAAAGTATTTCTTTCCATATTGCTACAGCATCCATTATTCGTTCCTGATCGTAATCTGCTTTTGCTTTTTTCTCGAGCTTCAGAATTTTTTTCTTGGCTTTCTCTGCAAGTTTTTTTCTCGTAAGATCAATATTTTTATTTACGACAGTATTCAGGGGGTCAATCAATTGTGCTTTTAAAAGATATTGAAGACATTCTTTGTAATCTTTTTTCTTGAAAAGCTTTTTAGCCTCCAAAATAAAGCCTTTAATCTTTTTGTTTGCTACATCCTTAAAAACATCTTCTTCTTTTCTTAAGTTTTTAAGATGTCCTCCAACAATAAATAAACCTGTCATAGCTATCATAATAATAAGGACAATATAGAAAA
The DNA here is from genome assembly GCA_023144635.1 of Candidatus Auribacterota bacterium. Classification (GTDB taxonomy): domain Bacteria; phylum Auribacterota; class JAFGBW01; order JAFGBW01; family JAFGJP01; genus JAGLFH01. Next base: position 41,904 of record JAGLFH010000060.1, on the reverse strand, counting down.
ACTTCTTGGAAATACCTTTTTTCTGAATGGCTTCCATGTATATTGTCTTTTCATTCTTTTCGCCTGCAAAAGAGATCTCTGCAAGAGAAGCAAGGCGCTTTTCCCTATCTTTTATAAGAGAACGTTCAATAAAATTTTCAAGTTCAGGAGTAATATCCGGCACTACAGATCTAATTGGAACAGCCTCTTCTCTTAAATGTTTTGCTGCAATTGTTATAAAATCCTTACCATCAAAAGGAGGATGACCTGCAAGCATTTCATAACACATAACACCTAAGGAATAAATATCTGATCTTGAATCAAGCCTCTTACCCTGAAGCTGTTCAGGCGACATATACTTTGGTGTTCCTATGACTTTTCCCTCCTGAGTAAGGTGCACATCAGATGTTTCAGAAAAAGAAATACCAAAATCCATCAGTTTTACGACTCCGTCGTCACGCATCATGGCATTTCCGGGTTTAATATCCCTATGCACGATACCATTTTTGTGAGCATAAGAAAGCGCTCCGACAAGCTGAGTCATAATTGCTGAGACTTGTTCATTCGGCATTGGTTTATCTTTTTTAATAAACTCAGAAAGCATCTTACCATCAATAAATTCCATTATTATAAAATATGTTTCCATCGCTTCTTCATAATCATATACATAGACAATATTAGGATTGTCAAGAGTGGCTATTATTTTCGCTTCGCGCTCAAAACGCTGAATAAATTCTTTATTGGAAACAAGCTCTTTGGGCAACATTTTTATAGCGACTTTACGGTCAAGCGTAGGATGCATCCCCAGATATACTACCCCCATACCTCCACGACTGAGCTCTTTAATTACATTATATTTTCCTACTTTTTCTATCATAAAAATATTTTAGCCACAGAAGCATAGAGATATAAGATAAAAAAATATCTTCTTCTCGATGCTTCTGTGGCTTTTTCCTTATAGTTTAATCACCAAGTTTTCTCAAAGCTTTCTGGTAATACGGGTCAGTTTCTATCCCTAATTTTAAGATTTTCTGAAGAAGGTTCTTTGACCTTGTAGGGTCTTTCTCTTCTAATACATATGCAGCAAAAAACATCTTCATCATGCGGCCACCCAGTTTTTGCATTGTTTCTTTATACCTGTGATCATATGTTTTTCTTTTTGGGACTAACTGACGAGCTTTTTCAAAATTATCAAGAGCATTAGAAAATCTGCCTTCTGCTATTTGACGCATACCAGAGACGTAAAATCTGTTAGCTTTGTAAAATTTACCAAAAGTGATCTTTGATATTTTTTTAGAAATATTTTTGTAAATAGCATTATTTTTATCTTTTACTATTCCCTGTATTTCTGATGCAAGCTTCTCTGTCTTTTTAATTTCTCCTTCAGATTCTGCAGTTTCCAACTTATCCAAAAGGCCTTTTACTTTTAATGCCTTTTCTTTAAGAGGAATTGGTTTCTTGTATTCAGGAACAGCATCTAAAGCAAGATCTATCTTTTCAAGCACTTCTTCAATCTTTCCTTTTTTCCAAAGAACAAGAGCATCTTTATATTTTTTTTCTGCAGCTGGTATCTTTTCAGTCTGATCAAGATACTTTTTAGCTTCCCTGTAATATCTGGATGTCTTCTCAATTTGTTCCAGTTGACTTTTAGCATCATAAAAATCATTCTTTGCAAAAGATGATTTGCCCATTTTGAGTATTTCTTTATCTACAACTTCCTGTCTCTTGATCTTTACTCTCTTTACTAATTTAAGAGCCGGCTTAAATGAAGGGTTCTTTTTTAACACTGACCTTGCAATATCCAATGCATCATCATAATTTCCAATATCACATTCTCTTTCTGCTATGGATATTTTTTGTTCTAATCGGCTTTCATTTTTTTCTTCTTTTTTATCAACTACTTTTTCAAAAGGCTTTTCAGTTATTTGCACCTGCTGAATCACAGTTGCCTTTTCAGGTTTTCCACCGGAAAACATTGCAAGTAGTATTATAAAGATCAAAACAGCAGCAGCTGCTATCATTATTGGCTTTTTACCAGCAAAAGCACCACCTGTCATACTTTCATATTTACATGGAACATCACCAAAAAGTATTCTATCTCCACCGGAAAGAATTTTTTCTTTTATTTTTTTTCCACCTACAAATGTACCGTTCTTACTGTCAAGATCGACCAAATTCACTTTACCATCAGCACTTATCACAAATTTTGAATGATATCTAGAAACACCCTCTCCTTTTGCAATAATATCATTGATCTCATCTCTTCCCACACGTATCTCTGTGCCGGCATTTCCGGAAATATCATATTTTTTGCCTTGTTCCGGTCCACCAAGAATATGTAATATGCCTTTTTTCTCCGAAACATCTATTTGATCAGGAATTATATCCTTAAGTACTGTACCGTCAGATTCAAGCATAACTGTTTTTTCTGATCCGCCTTCTTCCGCTTTAGATCCTGCAATATCTTCTTTAACTGCATCTTCCTGTGCAGTAACAATAGTTCCATCCTGTTCAACAGGTTCATCTTTAAGTTCTTCTTTCTTCTCTACTTTTTCTTCTGCCTCTTTTTTTGGGCTTTCATCATCAACATTTGTTTTTTCATCTTTTAATGGCTGTTCAGCAGGTTTTTCTTTTTTTCCCTTTTTCTTATCCATCATTTGCTCACCTCTTTTTGAATTTATTTAAAACTCTTTTAGCCCTTAAATGTTTGTAATTATCTACATCCGGATAGAGCTCCATTATTTTTTCAGCTGATTCTACAATTAATTGCCTATCCATAAGCTTATTGCCTTTCTTAATATTGAACTGATATGTATCATACTTTTTTGCAAGCTCTTTATTAAGCAGAACAGTCTTCTTTACAAGATCCTTTCTATATTTACTTGATCCGCCAAGATCCTCATACTCTATTGTGATCCACATTGCACTTTTATAATGGTTAAGCGCACGGAAAAGATTTCCAACATCAATATTGGTCCTTTCCAACAAATATTCTGCACGCTTCACTTTTTCCTGATAAATCTCTAATAATTTTGAACGAGTTACATTTTCAATGGCCTTTGAGGGAAGAGTTTGCTTGTTGAATTCAAAACCATTTATCAGCTCCTTTAGTGCTAATTGAATCCTAGGATAAATCCATTCTGGAACTACAAAAATAATAATATATCTAGTGTTATGAGGAACGCTATACACGTTAGAATCGCTTTTAATATTTAAATAATCTTTCTGCAATAAATAAATTTCAAATACATGATTTGTTATAGAAGTCTTTTTATCTTTGTATGCACTTTCAACTAAAATTCCAGGTAGTCCACTTATATTTACTTTTCCTTTGCTGATCACCTGCCTAGGTACAGCAAGGAACCTTGGATATTTTTCTGCACTAAAATCAACAAGTGTTTCAAGCTCCTTGTCAAAACTGAATCCTTCCAAACGATCTACCGCAAAAGTCACGGGATATCCATCCACCAGACCTTTAAATTTCACGAGAATATAATCAAATGCTCCTGTATCTCTAAAGTAACTGGTTGCAAAAGTAGATTTTTTCCATGTTTTTGGATATTTTGTAACATAACGATTTTTAATATCATGAAAATCGTTAAATGAAAGAACCACCGGCTCTTTTCTCTTCATTTTATTCAAAAAGCCCTTTATCAAAGCACCGCCGATCATTAAAATAAGAAAACCGGCAACTGCAAATAAAAGCACCTTTTTTAGATTACTCTTTTTTTCCTGAGATGCTTTGATATCCTTCTTTTCCGAAGTATCTTTTTTCCCGTCCACAGATGTTTTTTCTACATTTGATCCAGCCTGCTCGCCTTCAAAAGATATTCTTGCCATCGAACGTCCGAAACTTATATCATCATCATTTTTAAGCACAGCTTTGGGGATCTTTTTTCCATTTACAAACGTACCATTAGAACTATTAAGATCCTTTATTATTACCTGATTTCCTACAATTTCAAATACTGAGTGTTTTTTTGATATAGCTTCATCATCAATAAATATTTCACACTCAGGGTCTCTTCCAATGCGAAAACCATTATATAATGTTATTTTGGTACCCTGCTTTGATCCTTTAATAAATTCCAGTATGACTCTATCCATTTTGTTTTTCCCCAAAATTCATTACAGTTCCTTTTTTTATTCCTGCTAGCCCAGCAGCTCCTGCCCTCATCTCAAGTACAGACCAACTGCAGAACGGACCTAATACTAATCTAAACGGCTTTATATTATCGACTACTTTACATACTTGATTTTCTTTATTCAAAAAAACAACATCTATCGGATACTTCATAAAAAAAGTATGAATACTTGTTACATTGGTAAAAAAAAGCCCTTCAGCATAAGGAAACTCTTTTGTTCCCAAAAGCCCGACAAGTCTTTTTAAAAACGTGTCAGCTAACTCAACACACAAGTTAATGCTGCTACTTTTTTCACTAACTTCACTCATACACTAGAAAGAAGTTTTAAAATTATCGGCACAAGCAAGACAAGGAACACTGCCGGAAAAATGCATCCAATAAGAGGCATAAGCATTTTAACCGGTGCCTGCTGAGCAACTTTTTCTGCTCGCAACATCCTTTTTCTTCGTAAAAGATCAGATTGGATCCTAAGTATAGGACCAAGACTGGATCCCATCTGGTCAGCTTGTATCATAGAAGCACATATAGTTTTAAGATCAGGGTGATTATTACGCTCTGACATATCCTGTAAAGCTTCACGCCTTCTCTTTCCAAGTTTCATCTGCTGCAGCATTACTGACAATTCATGTCTGAGAGGACCGGCTTTTCCCTTTTCAATGACACGCACGATCGCCATAACAAAATCAAGACCTGCCTCTACAGATATTGTCAAAAGGTCAAGCACATAAGGAAGCTCTCTTGATAATTTTTTATGTCTCTGCGTAATTGCATCATTTAAAAGAAACAGCGGTACAATTAACGCTATAAGCATATCTGCAGAAATCACGACAATAACAAAAAGCATTTTCTGCAAGATTGTACCTTCCGGCATTTTTATGAAAAAAAGACATGAAAAGACAAAACAGCAAAAAAACAATATTTCCTGAAATCCAATAAACTCATTTGAACTTATATGAAAAGGATTACCTGACATCGTAAGCCTTTTACCTACAAATTTTTTATAAGTATTTATCTTAGGGCCCCTGAGCTTTGCATTAAAAAGCTCCAGCTGTTTTGTAAACGGTGTAAGTGTATAAAGTATTCCAGTTCGTATTTCAGAATCTGCTGCATCTTCATACATACTTTTTAAATCTAACTTTTTTGAAGGCGTAAGCCCTATAACAAACAAGACAACAGAAGAAAAAACAAATAACAAGATAAGAAATATTTCCATATCCATAAAATTCTATTCCTATTTTTGATCAAATATCTATGTTTACGATTTTTCTTATTAACAACATACCGAATATTTCAAGTATTATTACGACAGCTATCGTTATCCAACCCCAGATACTTGTAAATAAAAGAGAAAAAATATCCGGCTGTAATTTATATAAAATCATACCCATTACAAGCGGCATAGCACCTACTACCCATCCTTGCAGTTTTCCCTGTGAAGTAAGCGCATCGATCTTTTTCTTTAAAACGTTTCTCTCTCTTATAACATTTGCGATACGGTCAAATATCTCTGCAAGGTTTCCACCTATTTCACGAGCAATATTTACAGAAACAACTATCAAAACTAGATCAGGATTATCTATTCTTTCATTAAGATTATTTAGGCTCTCTTCAAGACTCTTTCCAAGGCGGTTTTCTTTAAGCACTACACTAAATTCCTGAGAAATAGGAGGCTCCATATCCTCAACCATCATCTCAAGCCCCTGCCCAAAGCTTAAACCTGCTTTAAGGCAATTAGATATAGTGGTAAGGCCATCTACAAGCTGGTCTCCGAATTTTTCAGCTCTTCTATTTATAAAATACTTAATAAACCATTCTGGAATAAAAAAGCCTACAGCTCCTCCAACAGCACCAAAAATTACAGGCACTATAAAATATTTACTTAAAAAAGGGCTTGTAAAAGTCATAAAACAAAAAATAAGAAAAAACATAAATGACAGCAGAAATTTTATAAAAAGTATCTTCTGCGGAGCAACAAATATAAAATATTCGTCAAGAGTCGCACTGGTTGACTCAACAAAGTTTTCTTCATACTCTGAATACCTTTGAGTAAAGATCCGGTAGCCTGAATAGACAAAGATCACTACTGAAGAAAAAAGGCTCACCCATATCAGCAGTACTAATCCTTCGATACCAAAAATTGAAAAATCCATTAAATATATTCTCCTCTTTTAACTAAACATTTCAAGAGAGACCTCAAGACCTTTTTGCCTTAAACCATCAACAAACTTGGGAATCAAACCCGTTGCTTCAAAATGCCCCAGAACACGATGCTGGCTATCATAGCCTGTTTGTTTATAAATAAAAATATCCTGTAATGTTATCTTATCGCCTTCCATTCCTGTAACTTCAGTCACATGAGTGATCCTGCGAGATCCGTCTGAAAGACGAGATTGCTGGACAATAATGTTTATTGCAGAAGATATCTGTTCACGAATAGCACGTGTAGGAAGATCCATACCTGCCATAAGTACCATTGTCTCAATACGGGAAAGAACATCACGCGGTGTATTTGCATGAGCAGTAGTAAGAGACCCGTCATGGCCCGTGTTCATAGCCTGAAGCATATCTAGAGCTTCTCCACCTCGACACTCACCAACGACTATTCTGTCAGGACGCATTCTTAGAGAATTCTTAACAAGATCACGTATAACTATTGCTCCTTTTCCTTCGATGTTTGCAGGACGTGATTCAAGCGAGACGACATGGTCTTGAGGAAGCTGAAGTTCTGCAGCATCTTCAATTGTCACAATACGTTCACTATGAGGTATAAACGAAGACATTACATTAAGAAGAGTTGTTTTACCTGAGCCGGTACCACCGGAAATGATTATGTTTTGTCTTGAGGAAACACACAATTTAAAAAACTCTGCAATTTTTGGTGTAAAAGTACCAAAATTAATAAGATCCTGCACAACAAATGGTGTTTTTGCAAATTTTCTTATAGTTATGCACGGCCCCTTTAAAGCAAGCGGAGGAATAATCGCATTAACACGACTTCCATCTTTAAGCCTTGCATCAACAAGCGGTGAGCTTTCATCTATACGCCTTCCAAGAGGCGTTACGATACGCTCAATAACTCCGCGTATCTGGTCATCATCAATAAAACGTTTATTTGAAAGAGTAAGTTTTCCATTTTGTTCAACATAGATCCTGTCTTTACTGTTAACCATAATTTCTGAAACTGTCTCATCGGCAAGTAACGCTTCTAAAGGCCCAAGTCCTAAAGCTTCGTCTATTATATCCTGTATTAAAGAATTTTTATCAACCTTTTTAGGTATCTTTTTTTCTAATTCTTTAATAATCGAAGAAACAGCATCACGAACTTTACTAACAACTTCTTCAGAATCAGAAGAACTTACATTTGCTCTTTTAAGGTCCATTTTATCTATTAAAAGACCATGTATCTCTTTTTTAAGCTCAATGACCTCATCTGATCCAGGAATATCTGCAGATTTTGCAGAACTTACTTTCGCATCTTTTTTCTTCACTGGAGGTGGCTGAGATATATCTGTTTGAAAAGTTATTGTAAAAGGACCTATTGAAAAAACATCATCATTGAGAACACGACGCTTAGTTATTTTTTTGCCATAATACAATGTACCATTAGAGCTTTTTAAATCTTCTATAAAATAAACATCTCCATCACAATGTATTTTCGCATGATGCCGTGAGACTTTAGTATCATCAAGAGTTATGCTGTTATCATCAGTTCTTCCGATAACAATTTCTTCACTACCAAGAGTCAATTCATTAAGAACAGAATCACCTTTTCTTATAGTTGCTTTCATGAGCATTCCTTAATTTTTAAGTGAAAATACTACAATAAGCTCTTTGTTCCCCTGCATTTTCTTTCTTTGACGAAGAACATTATAAAAACCGGCAATAGCTAGTGTTTCGAATTTTTTTGAAAAGAAATCTTTTCTAAAAAGGACTTTTTTCTGCTTGTTAAGCAAAGAAACAGAAACTTTAAAAATATCTTTGCGAAGAACATCAAACTGGAAATAAATAAAGATCTGTTCACCATTATCTAAATTCAGCTCGAATTGTCCATTTTGAGAATAATCCTTTGATCCTTCAAAAGCTGCAGTACCAGAAAGATCATTAAATATATTCTGAGTAAGATTATCTGCAGCAATATCATCATCTATAACAAAAGCAAAGATACCTTTTTCTATATCAAGACCTTCTGTAAAAACCTGCCAGTCTTTATCATTAGATGTCTGAACATTATCATCAAGAATGAATTCAACAGGGTTTACAGATACAACTGTAGGCAATTCTTGCACTTCAATAACGCTATAAATATTTTCTACATATTCGCGGGCAATACGTTCTACGCGTTTCTTTTCTTCCAAGGTTTCTACTTTTCCTTCCAGCATTATACCATCACCAAGTAGTTTTGCAGTAACAGTAGGAGGAAGTTCTGTCTCAAGGCCGCCAACAACATATTTCTGGTTGTCTTTAATATCATTTTCTGCAAGAACTTTTATATCTTTAAAAAGTTCCTGAACTCGTTCTATGGCTTTTTTATCCTGCTCGCGGAGTATTTTACCTTCAATTACTATCTGATTGTCTATTACCCGGACATCAACCGTTTCAACTTCGGATATCATATTCCTTATTTTCTGCCCGACTGCTCCAAGTGTAGATATAACTACGATCTTAAAAACCTTCTTTTTGTCATTATCATCCCAAATAGTTACAGTTGTATCACCAGGATTAACCGCTCTTATCATTATCTGCTTTCCACCGGAAAGAACTTTTGAATTAACTACATCTGGATTAGCTACGGAAATTCTTTTAATCGATTTTACATCACGGAATTGTTCCTGTCCGGGTTTCATCTGTAATACTTCATCTGCAGATAGTCCTACAGAAACAATAGAAACCAGAAAAAGTATACTCATCAAAAAAATCTTTTTTTTCATTGAAGCCCTCCTTAATCCGTTTCAATGATTTCCTCAGAAGCTATTCCTCCTTTGATCTCCTCGATGATCTTCTGCTTCCTCTTCTGATTCAATCCTTCAAGTGCAGCCATATCAAGCATTTTTTCATAATTGAGAACCTGTATTCCCTCCAGGTCTGAAACATCTTCAGGGTTCCTCAATATCGCAGTAACAGCTCCGTTTTGAGATGCAAAAACAAGGTATATTGCCTCTTCCGGCGTAACAAGAACAGTTAAATTTCCACCAGTAGCATCTTTATCATAACGCTGTCCAACAGCAAGCACCGTTACGTTCTGAAGTAATACAAAAGTTGCCTGTTCCTTAGTCGTTACATCTACTTTTCCGACACGCCCATCAGGAAGAGGAACAGCTCTTGTCTCTACTTTAGGAATTTCAAATGTTCCGACAAGGTCTACTTGATCGTTAGGATGTATCATATCCATAACAGCTGTCATACCGCTTACACCAAGGGTAAGTGCACGGCTGTTTTTTTCAACTTTCTGCGCAAGATTTTCACGAGCAACTTCTTCACCAATCTGTGAAATTAAAAAGATCTCTCCTGCATTAAATGTTTTTTGAACACTTCTGTTAAGAAGACTGGGAGCTTCACTCCAAGCTACCTGATCTCTTGTTTTTCCTTTTTTATCGATCATCTTCTTTTCGAGCATACTGCGAGTGATAACAGTATTTTGTTCGATCTTATAAGATGCGGCAGCAACAGCTATCATGTCTTTTGCATATTTTGCTTGTTGTGTTTTTACATACGATTGAACAGCAAGGACAGCTATGATACCAAGAATTACAGCTACTACGAGAGACACAGCATTTTTCATAATCCCCTCTTTTCGTTTTTTCTTATTCTTAGCAAACTTATTTGATAAATTTTTTTTACTATATCATATTTTGTAATAATTACAATATTATATTTATGGTAATCTATATTAAATACCGACCATAAAAAATGTCATATAAGCACCAACAACAATGACAGCGCCAAAAGGCACCGTTATGGCGTGATCATCAGCCAAAGATATTTTTTTTCCAGTTGGGAGAAATATGTTTTTCAGGAACAAAAAAGTACGTTTTATTCCACTCCATAATTTACCTTTTATAAGAAGCATAAAGATTGCCACAAAAAAACCTACCCAGGCAGTAAAAAAAAGAGTCCATAAAAGAAAATACCAACCGCCAAAAGCACCCACAGCTGTCATTAGCTTAACATCTCCGGCCCCGATGCCGCCAGCTGCAAAAAAAATAAACATAAAAATAAAACCTGTTGCTGCACCGAAAAGAGCTGAAAGGAAACCAGACGGGCCGCTTTGTATAAACCTGAAGAGAATTCCAAGGATAATAGCAGGATAAGTTATCCAGTTATCTATTTTCCCTTTCATTATGTCAGTATAAGCTGAATAAATTAATATAAAGAAAAAATAGGATAGAAAAAGTACATTTATTAAAGGCACAGATCTCATTATTTATAATTTTTTTTTGTTTTCCATTAAGTAAAAAATAGAGCCTTATAAAAAAACGGCTCTATTTTTTACAATAATTTCATTTTTCTTAAAACAAAAAACTACTTAATCTCTCAAACCTTCATCTGCTGCATCGCCGAAATCTGACAGATCTCTTTCCTGAAATTCTGCTTCTTTTGCGCCTCTTGTTTCATCAACTTCTGCAGCTTTATGGCCACCAACAGCAGTTGCAGCTTTTCCAAACTGTTTTCTGATGTTATCACCAAAAAGAACGATAACTGCAATTGCAGCAATAGCGATCAGAGCAACAATAATAATATACTCTGTCATTCCCTGACCTCTTTGACTACGTGTAAATCTTTTTACTTTCTGAGTACTGCTCATACTTCACCTCCTGGTTTTATGGTATAAAGATATGTAACAAATGATAAATCTGCCAAAGATATGCATTTAGCGCATCCTTAAATCCGGGTATCCTTACAAGTTGATCATCACCGATTTCGTAAAGAGTAACCCCGTTAACAGCTACAAGTGTGCCAAATATTATTACAGAGACAATAAGAATATATTCGACCATAGCTTGAGCGTCTGTATTCTTAGAAAAATTTTTTATTTTATCAATACTCATTTTAATATACTCATCAAGACAAACACATTATACTAAAAGGCAAATTTTTTGACAAACAAAATTTATATCTATATAATATTGACTTAATTAAGTTATTATACATTCAAAAAAAATAAAAGAAAAAAATGAGCACAAAAAAAATAAAAAAATCCGGACAGCTATTGTGGGCTTTTACAAATACCGAAAAGGGGCAATTTGAAAGTCTTAATTTACAAATATCACCAAATGCATATTTTCCGCTATTCAATTTTGCAGGTATAATGAGCTGTGTAACACCCGAACTTAAGGGAGATACAAAAACAGGACAGAATTCTTTCCTGACTCCCCCTATTGTATCTGAAGAACTTCCGCATACAAGATACAGCCGGAATTTCTGGATAAAATCCAACGAAACAGTTTGGTCTGCAACAGGTTGCGCTGATGACACAAAAACAAACGAAAAGAAAAATATTGAAAAAAGTTCTGTTAAAGCAGGCATCCTTTACTTTGATCTTACAAGAAACCATAAAAAACTCGGACTCATTGCAACCACCAGATGTTTTGTTCCTTTTAATAATGATACTGTTGAGATAATTTATTTTAGTGTACAAAATGTTTCAAAGTCAAAAAAGATAGCCTTTACACCTTTTTTTGCCATGCCTTTATACGGCAGAAGTGCTGATAATCAAAGGGATCACAGGCAGGTAACAACTCTTCTTAATCGCATTACAACTGATAAAAACGGAGTTTACCTTAAACCTACCATGGTTTTTGATGAACGAGGTCATCACCAAAATACAATCACCTACGCAGTTACAGGCTGTACAGGAAAAGGAAAAGCACCTGATGAAGTGAGATTTCTTATGAAAGATCATATTGGAAAAACAGGTTCACTTACACATCCAGAATGGATATTTGATGATATTTCAACATCTTCTTCTGATTCATGTGACGGCCTGGAAGCAGTAGGAGCTTTAAAATTTAAGCAGATAACACTTAAACCTGGTGAAAAAGCAAATTATGTCGTAACAGCAGGAATTGCAGATTCATATTCTATTGCAAAGCAATGGATAAAGAAATACGGAACAATTGAAAAATGTACTCGTATATTCAAAGATACACAGGAAAAGTGGAAAGAATTACTTGATATAGTTGATTTTGAAACAGGCAATAAAGTTTTTGATAACTGGATAAAATGGGTAAGCCTTCAGCCCCATGCGAGAAAAGTTTTCGGGTGTTCATTTCTGCCTGATTTTGGATATGGAAGAGGAGGAAGAGGATGGCGTGATCTTTGGCAGGATTGCCTTTCTTTACTTTTAACAGTTCCTGAAGAAGCAAAAATGATACTTATAAATAATTTTGCCGGTGTACGTCTTGATGGATCTAATGCAACTATTATAGGTAACGGTCCAGGTGAGTTCCTTGCGGACAGAAATAACCTTTCAAGGACTTTTATGGATCATGGTGTGTGGCCCCTTAAGACGACTTCTCTTTATATAGAACAAACAGGCGATTTACGTATTCTCCTAGAAAAAGCTCCATATTTCCGAGATCATCATACTTTGCGCGGGAAAAAGATAGATCAAAGCTGGGATGTTTCTTCAGGATATAAGATGAAGGACCATAACGGTAATATTTACAAAAATACTATTTTTGAGCATATTCTTATACAACATATTTCCAGTGTCCTTAATGTTGGTGAACATAACATATGCCGTCTTGAAAATGCAGATTGGAACGATGGCCACGATATGGCACCTGATAAAGGAGAAAGCGTACCTTTTACCTGCTTTTATGCAAGTAATCTTATTTTGCTTTCAAAATATTGTAATGATCTCCACAAAAATGGAATAAAAACAATAAAAATACTTAAAGAATTCTCTCTTCTTCTAAAAGAACTGGATGTTTATAAAAAATTATCCTGGAAACAAAAAAATGATTTGCTTCAAAAATATATGCTAAAAGCTTCAAAAAGTGTAAGTGGAAAAACTGTAGATATAGATTTACAATATCTTGCATCGCTACTTCAAAACATAGGAACATCTATTCATAAGCATGTTGATTCTCAGGAATGGATATCATTGAGCCCAAAAACCGGATTTTACAACGGTTATTATAATAATGACGGGGAAAAAACAGACGGTAAAGGTAAAAAGATAAATATTTCCCTTACCGGTCAAGTCTTCCCGATGATGTGTAAAACTGCTTCCAAAGAAAAGATACCAATGATTTTCTCATCGATCAAAAAATATCTTCAAGACCCTAAATTAAAGGGCATCCGCCTTAATTCAGATTATGGCGGCTTGCAGATGAATCTTGGAAGAGCATATGCCTTTGCTTACGGCACTAAAGAAAACGGAGCCTTTTTTAGCCATATGAATGTAATGCTTATGAACAGTCTTTATAAAAGAAATTTTGTGCGTTTTGGTTTTGAGATACTTTCTTCAATTTCTGATATGTGTACTGATTCTTCGACTTCCCGTATTTTTCCTGGACTGCCGGAATATTTTGATCTTAGCGGTAAAGGAGCTTATCATTATCTTACAGGCTCTGCTTCATGGATGATACTTACCCTTTTAACACAAGTTTTTGGTGTAAGAGGTGAAATGGGTAACCTGATAATCGAGCCTAAGCTTGTTAAAGAACAGTTCTCTCTAAATAAAGGCAGATGCTGTTGTTTATGTCTTTTTGCCGGTAAAAAACTTAATGTGACATATCATAACAGCAAAAAAATGGACTTTGGTAAATATTGTATTACTAAAACGACTCTTAAAGGTATTCCTGTTGATATCATTGGATCAAAGATCCGTATTAAACGTAAAGACCTTTTAAAAATTAAAAGTAAGTCTTTAAACATTGATATATATCTAGGGTAATAAAACCACTTCTCAAATTATCAAAAACAGAAGACTAACTAATGTAAATGTATCAATAATTAAAATCAAAAAGCATCAGGTTCTAGGTGCTTGGTATTAGGTTCTGGTAAGACAAAAAAAAAATAAAGCTAGACTCCCTTCGACAGAGTTTATCATGAACGTAATCGAATGGCTCAGGACAAGCAAGACTCAAATAAAAAATCAAAATCAAAAACCAATTTTCAAATGATCAAAACAAATTCAAGAAGTAAAAACAAAAACAGATTACAGAATAACCTTTTCTTTTTACATGGATCCCTGCTTTCGCAGGGATGACGGCGTTTTATGTTTTACACGGGCAGATACGGGGATCTGCCCCTACTACGTTTTACGTTTATGATGAACCCTATGAGCTTTAGGACGTGGTTCATGACTTCGTGGTTAATTTTCTTTTCCTTCGATAAATTATACAAATTATTTTCACATATCAACAAATTTCACTTAACGTTTCAGAAAAATGGGCTATTATAAAAAGCAGGGAACTTTTTTTTAATTATCAGCTCTAAAAAATAATCCGGTAATTTAAATATTTAATAGCTTAAGGCAAGGAGGTAAACATGTGCCATATAAGGCGATTTTTTACTGTTTTATTATTTATCTTGTTTTTTTCCGTCAATTGCTCACCATCATACGCCCTTGTAGATCTTGTCACTCTTCCAAAACGTGATAATGTACAAATAACCATTTATAACTCTTCTGATCTTACTCTTGTTAAAGAATCTCGGACGCTTAGTCTTGAAAAAGGCATGAACAAGCTTGAGTTCAGCTGGGTAAATACTCTTATTGATCCAACATCAATTTTTTTCAAAAGTCTTCAACCGGGTGTTGAACTAATAAATCTTTCTTTTCCGCCACGGATAAAAGGTGCAGCTATTTGGAATATAAAATCAAATGAAACAAAACCAACCCCTGTAGAAATTAGCTATTTCACATCAGGGCTCACCTGGGAATCATATTATCTGTGTACATTAAATAAAGATGAGACAGCTATAGGCCTTGCAGGGTATGTAAAAGTACGCAATGGAAGCGGAGAGGATTATGAAAATGCTGAAACTCGTCTAATTGTAGGCAAGATCAGTCTTCTTGATAGAATAGCAGAACTTGCAGGAAGAACAGCACCCTACGGAGACCCCAGAGGCGGAAGAAAACATGATCTTGGCGCTATGTTGATGAAAGATGAATGTATGGAAGAAAAAATGTCCTATCAAAGAAAAGCAAAAAGAATGGTTGCCTCAATGGAACTGGCTGCTCCTAAAAAAATAATAAAAGAGGGGCTTTCAGAATACTTTCTTTTTACTATAGAAGGAACTGAGACTATTAAAAACGGATGGCAGAAGCGTCTTCCTTCTTTTAATGCTGATACTGTTCCAATAAAAAACCTTTTTAAATTCGACCCTCATCGTTATGGAAATAGAGTGAACCGGTTTCTTTATTTTAAAAATGATAAAAAACATAATCTCGGTGAAACCCCGCTTCCAGGAGGCATGATAAAAGTATTCCAGACGATTGATAATGAAGACCACCTTAAATATCTTGGTGAAGATCATTCCAAATATATACCTGTAAATCAGGAAGTAGAAGTAGATCTAGGCCCTACAGAAGGCGTAACAATAGAACCAAATATGATGAACTTTAAAACAAAAAATTTCACCTTTGATCATCGCGGTAATATCTGGGGTTATACAGATCAAGAGGATTGGAATATAAAGATCAATAACTTCCGAGATTATCCATCAAAAATAAAGATAAGAAAACACTTAAAGCATCAATACTGGAAAATAAAAATGAATACCAAAAAAATCAAATATAAAAAAATCGACCTTCGCACCATAGAATTCACAATTGATTTAAAGGCAGGTGCAAATTTAGACATTTCGTTTGAAATAGATTATTTTGAAGGTAAGAACAAAGAAGGAAAGTAAAAGGAGTTTAAAAATGAAAAAAAATATTAGTACTTTATTAATTATATTTACAGTCTTACTGTCAATACCCATAAAAGCTCATGCTCGTATAAAACTTACAGCTCTTCCTGAAAGGAAAAGCGTTCTTTTAAAGTTAAATTCAAATAAACCGACACTGGTCGAAGAAGAGCGTGTTCTTTCCTTGCAAAAAGGAACAAATTATGTTGATTTTTCATGGAAAGGAGTTGCCATTGATTCAAACAGCATCCGTATAAAAATAATTTCTCACCCCAGTGCCGTAAAACTCAAAAATGTAAGTTATCCGCCAAATGAAAATGCTCTTATCTGGCAGATCTATTGTGAGGAAGCTTTTTCCGAAAAAGTACGTATATCATATTTACTTCATAATATAGACAGCTTACTTTCTTACACTGCACTTGCGGAAAAAGATGAGACACATATAGATCTTAAAATTTATGCTGTATTAAGGAATTTTTCCGGTGAAGAGCTGGAAGATGCTTTTTTTAAACTTGATTTTGGACCTCAAATTGAAGCAGATTTGAGTCATGAAGAGACAAAAAGAATACTTCTTTCAAAATCGATCAAAATACCTATCAAAAAAGAATTTACTTTTGATTCACGCATTCTTCCATGGGACCCTAAAAAGGAAAAGAAGAATGTCGGGATACCGCTTCGTTACGTATTTAAAAACGATACAGATCATCGTCTTGGAAAATTTATACTCGATCCTGGTAAAGTACGCGTTTTCCAAAAAGACGGACACAAAAGTCAGATCTTTATAGGTGAAGATACCATAAAAAAACGTACATATAAAGGTGATGAGATCAAGCTCTACGTTGGAGATAGTAGGGATATTGTTGTAACTCAAAAACTCATGAAAAGCAAAAAGACTAATATCAGGCGCAATAATCATAACAGCATCATTCTTTACGATATTGAGGAGAAGATGTCGTTAAAGATAGAGAACTTTAAAAAAGATCCATGCGAACTGCAAATAATCGAGTATATTCCAGGTGAATGGGAGATGAAAAAGACAACTGAAAAATATGAAAAAAAGAACAGCGAAAAGATCGTTTTCACTATTTCTCTTGATCCAAAGGAAAAAAGAGAATTTACTTTTAACTATATAAAGAAAAATCTTCGTTAAAAAAAAGAATCTGCCACAGAGAACACAGAGGTCACAGAGGGTGGGAAAGAGACAGAAAAAAGAAAGCTAAAAACAGATTGTAAACAGTCGTCATTCCTGCAAAAGCAGGGGTGACGACGTTTTATTTCTCATCTTCATGCCTTTGTAAAATTCCTAATGCAAGTTTTGCCAAAAAGTGAACTAAAGCCCTGGAATTCTTCGAATCCCTAGGAGCAAAAACTATAGGAAGTGACATTCTTTGGTTTTGCTCATTTTGAAGTTCTCTCTTTTACTTTTATCTGCTCAGGTGTTTCAATAAAGATAACAGCATTACCTAAAAAGTAATCAACAAGTCCCTTTACTAAAATAGAATCTCCTTTTTTACTTGCAGATTACGGCATAAACTCTATATTAGCAAAACCCCACACTGATGGATCCTTATAAAACAATGAATCACCTGACCATAGCATTTGTATTTCTCTATTTTCTTTATCTGCATCATTTAGAACAAAGTTTATCATAACTTTTGTTCCCGGCTTTGGAAAAGCCTGCAAGGAAAAAACAGAAAGAGGAATCTTTGCTTCAACAATATATCCCATTTCCGTAGGTTTCACAATAACTTCAGCCTCATTAATTATCCTTCCTAATTGCCAGCTCCAAGCATAAGCATCTTCCTTCTTTATTACAACCCCTACTTGAAAATCATCTGATGACATCGCATCCCTTTCCGGGTCTGCATCAGAATTGAAATTAAATGCTATTTCAACACTGTCTCCATTCCATATATCTTTTTTTTCCTTAGCATTTACAAAAATAACATCATCCGTCACATCAAAAGTAAAAAAAAGATACTCCTGTGACAGCATTAAAGATGCCTTTGCTGAAAGATCCTTTTTACCATTCCATGCTTCTGTTTCCATAATAATATTGTTTTTACCGAGTTCAATAAATCCGCTTTTCGGCCAATCTTTAATATCTCCATCTATTAAAGGACTTTTATCACTTGTCCAAAGAATAATTGTGCTGGGACGATTATCCAGTTTTGCAACCTCTATTCTGGTAAGACCCTTTACAGCTTCATCTGGAAATTTTATTTCTTTAAAATAATGTCTTATCAATTCTACATCAGATAAAAAGTAATCATCACTAATGTTCTTGCTAAAACTTTTCACGGATTCTTCATCAGAATGTATCCGCCAGTCACATTCTTTGTTTATATTAAACCAGACAAAAGACTTTACAGCCGGATAATTATTCTTTATCTCACTTAAAGTTTCTTCTATCCACTTCTTTTTGCTTCCACCTTTTGTTGCCGTTGCAAATTCACCTATCATCATAGGTTTTTCTGGATACCGCTGGACCATTTCATAATATCTTGAATTAAATAGATCCACAAAAGAACTCCACCTGCTCCAATTTTGAGTATTACCCCAGTTATATCCGTCCATTCCGACCCAATCAACATATTCATCTCCTGGATAATAATGATAAAACTCGTTCCATTCTTCATGTATCACATTTGTATTCATAGGAGTCCATGCCCATATAACATTTTTTGCACCTGCTTCATCAAAGATATCATGAACATGACGCCACATCTTTACATATTGGTGTGGCTCATTATTATTTTTCGCACCACTCCACGAATACCAGTTTCCATCCATTTCATGCCCGAGCCTCAAAATAAAAGGATAGTTGAACTCTTTTGCAGCTTTAGCCCATCTTTTTAAATATTCATCCCACTCTCCTTCAATAATATTTTTGAGATAGATATTTTCTTTTCCTCCTTTATAAGCAGTAGGTTCCCACACAATATGAGGTATTGCTGAATAATTAATAATACTTTCCATATCTTTTCGAGGAAACGGCTTTTCCCAGTTCATAAAAAACATGATCATACCTGGCTTTTTGCCTATTTTAAGATCAAATTTATTTATTCTGTGAATTCTGATAGGCAGGTTGTGCATAAAAAGACCATAAACACATTTTTCTTTTGTGACCTTTTCAAGAGCCTTCTTTAAACCGGCATCTTGAGAATAAAGAGAGTTAACGACAGATAAAATCATGACAAATAAAACTATTAAAACAACAATGTTCTTTTTCATATAGTTTTTCCTAAATAAATTTATATCCAATTTTTATAATAAAACGGGCTATTACTACTATTGTTTATTTTTTCAAGCATATAAAAAAACTCAAGATCAAATTGGGATTCATAAAGATCAAAACGTGGAAATGGATTAAATTTTTTATTAGTAATGACCTTTCCAAGATAATCAAGCAGTTCAAGTGCAAGTAAAGAGACTTTCTTTTGGTTTACACCACTTTTTTTCATTATTTTATTCATCAATCTTTTTATTAAGTGTCCACCGGGAAGGAACAGCAATGCAGGTGTATCCATAATAGGATAAAAAGCATCTAACATAATATCTTTCGTTAGAAAAAGATCTTTATTTATGCGCTCTTGTATTATTTTTTTTGGTATATGGAGACTTGTCGAATATGCTCCCTGTCTACCATATTCATACATTTCAGGTAATCGGCTTATCTTATCAAGACTTCCCCGCCAATCACTAAAAACTGACATGTCAATATTTATACCCTGTTCTTTTAAAGCACCCGGTAAATTAATAGATGTCAAACCCATTATTTCGTTATTAACAGATATCTGCTTTTCATTTAAAGTCTCTAGCTTCCACTGTATAAGTTTTTCATTTTCATCCAGATCTTTTATAAATATAGGAGGATAACCCGGCAGAACACCTGAAAAAGCATATGCAACAGTATTAATATATATATTTTTTTTCGCTTTTAACTTTGTTAAAGCTTGGGATATATTTGTAAAACCTTTTCCGTTCGTAGAAATACCTGTATTTAGCCATTCAAAAGCTATTCCCTTTTTTTCTGCATTCTTTTTTAATTGTATTGCAGTATGATAGGAAAGCGAGTTCTTTAAATCCCTTGAAACAATTGTTACAGAACCAGATGAAAGCTGCTCAATGAGCTTACACGCAATACAGGCACCAAGTCCATATCCTGTAGCTCCTATAAGAAGAAAATGTCGGTCTTTCATCCATTCAAGAGAAAATCTAAGGGATTCCTTTTTCTGCTCACTGATAATATTATTTATTATTTGTTCTGCTTTATTTTCAAAAGTTAAAGAATCATCTTTTGAGGGTCGGATGAGAGAAGGTCCATTCTCATAGACATCTATTTCAGGAAACGATGATATATATGGACTAGATGCTATCATAACAAATAAATATAATCCAAAAAAAGGTAAAAGTGCAAGGTATTTTTAGAGGAATTTAATAATCATGGTGCGTGAAGGGAACGCTTCGCTGATTATTATAATTTGCCACAGAGAACACAGAGGCCACAGAGAAAATGTATATCTGTTAAAAAATTAGTTGTGAGTTATGAGTTAAAGGAGCTTCTTTCAAAAGTAAAGGATTATATCTTTCACCACTTTAAAAAAAGGAATCTCAGAGAAAAAGGCAAACGCATATACTACAAGATAAAAGCACTATTTTTCTTTTGTGTGGATCCCTACTAGATTTTACCCCATATCTGATACTGAGAAAGAATGGCAACTTTTTACTTTACACTGGTCCGTTTAGGAAACACCATACTATGTCTTTTCTCTGTGTTCTCTGTGGCTAAAATGCTTTTCGTTGTTACTTTTTGCGTATAGGGATCTTACGCGCAGCTTTTTTCAAGGTAATCAATATGATCCCTTAATCTTATAAGGTCCTCATATGCTATATCTATTATTTTAAGGCCTGCATGATACATCTTCTCTTTTTTCTCTATCCAAATAATACTAGCTCTTAAATATATATTAACTTTTTTTAACTCACCCTTTTCATGATCTATCAAGCTGCAATTTATTCTAAGATTAAGTATTTCATCTAAATAAAATTTTCCCGGAAGCGTGATCCCCACACCGCTTTCCGAAATATCTACAACAGTAGCAAAAAGTATCTCCTCACCAAGATATACATCTGTCAAATAATGCACAGTAAATCGAGGATTAAGTCTTTTTTCTATAAAAGCTTGTTCTTGTAACGGATTCATAAAGTATTTTCCTTATCAATAAATCTGAAAGCCCTAAAATTTATGAATATAAGTATAACACATTTCTAGTTAAAAGTCAATTTATTACAAAATATTTATAACAACAAAAAAACATGGTATGTAATAGCTTGAAAATATTCAGGCTAATTATATACCATGCTTTATGTTACAAAATAAAATCAATATAAACATCAGCAGTGCGAGTATCCACATGCATGACACTTAATACAGCCTTCTTCAAAATATAGTATATTGTTGCATTCAGGGCATTTTATTTTAAAAGCACTGTAACTACTTTTCATTCCACTACCAATGCTGGAAGATCCGGATTTTGACATCAGTGTTTTTTTGCCGGCAAGAACATCAGCATCTATTTCCCCAAGAAGAAGGTTTCTAATTCCAAATGTTTCTTTAGCTTTTGAATATTTCTTAATTGCTTTTGCCAGACCATCTGCAAGCGACATAACACGACCGTCTTTACTTGGAACGGAAAGAGAACTTCCTATACCATCAAGCTGTTTTACCGCAAGGGTAAGAGATCCGTTACAGCGAAGGAATAAAGATAACATTCTGCATATAGCCTCAAGGTCACTATTAGCAACATCGCCGCCTCTTCCAAGCTGGGCAAAAACTTCACGTTCCTTGCCTGTTACAGGCTCAACGCTTATTTTTACATGCATATTTCCAAAAGGAGTTTTTTGACGTATTCTCAAACAAGACATGATCTCAGGAATCTTTACAGGTTTAATATATTGCATATTAATGCATTTATCATCACTTTCTTTTTTCTCTTTTTCATGAGCCATAGGCTGATTTTGCCTGCATCCGTCACGATAAACAGTAACACCTTTTACCCTGTGTTCATATGCAAGCCTATATATTTGTTCTACTTCTTCTTTAGTAGCAGAATTCGTGAAATTTATAGTCTTTGAAATAGAACTGTCACAGTTTTTCTGAAATGCAGCCTGCATTCCTATGTGGTATGATGGTTCTACATCATGAGCAGTAATAAATATTTTCTTTGCCTGATCATCAATATTTTCCATTTCCTGCAAAGATACTCCTTCAGCAAGTTTTTTAGAAAGTTCTTCAGAATGAAAGCCTTTTTCCTGAGCATACATTTTAAAAACTCTATTTGTCTCAACAAGCTTCTGACCATTTAGAACATTGCGATAAAAACTAAGAGAAAACAACGGCTCAATACCGCTTGAACAATCTGCTATTATGCTTACTGTACCTGTGGGTGCAACTGTTGTCGTAGCAGCATTTCTCATTTTTCGGTTTTTCTGTGTATCCCAGACAGAACCCGGCCAATTAGGGAAAACACCTTTTTTTTCTGCGAGCTTTTGAGATGCAATATGTGATTCATCATTTATGAATTTCATGACTTTTTCACCAAAGGCAATTCCTTCTTCAGATGTATATGGCATTCTTAAAAGATAAAGAGCATCAGCAAACCCCATAACACCTAATCCTATTTTTCTGTTACCTTTACACATCTTTTCAATCTCTGCTAATGGATAATTATTTGCATCTACTACATTATCAAGAAAACGCACACTGGCATGAATGATTTTTCTTAAAGCATCATAGTCATAATCACGCTCTCCTTGCTTATCTATTCTTACGAATTTACTAAGATTAATGCTGCCCAAATTACATGCCTCATAAGGAAGCAGCGGCTGTTCCCCGCATGGATTTGTCGCCTCTATATCGCCAAGATGAGGTGTCGGATTAACTTCATTAATGCGGTCAATAAAAAGGATCCCCGGTTCTCCTGATTCCCAAGCTCTGTCAACGATCACATTAAACACTTCGCTGACAGTCCAGTACTTTTCAGGTGAATCCTGCTTAAGAAGCGGATAAGTCTCATTCGTTCTTGGATTCTTTACCATATGTATCTTGTCAGGATTTGATTTAAGATCTTCCATAAAATCATTAGGAACAGAAATAGAAAGATTAAAATTAGTAAGTTTTGTTAGATCCTGTTTTGCGTTAATGAAATCTATAATATCCGGGTGATATATATGCATGATCCCCATATTGGCACCTCGCCGGAACGCTCCCTGTTGAATAGCCTCTGTTGCCTCTGAAAAAACCTTTATAAAGGAAAGAGGACCAGATGTAGTCCCTCCGCTTGAGCGTACTATATCCCCTTTAGGACGAAGACGAGAAAAGCTGAATCCTGTTCCACCACCGGCTTTTTGTATAAGAGCAGTATTTTGAATAGATTTAAATATTCCATGTATACTATCCTCTACCGGAAGAACAAAACAAGCACTAAGCATTCCCATTTCTCTTCCCGCATTCATCAAAGTAGGTGAATTAGGCATAAAAAAACCTTCTGCCATAAGATTAAAAAAATCTATTTCATATTTTTTTATATCATCCTCTGTAATATTCGGTGTATTTTTTTCTACTGACGCAACACATTTTGCAACGCGCCAAAAGAGATCCTCCGGCTTTTCAATTACTTCAGAGTTTTCATTCTTTTTTAAATACCTGGCTTCAAGCACTCTTACGGCATTATCAGTTAAATTAACCTGTTTAGGCTTGATTTCGGTACTCTGGATGGAAACTTCCATATAAAAAACCTCCCAAATTAAGGATTGCTGTTTAATTATCACATAAGCTAATACTAAGAATGCGAGCAAACAAAGTCAAGGGAAAAAAGCACTTTATGTTGTGTTTTTTAAAATTTAACACACAATATATGGTGTTTGCGACTTGTTTCAAAAAAACTGTAAAGCAGATTATATATTAATAATTTTAATAAACAAGTTAAATATTAAAGTATAGTATATATATTTATAAATTATATAGATGTATTGAAAAAGTTAAATTCATTTTTTAATACATAAAATAAAACTTTTGTAATTTCACAGACTTACACCCGTTGAAATTCACGTTTCGTCTCGGTGGAACCTTGTCGAAATATCCGCCTTCGTCTTTGTAAGGCTACGGTGAGATACCCTTATCTCAGCTTCATCCAGAAACATGGACATTGTCTTTATCACGGCTTTGCAGGCGTGGTTTTATGCCTAGCGGGCAAAATATGATATAGATTAGATTCTGGTAATGATCAAAACAAATTCAAAACATTTAGAAATATACTAATAAGATAAAAATAAGAATAACAGATCAAACCCTTAATTTAACAGATTATCTTATTTATTCGCCTCTATGGTAAAAGCGTGTTGTGGGGTAAGCAAATTCTATGCTCTTTTCTTTATTAAACACTTCAAGGATCTCTCTAGAGAATTTTACTTCACTTGTTCTTCTTTTTTTAACATCTGTAATATATCTGACCGTTAGTTGAACACCTGAATCTTTTATTGTCGTATAAACTATAGGTGTGAGTATCTTATAGCTTATCCAATATTGCTGCGACATCTTCTGAATACGCCTTCTTACTTTATCTGTTACTTCCACACTGTATTTATTAATAGCTTTTGTAAGGATCTCTTCAGCTTTTTTCCAGTCACTTTCAAAAGTAACCAGAAAAGATATCTCATTCCATATATATTCAAAACCTCTGGTATAGTTATACACTGTTTCTTTGAAAACTTGAGAATTTGGTATTTGTGCCATTCTCCCTGTACTTTGATCAGCTCCTACCCAGTTACCTATTTCCATACATGTAGTATAAAAAACACTAATATCAATAACATCACCTTTTACACTTCCTATCTCTATCCTGTCTCCTATATTATAATAACCTTTCAAAATTATAAGAAGCCAGCCTGCAACACTCATTATTACCTGATGTAAAGCAAGAGCAATACCGCCACCCAGAAAACTTAAAAACATAGTTACTGATGCCATCTGGTCTATCCAGACTCTTGCAAAAACTAAAAAACCTATGAGAAATACTATATAAGAAGAAAACGTTCTGTAAAGATGCCTTTTCCTTAGATCCTGAACATGGTTGTTTATGATACGCTTTATTACAAAAGAAAGAATAGAAAATATAACAACAACAGCCAGAGTTTGAAGAAGCTTTATAACAGTAGGAGAAGGAGATTCATAAATACTTTTAGACCATTGAAAAAAATCATTCATTCTGACACCCCAGTACCCTAATAAAAATCTTTTATTTTATCTTTACGCGTTCTTTTCCGAACTTTTTTACTTCAAACATAAGCAAAGTCACATCAGCAGGAGTAATTCCGGATATTCTCATTGCCTGACCTATTGCAACCGGCCTTATTTTTAATAATTTCTCTATGCTCTCTTTTTTGAGACCTTTTATTTTAGAATAATCAAATTTATCAGGAATAGCAAGATTTTCATATTTTTTAAGACGCTCAATTTCATGCTCCATCTTATTTATATACCCTCGATAAAGAATGTCTGAATATAATGTCATTGCATCCCCATAACAAAGATCAAAACAATCTTTAAGCTTTTCAATAGTAATATCAGCGCTTGATCTTGAACGCAATATATAGTTTTGAGCTGTTTCATCATCAATTGATTTTTTTCTTGCAAGGATTTTAAGTTCTTCTATTTTTTGTTTCCGCTTATTCATTTTTTTAAAATCTTCTTTTTTAACAAGCCCAAGTTCTTTTCCATATGGCATAAGACGTATATCAGCATTATCTGCTCTTAATAACAAACGGTATTCTGCACGAGATGTAAACATCCTGTAAGGTTCCTCTGTACCTCTTGTAACCAGATCATCTATGAGGGTTCCAATATAAGAGTCTGAACGTTTAAGAATAAGAGGATCTTTTTTCTTTAAAACTAAACATGCGTTTATGCCTGCTATCAGTCCTTGCCCTCCTGCTTCTTCATATCCGGAAGTACCATTTATCTGTCCTGCAAAAAAAAGATTTTCTATTTTTTTTGCTTCCAAAGAAGGTTTTAACTGTATAGGGAACACAAAATCATAATCTATTGCATAACCTATTCTCATTATCTCGACATTTTCCAAACCAGCAATAGACCTTATCATCTTAACTTGTACTTTTTCAGGAAGACTTGAAGACGCACCGTTTACATAGACCTCATTAGTATCTCTTCCTTCAGGCTCAAGAAAAATATGATGGCTTTCTTTAGATGGAAACTTAACAAATTTATCTTCTAGAGAAGGACAATAGCGCACTCCTACACCGCTTATCTTACCTGAATAAAGGGGACTATATTTTAGATTCCGCTTTACAATATTTTTTGTCTTCTTTGTTGTGCGCGTAATAAAGCAGGGGATCTGCTCTACATCTATTTTTTCTGTTGAAAAAGAAAAGGGTATTATATTCTTATCACCATATTGTATCTCTGTCTTTGAATAATCTATTGATTTTCCGTTAACACGCGCAGGAGTACCGGTTTTTAACCTTCCAAGCTTTAATCCCAACCTTTTAAGACTAACTGATAATTTTTTAGATGCAGGTTCTCCAAAACGTCCTGCTTCTGTTGTAAAAGGACCTATATAGATCATTCCTTTCATAAATGTACCCGTGGTTATAATAACAGCTTTAGATCTATATATTTGACCTCTGATGGTTTCTAGACCAGAGATCTTATTATTTTTTACATGTATATCAGTAACTTCATCCTGAATGATCTCCAAGTTTTCCTGCTCTTCGAGGATATTTTTCATAATAAGCTGATAAAGCTTCTTATCTGCTTGAGCACGCGGCCCCCAAACAGCCGGCCCCTTTTTTACATTAAGCATTCTAAACTGTATTGCACTTTTATCAATAACCTGCCCCATAAGGCCTCCAAGAGCATCTATTTCGCGTACTATCTGTCCTTTTGCAATCCCCCCAATTGAAGGGTTACATGACATTTGTGCAATAGTATCAAGATTAAAAGTAAAAAGTGCTGTTGATGCCCCCATTTTGGCTGCAGCCGATGCAGCTTCGCATCCTGCATGTCCGGCACCAATAACAATAATGTCAAAAGAATTATTTTTCATGACGCAAATTCTCGCAAATTAAACACCTTTCCAAACACTGTATTTTTTGCACGGGCGGACGCAAGGCCCGCCCCTACTACGTTTTTTCTATGGTTCAATGCAGAAAAGCAAAAAGGGTGTATTTTCAACATGTTATAGAAAATACACCCTTTAAAAAACATTATTTTCAGCTGCTCGGGCTAATGCATTCTACTGGACAGACTGTTGCACATGCTCCACAATCAGTACATTTTTCAGCATCGATCTCATATTTATTTTCACCCTGACTTATTGCATTTACCGGACATTCAGGTTCACATGATCCGCAGGAAACACATTCATCACTAATAACATATGCCATTTTTTGATACCTCCTTGGTTTTAATATTAGGGATATATATAACGGAATTTTTTCCAAAAATCAACAAAAAAGATATAAGACATAAGTCAAAAAAATGTCCTTCGACTCCCTTCAGTAAGTTCGACTTCGCTCACTGCAAGCTGCTCAGGATTAAAAAGCGCTAACGCGCAGATTATTATAAATTTAGCCACAAAGACTCAAAGGGGAAAAGAATAAAACGTATGTTTGGCTCTAGGGTTTGGATCCCGGTATTCTTTCCTTGAGTCTGGAGTCTTGCATCTTGAGTCTAATTTTATTTCCAAACTCCAGAAACCTCTGTTCCGCAGTATTTACAGAAGCCATCATTAATATTTATGTCATCTATCCAATAACCTGTACGCTTAATAACAGCTTTTTCGCATTTATGACAATATGTATGTTCGCGATCCCGGTCATGTACATTTCCAAGATAAACGTATTTAAGTCCTTGCTCTTTTCCAATTCTATAAGCTAGTTCAA
The DNA here is from genome assembly GCA_023144635.1 of Candidatus Auribacterota bacterium. Taxonomy (GTDB): domain Bacteria; phylum Auribacterota; class JAFGBW01; order JAFGBW01; family JAFGJP01; genus JAGLFH01. The sequence goes on along the minus strand of JAGLFH010000060.1, from coordinate 13,957 downwards.
GTGTATCTTTCGTCGTTGAACTCTTATCAAGCATCTTATATTGAGGGAAAAAACGGCTGATATGCCATGGAATATTAATATCAAGAGATGCTATCCATGATGCCATGTTAACTAATTCATCAACTGTGTCATTAATGCCAGGTATTAACAAAGTCGTTATCTCAAGATGAAAAGAATCGGCGTGAGCAAATATTTCAATAGAACTCTTAACTTTTTCCAGATCTCCATTGGTAAGTTTTTTGTAATTTTCATTATTAAAAAATTTAAGATCAACATTTGCTCCATCAATAAAAGACAACATCTCATGAGCTACAACATCACTCATAAAACCATTAGTAACAAGAATATTTTTAAATCCTTCTTGCCTAGCAATCATACCTACGCCCTTTACCATTTCATAAAAAACAGTAGGTTCACTATATGTGTAAGCTATTGAAGATGCATTGGATCTTTTTGCAGCTAAGATAATATCACTCCATGATATTTTTTGACCTTCAACAGGTTCTTTGCTTGAAACTTGAGAGATTGAGCTGTTCTGGCAAAAACTGCATTTTAAATTACAACCCATAGCAGCAATTGAAAAAGCAGTTGATCCTGGCAAGAAATGATAAAGAGGCTTTTTTTCAATCGGGTCGCTAGCAGAAGATATCAACAAATCAGAATTAAGAGAATACAAAACACCATTAATGTTTTCTCTTACCTCACAAATGCCCCTCTTTCCTTCTTTTATAATACAACCATGCCCGCAAAGACTGCATGTTACGCTCTTGTCATTATTTTTGGTGTAAAAAAGCGCTTCAATCATAAAGAGACTCCAGACTCAAGACACAAGACTCAGATAAAAGCTAAGAAATGCTCTAAAGTCATAAAGTAAAAAAAATCAAAATGAAAAGTTAAAAATTAAAAATAAAGGTGTGCCTACGGCACAATATTTATTTAATTAACCACGAATTACACTAATTGTCACGAAAGAAAACAAAATTTGAAAATAAAAGTATAAACCAAATTTAATAATTTATTTCCTTAATTTTTTATTTTGATCAGGAAAACATTTATTTTACAACGGGAGGAGGCAAGCCCCACCCCTACATACGATCAGCAAAATTCTACCCCGCAGGAATAAACAAGTTACACCTACGGGGTGGTTTTATAGGGTCACTTTTTTAATAATCTGTTTCCGCGTTAGTGGAAACTCCTTAATTTTTAATTTCTTTTATATTTCTTCCCAGTCGACGATCTTTCTTTTTTCTATTACAGCCGTACGAGTATAGCCCACTTTTTTAAGAAGGGCTTTAGCTTTATCAAAATCTCCAGCTACATCTTGCGGCTTATGAGCATCCGAACCAAGAACAACAGGAATATCATATTCCTTAGCATTTTTAAGGACAAATTCAGAAGGATATATCTCTCGTACAGGTTTTCTAAGCCCTGATGTATTGACTTCTATTATCATATCAGCCTCTTTTACCGCAGATATTACCTCAACTATTTCTTTATCAAAGGAATCCTTTGGGAAATATCCAAATTTTTTAACAAGATCAATATGTCCTACAATATCGTATAAACCCGTTTTAGTCATTTCAATCACATTCTGAAAATAAGATCTATATACAAGATCTATATCATAATTTTTCCATTCGGTGAGAAACTTTGGATTATCAAAACCCCATCCGTTAATAAAATGCACTGAACCAAAAATATAATCAAATTCATGTTTATTAAGTAGATCTTCGATCTCATTCTGTTTTTCAGGATAAAAATCGGCTTCAATACCTTTATATATTTTTATCCCGTATTTTTTCTCAAGTTCAGGTATTTTATTTAGATAGAACTCCAGATCCTCAAGCTCCATACTTAGATTTTTCATATGGGTCTCGTTAAAAGGAAGGTGGTCAGAAAAGCCCATTGCACTCAAATCGGCACCGCAGGCAGCCTCAACGTAGTCTTCCATTTTTCCAATAGCATGACAGCAAAGCTCAGTATGTATGTGGTAGTCTATCATCTTAAAATATTCCTACAGCTACACCCGCAGGCACTTCACGTTTCAACTCGTTTTAACCTCGCTTAAAAACATATCCGCCTTCGTCTTTAAAAGACTATGGCGAGATACCCTTTTCACTTTATACACGGCTTTACAGCCGCGATTTTGTGTCGACGGGTAAATTATTGTTCGTTATTAATGAAAACTTAATTATAATAAACTATAAAAACGAATAATTTATTCAGTATATATATAAGAAAAAAAAATGAAAGAAAAAAGTTTTATAAATTTCATATTCAAAACCGCAGATAATGAAGATGAATTTACTCAGATCCATCGTTTAAATTATCAGACCTTTGTTGAAGAAATTCCCCAGCATGAAAGGAACGAGGAAGAAACACTCAAAGATAAGTTTCACGAAAAAAACACCTATCTCATTCTTAAAAAAGAGACAGAACTTATCGGCATGGTATGCACCTGTGATAAAAGACCTTTTTCGATAGAGAAAAAACTGGATGATTTTGAAAGTTATTTACCCAAATATAAACATATTTTTGAAACAAGACTTCTTGTCTTAAAAAAAGAATTTCGGGGGATGACTTTTTTTGGAGGACTTGTAAAATATTGGTATGAATACTGGCTGGAAAAAGGCTTTGATCTTACTGTAGTCTCAGGGACACTCCGTCAGATGAAACTCTATAAGCATTTGGGATTTATTCCTTTCGGACATTTAGTCGGGACTAAAGAAGCTCCCTACCAGCCAATGTATCTTACATTAAATAATTTAAAAAAATACGTGGAAAAGTTAAAGCGTTAGAAATCAGTCGATAGTCCATAGAGTAAAACAGAAAAGCAAAAGAAATTAGCCACCGAGGGCACAGAGGACACCGAGAAAAGGAAAAAAGATTAAGAAAGAACAGCTTCGCTGATAATTGTAAAAAAAGTTTAAACGGGCGGACGCAAGGCCCGCCCCTACATACTTTTTACCTCTACGGGTACTTCGAACTATGCTCCCTTCGATTGCACTCAGGGCAAGCAGGATGATTTTTTTCACTTTAAACCGTGAAAAAATTCAAATATAATATGAAAACTATTTGTTTATATAAATATTAAAGGAGTAATTAATGGATAAAAGACCAATATGTTTAATAATACGCGACGGATGGGGTAAAGGTAATAATGAGAAGAGCAACGCAATATTAAATGCAAAGACACCTCATACAGATCTTTATGAAAAAGAATGCCCTACAACTACTATTAAAGCATCGGGCCTCAGCGTAGGACTGCCTGATAAATATCAGGGAAACAGTGAAGTAGGACACTTAAATATCGGAGCAGGAAGAGTTGTTTACCAAAACCTTACAAGAATAGATAAATCCATTAAAGACGGAGATTTTTTTGATAACAAAACAATTCTAAAGACAATAGAACATGCAAAGAAAAATAACAAAACCTTACATTTAATAGGGCTTATTCAGGAAGAAGGTGTTCATTCTGTTACAAGGCATTCAATAGCAATTCTTGAAATGTGCAAAAAAGCTGAATTTAAAAATGTAGTCGTTCACGCGCTTACTGACGGCAGGGATACTCCCCCCAAATCTGCTATCGAACATCTGACCTTTCTGCAAAATGCTATCGATAGAATTGAAATAGGAGCAATAGCATCTGTTATAGGAAGATACTACGCTATGGATAGAGATAACAGGTGGGATAGAACAGAACTTGCCTATCGCGCCATAATAGACGGGCAGGGTAAAAAAGTCAAAAGCTGGAAAGAAGCCGTTGATGATGCTTATAATTTAGATGAAACAGACGAGTTCATTAAACCAAGGCTTATAAATTATGATGGCGCTAAAGAAGGAGACTCAATAATATTTTTTAACTTTAGATATGACAGGGCACGTCAACTTACAAAAGCAATTGTAGAACCCAAATTTAATAACTTTGAACAGAGCATTAAAAATTTTCATTTTGTCACAATGACCCATTACTATGATGACGGTAATTTTGAAGAAGCTTATCCTGAAATGACAAATATAAATATTCTTGGTGAACTTTTGTCTGAGATGGGTTTAAAACAATTGAGATGTGCTGAAACAGAAAAATACGCTCATGTAACTTTCTTTTTTAACTCTTTAAGAAACGATCCTTTTAAGAACGAGGACCGTCTTCTTACAAACAGCCCCAAAATAGCCACTTATGATTTGAAACCTGAGATGAGTGCCTTTGAAGTAAGAGATAAGCTTGTAGAAGCTGTAAGATCTGATAAATATGACGTTATTATATGTAATTTTGCAAACTGTGACATGGTAGGGCACACTGGTATGTATGACAAGATCATAACGGCAGTAGAGACCGTAGATACTTGCGTGCACGATGTTGCTGAGGAAGTTCTAAAAAAGAACGGAATTTGTATTTTAACAGCAGATCACGGAAACGCAGAACAGACAAAACTGGATGACGGCTCACCCATGACAGCACACACAACTAACCCTGTGCCTCTTACAATTGTAGGTGCAGGAGATCTAGCCTTAAGAGATGATGGGAAATTGTGCGATATCGCTCCTACCATCCTTGCGTTTATGAAAATAGAACCGCCAAAAGAGATGACAGGCGTTTCATTGATTAAAAAGTAGAGTTTTTACTTCTCTGTTTTTACGGTTACATCTTCTCCATCTGTAAAAACAGTAACTGTACCATGAAGGTCTGTTCTAAAAACTTTTGTGTTTTCATTTTCAAGAACATCCAATACCTGAACTTCAGGATGATTATGAGGATTATTCCTTCCGCACGAAATAACGCTTAATTTTGGAGAAACAGCTTTAATAAAAAGGGCACTGCTTGATGTACTGGACCCATGATGACCTACTTTTAACACATCACTTTTCAGATAATCTTCAAGGTTCTTTATCATCCATCTCTCAGCATCATAACCGACATCTGCTGTGAACAAAAAAGAGATATTTTTGTAAATAAATTTTGTTACCAATGAATTTTCATTAAGATCATCAAAAACATTTTCCTTAGCAGGAGATAAAAAAAGAAGCTTTGCATCTTCTGATATTTTAAGTTCCTGACCAGCAACAGGTTTTATAACATGTATTCTCTTATTTTTTACTGTATTTAATAGGTCTTTATATAAAAAAGATTCATGTAAATATCCATGATCAATTACAGTCGTCACAGGATAGTTTTTTAAAATTTCTGTAAGGCCGCCTATATGATCTGAATGAGGATGAGTTGCTATTACAAGATCAAACTCTCTTACCTTATTTTTCTTTAACCATTTTTTCAAAGTTCTTTTAAAACTGTTCTTTTGAGTACCTGGATAAAAAAGTTCTCCTCCGTCTATAAGAATATTTGTTCCTCCCTTTATCTGAATGACAGCTGAATCACCTTGACCGACATCAATAAAAGAGACAACACATCCTTTCTCTAAATCATATCTCTGTAAAAGTGCAGGAAAATAATAAACAGAAAGAGAGAGCAAAATAATAATCAAACATATATTTAATATAAGCCAAATTCTGTTTTTGTTTTTTATAACGGGGTTTGCCATAATAAAAATGCCTAAAGTTAAGGTGTGCCTACGGCACAACATATTAAAAAACAATTTTCAAATGATTAAAACAAATTCAAAACATCAAACAAACTAATTTTTGCTTAGATTCCTGCTTCCGCAGGAATGACGTACGTTTTATTTTTTACACGGGCGGATTTGGAATCAGCCCCTACATGCATTTTATTTTTTCGTTCATCATGAACCCTACGCGGTTCATGACCTCTGTGTACTCGGTGCTCTCTGTGGCTAATCTTACAATCATCCGCCGAAAAGGCACCATCTACTCTCTGTTTTCTGTCATCTGTCCTCTGTCTTCTGCGTTTCTGCTACGTATTTTAGACAGTGAGGGCAATAAATATATACTGACTTCTGGGTGCGGTTATGTTCTCCAAACACCTTTTTACAGAATGGACATTTACCATGAGAGACGTCTTCATTAATACTATTATCTTCCATATCATATTCATTCTTGGCTTTTGGAATAATAAAATATTCTTTTAATGCTGCAAGCCTTGATTTGCCTATACCTTTTATTGAAAGCAAGTCTTTATCCGTCATATCGCTCTCAATATCTTTACTCTTTGAAACTATTTTTTTTGCAAGGCCAATACCGAAACCTTTTATTTCTATAATATCTTTAATAGATGCATGACCAATGGATATTTTCTTAACTCTTTTTGATCTCTTTAATTCTTCTGAACTCATCCCATTCTTTTTACTATCATCATTTTTAAATTCAGTAAAAGTTGTAAGATGATACTGTTTTTTGTGATCTTTATCTGTTACAACACGAATATGCATTGTAAAAATAAAGATCATTATTATGCTTAAAAGAATAAATGTAAGTTTTTTGTTTCTCATTTTAATTTATATAATCAGTTTTTTGACAGGATTAGAGGAAAACAGGATATTATTTTTTCAAAGATTTTATACAGCGAAAATCTTAATTATTTATAAACTTAAGTTAAACTTGATAATCACCAGCAATTACATTTTTAACTTTTTTTTTCTTCTTTTACTTTTCCTTTATCTTTACCATTTTCTTCATGTATTTCCAAAAGTTTTCCTGATACATCTTTAAAAAGAGTCCTCAGCTTCTGATTGTCTTCTTTTAAGCTCTTATTCATCTCTTCAAGACGGTCTTTCTCCTTTTTAAGGCGCTTTTTAAAGATCTCAAAACCGCCGCCGTCCTGAAGCTCTTTATCTCTGAATTCTTCAAGATGAGACTCTGTGTAGGTAAGATGAACACGGCTGTTATCTGCAACTGTTGAACCCTTAACAATGAAAAGCTTATTCCCACTTTCAAGGCATTCCTCTACAATTGTAAAATCATAAACATCTTTTTCATCAAGCTGTTTTCCTATAAGATATAATATTTCTGAATTCAGCATTATTGCCTCCCTTTAGACGCAGATAAGTTATACAAAAACCAACGCTAATAATTTGTAAACGATAATTCTCGCCGATAAAAAGTATTTTGTAAACAACAAACCCTTAACAATTGCATAAGTCACTCTATATTTATTTCACAGCTCACTACTACACTTATTCTTTTCAGCAGGCTCGTTTGTCAGCAAAAGTGTTTCATTGGCAGAGATAAGTTTAAACAGATTAGCACTCGGGTGATTTTTCATAAATGCTTCATAATCTCCCTCTTTCATAACAATAAACATCCTGCCTTCTTTTTCAAGTTCAGCAAGTAAAAACTCATTTCTGCCTTTTAAAAACCAAATATTCCTTATCTTTTCATCTAATTTATCAATACCAAATTCTAGTTCCCCTCTCCAGTCAATTATTTTTACCCTTTCACCGAGATAAAAAGGCATAGATTGCTGATAGCACCCAAAACTATAAACACGGTCATTTTGATTTTTTATATCTTTTAACTTTACCATTATACTTTTTGCTGAAAGATAATATTCTGCTCTTTGGAGCGATAAAATAACCAAAAACTGCATAATAGCAACTGAAATAATTTGTGTTAAAAAAGCAGAACCTCTCCTGTTCTTTCTAAAAAATAAATACCACGAAAGACCAAAACCTGAGATCAGAAAAACACCTATAAGAGAAATTATTATCGAAAGCCCCTCTATTTTATGTCGAAAAAGAGCAAAATAGATCATAAAACCTGAAAAAATAATCACTAGAATGATAAGCAAAGAAAAGATAACATAATGTTCCTTTCTTAAAACTGCTTTATCATCAATAATATGAGCAATAAGAAGCCCTGCCATAATCGAAATTGCAGGAAATATCGGAACAATATAAGCTACCAGCTTTGATCCTGATATGGAAAAAAAACCAAAAATACCTGCAGACCAAAGAAACAAAAATAAAAACTTATTCAGTTCTTTATCTTTAAACACGCTAAGAGGAAAAACTTTTAAATATCGCTTTAAAGAAAAAGGAATGTAAACTATCCACGGGAAAAAACCAGCTAGGATTATAAGAAAGAAATAGTAGAAAGGTTCATTTCTATTGTGTTCATTTGTTAAAAAACGTAAAACATGTTCTCTTATGAAAAAGAAATTAAAAAATGACGGTTCTCTTATTGTAACAAGTATAAACCACGGAACTGTCAGTACAGAAAAAACAGCTAAACCAGCAAAATGTGTTTTATCGGAAATAAAATATTTCAAATTTGATGTAAGAAGAAGAAAAACAAACAGAATTCCTACAGGCAAAACAATAGCTACTGGACCTTTCGTGAGCGTCCCTAATGCCATTCCTATATAAAATAAAATAAGCCAAAACTTACTTCTTTTTTCTGAAGTTAGGTAAAAATAAAAGCTACTAAAAGTAAGTGTGATAAAAAAAGCAAGAGGTATATCGAGAAGTATTATGCGGGATACAAAAAAATACTCCAAGCTTGTAAGCAGTATAAGTGATGAATAAAAAGCGCATTTTTTTCCATACATTCTTCTTGCAAGAAAATATGTTAGAAATATTCCTATTGCTCCCAAAAAAGCTCCAGGAAATCTACCTGCAAATTCATTATAACCAAAGACTTTAAAACTGATCGCTACAAGCCAGTATACTAAAGGCGGCTTTTCAAAATAAAGGACACCATTAAGCTTTGGTACGATCCAATCAGAAGATTCTATCATTTCGCGAGGTATTTCAGAATACCTCCCTTCATCGGGTTCCAAAAGTCCAACATTTCCCAGATTAAAGAAAAAAAGAAAAAACGTTAAAAAAGCCAAGAATGAAAACATCAATATTTCTTTTTTATCAAAACTTTTCATAATAATTTAAACTTTCCTATTTAGGAGTTATATAAAACATGACATATGCAAAAGCTGAAAAAATAAAATTTGCTCCCCATGCAGATAAAAAAGGAGAAAAGCCCTTACCTTTTCCAAAAGAAATCAATATATAAAGCACAATATAGTAAAAAAGACTTATTACAACACCAATACCTACACTCAAAAACTTCGGTCCTCTTTTTTGCATCAATCCAAAAGGGACTGAAACAAAAAGCACTACAAGGCTTACAAATGAAAAAGCAAAACGATAATGATATTCAACTTTTAACTTCCTGGAAAAAGAGCTTTTCTTATCAACAATCCTTTTTGATAAAGAAGATAGCTGAGAAAGACTCATTATTTCCGGATTATTTTTTGAAAAGAGAAGATCATCAGGCTTTATTGGAATATCTATCTGTATTTTAGGATAAAATACTGTTTTTTCAGAGATATAACCCGTTCTCCTGTCAAAGACATTCACTTCCTTAAATATCCAATGCCTCCCGTTCCATTCTGCACTTGCCGCCATAAATCTTTTTTCGTGAAGTTTATCAGCACTGTTTTGTATAATAGTTATACCTTTAGCTATTTTTTTATCAATATAATATGCTTTTATGTATATTAGCTGATCCTCTTTACCAATCAAGTTTATATCTTTTATGATCTTTCTTGAAGGCCTGTCTGCCTTCACAAATTTTTCTGCCTTTATCCGCTCTTGATTAAAATATGCTCTTGGAGCTATAAAATTATGAATGACAAAAGATACTGCACCTATTATTAATGCACTTATCACAAGTGGAATAAGCATATTTTTCAGCGAAAAACCTCCTCCTACCATTGCAACATACTCATTATTAACTGAAAGCTTTCTAAAAAGAGAGATCGTTGCAAGCAGGACTGCAATAGGAATTATCTGTACAATAACAGGAGGTACAAAATTTATATAGTATAACACTATTTCCCAAAAAGATATTTCATACTGCAACAGGTCGTCAAGCTTATCAAAAATATCAACCACAACAAAGATCACAAGAAAGGATATGAAAAAAAGCAAAAAGAAGTACCAGAATTGCTTAAGCATGTACTTTGTTAATATTTTCATATCAGCTTCTCACCAGTTTAACAAATAAATAAACACCTATGCTTCCTAAAACAATATTAGGAAGGCTTGTCATTACAATAGGAATAAGAACTCCTTTAAGCGTTGCAGCCTCCCCGGCTGCCAAAAGCACATAATATAATACAACAAGCCCGAGAGCCATTGCAAAATTCACAGATCTTTCTGACCTGTGGATACTTATTGAAAGAGGAACAGCAAGAAGGGTAAGCACAAATGCTGAAAAAGAAAAAGTTATTCTTTTATAATATTCATTATAAATAGGACGCACATCTATATCAGTCTTACTTTTTTTTATTATTTCAGCTTTTTTTAAAAGTTCTTTAAAACTCATTTCTGAAAGTGATTTTGATAATTGTCCTTTTGATAGATCCCTTAAAGGGATCTCTACCTTATAATCATCAAATTTAATCTTATAAAAATCTTTCGATTCAGGTGATTTGGGCTCATCAAATATCCCGTCTTTGAGATTGAAGAAAATACTATTTGCCTCTTCTATCATTTCATAGGTTCCCTGTTTTGCGGTAATAACTCTTGCCGTGTTATTTCCGACAGGCTCATATACAATTATATCTTTTATCTTATCGTCTTGTATTTCTCTGATATAAAAAACATATTCACCAAGACCTTCAATAAACTCCTTTTCTTCCAATGCAAACTTTTTAGACTCCCTTGATATTTTATAAAAAATATTTTCCGTTCTATTCTTTATTTTTGGAAAAACTTTATCCTGCATATATAGCAACATAAGAGACAGAAGAAAAGAAAAGATCAAAATAGGTAGAGCAATTCTATACAAACTAACACCAAGTGCACGAAGAGCAAGAATCTCATTTTCTGAAGACAGCCGCCCAAGAGCAAGAAGTACTGCAACAATAAAAGCAACAGGTATAGTGAACTGTGAAAGATATAAAGACATGTTCCAAAGGATATTAAACACAACACTTGCTGAAACACCCTTATTTATCACCATATCAGCTACTCTTAATATTCTCACTAATAAAAGAACAAATGTTACTACAAAAACTGACAAAAATAATGGATAAATTGTTTCTTTGATTATATATTTGTGTATAATTTTCATAATAAATTAAATTCCAAATTTTTTGTTTTATACTCTATTTTTTCTTTATCTGTTTTATTCATTATTATTATTTTTATTTTTCAACTTTTTAGTTTCTATTTATTTTCTGCAATAGCAACAAGTCCTGCTCGGCCTTTAACTTCTCCCATATGAAATGTCTTTTTAGGAATATCTTTTTTTTGGCAGATCCGTTTGGAAATATCACTCAATGTCAAAAATTCAATATTTTCAATTTCTTTTAATTTTAAGATAAATTCTTCTAAAAAACCAAGATAAGAACGTCCTTCAAGTTCTGTATGCAATGTAAAAATATTTACTTTATCTTTTTCAAAATATTGCATCATATATTCAACAGGATTTTTTTCCTGCATATCTTCTCTACCCATTATCTCGTCAAGACTTGGGAACGTTGTAGGTATTTCAAGTGTATTTGAAACATAACCATCAATTGATGGAAAATAAGGCTGCGAAAAACGTGTATCACTTCTGTAAGAAAACCCTAAAGAATCTGTTACCTTTATATGCCTAATTGATTCCTGCCATCCCGGAGTACCAAGGCTTTTTACATCCTCTCCTATTGCATCACTATAAGCCTGCATCATTTTTTTGTATTCATTTCTTATTCTCTCTTCACTCCAACGCGTCAGATTATTATGCCATGCAATATGATCATACCCATGCATTCCAAGCTCAAATCCTTCATCTATTATATTTTTATAATGTTTTTTGAGCTTAACAGGCATAAAAGGTCCGGGAAGAAGAGTTCCATACAGCATAGTTTTTAAACCATATTGGGATGGCGCTTTTGTGCGGATCATTTTTCTTAAGAAGCCTTTATGCGTGAACACTCTAAATGCTGCCCTTCCAGAATGATCAGGCCCCATCACACCAAAAAAACTTGCAGGAATGTCGTGTTTTTTGAAAAGACGGATTAGGTTAGGTATACCTTCTTTTCCACCCTCATAGGTATCTATATCAACTTTAAAGCCAAATATGGTCTGTAGTTCTATACTCATAAAAAATTAGCCCGCCAAAGACGGGACTCTTTAAGTTTGCCCCGTACCTGATATGGGACAAGAATGACAACGTTTACTTTTTACACGGGCGAAAGCTTGTCGGTGCCCCTTTACTTTTTATGTTCATCATGAACCCTACGTGGTTCATGACCCCTCTTATATCTTCGTGCCATGCTAAATAGTTGCTTCCTTCTTTTTTCTGATCTTTTACGCGAGGCATACCTGCCATCTACTAGATTGCATTAGTTTTTAGTGGCATTTAGAGTTAAAAACTATCTGTGAATAAACTTATGTTTAATGAAATAACGAGGCCTTCTTCTTACTTCGGAATAAATACGCCCAATATATTCACCAATAAGTCCTAAAGAAAATATTTGTATTCCCATAAAAACAAACAATACTGCAAAAAGCGTAAAAACACCCCCTTCACCAGGCAAATCTCCTAAAAAAAGTCTTCTAAGTCCTAAAAAAGCACCAAAACCAAGTCCGAGAAAGGAGACAAAAAGTCCCATTATGCTCACAAAATGAATAGGAAGAGCAGAAAAACCTGTCATAAAATCAAAATTAAGTTTTAATAATTTTAAAAAACTATATTTACTTTTTCCTCCGCTACGAGAACTGTGCTTTACATTTATTTCTGTGACTTTTTTTGCAAAAAGATTAGCAAGCGCCGGAATATAACTGGAGATCTCCTGACAATTCTTTACATTTTCTATTATCTCTCTTTTATAAGCTCTCAGCATTGTACCATAATCTTTCATCTTAACACCGGTTGCAAAAGATATGATCTTAGCCATAAAAAAAGATGGTATTTTTCTAAACCATGAATCCTGCCTATTTTCTCTTAAACCGCTTACAACATCATATCCTTCCTCTAATTTATTGATGAGTATTGGTATCTCTTCCGGTGGATTTTGAAGATCTGCATCTAAAACAACAACTACTTCACCTTCTACTTCATTAAAACCGGCAAACACAGCTGAATGCTGTCCATAATTCCTGTTAAACTCTATTATTTTTACTTCTGAATTTTGATTGTGTAATCTTACGAGAATATCTTTTGTCTGATCGCTACTACCGTCATTTATAAAAACAACTTCCCAGTTATATTTTTTTTCATCCAAGGTCTTTTTAAGACGAGAAAAAAGTTCATCAATATTTTCTTCTTCGTTATAAACAGGGATCACAACAGATAAATAACGCACGTATTGTTTTTCTTGGTAATCAGTCATATTGTTTAACTCTTCTCTTTGATCATTTTTTAATTAGATCTTTTCTATATCAAATTTATAAGTCTCAATTACAGTATTTACTAGAAGCTTACGGCAGATTTCCTCTATTTCTTTACTAGCACCCTCTTCATCATCAAGGTCAAGTTTTATTACAAAATACTTACCCTGTCTTACACTTGCTACATCTTTAAAACTTAATGATTCAAGAGCATTTTTTACTGTTTTTCCCTGAGGATCTAAAACAGATTCTTTTAATGTCACATAGATCTTTGCTTGATACATATTATTTTTCCTATTAATTGTGTGCCTCACGGCACAATTATTTATTATTAGCCACAAAGGCACAGAGGCTCAAAGATTTTACACGGGCGGTTCGCGAACCGCCCCTACATATATTTATCTTTTTTATTCATCATGAACCCTACACGGTTCATGACTCTGTGTTTTTGTGTCTCTGTGGCCATTTTTAATCATTTGCGCAAAGCGCTCCTTAATTCTTTTTTATTATTCCAAACCTACTTTTTTAAAGATAAAATCAACTTGCTTCATATGAGATTCCAATGAAAAAACACTTTCTATCTTTTCTTTGCCTAAGAGAGATACGATTTCATTATCTTTCATGACTTCATCTTTAAATTCAGTTTTATCTTTCCAACAATTCATAGCTGCTTTTTGAACCAGCTTGTACGCGTCTTCTCTTGTTTTCCCTTTATTTATCAG
>JAGLFH010000006.1 GCA_023144635.1 Candidatus Auribacterota bacterium | reverse complement strand
CTCCATCCGCAGATGGAGTAAAATGGTAACCAAGTGTATAGTTCCATGCTCTGTTTGTATAGAGACTCCCATTCTCATTTGTCTTCCACGGAGTAACAGTTGACTGAGTAGATCCTCCTATTGAAATTATCTTTTCAAGTATATTATTTGTTTCATCGCTCTCAACAAACCTCGAAGCATCATCAACAATAACTCTAACAGTATGATCTCCTGTAACTACAGTCCATGGAAGACTACTTACTGTTGTACTAAGTGTAATACTGCTTCCAGGTGATAGTTGATCATCAGATGCACTCCAGCTTACAAAAACATCATCTACCCATACACCAATACCTATTGGAATTCCTGCCGGAGTTATTCCTTCTCCCTGATTACGAACAGTAATATTAAAATAAACAAGATCATCTTCTATAGGAGAAGATGGTGACCACTCAATATCTGTTACGACCATATCAGGAAGCGGAGGATCTGTTGTAGCAGATGCTGAAACACTAAAGCCTGATTCATTGCCTGCTGAATCATATGCACTGATATTATAAGTGTACTCTGTTCCGGCTTGAAGCCCTGTATCTGTAACAGATGTAGAACTTACCGAACGAACATATGTGCTATTGCGGTATAGATTATACCCTGTAACTCCTACATTATCATTTGAAGCATTCCATGAAATATTTATTTCGTTCTGTCCTGATGCACTTGCAACAGGGTTTAAAGGAATACTTGGGTTTTCCTGGTCTATAGTGGATGCAGAAGATTCATTACTAAATCCAGATTCATTGCCAGCTGTATCATATGCTTTTATTTTATATGTATATGTAGTATTTGGAGATAATCCTGTATCGGTCGCAACAGTACTTATAACTGTTTTTAAATAAGAATTATCTCTATAAATCTTATATCCGTCTACTGCCATATTATCGGTAGAAGCTTCCCATGAAAGATCTATTCTCGTAAGATTTACAACCTCTGCAATAAAATTTTGAGGAACAGAGGGAGCTAGAATATCATCAAGAGTTGTTATAGTTGCTTCGTTGCTAAAATCTGATTCGTTACCCGCAGCATCATAAGCAGTTATTTTATATGTATAAGTAGTATTTGGAAGCATGCCTACATCAGTTGTATAAGCAGTAGAAATAGATTTAAGGAATTGACCATCACGATAAATATTATATCCTTCAACAGATATATTATCAGTAGAAGCTTCCCATAAAAGATCTATCTGACTTAGTATTGATGAAACCGCAGTCAAATTCTGCGGGACAGAAGGAGAAGTAGTATCCTGTAATGATCCTCCTGTTAAAATTATATCATCTACATATATTGTATGATTGAACGATCCTCCGTTATCACCTGCCTGAATAGTTATAGCAAGAAGTGTATTTATATCTGTTTTAGTACCAAGATCCATAGTATTAAGATCAATAGTATATTTCTGCCATGAATTAGTAACATCAACACGTTTCTGCTTGTAACCGCTATCATTACCTCCTACACCAACTCTTACCCAAACGCTACAATCTGATGAGGCTGTCATATAAAACTCTAATCCGTTAAACTCTGTAAGATTAAGACCCGATGATGTTGTATTCTCACCTTTGTACAGATCAAAACGTGCATTTGCGTTGCTACCATTAGATACTGCAGTAAATAAAATATTATATGGTCCGGTATAAGGATTGGAATTATCATCAATGACTATTACAGATTCTGAAGTGTTAAAACTAAAATCATCATATCCTCCGCCATTAAATGCATCACCATAAATAACAGGTGGAAGATCTGTGGTTGGAATTGTTCCTCCATCATCAGTTGTTGCACTTGCAACTGCACTTTTTTCTGATTGATTTCCGGCATAATCATATGTACTTACACTGTAAGAATATGTTGTTGATGACTGCAGGCCGGTATCATTTGCAATATTAGAAGGAATAGATTTAATATACGCACCTGAGCGGAATAGATTATATCCTGCAACGCCTGTATTATCCGTTGAAGCATCCCATGTAATTTGAATAGAACTGCTTCCTGTTGAAACTGCGTTAATATTTACAGGTGTACTCGGGGGCTCTTCATCTGTTACTCCGGGAGAGACAATACCAGCAGTTGATGCAAGACTTTTTGCAGGAACACTAAGTTGAAATCCATCACTAAAATTTACATCTATATCAAATGAGTTAGGATTATAAGCCATATAATTTTTACTCCCGTCTTTATCAAAAACAGCATAAGAAGTAGTATCAGCAGTAACATCAGCTAATACATGTCCTAAATTATTCATATTATGGATAAATAAATATGTAAAAGCCCAACTATTTCCGCGATCAAAGTCTTTAGTATCATCAAATTCAGCAACAGCACTGCTTGGATCATAAAAAGACCTGTACATATTCATTATATCTACCCATTGATTTACATTTCCTCCGCATTCGCTTACCAAAGAATTGTAATCATTTTCAACGAATGTCGGATCAAGTCCAAGATAAAGTGAAGACGGTGTTATAGGAAGATATATAATACCATGTCTGTGCTCAGGTTCAGCACTAAACCATGTAGCATTACATGAATGATCTCCCCAGACCATAGTACTAATATATGTCTCGTTATAAATAGAGTGATCATATGTATCCCTGTCTATATCATACCAGTATTCTCTTGCTCCGGCATATTCAAGAGAGTGTAAAAATACACCGAGATCCTCATATTCCTGCTGACCTGTGATCATACCCCACAGAGCAATACTTGCCCATGAATTTAATGCTTCTGAAACCGATTCCTGATCGTTTCCGGAAGCTGAATCGCCAATACCATTTGCCCATGAATGACCGTTATAGACATTCATGTATCTTAGAAAAGGAAACATATTATCATTTCTATTCGGTGAAGCTATTTCTCTAATGATAAGATCTATCATCTCACCGTATTGAGAAGGAAACGACTGGTCAAACATAGATAAAATTGCGGAAGCATATATAAAATATCCATAATGAAAATGTTGATCATTAAAATGTTCAGAACCATATCCAGGTAGAAATCCAAAGAGAGCTTTCCAATCATCAAGATAAACAAAACTTTTTCCAAGAGCATCATTATTCTCATTTAGCTCAGGATTAAATGTCATCCAATCTGAAAGCGAGTTTTTTATGAGATTTATAAAATGGTTTTTTGAAGTCGTATCATTTGTTATATGAGTAATAGGAATTAATTTTGCGATACTTGAGAGATGTTTTCCATGCCAATAAGTATCGATCCAGTCATTATGTCCTAAAGTAATATCAGGAACACCCTGTATGGGCTGATTATACCTATCCAATATATAATCATTTAATTTATCTAAGTCAAAACTTCCGCCGGCAGGTACAGGTAAATACGGCATGAGACCATGAAAATCAAGGTCAAGAGTAAACGAATTCGAAGCAAGTACTTCCATATTTCCTCTGACAGTCTTGTATGTTATGCCAGAGTAATTCTGCTGCATATTTTTATATTGATGAGGGAAAATACCTTGAAGCGTTGTTGTTTGACTATATTGTTTTGACTCTGTTGTTACATTATAATCAACATACACTTTAGAGTTAGTTTTATCGTAGTTCCAAGATACACTCGTATCGATCGGCCATGCGTAAGCATGTTGATAAAAGAAATCATGTAAAGAATTCATGTCACTAAAATTTCCTAATGGAGGGGAGTCCCACGTTTCAGGTCTTCCTAAGGCAAGCAGACCTACTACAAGCCATTTATTATTCTGAGGTAATGTTATAGTCATATTACCTCCATTTATATTAAAGACTGTTCCTTGAGGTGCGAACCATCCATAATAACGTCCGTGCCCATCATATGTTCTTATTGTATCTCCAGTATAACTGCCGCTACTTTTAGTTTGATCAGTTATAACAGTACCGTTTTTAGTTTTTGAATAAAGAGGTGTTAGAGGAAAATTAATGACAGGTTCACAGTTATCAAATGTTAAATACATAAAAGGAGCACCTGTTATCAATCTTGCAGTTACAGATTTATCATTCTGTGCCATTTTTATATCTACTGACCAGTCACTAACTGCATCAAGTCTTGCATCCTCGGGAGATAATCCGCTTCCTTTAACAATAAAATCTGTCCAGCTCCAGTAACCGCCAACAGTATTACTGTTTATCATATAATTTTGTCCTGTTACTTCCATGCCTTCTGAAGTAAAAATATATGATAAAGGTATTGAATGAAGCTTTTGTGAATACTTAAGCCATACAACTGAACTCCACCAGTCATTTGTAGGTACAGGATCAGTAAAATTAGAGGTCTTATAAATAGTAATCGGTGGACCAAAATACCCTGGAAGAGGAGCTGTATATTCTTGAGGCCTGTGAAAACCATAGCCTGTGTATCCGGGCCAATCTGTTGTATAACTTCCATCCCCAATACTTATCGTATCTCCAAAAATTTGCAAAGGTACAATAAAACATAAAAATATTACAGGTAAAATGAATAGTTTAGTCTTAAGCATAAATTTTCCTCCAGTTAAAAAAAGCCGGACTGCCTTTTAATTATTTCGGCAGCCCGGCTAACTATTTTATATTGCGTTATATCAGCAAATTACTATTATCAGTTAATTCTGTGCTTTAAGATTAAAGCACATTAAATCAACTAATAACATCCTGACAGACACATTCAAAATGTCCCGCAGCTTTGCGTCACTTTCTTACGAAAGCTTTGCCTTTTCTTTTTTTAACTATAAATTCAATCATTAAATTATAACATTTTATTTAACGATTGTCAATTCATAGCGACTATTTAGGCAAATACGCTGATATGACTTATTAAGTAAACACATTGACATAATTAATAATGTCAACTATTTATTCGCAAAAAAATTATTAAATTAAATATGAAGATAGATAATATCTATTTAAAACACTTAATTGTTTAATGAAATTTTCGCTATAAAAAACTATATCAAATTTTATTTTTTGCTCTTACGTGAAAATCTTTTTTTTGTATATTCATCGATCTGTTCAATAGAATCAAAATAATGATCATGTTTTATATGTGCGTCACTTCCATGACAATCTCTCTCTCCTTCAGAAGTGATCCCGTATTCCCGGCATACCTGAGGACGTTTATCATAAATACTGCAATGATATTCCTCAGTTAAAAATCTGCATGGATTAAGCACCTCTAAAAACCATTCTTTCTTATCAACAAATATTTTTGTTTTTTCATGGACTAAAAACCATTTCAACTTTTCAAAATCCTCATAAGACCTCGGAGTATCAAGCTGTAGCGCATAATACTGACAGCACTGAGATCTGCAGATCTTACAAATATCATGATGCGATTTATGTTTTGACATGTTTAGCCTCCCAATTTATATTTATAATTAAAAGGTTTTAATCATTACCACAGCTCTTATAAGAAAACAACATTTTTATTTTTTTGAATAAAAAAGTATCAAGTTAATATGAAAGATTACAGTTCTTACATAACTGATAAAGAAAAGGAGCATGAAGCTCTTTGTAAAAGATGCGGAGCCTGCTGCGGAGCATTAAATGACCCCTGTATTCATCTTCAAAAAGATAAACAAGGAAAATATTTTTGTGATACATATGATAATAGAACTAGAGAGCACAACACTATTTCAGGAGAAACATTCCGGTGTGTTGACATAAGAAGCATCATTTATAAAGAATGGAAAGGGAAAGAAAACTGCGAATATTTCCTTAAACTCAAAGAACCGTCCATAGACCATAGTCCGTAGTCCATTGACTATTTACTATTCTCCAATTATCTTTACAAGAACCCGTTTTTTGCGTCTTCCATCAAACTCACCATAAAAGATCTGCTCCCACGGGCCAAAATCAAGTTTTCCTTCAGTAACAGCGACAACAACACTTCTTCCCATAATCTCACGTTTTAAATGTGCATCTGCATTGTCTTCAAAAGTATTATGACGGTATTGAGATACCGGTTCATGCGGGGCAAGTTTTTCAAGCCATTTATCAAAATCACCGATCAGTCCTTGCTCATCATCATTAATATATACGCTCGCTGTTATATGCATTGCATTAACAAGACATAAGCCTTCTTTTATTCCGCTTTCTTGTATCAATACAGAAACCTCATTTGTAATATTTATATAATCTCTTCTATTCGGAGTATTAAACCATAGTTCTTTCCTGAAACTCTTCATATTTCCCTCCCATTAAAATTAAATAAAAAATATTAACGCGCTTATTTCATGAGTCAGCTGTGTTTATGAAATAGAATAATGTATTTTACTTGTCATATATTAATAACTTTATTATATTAAAACCATGATAAATGAATCTGCCGTAAAATCTGTTTTCGAAAAGTCATTCAAACTTCAGGATTCGGAATCCTGCCTGATAATCACTGATATAAACAAACGCAAAATAGCTGATGTTTTTTTTGATTATGCACAGAACATAGTCGGTTACAAGGCAAAAATAATAGAAATACCGGTAGGGACTAGACACGGAGAAGAACCTCCATCAGATGTTGTCGTTCAAATGCTTCTTTTTGATTGCGAGCTATTAATAACAACATGTTCACTTTCACACACTACTGCAAGGCGAAATGCTTCTCGAAATGGTATAAGAATCGCATCAATGCCCGATATTACAGAAGAAATGATCAATAGATGCCTTGATATGGATTATGATAAATTACAACTTCGATGTGGAAAGTTGCATGAAGATATTTCTGCATGCAGTGAAGTAACACTTAAGACAGACCTTGGTACAAATATCACATTTAAAAAAGAAGACAGAAGTATACATGGAAAAAAGGGCGCAACACTCGACCAATATGGAGCATTTGGTAATCTTCCTGACGGTGAGATCTGTTTTGCTCCAAGCAGTTCTAACGGAGTATGTTTTATTGATGCATCCATTGCAGGCATAGGAAAGCTATTCGAACCTGTCAAAGTCATTATAGAAAACAATATTGCAATATCCATAGAGGGGAAAGAAAGCGACAAATTAAGATCAATACTGGATAAAGTTGGAGAAAGAGCCTATCATGTTGCAGAGTTAGGTATCGGAACTAACGATAAAGCAATAATTACAGGGAAGACCCTTGAGGATGAAAAAGTTAAGGGAACAGCCCATATAGCTTTTGGAAATAACCTTTCATTTGGTGGAAATAACGATGTACCTCTGCATATTGATTGTGTTATGCAAAATGCACAGATCTTTCTTGACGGGAAAAAGCTAATAATGTCTGCCTGACAAAGGTTAAGAAAAACTTTTTCTGTTCTCTTTTTCTTTCTAACTCCTGAGTCCTTAATTCTGTCAATAAAGAATTTATTTCTTCTTTTTTATGTAATGTGATATTATTTTAGATTCTCTATAACACAAAAACGGAAAGAACATAATATGCAATATAAAGATTTTGAAAATTCTTTTGATACTATGAAAGAAATTATTGAATCAAAAAAAAGATTCATTATATCATCTCACATAAATCCTGATGGTGATTCCATAGGGTCTGAAATAGCCGTTTTAAATATGTTAAAAGACCTTGGGAAAGAAGTACTTGTGATCAATAGTTCAATAACCCCTGATAACTGTCTTTTTTTAAAAGGAGCTAATGAAATAATTGAACACGGCCATCTTACATCAGAAGAACGCTCATTTATAAAAAAGGCCGACGTTTTCATTGTGCTTGATGTAAATGAGATTAAAAGAATAGGCATAGTTTCAAACATTTTAGAGAATACTTCTCTTTATACAATATGCATAGATCACCATGTCCTCTCACACCCTTCAATGGATTTAAGCATTGTAAAGGAAGATGCAAGCGCTACAGGAGAAATAATTTATCATTTCATGAAATATGCAGGATACAGGATAACCCTTAATATCGCAGAAGCAATATATGTATCTATTGCGACCGATACCGGATCTTTTCAATATTCTAATACAACAATAGAAAGTCATAAAATAGCTGCGGAATTCCTTTCTATGGGACTCAATCATTCACATATTTATGAAAACTATTCCTGTAACCAGCCGCTTAGAAAAGCACATCTTTTTATTTCAGTTATTTCTACAATGCAGACAGAGTGTAATGGAAAAATAATATGGATGCAAATGACTCAGGACATGCTCAAGCAGACCAAAGCCAAAAGTCAAGACAGTGAAGGTATAATAAATTTTGCAATGAATATAAAAGGAGTTAAAGTCATCCTTTTCTTTAAAGAGCTTGAAGGAGAAAAAGTAAAAGTAAGCCTTCGTTCACGCAAGCACTATAATGTAAGAACAATTGCTTCTTCTTTAGGCGGAGGAGGTCATAACAATGCATCCGGAATCCTTATGAAAGGCTCTCTTGAAGAAACAATCCCAAAACTCCTTACCAAAATAAAAAAAGATCTAAAAATATAAATATTCTTGAGTGTTTAAATACTATCAATAAATTTATACAATCTTATGAATATATTTAAAGCAAGGTTTATAAATAAATGGTAAAAAAAGCGAAAATACTACTCGTTGATGATGATGTTAATACTCTCAAAGGCCTAAAGGAATTCCTCGAATCTTCAGAATACAAGATCTTTGCTGTTGCAACAGCAGAAAAAGCAATTGAAATAATAAAAGATAAGCATATTGATATCCTTTTAACAGATCTTAAGATGCCCGGTAAAAGCGGAATGGATCTTATGGAAGAAGCAAAGTCTATAGATGAAAGCTTACAGGTGATTCTTTTTACTGCTTATGGCAGTGTTGAAAAAGCTGTTGAAGCTATGAAGAAAGGTGCTTATGACTTCATAACAAAACCAGTAAATCTGGATGAGCTTGAAATAATGATCAAGCGCGCCCTGGAACTTAAAAAGATGAGAATAGACAATATCTTTTTTAAAGAAAGATTGGAAAATAAATATGGTATTCCAAATATTATCGGAAACTCAAAAGTAATGGAAGATGTTTACCATAGAATTCTTGCAGTTGCTCCAACAAATGCAAATGTTCTTATCGAGGGAGAAAGCGGAACAGGAAAGGAATTGATAGCAAACGCAATACATATTAACAGCATCCGTAAAAATAACAGATTTGTTCCACTTCACTGTGCAGCTCTTGCTGAAGGAATACTTGAAAGTGAACTGTTTGGACATGAAAAAGGTGCATTTACCGGTGCTGTTTCCAGAAAAATAGGACGATTTGAATATGCTAATGGAGGTACTCTTTTCCTGGATGAAATAAACGAGCTTAACCTCAGGCTTCAGGTAAAATTATTAAGAGTTCTTCAGGAAAAAACTTTTGAGCGTGTCGGTTCCACCCAACCTGTAAAAGTAGATGTAAGAATACTTGCAGCTACAAATAAAAATCTTGAGGAAGCAGTTAAAAACGGTTATTTTCGTGAAGACCTTTATTACCGCCTAAAAGTAGTTACAATATATGCACCTCAGCTTAGAAAGCGAAAAGAAGATATTCCCATCCTGATCGAACATTTTCTTAAAAAATACAATAAAGAACACGGGAATAAAATGAAATTTCTAACTGGTGAAACTATAAATATTCTTAAAGAATATGATTGGCCAGGTAATATCCGAGAGCTTGAAAACACTATAGAAAGTATCGTGATACTTTCTAAAAATGAAAAAATAACAAAAAAAGATATCCCGGAAAATATCATTAAAAACACAGAAGGACATTCATCTTTATCATCAGGGGACATGAATGTAAAAAATCAAGAAAAAGAACTTATTTTAAAAGCACTTAAAGAAACCGGAAACAACAAGACAAAAGCTGCTGAAATACTTGGCATTAGCAGAAAGACCATACACAGAAAGATCAAAGAGTACCACTTAGGAACATAACACGGGTATAAATAATCAACTAATTTATTAAAGCTATGACAATATTTTATTATTTCGCAGGGGCTTCTTTATTCCTTATTCTTTCTGCTTTTTTTTCATCCATGGAAACATCTATCTTTTCTCTTCCAATAATACAGCGTAAAGAATTAACAAGTAAGAACAGAAGCATTGAAAAAATATTCTCTGATCTCAGCAGTGCACTGATATCCATTCTTTTTGCAAACACTTTTGTAAATATCGGATTTTCTCTCTCAGCTGATAAGATCTTTAATCATTTTATATCCAATACTGCAATGGCTATGTTTGTTTCCATTTGCAGCGCTACATTAATCGTTTTAATATTAGGAGAAATACTTCCAAAAAACTTTGCTATCTTTCATAAAAAATTTCTACTTATAAAAGGAAGTTTTCCACTAAAAACTGTAGTTCTGATTTTAAAACCTGTAAATTGGGTCTCTCAATTTTTAGTATCTAATATAGTAGGTAGAATAAAGCATCTCATGCCAAAAGCTTATCCTAGGCTTATGAAAGATGAATTAATAACTCTTGCAGGGCTTCATCTAAAAAAAAGTTCTTTTAACGCAACAGAAAAAAAACTTCTACAAAATATAATCAAGATCAGCCAGCTTAATATAGGTGACATTCTGACTCCCAGAGTAAAGACAGATATGATAGATGTTTCAAAAACAGAAAAAGAGATCCACATCCTTCTCAAAAAATATAAACACCGGTTTATTCCGGCATATAAAGAAGGTATCGATAATATTATAGGAATAATAGATGTTAAGAATTATATGATATCTGAAAATTCTTTGATTAAGCACATTAAAAAACCAGTTTTTATTCCTGAAACAAAAAAAATTCTTCAAGAGTTCACAGATATGAAAAAAAGAGAAATGCCTTTTTCAATAGTAGTAGATGAATACGGCGGTTTTGTAGGTGTAGTTGATATAGAAGATATCGTAGAGGAAATAACAGGCGATATATCTGATGAATTTGACAGCGATGAAAAATCTATTAAAACAGTAAAGAAAAATCATTTTATAATCCCTGGTGATACCAGACTCGTTGATATTGAAGAGCTCACAAGATCTTCCCTACAAGGAGAAAGTTCTGATACCATAAATGCTTTTATACTGCAAAAATTCGGAAAGATTCCCAAGAAAGGATTCTATTTTAATATTGACGATAAAATGCTTTTCATAATTTTGAAAGCATCAAAAACAAAAATAATCGAAGTAGAACTGAAAATAACATGATCGTTTTAATTTACATATTAATTATTTTAGTTTTTCTATGCGGAGCTTTTCTTTTTGCCGGAAGTGAAATGGCTCTTATCACTTTGAATAAACATCGTGTAATGAAAAAAGCCAAAAAAGGAGATAAAAAGAATATAGCTCTTCAAAAGATAATCGATGATCCCGTAAGAATGATCAACACTCTTTTGATTGGTACTAATCTATGTATTATTTCAGGTTCTATACTTTCTAATGCATTATTTAAAATAACTACCATTAAAAATCCTGCAATTTGGGCTTTGTTCATAACAAGCTTTCTTTATCTTATAATCGGCGAGCTTATCCCTAAAACTCTTTTTAGATATGCCCCTAACAAAATGGCATTAAAAATATTGCCGTTCTTAAAGATCTCTTTTTTTATATTTCATCCCATAGAAAAGATTTTTTCAGCTCTTGTCACAAAAACGATTAAAAAAAATCCTGAGACAAATAACAAGCGTATTTCAAAAAAAGACTTCATAGATCTTTTGGAGCTTGCTTCTAATGAAGGATCTTTTCAGAAAATAGAAAAAGAACTTATCCTTAAAACATTTGAGTTTTCACGTTCCAGCATAAAAGATATCATGGTCCCAATTGAAAAGGTTGTAATTATTGACCAATCTGATACCGTGGAAAAAGCTATCGATCTTTTTAAAAAAAGCAGACATTCACGCATCCTTGTAAGAAAAGAAGGAACACAAAATAACATTTCGGGTATTTTAACGATTTTTGATATCCTTTATTCTAATGAAGAGATAAATGAAATATCTTCTGTTATCCGGCCGGCGTCCCGCATAAAAGAAAATTTGACATGCGAAAGAGCTTTTCAGTTTATTCTTACTAAAAAAAGCCCGCTTTTAATAGTATATAGTTCTGAAGGAACAGAGAGATGTACTGGAATAGTAACTATATCCGACCTTATCAATAATTTGTTTGGGGACAACGTATTTTAACTTGAATACTTCAGGTAAACTCTTTAAATTACTACTTTAATATTTTTTTCAAATTATTGTATTAATATACTATTAATGATAATATATCTAAGAAATCGAATCGGGGTTATATCATGATTGTTACAACATTAAAAGATATTGAAACAATAAAAGCCTTTTTAAAAGGCTATGGTTCAATAGCTATTATCGGATGCGGAGCATGCGCAGCTGCCTGTCAAACGGGGGGTAAAGATGATGTGATGCGTATAGCAAATATCCTTTCTACGGATTTTAATATAACCGTAAAGACAGTTGTTGATGAAGCATGCCACCATCTACTAACAAGAAAGCAGTTAAGAGATTTAAAAGATGCAATTAATAATTCTGATTGTCTGCTTGCAATGACCTGTGGCGCAGGAGTACAATGTCTTGCTGAACTTTTTCCGGATAAAAAAACAGTACCTTCAAGTGACACACATATACTTGGTAATGTATTAAGAGTAGGGCAATTTAAAAATTACTGTTCTATGTGCGGTGAATGCACCCTTGATCAAACTGAAGGTTTTTGCACAAAAACTCGTTGTCCTAAAAGCCATGTAAACGGTCCCTGTGGTGGAATGCATGACGGAAAATGTGAAGTATTTCCTGATAAAGATTGTGTCTTTATATCAATTTATAATAAAAGAAAAACAAACTCCTCTAAAAATGTATCAAAAGACATTAAAGGAAGAGATTTTTCTAAAAAAATAGATGAACTGGAGCTACCAAGAAAAAATGAACATCTTCGCAAAAAAAATAATTAATAATGCATTTGTAGTGACTACAGAACTTTTCCCCCCAAAAGGGCCTGATGTTGAAGACTTTCTTAAAAAAGCAAGATCTTTAAAGGGTTACTTTGATGCATATAATGTAACCGATAACCAAAGAGCTATAATGAGGCTTTCCCCGGTAGCATGTTCAATGCTTCTTAAAAATGAAGGAATGGAACCCATATTTCAGCTAACCTGCCGTGACAGGAACAGGATCGCTATACAGTCAGAACTTCTGGCAGCAGAAGTAATAGGCGCCCACAATATTTTGTGTTTAACAGGTGATTATATAACAGCAGGTGATCACCCTGAAGCAAAAGCAGTATTTGACATTGATTCTATTCAGCTCCTTGATCTCATAAATAAATTGAACAATGGAAAAAATTTTAATAATAAGGAACTTAATGGAAAATGTGATTTTTTCTCAGGAGCAGCCATAAACCCTTGTGGTGAACCAAGAGAAGTAATAATAGACGTACTAAAAAGAAAAAAGGAAAGCGGGGCAAAATTTATTCAGACACAAGTGATCTTTGATTTAAATATTTTTAAAGATTTTTGTGAAGAAGTAAAAGAGCTTAAGACCAATATCATAGCAGGCATTTTTCTAATAAAGTCAGCAAAAAATGCACGTTTCCTAAACAAGAACATACCAGGGATCAACATACCCTCAAATATAATAGATATACTGGAAAAGTCAGATGATCCCATAAGTTCCGGTATCAGTTATGCTGCTGACCTTATTGCCAGAATAAAAGAAGAAAAAATATGCAGCGGCGTACATATTATGTGTATTGGAATGGAAGAAAAAGCTAAAGACATCATTAAAAAAGCCGGTTTAAATAAATTACCCCAAGCTGACATTTGATATGAGAATAGCTTTTGATGCAAGATATATAGAAAAAGAGGGAAGCGGTGTTTCAGTTTATGCTTCTCATCTCCTTTACAATCTTTTCAAGACAAATGATATTGAAATAATAACAATTTCTGCTCCGGACCAAGACATAAACGGGCTTTGCAATATAGATACTGAAAACATCTCATGCCCGTATGGAATACAGAATCACCCAATGCAAGAATACTGGCTTTCTTTTAAACTGCCGCATTTTCTTAAAGAAAAAAAGGCTGATATTCTTTTTTGTCCGGCCTTTATCGTGCCTCTTAAAAAACTTCCCATAAAACTTGGAGTAACTATACACGATTTTGTTTTTCGTTTTGCACCCACTTCTATGAACAGGCGCTTTGCTTTATACGCAAAATTTATGACCAACAAAGCCGTAAAGCTATCAGATTTTATAATAACAGACACTAAAGCAATAAAAGATGAGCTAATTGATCTCTATGAAAAAGATCCGAAAAAAGTATATCATGTTCATCCCGGAAAAACTTTTCGCACCTTTAAAGAATCAAAAGATAATAGTAATTCTTCTAAAAACTCACTTAATGCTCTCGGAATAAGAAAGCCATATTTTTTATTTGTTGGTAATCTTGAACCTAGAAAGGATATTTCAAGGCTCATTAACCTTTTTCAACGTCTTCGTAAAAAAAGTGAATTTTCTGATCATTTACTAGTACTTTGCGGCAAAAAGAGATGGCAATGGAATAAGATCGAACCAGATATAAAAAACAATCTCGAAAATGTTTTTTTTACAGGGTATGTAGAACAGGAGCATCTTGAAGGTCTCTATAAAGGATGTAAAGCTGTTTTTGCCACATCTTTCTATGAGGGATTCGGGTTTCCCGTTCTGGAAGGAATGCAGGCCGGTAAAATAGTCTTTGCAAGCAGCATTCCTACTTTTCGTGAAATAGGGGGGAAAGGAGCTGTTTATTTAGATCTTTCCGACTTAGGAGCATCGGAAGGTATTATCTCTGATACATTAAAAAACGAAGAAAAAATGGAAATCATCAAAAAAGCATCTGAAAAAAGATTGGACGATTTTTCTTGGGAAGAATCAGCAAAAAAGACTATCGATATTTTTAAAAAATCTCTAATATTTTAATTTTGTTTAATTTTTTTCAAAATATTATATAATAAAAAACTGCACAACAAAGGTAAAAAGGGCCATGCCAATAGTAGTTGAAAAAGAAGACAAACAAAAGATTTGGGGTACTTTTACCATAATACTTGCTTTAGTCTTATCTCTGGCTATTTTTATTTTCAACCGCTCAAATTTAAATGAGTTTACGTTTTTTTTCTGTGCGCTTCTTAGCGGATTCTGGATAGTCGTACTTTCCTCATGGATTGCTTTTGGAAATTTGGGAAGTCTTATTTTTCTTTCTCTTTCAATCCTAGTCTATACATTATTACTCCTGCAGCCAGGCAGAGCTTTTGTTCACATCTATCTTTTTGGAATTATTTTTTTCTGGTTCATTCTAATATGGTATATGACAGATTTTAACTCCAGATCTTCCGATCAAAACATAACTATAGAAAACAAGTCAGAAGAATTGAATAAGCTTATAAATGAGAACACAGAGGAAACAAATAAAAATAAAGCTTTAAAAAATAAAATAGAGAGTTTTTCAAAGCTAAGCAATGTGATAAGAGAACTTAGCTTTACTATATCAATAGATGAGGTTTTAGACAAAGTAACAACATATATATTTCAGATGCTTGATAAAGGCGATATTTGTTCTTTATATCTTTTAAATGACAATATGCGTTCTCTTGATTTCAAAAGATATTTGTTAAGGAATATGTCAAAAAGCATAATGCTCAATCCCAAAACTAAAAATATATTCAACATATGGGTCCTTCAGCACAGGCAGCCGTTAATTGTAAACGATATTGATGAAGATTACAGGTTCGATCTCTCAAAGGGGTCTACTAAGCGCCCTGAATGGTTAAAATCACTTATTTCTGCTCCGCTTATAACCGGAAACAAGATCATAGGTATCGTAAGGATAGACAGCACAGAAAAAGAAAACTTTACTATAGATGATCTGCGCCTTCTAATGATCCTTGCCAATATGTCAGCTCTTATTATTCAAAATGCTATCCTTTACAAAAAGACTGAAGACCTTGCAATTCGAGATGACCTTACAGGACTTTTTGTTCCAAGGATATTTCATGAAAGGATTAAATTATTAGTCAAGCAAAACGCAATAGCAGAAAAGGAAGAAAAATTTTCTATATTAATGATAGACCTTGATCATTTTAAAGCCCTTAATGATGAACATGGCCATGTAATAGGGGATCTTGTTTTAAAAAAGGCTTCTGCAATTGTAAAAGATTCTATTTCTTCAGATGATCTCGCTTCAAGATTTGGCGGAGAAGAATTCAGTGTCATACTTGTAAATAAAAATCATGAAGAAGCATATGATATCTCAGAAAGGATCAGAAAGACTGTCGAGAATAGAAATCTGACCGTAAGAAGAAAGAAGATATCTTTAACGTTAAGCATCGGGATATCTACATATCCTGATGATGCTCTTGAAGGAGATAAACTTATTAAAATAGCAGACGAGCGTTTATATAAAGCAAAAGAACTGGGACGTAATAAAGTAATTTGATAAAGGAAGTATAATGTTAGACATAATATTAGCAGGTTTTCTTGCAGGCTTTTTTATACTTATAGCTTCACTAGGTCTGCTGACAACAGTACGAGCTGCTTTTTTTGCAACCTTTTTTTCATTAACTGTCTTTTTAGCTATTGTCTTTTATGATATACAGCATTTCAAACAATCGCTGGAGTGGAGCACGGCCACCTTTATTCTCATAGTATCTTTTCTGCTTATATTTTATTCGCTAATAGCAAGGATAAAAAATAATTATGAAAAATATCTGCACGGACTTAAAGAAATGGTCCAGAATTTTAACACAAGGATAAACCAGCTTTCCCAATCTAATAATGATATAAAAAGAAATAATATTGATCTTAAAAAGAAGGCAGGGGAGCTTTCTCTTATTTATAACAGCATTAAAAAGATGAGTTCTACACTAGATTTTTTCGAGACATTAAAAAGTTTTTGTAATGATCTTAATGAAATGGCAACTTTTCAAAAGGGAAAGTTAATACTCGTAAATCTGGCAAACTACAACAAGAACATCTTCCAGATAGAATCTGTGTACGAACTGAATTCTATTGCAATGAACATGCCTCTTTATGAAGCTAAAGAAAAATCTGATTTTGATTTCAACATTATAGATATGGTTTTAAGAAGCAGGAAAGAAAACCTTATGGAAAATACTCTTTATTATGAAAAGATAAGTGATCTTAAAAATTCGCAGACGGTGCTTTCAACATTAGATGCTGCTCTTCCGCTATGCCTTTTTCCTTTAGAAGTAAAAAACGATATTTTAGGAGTACTTATAACCGAAGGAATAGAAAAAGATGAGTATCAAAAAGTAAACATAATAATAAACCACTTTGCCATGGAAATAAAAAAAATACGACTTTATGAAAAGCTAAAGTCTTTATCTTTGATCGACGGGCTAACAGGACTTTACTTAAGAAGACATTTTAATAAAAGGCTTGAAGAAGAAATGGAGCGCGCAAAAAGAAACAAGACCATGCTTACACTTATGATGTTCGATATCGATGATTTCAAATCTTTTAATGATAAATACGGACACCTTGCAGGAGATATCATCTTAAAAGACACATCAAATATAATTAAAAGCAATTCTAGAGAAATAGATCTAATAGGAAGATATGGAGGAGATGAAATAATAATGGCTCTTCCAATGACAAATACTGACAGGGGTAAAGAAATAGCAGAAAGAATAAGAAAAATGGTAGAGCAGCATAGTTTTAGTACAACATATAACAAAATGCATGCAACGCTCAGCACAGGACTTGCTATATTCCCGTCAAATGATATTGGAACTCCCATTGATTTGATCACAGCAGCTGACAGTGCTTTGTATGCTGCCAAAAAAAGAGGAAAGAATAACATTGTAATTAAATAAGGAAAAACATGAAATTTCGATCATTAATAGGTCTTCTTCTTCTTGCCGGTGTAATAGGACTATTATATCCTCAAATAAGAAAAAGCAATTTTCATAGTCAAAATGAAGACAAAAAAATCAGAGAACAAAAGATAAGATCAGAAAGAACATTAAGAAATATTGAATGCCCTGTATGTCATGGCTCCGGAAGAGTAGCAAACCCTTCAACAGGTAGAAAAAAAATCTGTTATATTTGTAAAGGGATAGGAAACCGAAATCTTCCGCCAGTAAGAGATGGTGAAGAAATATGTTCAAAATGTAAAGGTATGGGGAAAATAGTTATAATGGACAAATACACTAAACAGCATCTGGGATATAACAAATGCTCTGATTGCCGCGGAAGAGGACTTGTATCAAACTAAGTACTTAAATACAAACTTTTATTTTTATGAAAAAAGTAAACCTAAAAACATCTTCACAAAACGAATTTATTGATATAACGCATGATGTTAAAAGCTATTGCGCAAAAACAGGTATTGATGAAGGTATCTGCACTGTATACATTCCTCACACTACTGCAGGAGTTACTGTAAACGAGAACGCTGACCCTAACGTAAAGAGAGATATTCTGAACTACCTTAATGAAATAGTACCTAGAAATGGAGATTTCACGCACTCAGAAGGCAATTCCGACAGTCACATCAAATCTTCTTTCATGGGATGTTCAAAGACTTTTATTATTGAAAGATCACAGATAATACTTGGAACGTGGCAGGGAATATATTTTTGTGAATTTGATGGTCCACGTAACAGGCATTTTTATATAACAGCAACAACTGGACGCTAAATTATTTTTAAGGATCCATTATGAAAAAATACGAGCTTTGTATAATAGGTACGGGAAATATGGGAGAAGCGGTACTTTCTGGAGTACTTAAAAAAAAATTATTTATATCAACCGAGATATCAGCAATTGAAATAGATAGTGATAAAAGAAAATTAATAAAAAAACAATATGGTATAACGTGTTCAAATAATTTTTCTTTAATTAAATCTTCAAAAAGAATACTTCTTGCAGTAAAACCACAGAACATTGATTCACTTTTAAAAGAAATAGATAAATATCTATCTAGGGAGACCTTAATACTTTCAATTGCAGCAGGAAAAACTATTAATGATATTAAAAAGAATCTTACAAAAGAACTTCCTATAATAAGAATAATGCCCAACACTCCGGCCCTTGTAGGGCTTGGTGTGTCGGGAATTTGCTTTAATGATAAAGTTACATCAAAACAAAAAAAAGATGCTGTTAAAATATTTAAAAGCATAGGAAAAGTATTGATATTTTCAGAAGATAAAATGAATAATGTTACAGCTGTTAGCGGAAGCGGCCCTGCATATGTTTTTTATTTTGCAGAAGCTCTTTTAGAAAGTGCTGAATCACTCGGATTTTCTAAAAAAGAGGCTGAAGAACTTGTTTATGGAACTATTGAAGGCGCACTTTTGCTTATTAAAAAGACATCCTCTTCACCTTCTCTTCTAAGAGAAAAAGTAACATCAAAAGGGGGCACGACTGAAGCTGCTTTAAATATCCTCGATAAAAATAAAGTCAAAAATATATTTAAAAAAGCAATACATGCAGCAAAAAATCGCGGATCCCAGCTAAGCGGATCATAATCTACCTGTATGTTTCGCAGCGCAATGAACTCTTAAACAATTTTACAAATTTATCCAGGTAAATTAATTTAAAGCTAATTAAGAGAGGTCTCTACTTCATAAAAACAGTCGAAGAGTAATTATATTTGTTTTACAGTGAGAAAATTTGAAAGAAATATAAGTAAAAAAAGTTGGAGCCCTTTTGTCCGAGCTATTTTTTTAAGGAAAAACAATGTTTTATTCGTCTGTTTTACCAAAGGCAAACGGATTATACCGCATATGCTTTGTTATCAGCCATTCGCAGTATTATTTATACAGCTTCATGCCTGATGCCTTGCATCTGCGTCATACTTCATTTGTGAAACAAACAGGTTAAAAAAATAATTATATAGATCTCTATGGAAAAAATATCACTATCACAAGAGCAAAATGGTTTTGGTCTTCTTGTAAAAATATATCCTTCAAGCATTGAGAATAAGATAACAGGCTCAATAGAAGGGAGAATAAAAATACGCATTAAAAAACCTGCCTCAAAAGGAAAAGCAAACAAAGAGCTTATAAATTATCTATCTAAGCTATTTAACCTTCCCAAAAAAACATATATATTCAAAAAGGTAATACGACTTCATTAAAAAAAATAATATTTTCAGGTATTCCGGCAGAAGGAATTCAGAAAATAATATCGAAAAATATGGAGCAATAACACCTACAAATTCAAGTTAAAGTCCTGTTAGTGGAATATAAAAGCCCTTTTAAATAACTTACCTAACCTGCATCTTTCATAAAAACCGCATAAAATATCATTTTTTTCCATATTTTATTTAATGTATTTAGTGTACAATACTTTATTTTAATATTATTTTATGATAAAATACTAATATATAAATGTAACGTATTTGATTGCAGCATGTTAAGGAGACAAAGATGTCAGATGACCAAAAAGATAAAAAAAGCTCAAAAGAAGACAAAAAAAATAATCCAATTAAGCCTCCAAAGCTTCCTCCTGTAGGCGATTCTGTAAAACCGTATATGATGTGGATAATAATACTTATAAGCGTTTTCACGTTATTTTATTTAAGTAAACAATCCGAAAAAATAAAAAAGTTGGATTATTCTAAATTTATAAGCTGGGTGCAGGATAAAAGGATCATTAAAGCTGTTATATATAACGAATCAGGAAAAGTTGAAGGAGAATATATAAAGACAGATAATGACGGTAAAAAACTGGAAAATAAATTTGAAACAAACAGACCGACACAAGACACTTCACTTTATACGATACTTAGAGATAACGAAGTTGAATTTGTTGTAAAAGAATCAAACACTCTTTTAGCTCATTTTTTTGTCTCTTTTCTTCCTACTGTCATCATAGTACTTCTTTTATGGTTCTTGATAACCAGGCAGATGCGGGGAATTGGAAAAGGAACTATGGGTTTTGCTAAAAGCAAAGCAAAATTATGGAACAAAGAAGATAGTAAAATAACTTTTGAAGATGTAGCAGGTATCGATGAAGCGAAAGAAGAAGTAGAAGAGATAATAGATTTTTTAAAGAATCCGGATAAGTTTGTAAAGCTAGGAGGAAGGATACCTAAAGGTGTGATGCTCATGGGTTCTCCGGGCACAGGGAAAACACTTTTAGCCAAAGCTATTGCAGGGGAGGCAGATGTTCCTTTTTTCAGTATAAGCGGATCAGATTTTGTTGAAATGTTCGTTGGCGTTGGTGCATCACGTGTAAGAGATCTTTTTGAACAGGGGAAAAAAAATGCACCTTGCATAATTTTTATAGATGAAATAGATGCTGTTGGGCGTCACCGTGGAGCCGGTATAGGCGGTGGACATGATGAAAGGGAACAAACACTTAACGCTATACTTGTAGAGATGGACGGATTTAATACAGATAAAGGCGTTATAATAGTCGCAGCAACTAACCGGCCTGATGTGCTTGATCCTGCTCTTCTGCGTCCCGGAAGATTTGACAGACAGATCGTTATAAATCTTCCTGATTTAGGTCAAAGAGAAAAAATACTTATGGTACATGCAAAAAATGTCAAGATGTCAGAAAAAGTAGATCTTAAAACAATTGCACGCGGAACCGTTTATTTCTCTGGTGCTGATCTTGCAAATCTTATAAATGAAGCTGCGCTTCTTGCTGCAAAAAGAAATAAATCGTATGTTGAAGAAGATGACCTGGAAGAAGCCCGCGATAAAATACTTTGGGGAAGAGAAAGGCGAAGCATAAATATAGAAGAAGAGGAAAAAAAGATAACAGCATACCATGAAGCCGGACATACGATCATATCTGAAATGTTGGATCACTCAGAACCTGTACATAAAGTTTCAATCATTCCCAGAGGACAAGCACTTGGCATGACAATGCAGCTTCCTAAAAAAGATCTTTTTATAAAACAAAAAAGTAAGCTTCTTAATGAAGTCATGATACTTTTTGGAGGACGCATTGCAGAAGAAATAATCTTTAATGAGATATCTACAGGAAGCTCAAACGATATAAAGCGTTCTTCTCAAATAATAAGAAAAATGGTAACACAATGGGGTATGAGCGATAAACTCGGACCTATAACCTATGGAGAAAGAGAAGAACACATATTTCTTGGTAAAGAGATCAGC
The DNA here is from genome assembly GCA_023144635.1 of Candidatus Auribacterota bacterium. GTDB lineage: Bacteria > Auribacterota > JAFGBW01 > JAFGBW01 > JAFGJP01 > JAGLFH01. Next base: position 6,182 of record JAGLFH010000006.1, on the reverse strand, counting down.
CGTAGCATTGATTACAGCAATGCCACCGCTATTAATATTGATGAAGAAGTAAAAAGCATAAGTGATGAATGCTATGAAAAAGCTAAAAATATAATGAAAAAAAATGAAGAAAATCTTCATCGCTTATCTGATTACTTACTTAAAAGAGAAGTTTTAACAGGAGAAGAAGTACGTGAAATTATAGCAGGCAAAGAGCTCCCCCCGATTAAACCAAAAAAAACGTTAAATAAAAAAGAAGAGGAAGAAAAAAAGCCTAAAGAAGAAATAGTCTCTACTACCGAAAATAAAGAGAGCAAAGATAAAGATGAAAACACTTTGTAATAGTAAAGAAACCTCATGCTTAAAGTTTGGTAAAAAGACCCACATTATGGGAATACTAAATTTAACGCCTGATTCTTTTTATGATGGCGGAAAATATTTTTCTCCTGACCATGCAATAAAAAAGGCAATAAAACTCCAAAGCGAGGGAGCTGACATTTTAGATATAGGAGCAGAATCTTCCCGTCCAGGATCAGATACCATATCCATAGATGAGGAAAAAGAGCGCCTTATACCTGTAATGAATGCATTAAAAGAATCAATCAATATACCGGTATCAATCGATTCAAGCAGAAGTGAGGTCATTGAATCAGCAATTAAAACAGGTATGATTTGCATGATAAATGATATTTATGCCTGCAGACGCGATGAAAAAATTATTGATATCGTTGCGGATAGCGGACTTTACATAGTAATAATGCACATGCAAAATAGCCCAAGAACAATGCAGAATAATCCTATGTATGACAATGTAATTGATTCCATCCTTTCTTTTTTTCAGGAAAGAATAGATCTTTTTCGTAAGCGAGGCATAAAGGAAAACCAGATAATACTGGATCCGGGTCTTGGTTTTGGCAAACGTCTTGAAGATAATATCTCTATTATTAAAAATATTGATCGATTTAGATCTTTTGGATATCCTGTACTTTTAGGACCATCCCGAAAATCCTTCATAGGAGCCATAACAGGAAGTGAACCTGAAGAAAGATTATGCGGCACAGCCGCTGTCATAAGTAATGTTGCCAGACATGGTGTAGATATTATACGTGTTCATGATGTAAAAGAAATGAACGATGTAATAAAAATAACAAAGGCATTAGAATATAATGAACATTGAAAGCATTTTTAACAGTTTATTAAACTTTATCAGTTATGGATGGAAACCATTAATTGAAATATCCATCATAGCTTCAATATTCTATACAATATATCTTTTTATTGAAGGGACAAGGACTATTCAGGTAGTCAAGGGATTACTGATCCTTTTTGCAATATACATGTTATCTTCACTTTTCAACTTTCCTACAATAAACTGGCTGCTTAAGAATATTTTTGCAGTTTTAGCTATTGCGCTTATTATTATTTTTCAGCCGGAATTTAGAAAGGGTCTCGCTGAAATAGGAAGAAAACCTTTTTTATCATCATTTCATTATGAAGAAGCAAGTATGGCTCCTATACTTTCCAATGCAGTGTTTGCTTTGGCTGAAAAGAAGATCGGTGCTTTAATCGCAATTGAAAGGTTCACAGGCTTAAAAAACTATATAGATACCGGAATAATTATTGATTCTAGACTATCAGTCGAACTAATTCAGACACTTTTTATGCCACGCACACCTCTTCATGACGGGGGAGTGATAATAGATGGAATAAGAATAGCCGCTGCAGGATGTTTATTTCCTTTATCACAGCGTCCTGATATAAGCAGAAGCTTAGGAACCAGGCATCGTGCAGCCATTGGTCTTACTGAAGAGACGGATGCACTTGTCATAGTTGTTTCAGAGGAAACAGGAGGTGTATCAATTGCATCACGCGGAAAATTAAGTAGGAACATTGAAGAAGAAACTCTTGCTAAAATCATTAGCCGCATTTACGAGAACCAGCAGAAAAAACAAACAAAAAAATCACTATTCATAAACAAAATATTTAAACGTCAATGAAAAAAATAATAAAAAGTATTTTTATTCATAATTACATACCAAAACTTGTGGTATTACTTCTGGCATGTTCAGTTTGGTTTCTTGTAAGATCTGAAGAAAGTGTAATGTCACAATACAATACTTTGGTAAATGTTGAAGTAGCAGATAATATGTTCCTTACTGATGTTAATCCTCGCAAGATAAATGTAACTCTTGAGGGAAGAAAAAACATTATGAAGGAATATATCAACAAGAATATCCCTATAAATCTTGACCTTCGTAACAAGCAAAAAACACAATCTATACATCTTAGTATTACAAAAGATAAGGTAAACTGCCCGCCTGAACTATTTGTAAAAAAGATCGAGCCGGATTATGTAGATGTTCAGATAGACAGAGGCATAAAAAAATCTTTGACCATTGAGATAAAGACACATGGAAATCCTTCAATAGGACATACGTTAAAAAGGATCTCTGCAAATCCAAGCGTTATAGAAATCACCGGACCTGAGACCATACTTAAGGAAAAAACAAGTATCTTCACAAAACCTATATCAATTGCAGGTATGGATAATTCATTTACTCAGCGAATTGGGGTAGAACCACTTTATCACGGGCAAACTAATCTTCCAGACGTTGATGTTTATGTTGATATTGTACCTTCACTTAAAACAAGGACACTTACAGAAGTAAAACTGCAGATCGTTAAATCTCCTATGCAAGCAGGAAATATATCTATAAAGCCTGTAGAAGTAGATATTGAAATAGAGGGCTCTGAATCTTATATTCATGATCTAAAAGAAAGCGACATCATCGTATATGTAAATATATCCGATTTAAAAGAAGGTAAGTATGAACTTCCGATAAGGACCATTATTCATAGAAATTATAATATTAAAAGTATTTCACCTGAAGTAGCTGAAGTCACTATCGGCTTACTTGAGATAAAAGGACCTTAAAATGAAAAAATTATTCGGAACTGACGGCATACGCGGGATTGCAAATAAAGAGCCGATGACTGTTGATACTGCATTAAAGCTAGGGAAAGCTGCAGCTATAGTCTTTAGGAGAGACCAGCGCCGTCACAGAATAGTTATAGGAAAAGATACGCGCATATCAGGGTACATGTATGAAACGGCTCTTGCCTCCGGTCTCTGCTCTATGGGAGTAGATGTTCTTCTAGTTGGACCTCTTCCTACACCCGGAATAGCTTTTATAACTAAAAGCCTTCGCGCTGATGCAGGAATAGTGCTTTCAGCATCTCATAATCCTTATGAAGATAATGGTATAAAATTCTTTTCTCATGACGGCTATAAACTTCCAAACCGTATTGAAAAAGAAATTGAGAATATAGTTCTTAATGATAAATATGAAGCTCCCCACGTTGCACCGGTCGAAATAGGAAAAGCTTACAGGATTGATGATGCAACAGGAAGGTATATAGAATACATCAAGAATTCTTTTCCAAAAGGTATGCAGCTTGAAGGTATCAAAGTTGTTATTGATTGTGCAAACGGAGCAGCATATAAAGTTGCACCGACAGTTATGAAAGAACTTGGAGCCGATGTTATTGTAACACATGATGAACCAAATGGTCTTAACATTAACAAAGAATGCGGATCCACACATCCTGAAAAAATGGCCCAAAAAGTAAAAGAAACGGGTGCTCATGTAGGTTTTGCATTTGACGGCGATGCTGATAGAATAATTATGGCAGACTCTAACGGTAAGATCTATGACGGAGACTATATTCTTGCAATGAGCGCTATTTTTCTTCATCAAAAAAAACAGTTAAAGAACAACCGAATAATAACAACAGTAATGAGTAATATGGGACTTGATTTTGCTCTTTCAAAATATAATATTGAAATGATAAGGACAGAGGTTGGAGACCGCTTTGTGCTCGAAAAAATGATAGAGCATGATGCTGTCTTAGGAGGAGAACAGTCCGGACACATTATTTTTAGAGATTTCACAACCACCGGCGACGGGATAATTACCGCAATGCAAATACTTAGAATTCTAAAAGAATCAGGAAAAGATCTAAAAACGTATTCAGATTGCATTACTAAATACCCTCAATATATTAAGAATATTAGAGTGTCAAAAAAAATACCTTTTGAGAAGCTTCCCGGAGTTAACAAAGAACTTGAAATAATAAACAAAAAACTTAAAAAAGATGGCCGTGTACTTGTAAGGTATTCTGGAACAGAACCTCTTATAAGGATAATGGTTGAATCTAGAAATGAAATAGATATTGATGATTTTACTTTTAAACTTATTGAAAATATTCAAAAAGAAATAAATAACGGAGGCAAATAAAAATGCCTATTCTTGGAGTAAATGTAGATCATATTGCAACATTAAGAGAAGCAAGAAAAACTTTTGAACCTGATCCTGTTGAAGCAGCATTCATTGCTGAAAAAGCCGGAGCTGGATGTATAACAGTACATTTAAGAGAAGACAGGCGTCATATTCAGGATAGAGATCTTCGAATACTTAAAGAAACTGTACAAACAAAGCTCAATCTTGAAATGGCATCAAGCGAAGAGATCGTTGAAATTGCTCTTTCTTTAAGGCCGCATCAGGTAACAATTGTACCTGAAAAGCGGGAGGAGCTTACAACAGAAGGCGGGCTTAATGTTGTTAAAAATTATACTAATCTTCTAGGGCTTGTAAAGAAATTTAAAGAAAGCAATATTCTTGTTTCGTTTTTTATTGATCCCCAAAATGAACAAGTACAAGCAAGCGCTGACTGTGGCGCAAACTTTGTTGAATTTCATACAGGAGAATATGCAAACGCTAAAGAAGAACTTTTAAAAAGACAAGAGCTCATTCGGCTTCATGAAACAGCAGAGTTGGCAATACAGAAAAAATTAAGGGTCAATGCAGGTCATGGCCTGACCCATTACAATGTTAAATCTGTACTTTCCATACCAGGCCTTGAGGAGCTGCATATAGGGCACAGCATAATATCAAGAGCTGTTATTGTCGGCCTAGAAAGGTCTGTCCGAGAAATGGTGAGTTTTATTTCCTGACTTTCTCTAAGGCCATTCATAAAACATATAAAATGATAAAAATCGTAAGTGTTGATCAAATAAGATATCTTGATAAGCAAACCATAGCTTCTTATGGTATTAGCGGATTTCATCTAATGGATCTTGCAGGCAAAGGTCTTGCAAATGCCATTTTAAATAGAGTAAATGAATACAGTTCTCCCCCCCGCATACTTATGTTTGCCGGCAAAGGAAATAATGGGGGAGATGTTTTTTCTGCATCAAAATATCTTCGAAAACAAAAAATACTGCATGAGACAATAGCTTTTTGTAAAAAAAGTTCTATTAAAGGAGATAATCTATTACATTTCAATAAATTAAATAAAAGTTCCATTTACCCCATAAACTTTATAGATGATCCTGAAAAAGTAAAAAACTATTTATCAGAATTTAGTCCGGATATCATTGTAGATGGTCTTATTGGAACAGGTATAAAAAGTGAAGTCAAAGGTATAGTAAAGAAGATCATTGAGCTTATTAATAAAACAAACAATTTTGTTATATCTGTTGATATTCCTAGCGGTATGAACGGTGATACAGGTGAAGGTTTCAGTGTTAATGCTGACCTAACAGTTACTTTTGGATGCCCTAAAATTGGTATGTTTTCTAATACTACTGGTCAGGAAAAATGCGGTAAGATCATAAATATAGACCTATGCTTTCCTAAAGCACTTATTGATAAAGTAAAAACTAATGCTTATCTTATCACTTCAAGTGATATATCAACATTTATTCAGAAAAAGCCATTTACATCTCACAAGGGTGATTTTGGAAGACCTTTGATTTTTGCTGGTTCTCCAAAGTATCCAGGAGCTCTAATCCTTTGTGCAGGTGCATCTTTACTTGCTAATGCTGGCGTTATAACAGTTGCTGCATTAAAAGAACTTAGAGATATACTTCTAACTTATCACCCTGAAGTGACTTATAATATTATATCTGGTATCAGTCCTGTCTCCAGTTATTTACGTAATTTAAATAAAGCTCTTGATTTCACATCATTAGCTTTTGGGCCGGGCTTAGGAAAAAGCAAAGATACAAAAGACTCCTTATCTATAATTTTAAAAATATTTAAAGATCTTCCATTAATAATAGATGCTGATGGATTAAATGTTTTATCAAAAAATATTGACCTCCTTAAAAAAAGATCTTCAAGACAATCAAAAATAATTTT
>JAGLFH010000059.1 GCA_023144635.1 Candidatus Auribacterota bacterium | reverse complement strand
TTCATCATATGTTCAGGATAAACAATTAGGTTTTCGATCACATTCGTCATAAGAGTCAGCATATAATAAAGGATTATACAGGAATCCGGAATTATTATCCTTTCTACAGATGAATGTGTAATATCCCTCTCATGCCATAAGGCAACATTTTCAAGTCCTGCAAGAGCATTGCCTCTTATGAGCCGAGCCAGACCACACACACGCTCACACGTTATCGGATTTCTTTTATGCGGCATTGCAGAAGAGCCTTTTTGCCCCTTTGCAAAGAATTCTTCAACTTCAAGTACTTCTGTTTTCTGAAGATTTCTAATTTCTAAAGCATATTTATCAAGAGAACTGGCCACAACAGCAAAGACAGATAAAAACATAGCATGTCTGTCACGCTGAATTATCTGTGTCGAAATATTAGCAGGTTTAAGCCCCAGCTTTTCACATACATACTCTTCTACTGAAGGATCAATATGTGCCTTGGTTCCAACGGCCCCTGAAACCTGTCCGACACACACATCTTCTCTTGCAGATTCAAGACGTTTTTTATTTCTTACAAATTCTTCATACATGAGTGCCATTTTTAAACCAAAGGTAACAGGCTCAGCATGAATACCATGACTTCTTCCCATCTGAGGTGTTTTCTTATATTTTATGGCTTTTTTCTTTATTGCCACTATCAATTCATCAAGTTTCTCCAGAATAAGGTCGCATGACTTTACCATCTGAACGCTAAGTGTTGTATCAAGGATATCTGATGAAGTCATACCCATATGGATATAACGTGAAGACGGACCGACTTTTTCCGCAACAGCTGTTAAAAAAGCTATTACATCATGCTTTGTCTCTTCCTCTATTTCCGCAACACGGTCAATATCATAAGAAGCTTTTTCCTTAATTATTTTGATGTCATCATCCGGAACCAGTCCAAGTTTATTCATTGCTTCACAGGCCGCTACTTCAATTGCAAGCCATGTATCATATTTGACTTTATCTTCCCATATTTGACCGATAACCGGTAAAGTATAACGAGGAATCAAAATAGCCTCCTTTGTATATAGTCAATAGTCCATAGTATTTTTTGTAAATCAGGTAACTTTTAAAATTGCGATATTCTAATAAATAAACTTAAATAAATCAATAAATATATATTATATATAAAAATCATAATACACTACTATTTTATAATAACTTAACTCAAGGGTGGTTATGTATTAAGGACTCTCTTAATACATAATTTTAATGGCTTATTTAGCTTGTCATCACGTAACTTACATAATATAATCTAATTCGATTATGAATACTAAAAATGTTCCTCTAATAACTATTATTGATGACGAAAAACATATAAGAGAAAGTCTCTCCCAATATTTGACTGATATTGGACATTACAGAACAAAGATCTTCAAAGATGGAAGAGAAGCAATAGATTGGTTTATTAAGAATTCAAGTGATGTTTGTATAGTTGATATTAAAATGCCGGGTATAAACGGATTTGAGACCATTGAAGAAATAAGAAAGAAACATCCTGATCAGAATTTTATAATTTTCACAGGCTCCCGATTTCAGGATATTCCTTTAATGTCCCAAAAGTTTAATATACCGATTGAATATATTATAGTCAAACCGCTTCCTACAATGGAAATATTTCTCGATAAAGTAGCAAAAATTCTTGATAATTAAAATTACTGTATTATTTTTTGGAGTTTTTTATGATAAAAACACTTGTTGTTGATGATTCAGCGGTTGCCCGTGAAATGATATCAAAAATACTTAGTGAAGATGCAGAAATAAATGTTATGGGAACAGCATCTTTTGGAAATGAAGCAATTAATTTTATAAATAAAAGCAAGGAAAAGCCTGACATTATTATTCTTGATCTTAAAATGCCCGTTATGGATGGTTTTGAAACACTTGAATATATTATGACCTATTTTCCTATACCATGCCTTATTGTAACAGCGTTAAGTAAAGAAGAAGTCTCGGTTAGAGTAAAAAATCTTGGCGGTGCCGACATTATACAAAAACCTGTTTATGACGGAAAAGAAGATATCTCAAAAATAGGGCAGGAAATCGTTCAAAAAGTTAAAATGCTCGCGAAAAAGAACATTACTATAGATCTTGATTAATTTCAAAAACGTTTTTCGTCATTCGTAGTTCGTGATTCGTTAAAGGTGCCTTCGGCAGATAATTAAATTTTCACCACAGATAAAAAAAATACCCCACCACGAAGAGCACGAAGAAAAGCAAAAGATGGAAAAAAACAGCTACAAAGACACAAATGGTTCGATTTCACTCACCATCTTATATCTTGAGCGTAGTCGAATGACAAATTCCAAATATCAAATTTCAAAACATAATAACTTTTCTATTACTTTTACCTAGTTCCCTGCCTGCCTAGCGGCAAGGTCGCTGGTTTTCACAGGGATGACGTACATTTTACACGGGCGGTTCGCGAACCGCCCCTACTTACGTCTTACTTTTTTTCATCAGTTCATGACTTTCCGCCCAAGTGTAGTTTTTCACAATTACGGTAACAACCTGTATAATATTTAACACAGGAGGTTACTGATGACAAAGACACAAAAGCGAGCAATGACAACGTTTACATTTTAAATTTCTCAAAGAGTTCTATGGTTTCTTCTGCATTTTTCGAAGGAGTTAGATGGATAACTGAATTACGACAATCTATATTTATATCTTCATGTGACTTTCTTTTTGAAAACACTTCAAAAGCCTTTTTTAGATTTATCTGGTCTTCCGGATGTTCAAGGATAAAACCATTTTTTCCATTCTTTATAAGTTCAGAAAAACCGTTTGTAAGCGTAGTCACTACAGGCAGTCCAAATGATGCTGCTTCCAGGCATACATTAGCAAATGGATCATAATATGTAGGAAGCACAAAAATATCAGAATAATAAAAAAGCATTCTTATATCTTCACAAAAACCTGTAAAAAAGACTCTATCCTCTATTTTTTTCTCACTGCAAAAAGTTTTATAATGATCAATATTGCCGCGTCCTGAAACTATCAGCCTGATCTCCTTGTTGCTCTGGGACATAAAATGCAAGATCTCATTCAAACCTTTTCTTTGGTAATTATTAGATATAAAAAGAATAGTTAAATGCTTCTTTGAAAAATCTTTTATCTTTGTAAAAAAATCTGTTTCTTTTACATCATTTATTGACGAAACAGAAAAATAATCTGAATCCACACCATTTCTAATAAGTTTTATATTTTTTTCATCAAAGTCGTAATATTTTATAAGCTGTTTTCTGCACATTTCTGAATTAACCACAACACTCTTCAATGTTTTAGAAAAAAGGATTCTTTTTTCTAACTTTTTATTTAAGTAATTTGCAAATGACAAAAAACGCTTCAATCGTTTATTCTTATATTTTAATTGTTCCCAGAAAACTATTAATCCTCCTCCAAGCCTTAAAAGATCACAGGAGTAGATCTGAGTAAGACCGTAAACTACATCCATTGAGTTGATTCTTTTTATTTCGTCATGCACACTAGATGCAAATGAAGAACTTCTTGAAAGAGAAAACCTACTTGCAGGAACTACTATCTTTTGAATATTATCAGCTTTATCT
>JAGLFH010000058.1 GCA_023144635.1 Candidatus Auribacterota bacterium | reverse complement strand
AACACCATCACCATAACCATCATTATTCTGATCAATAGTGACATCTCCCCCTGGAGCTGTAATATCAAGTGATGTGCCGCCGTTTGAATAATAAGAGATGGCCTCATCATAGCGCGTTGCTCCTACAGCTATACAGTAGTCATCGTACGCAGCAGGAAAACCGATAGAATTCGATGCCCCGTCATTTCCCGATGAACAAACGATCGTAACACCCTTACCATAGGCATAAGCAACAGCATCCTTCAATATGCTGGAATCAAAAGAACCACCAAGGCTCATATTGATAACGTCTGCCTCGTTATCTGCAGCAAAATAAATACCATCTGCAATATCTGTATAGGTGCCGCTGCCGCTACTGTCCAACACCTTTACCGGCATGATTGAACAATCAAAGGCAACACCCGCAACACCAATACCATTATTTGTTCTCTGAGCAATAGTACCTGTAACATGCGTGCCATGACCTTCATCATCGTTAGGATGAGCATCATCATTAACAAAATCATAACCAGCTACAAAGTCTGTACCCACAAGGTCAGGAGCCTGTGAGTAATATATCGTTTTTGTCTTATTTCTATTTAAAAAGATAACCTCACTATAATCTTCATAAGCAACACCTGTATCAACAACAGCTACTATAACACCATAGCCTGTAGAGATGTCCCAAGCGAGCTCCATGTTGATGCCACCATAAACAGAATTATCCAGATGCCACTGGTAAGGAGAATAAAACGAATCATTCGGAACCATATGCGCATGAGCAATAAAATTCGGTTCTGCATATTCAACCTGTACATGTTTTTTATATTTTTCGACCATTTCTTTCACAGTTTTTCCCTGAGGGATCTTTAAAATATTAAAATCTGCAAACTTGCTCACCTTGATGAGTTTTGCACCAGTCTTTTTATTAATAGAATTAATAACATCCTGACCTACACCCGGCTTGAATTTAACGACCAATTGATCCGGGACATATTTGTTCGCCTTAAATGATGAACTTTTTATAAAGAGTTCATCACCAGCAACAGCAGAAATTGTAAAAATAAAAGATAAGACTAAAAACAGGAAGATAATCCTTTTCATAGATATACACCCCTTACAGTTTGAGAATTGGCCCTTTTCTTAATATAATATATAATATTTTTATCTTCGGCAAAATACAATTATTTCTTTAGAAATATAGACGAAAAAAAAGCAAAGAAGATTTAGCCACCCGCCTTCGCCTTGACAAAAAGGCTACGGCGAGGCAGGCAGATACACACGGATGGAGAATAAGTTAGCCACTAAAAACACGAAGAAGCACGAAGAAAAGAGTAAAGAAGTGTTGAGTTTTGAGTGTTGAATGCTGAGTTAAGGAACGCTTCCGCTAATATTATAATAATGAATCAAGTAAAAGTGGAATGGGATTTATTAAGTTGAAAAGTCACCTCCGTCCCTATTTTTCCACTAAAATTAACCACTTGTTACATATTTATAAATATTTTTGTATTTAGAAGATTCTATATTCTTTTCTTTCTTTATATCGTAGTCTACTGGATAAACGACATACCCCCAACCTTTACCAATTCCACCACTTGATATTAATACATTAATACTTTTGTAGTTAACAGTAACAGCACGTGGATTGATTTTCTTTATTTCTTCAGAGTATTGCTCTTTTTCTAAAACAATGTAGTGAGGATCTTCTTCTAATTTGATTTTATTTTGTTCATAAAGGCTAATGCACTCTTTATAAAAAGCCTCAGGGTTTTCAATCTCAGTCCATCTTCTTCCCAAATTTGGCGGAAAACAAAAAATGACAAATCCAACTAAGACTAAAAATATTATAATACCTGGTATAGGATTTCTTTTCACTTCAATTTTCCTTCATTCAATTTTTTGACAATGCCTTTAACATAACCATAATGGCGGCGTGGGTTATTAATATCTTTTCTTTTAACTATATTAAATGCTTTTTTAACTGGTTTCTCACCTACTGTATTGATCATTATTATAATATCTTTAACAACTTGAGGATCGTTTTGTTTATAGACAATTTTCGCATATTTACGTGCTTTACTAAAAACAGATTTTTCATACTTGGTTTTCATTTTAATCCATTTTTCTTCTAATTTTTGCGGATCATATAGAGGAAGAACAATATATTCATTAGGAGCTCTATATTTAAAATCATTTTCCAATGCTGAGTTATAAATAATATCTATCAAATTATTTATTCTTAGTTCTTTCATACCAAAGCCCAGTACTCTTTTTTCAACGTGATATTTTGCTGCCATATCATCCATTGACTTGCTCCAAAGTGGCGCAACATCACTCCTCTGTAATTCTAACAGGTTTATAAGGTAGCAGAACTTTGCTTTATGGCTCAATTTATTTAGCCACTTGTACTCAAAAAATTTAAGAGGAAGAAGGAAAAAATCTTTTTCAGGGCTTTTATATTGTTTATTTACATCATCAAATAAGAGAAGAGTAACTGTAGCATCTTTAGATGGAGTAGGATTAAATAATATCAGTTTATATTTTTTTTCTAATGAATACATAGTTTGGTTAATAGCTTTTCTGTGTTTGTATTTCTTTGTTGTGTAAATACCAAGGTTTCTTGCAAGTTTTTCATAATCAAGTATAAAAGTAGGTTTTTTCTTAATATTAAATTCATTCAGCAGGAAAAGATAAATACTAAAACCTCTTTTAGCTTTTTCTGTCATAAGAAAACCTGCGAACTTTTCATCACACATAAATTTGTTTGATATACGTATGGTATTTTTTTTATTAAACGGCAGGATCTTATCTGAATTTTGTTTAAGCTTGAGGATGTCTTCAATTATTTCTGCAGCAAGTTCTTTAGATTTAACAAGGAGATTAATTTCAACATTTTGTTGGAACGCAGATTTTGACCAGTTAGCACTACCATTAATAACAATGTTTTTATCAATAACAACCGTTTTGCTGTGCATAAGAATATTGGGATTATCGTAGAAAACATTTATACCAGCATTTTTAAGTTTTTGGTAAGCCCATATATTTTTCCCTTCATTTCCAGCGAACCCACCGTGAGAGTAACTTGTGCTTCTATCAAGAATAATAACAACCTCAACTCCTCTTTTATTAGCATTTATAATCGCATCAAGTAATTTCCCTGTATCACTCTCTTTACTCTTGGGATTATAACTAATAAGATACATCGATAGATAGATACTATCTTTTGCATTATTTATTTCTTCAACAACACTTACCAAATACTCTTTTCCACTCAAATACTCCACTTTCCCATCATACTCTTCACACACCCCACCCGTAGGAAGCAATAAAATAACAAGGAAAAGGTAAATGTATTTCATAAAATAAGTTTACCACAGAGGTCACAGAGAGCACAGAGGGAACTTTTTCACAGATAAACAGAAATAAAAACAGGTTAGCCACGAAGAACACGAAGGGACCCCGTGATGGTCTTCAACCAAACGGGGCACAGCACGAAGAAAAGAGTAATAACGAAAGACAATTTTGACAGGATAGACTGGATAGAGTTATTAATATTGACTCTCTTTTATAATATTTATTAAGATGTTTTATATCTAATTATTATTACAAGGGGGAAATATGAATTTAGAAATAGGCGTATTGTTTACAACTGCTTTTACTATTATTATTGCTTTTTTTAATTATTATAAAAGTCAAAAATGGAAACGAATGGAATTCACACAAAATGAAATAGCTAAATTTGAAGAAAACAAAAATGTAATTACAGCAATGTATATTTTAAATAATCCAAGCATTGATATAAAAGTTCTAGATAAAATTAAAAAAATTCATTTAAAAAACCTTGGTACTATTTTAAAAGAAGTATCTCCAGATGAGTTTAATATAAAAGTTTCTGATGCTTTCGATGAATTCTTCAATACCTTAGAAAAATTTTGCTTATATGTAGAGAATAAACTCTTTGATAAAAAAATTGCAGAACATTTTGTTTACACTTGGTTAGATGTATTAGGGACTATAGAAAACACTATTGGAAATGGTGATAATTTTTTTGAAACTTACATGGACGATTATGGATATAAGCATTTATTGGGTGAATATAAACTAAGGAAAGATCCTTCTTATAAAAAACCTTCTAACCATAGAAATAAAGATGATTATAAGCTTAATGGCTATGAAAAAATTGCCAAAGCATCATTAAACATGCAGGAATAATATAATGACTTAATTCCGTCCCTATTTTGCCTACAATCCTTTTCACATTTCAAGGGCTGACCCATTACGTGTTTCCACTGTCCCTGTTTTCTTAGTTATTTAATATTCAAGTTTTTCTTTCTCAAGAAAACTTTCCAAATTAATACATTCTACACCAAAGTCTTCACAAGCATTCGGTATTCTAGCTCCTTTAGGCTTATATGATTCTTGAGTAACAACACAATACTTTTTTACCTTTGCTGCAGCCACAATAAATGGATCTGCAACAGGCATACCTTTTAAAATGTTTTTATTTCTAACAAATCCAATATATTGTGGTTTTTTAAATATTTGAGCTACAATTATGCATTCTTCATTAGTTGGAATGTGAAAAATATGTCGATACTGCTTCACCCAATTTAATATATGTTCAGATGAACAATTGGTTTCTAACTCTCGTCGTACTTCTCTTACTGATATTAACTTTCCTGAGTTGACCAAATTATTGATTTTTTGCCAAATAGTAGGAAAACGTTTTGGATAATACATGCCTAAAGAAATAAACACGTTTGCATCAATAACATACATGTTCATCTCCAAAGATAAGATTCGAATTTATTGAGATATTTTGCTTTTATGTTCAAGTGGTTTGCAAGAGTAGTTTTATCAAACCTACCTCTCTGATAATTATGGAAGGCGGATTGAACATATCCTTTACCTAAATAAGCTATTCTAGTAAGATACCAATCACCACCACGAGTATGTTTTTTTGAGCGCAAATAGTCTTTATTCCATTTTTCTGCTTGTGTAGAATAAAATTTATTATCGATTTTTCTAAAATCTAAAAGTCTTCTAAGAATTACTTCTCGACTAACAGAGTATTTATTTGCGAGTACAGAAATAGCCTCATCACCTTTCTCTTCAAAAAAAGGAATTTCTAATCGAAAACTCTCTGATGGAACCAAAACTTCAGCAGCAAAACGGTTACATTGAACTTCAATATCCTGTTCCTGATTTTTCAAATAACGAAAATAATACTCATCTATATCAGTAACACCATTTACACCATAAAGAATATGACCTAGTTCATGTATCAAGGTAAATACTTGTCTTGTAAAAGAATTTGAGTTGTTTATCATGATAATCGGATATTGCTTATGCAGAAGACAAAATCCAGATAAAAATCCATCTTTAAATGAATCCTTAAAAGTAAATACACCCGCATTTTCTATGGCATGTCTCCATGCTTTGAAAGCTTGATTGCTACTACGAAATTTGAATTGTTGAGATAGTGTTATGCCCATATAATCCCTTACTTTTTGAGCAAGAACTTCTAATGATAATTTATTTGGATTTAAACTTCGATGAATCATTTGTTCAGGATCGCTCCCCGTGAATAATTCCTCGAGAGAGTATTGGTAAGCCTGAGCAAGACGTATTTTTTGAATAGTATCTGAAGAAAAACGTGTTAGTTCATATTTAGGAAGTCGTCTGAATTTACCCACAGGATCATCTATTTCGGGAGGAGAGGAAAAGAAAAATATAGCCAAAGGAACTTTAAAGTGACAATATGCCAAATCTTCTAATGCCCCATATGAAGGAAATCTCTTTCCATTTTCCCACATACGTATTTCATCAGTATTTCGCTTCATCTTTGATGCAAGATCAATAAGCGAAAGACCACTCCTCACTCTAGCCCATTTTAACATAGCAGGATTTACAGCAGAAATCATAAGTCCCTTTATAATCAATATTATTAATATGAAAGTTTTTATTTATATATGATTTTTTTACTATATTGAAACCATAGTTAGGCAATTTCTTAATAAATATTAACTCATGTATAAAGAAAACCAAAATAAGAAAGTATTATCAATAATATAAAAAACAAAGCACCACTAAGTTCCATAATAACAAAAGGAATATGTTTTACTACAACAAATAAATTATTTAAAGTCTCCTTCAGTTTATCTGTGTATATTTTGTTTTCTTCTTTAATACTAGCTACAGATTCTGGGATTTTTATTTTTTTTGCATGTGTTGCAGATCGATGCATAATTAAATATATTCCATAAAGAGTAATAAACGTAGAAATAGATAAAAGTAATAAAG
Organism: Candidatus Auribacterota bacterium; assembly: GCA_023144635.1. Classification (GTDB taxonomy): domain Bacteria; phylum Auribacterota; class JAFGBW01; order JAFGBW01; family JAFGJP01; genus JAGLFH01. The sequence goes on along the minus strand of JAGLFH010000058.1, from coordinate 9,060 downwards.
GATTTATAGACTGTTGTAAGAGTACTTTTTCTTTTAAGAAATATATATTTAAACCTATTGTAGTCGCTGTAAACCAAAAGCATTCATTAACGATATGTGATGTTTTATTTATATTTTGATTTTTATCATCATTCATATTGACTCCCATCTGCCTATTGTTTATCGGAACATCTAATTTCTTATTTTTATCAATATATTTTAAATATCTTCTTTTTAATAAAGGTAATAATAATTCTTTAAAGCCCAAGAGTATTGCCATAATGCTTGCTATTGCACCTATAATCCATACTTTCACTTCATGTCTTTGATAAAAATTACGTATTGTAAATTGAGCTGTTTCAGGCGAACTTATCCAGGTTTCGCCATTAAAATAACTAAAAATGAATTGTATAGATTGAGGTCCAGGTCTAGCAGAATCTTTTAGTGTTAAGTTTAAAGACATAGGAGCATATCCTTTTTGATTAACTTCTGTTGATATCTGCCAGCCTTCATTATTCGAAGCATCGAAGAACATGGTCGATTTTTTCCAACCTGTTTTTTGTATTCCCCCTGTTAGACTAATTATCTGCCCAATAGGACTTATTTTTCTTTTCTGTCCACCAAAAGATATTTCCCCATTAACCTTTTGCAGGCCATATCTCATGATAGATTTATTAACATCGAATACTTCCAGAGAAGGATAACACGCAAGTTTAGATGCTTCAATAATACCATATCCTGATATATAAATTTCTATTTGTAGTTGTTCTCCAGGATCAACTATAGGTTTAGAAATTCTGATAGCTAGATTGTAAGAGCCTGGCTTTTGAGAAAAAGCTTTTTTTCGAGGAAGTTTTTCTATCTCTTGTGCATATATAACAACTGGCAGAAAATAAACTAGAATTAATATAAATATCTTTTTCATATATTTATCTTAACGTCTTACCCTCTTCAAGTTCGCTCAGTGTAAACTCGCGCGTCCCACAAGTTAGTTGCAACGAATTGTTAGATATTTTTTAATATTTATCACTTGGTCCAAAATGAAGTGAACAAGTATAACAATACCATCCTATACCATCGGAATGGAGGTGAACAATTTTTGACCTAGTATCGCGACACTTGGGGCAAAAAGGACCTTCTTTATTTCCTTTCATGTCTTTCCAATACACATCTCCGTCAAAGTTTAATGAATGTTCCAGACTTATTTCTGCCTGAAGTTTAAGTATATTTTGACGTAGTTTCAGATTCTCTTCTTGAAATTCCAAAGCACGTTCCCTTAGCTCCATAATTTTTTCCTGAGCTTCTAGATTCGCACCCTTCTTAAAGAGATCTAAGATTTCTTTGTAATTTGGTAAACTTCCCATACTTTTAATCTAACTAACATTTAAATATTTTTTATTCTGACCAAAGATATTTTACTAAAAACTTGAGATTACACAAGAACCGATTAATCTTATGCTACTAATTATATTCACGCTTGTTATATATATTCCCTATAGTAGAGAAGTAAGAATGTTGGAGCTACGAGGCTTGTGAGTTTTGTATGACGCAGGCGTATTTTTTCATACGTCGAGGAGGACAAAACGAGCATAACGAAGTAGATACACCATTATCGCTACTCTATCACACCCATTCTAGATGGTGGCCAATAGATTCGGAGTCCCCGCCCCAACACCGACTCCATTGGCACGAAGCCCCAATGTCTGCTGTCATTGCTGTTAAAGCTATTATCTCCGAGAACAAAATAGTGTCCTTCGGGAACTCTTACAGGCTTTCCAGTTGTTCCATAATTCCATTCTGGTATTTTTCCTGTATATTTATGATCCAAAAAGATTTTGGGTTCGGTAAGCTTTTTATTGTTTATATATATATGCGGATCTTTTATTTCAACTGTTTCACCTGGGAAAGCTACTATACGTTTTATAAAGTGTTTTTTGCTTGGTAGTTTTTTGATATTGCGAGCATGGAAAATGACGATATCACCGCGTTTGGGACTGAAACTTTGGTAGTAATTAAGATTAGCGATAATGCGATCCCCTTTTTGAATAGTTGGGGCCATAGAGTTAGCGGGTATTTTATAATTTTCAAATATTGGATCAGTTTTAATATCATTGATCTCCTTTTTTATAAGCACAGCAAAAACAGCTACGAGAGCAACAACAATAAGGAAAATTAATAATATTCTTTTTATATTCATAAGAAATAGTTTACCTTTTCTTTCCCTTCGTGGTTATTTTTCCGAATTCTTTTGATTTTTTTTCCATTTTTCGAGAACCTTTTTACTACAATCAGGGCAAATACCGTGTGTAAATCCTGCTTCAGAGTGATCGTGTATATAGTCTTCGACCTGATTCCAGTATCCTTTATCATCGCGTATTTTTTTACATTCGGCACAGATAGGTAATATTCCCTGTAGTTTTTTTATTTCAGACAAAGCTTTTTCAAGTTCTTTTGCTCTTTTTTCTGCTATCTCATATAATCTTGCATTTTCAATAACAAGAGCATCAAAATCTTTTCCTTCGGGCGCGACCTTATCAATTATTTCTTCCTGAGAGAAGGTTAAATTATTTTCCAGATCAAATGATTTTTTGTGAAGTTTGAGTGTTTTATTATGCTTATCGGCTATATAGTAAAGACAAGCGTTTAATGGACATGAAAGGAACGGATTTTCAGTTACCTTTTGCAGCTTAGAATATGCTTCTTCTCCAAAAAGGTTTTTCCAATAATAGTTATCACCTTTTTCCGCTTTTTCTACTTTAAGTTCACCTGCAAAACCATTGCTAACAAAAAGATCAACTATTTTACCAAGATCTTCTATGCTGCCACTTTCTTTAAACTCATAACCATGTTCTTGAAGATAATCAATTATTTCTTTTCCAACATCTTTTAAGACAGTATCTTGAGCAAAAGCATTGTACTTGGAAAGGACTACACCATAACTGTAGACAACCGATTCATAAAGGACCTCTTTAAAATCTTTCATATCTTCTCTCCTGATTTTAAAAGCAACCAACTATTATTTATTATCAAACTTCTTCTTTCTTAACTTATAAAATAGAACAAAGGGTAAACCTAGAATTATAATAAATGGTGCTGTTAACATTAAATAAATAATCATCAAAACCTTTAACCCAAAAGAGACGCCCTTTTCATAGAACAGTTTATGCCAGCAATTTTTTATAGAATTTGTGAAAACAAATATTCTTTCAAATGGCATAAATGCTGTATAAGTACCTACCGCTTCTCCACAATTCTTACAAAAATTCTCATTTGGAGAATATGGTTTTAAACAATGAATACAAAGTGGAGTTCCATCTTGTTGTTCTTCTAATGTTTTTTCTTGTTCTTCCATAATTTTTATAATCCTGAAGCTTGCCAATCCGAGAATTAAAATAGACCATTAATTTTATAAACAAATTTAGTCTTACTTTTCTTTTAGTTTTACCTTAATAAGGTTGTCACTTATCATAGACATCTTTGTTCTTTTCGGCATATTCGATTCTTTTTCACCTGAAATATTCATTTTGGGCATTGGAGCATCTACACTAAATTGCATCACCATTGCAGTATAGCCCGATATAAAACAACGACTCTCAGTATCAAAGTAAAACACAGAAGTACCTTTTGTTGAACATTTGTATTCTCCTTCTAAATCTGAGGGAACATTAAGATCTGATATATCTATATCAACGTTTAATTCCGCACAGGTCCTCTTTCCAATTTTGACGTATCTTTTTAGAGTAATTTTGGATCTTCCTTTTACCATTAACATAGACCCCATAGCGTTAAATGGCATTTGAGCAGGAATATCTATAGATTCTCCGAGTCTGAGAGTTTTTGTCGGTAAAGGAAAAAGCATTTTTAAAAACAGATCTTGAGAACTATTGCCAAATGGACCAGTACCATCTTCTTTTATTCCCTGTGCAACAAAAGGCGGCATGGCTTGCTCCATTGTTCTTGGTTCTTGATTATTTCCCATATTCATCTTCATACTTGCTTTAAGGTCTTTTAAAACAAGATCAGCTGTACCATCACCTTGACTTTTTATAAATAGGTCTCCTTTAGCAGACATTGTCTGATCCATTTCACCAGGTTTTGAATTTAATTTTCCTCCCTCCCCCATATCCATTGAATTTTTTGTCATTTGCTCAAAGTCATAACCGTAAACATTCTTTTTTGAAAAATCCCACAAAAAGACCGGTTCTCCTTCAGGAGCTTCAGCATCACTGTACATTTCTTCCTTGATCTCATTTATTAGCTGTGGACTAATCGGAGGAATACTATCAACCACAACTTCTTCCTTCTTCTTGCAAGAAACAATAACCGTTATAAGCACTAAGACTAGAGTAAAATAAACTGATGTTCTAATTTTTATCATCATTGATCTCCCATTCGTGTGTATCTGTGTAAATCTGTGGCTAATCTAATTATTTACTGTTTTTTATAAGTTCTTCTATATTTATAAATCTACTGAAATGTATCTTTTTGTATTCTTCAGGAGTTATTAGTTGCGCATCTCCATCTGAATAACCAGCGGCATGTAACATTTCTTTTTTTCTGAACCATGTTGACTGAGAACAATTATCATAAGGAGTACTAAAAATTATTAAAATATTTTTTTTATTTTCATCTAGCCTAACAGAGTTCTTTCTCACCAAAATAACAGTATCCTTGATCCAACTATTTTCCTCAATATCTTTTAATATCTTTTTGAAGCTATAATCTTTTACATCTGGATGATAAACACCATTATTGTCATAAGAAGATAACAATGATGATACAGCATAACTCCTGCATATCCAAAGCGCTGCTGAATTACCACCACAATTAGTTGTTCTAGTTATTATTGGGATTAAAAGAATAACTAAACATATGATAAATATTACTAATATTATAGATATATTTTTCCACTTCATAATAACATTTTACCACAGAAAAGATTTGCCACAAAGACGCAAAGGAAAAAGCAAAGAAGATTTAGCCACCCGCCTTCGCCTTGACAAGAAGGCTACGGCGAGGCAGGCAAATACACACAGATAAAAATAAGTTAACTGAATAAGAATGTTATAGATGCAAGGCAGAGCTTCGCTAGCTATTAGTTTTTAGCTTTTAGTTTTGATAAAGTTCTTTAAAGAATGAAAATGTTATAGATGCAAGGCTTGCGAGTTTTTTGCGACAAAAGCGTATTTTTCATACGCTGAGGAACAAAAAACGAGTATAACGCAACAGATGTAATATTTTCATTCTTTAAATCATACGATGATGAGTACGAGTCCGATGCACAACGAAGCAAATACATCTTTCTCGTTCAGCTACTCTCTTCTTCTCTTATAAATGTCAAACTTTTTCAATAGATTAATCTGTTCAAGTATCTTTTCTGTGCCCAAAGCAACTGCACTTAAAGGATCATCGGCTACATAGACAGGAAGTCCTGTTTCTTCTTTAATCAACTGGTCCAATCCTTTTAAAAGAGCGCCTCCGCCAGCAAGAAAAATACCTTTCTGGACCAGGTCAGCAGAAAGCTCAGCCGGACAACGTTCAAGAGTTCCCCTGACAGCTTCCACAATAGATGAAATGGGTTCAGCAATTGCTTCTCTTATTTCTTCAGAATTAACTGTTAATATTTTAGGAAGGCCGGCAACAATGTCTCTGCCTTTTACTTCCATTGTCTTTTCTTCTTCAAATGGATAGGCAGAACCTATTTTTATTTTAATATCTTCGGACATTCTTTCTCCGATCATAAGATTGTATGTCCTTTTCATATATTGAATTATTGCATCATCAATCATACCGCTTCCGACACGAGAAGATACACTTTCCACAATGCCAGCAATAGCAATAACAGCTACTTCCGTTGTTCCACTTCCTACATCAACGATCATATTACCTGTTGGTTCATGTATTGGAAGTCCTATACCTATTGCTGCAGCCATAGGTGATTTTACAAGATGTACTTCACGGGCTCCTGCGTAAGTTACTGAATCTTCGACGGCACGTTTTTCGACTTCATTTATACCGGATGGGACTGCTACAAGCACTTTTGGCCTTGGCACAAGAAACCCCATTCCGTGAACTTTTCGGATAAAATACCGCAACATGCTTTTCGTTATTTCAAAATCAGCTATAACACCATCTTTCAACGGCCTGATAGCCAGAATGTTGTCAGGTGTTCTTCCAAGCATACTTTTTGCATCTTCACCAACAGCTAAAACATGATTCGTTCCTTTCTGAATTGCAACAACAGAGGGTTCACATAAAACTATTCCTTTGCCGCGAACAGAGAGAAGAGTATTAGCTGTTCCCAGATCTATGCCTATATCCTTTGAAAAAAGTCCTAATATTGAATCAAAAGCACTAAACATTAATTTTTCCTCAAAGTTACTTTATGCCCTTATACTGAAACAAAAAAGGTAACCCTCAAATAAAGAAAGCTACCCTATAAATTTATCAATATATACTTATGAACATTATTCCACTTCCTTGTGGATGATCAAATTAAGCCACTCCGTTGTGACTTTTTTTTATTATACTTTAATATCGCTATCTTATCAATAAAATAGAAACAAGAAGGAGCTTTGCTCTCTTAGCTCTTAGTTATTGGCTATTAGCAAAAACATTTAAAACAAAAAGCATATTAGTAATGCGTTCATGAAAAAATGGAAATAAAATTCTCTAAAATAAGTTAAGCAAAGGAGAATACCGTAGATGCAAGGCTTGCGAGTTTTTTGTGATGAAAGCGTATTACCTCATACGCTGAGGAGCAAAAAACGAGTATAACGCAGCAGATACGCAATTATCTTTCGTTTAGTAAGTAAAAAGTTCTGCTAGAGCAAACTTTTTATCCCCACCCACAGCCTTATTAAGTGCATTTAAGATCTTACCCTGAACATTTGTCGTCAACCTTCTTCCCTTACAAGCACGAGATACCATTTTGTGTGTAATCTTCTCAGTAGATGCGGCAACAAGATTACTGGCCTTCAGGTTATGATCCGCCATTATCTTTGCTATGGGTTGTTCACCTAAATTTCGTTCTATATTTTTCATGAAATTAGTTTACCACGAAGAACACGAAGGGACACGAAGAAAAGAGAATTGGACGCAGATAAACGCAGATTGAAAAGGATCAGAGGGGTTTTGTTATAACTTACAGCTTACGACTTATAGCTGTTTTATAGCCACGGAGTACACGGATACCTTTTATTTTTCTAAGTTTAAATTTATAGTTATTCCAAAATTCATTTCACTGTTCCACGGAAACCTCCACTGCTGAACAACCATAGGATTTGAATCAGGGAACTCAAGCTCTTCAAGATCAAGATCAAACCAGCGATATTTTATGTCACTTCTATCATTATTCTTGTCCACCTCGAAAATCATTATTAAAAAGCGTGTGGAATCAGATTTCCAATGACCTTTTCCTACAACTCCACGACCATCATTCTTTTTACCAAAAGATACTGTTGTGCCATCAGATAAATTAAGTAGATAAAAAATCCAACCGTCAGCATCGTTTTCATCTTTTCCCTCGCGTCGCCAATAAGAAAGAAACCGGCCATCAGGAGATGGAGAAACATCTTCAGCTCCTTTAATAGGGAAACTTTTTTTGCTGTCATCCAAAATATTATGTATTACAATTTGATTGTCAGTTGAATATACAACGGATTTATTATCAGGAAGCCAACCAAGAGCAAGTCGCCATGTTTCATCTGTGTTATAGGTTTTTGTTGAACCTTTCTTTATATTGTAGATCTTTAGTTCATAATTGCCGGATAAATATGCGATCAACGTACCATCTACACTGAACACAGCCGAAGTATTATAATCATAAGTGCTTATTCTTTTACTTGATCCTGTCTCATTATTCTTAAGGTATATCGCTTCGCAGTACTCTTTTTTGATGCTTGGTGGAATTTCCCATTGTATCCGCCACTTTTCCGTATAATCAGTATAAACAATAAGATCTTTTTTAGATGATTCCGGTTCCCCAGAACATCCACATAGCATAAAACAAAGAAAGTAGAAAATTATAAAATTTCTTTTCATGTATTTTTTCCTATTTTTGACAATTCTACATGGGCGCAGTCGAGCAGCGCCCCTATTGCAAATCCGCCAATCTTTTTGGAGGACACACGTTTTACATTTACCAAATATGTTTTTTAAGGGGTTACATATAAATTATCCAAAAGATAATTAGAAAGATGTAGTTGCGAGATGTGCAAGGCGAGTATGAGGAAGTCGTATAACTCATACGACTTTGAGTACAAGTCCGCCGCACAACGATGCAAATGCATCTTTATAATTTGCTTTTCCTTAGTTTAGAAATATATTTATGTGTAATATCATAAACACTATTACCAATCCAACACCAAATAACAGGCATTAGAACGAAAATATAAAGTAATCTGTTTTTAGTAAGATAATAACCATCATATGAACCTTCTACCAGAATTTTAACGTTAATTGATGTATACGGCCCCAATATTAGAATTTTATAAAATTTAGAACAAATAGGATACCATCCGACAGTATCTATGACTGGTTTGTTTGCATGATTTATATTGGGAAAAAGTATCAAGAGTAAAACAAATAATAAATACCAAATAAAAGTATAGAGATAAATCCGCATTTTTGATTTCTTTTGAAATGTAAAAGCGGCAAGCATTATACTAGGAAATCCTATTATTATCAGATTTGAATATATGATAAAAATTAACACAAGAAAAACTGTGATAAAAGCAAAAATCATTTCAGACATGTTGTTTCCTTTATAAAATTAAGTATTTAAAATTATAACATATATGCACCGTTGCCGGTTAATAGGTTAAATCCGAAAATTCAAACAAATTCCAAATTCAAAAGCGAAGGAGAATGCTGTGGATCATTTACACGGGCGAAGGCTTGTCGGCGCCCCTATCGAAGATCCGCCATCTTGTTGGGAGGACACACACCTTTTATATTATTACTTTTTACAACGGAACGGGCAAGCCCGTTCCCTACACACCTTTTATTTTTATTATTTTTTTTCCTCTCTCTTTAAAAGCGAAGGAGAATGCTGGAGATGCAAGGCTTGCGAGTTTTTTG
>JAGLFH010000057.1 GCA_023144635.1 Candidatus Auribacterota bacterium | reverse complement strand
CAGTGGACTGTCAAAACGCTGCGCATTTTGCCACGGCTTCGCCGCCCCTTCGGGGGCCACTGAACTCAGACGTTATATAGAAAAGATAAAATGAATAATTGGTTATTTAAAGAAGAAAGAAATTTGGGTGTTATTACTGTTGCCTCTATAATGGAAGGCAAGAAGACAATACTTTATGTTTCTCACGATATAGAAGATGGGGCATGGCAATTTTTAACTGGTGAAATCCCAAAAGAGGAAGAAGCAAGAATTCTTCTTTTGGAAGAAATAGTTGAATTAGATCCTTCAGTCAGCGAACTAGCTGATTTACCAATGGGTTGGTTTGCAGAAAGGCAAAATAAAAATGAACCTTGGTCTAGAACAAAAAAAGAGTAGGTTTCTATATAACAAGTCGTTCCAGCTGACCGTAAAAACGCACGCGTTTTTATTCCCTCGCGTTGCTCGGCGGCAAGCTGAACTCTAACGTTAGAAGGATTAAAAATGAAGACATTTTCTATATTTCTTTTATGTTTTATATTTGTCTCTGTTTGCTTTGCAGAAAATATAATACCTAAACAAAATAGGGTTATATTGAAAGAGAAAACTGAATTTATCCCTTATGAAGAAATTTGGATACCGACAGAAGAGGAAACAAACATTGCTCTCACGTCTATTGTAGCTTTATTAAAAGATAAAGAATCACATAAAGACATGCCAGATTACAATAAAAGAAATATAGAAAATATATACAATAATTTATCAAGCTTTAGAGTCCAATTTGTTGGCATCATAAATAAGGGTAATAAAAGAATATTGTGTAACTTTATGCATAACCATTTAGATCATCCAGATTGGAAAAAGGATTATATAACTGTTTTTAATGGTGGCTGGTCATATTGGAGTGTAGAAGTAGATATTATCACAGGTAAATGTATTAACCTGTATATACATGGTGAGGCTTAACAAGCCTTCTAACAACACGCTGCACCTGACCGCAAAAACGCCGCGGCGTTTTTGTACCCTCACTTTGTTCGGCGGCAGGTGAGCTCAACGTTAGATGGAGAAAAATATGAAAATATCAACATGTACAGTATCATATGAAGGCTATTCAAATATTTCAGGCAATGATTCTCGTTTGATCCTATTAGAAGAATCAATAAAGAAGCTCAAAAAAGAAAATGTTGATTTAGCTACTTTTCCTGGAGGATTTCTTTTTGCAAACAACCTTGAATATGTAATAAAACTTAGTAAACAAATAAGAATATTAGCAATAAAATACAATATTCATATTGCTTTAGGTATCGACACAAAACAAAAATCTATTAAAGAAAAAGATGCTTTTATAATAAATTATTCTCTTCCATGGTTTGCAATGATAATTTATCCAGATAACAAAGCTCCAGCTTTATGGAGACAAAGATCATTTAATAGTAAAAACCAGAAATACACAAGTAAAGAAATATGTAACGAAATAAGAACACTAAATATCAATTTAAAAACTATTGAGATTTTGATGTGTGGAGAAATATTTAATCCAAAAATTAGATCATCTATTATTAAAAGAGGTATCAATATTGCTATTGATTTGGGACATACATCAAAAGGTTTTAGAGTCGTATCAGCTATGAAAGTTTTAGCAAAGAATGGAGTAAAAACATTTTGTTCAGTTCATACACAAGCTCAAAATGCAATGAAATACAGCTATATACCAGAAAAATCTAATGAATTTAAAAAAATATCTACTCGTAATACAGATATTTTAATAGACAGTAAACCTAGATTAGAATTTGCAATATGGAATATATAGAAACAACAAGTAGATTACATGATAAAAATAGTTTTCTCATAAAACAATAAATTATAAAAAGAGTTTGGTCTATGAAAATATATTTTTATCTTTCTTACCTTTTTATGTGGAAAAACAGAAAATGGACGCTATAAAAATAACAATTTATAAAGGAGTAAAATTATGAGAAGAGTTTTCCTTATTATTTTTGCTTGTATTTATCTTTCTGGTTGTGGGCCAAAACCAGAAGAAAAAGCTAATGAGCTTTATGTAAAAGCTCAATTGCTCGAGTCGCAAGACAAACCAGAAGAAGCTAAAATAATATATAAACAAATAATTGATGAGTATCCTCAAACCACAGTTGCAGTTAAAACATCAGAACAATTGGCATTGAAAAATAAGATAAGAAATAACATAAAAGAAGTATTCAATTTTGGTGAAACTTATCAAGAACCTCCTATATCTTGTAGGTCAAACCTTGGTGCTATAGAATCAGCATGTGCTATTTATTATGCGTCATGTGCTGCTGGTGGCTATACTCCAACATTCCCAGCTGATTACACAGATACAAACCTATATGGTAGTGGTGATGTTCCTACATGTCCTGAAGGAGGTAGGTATATTTATGATTTATCAAAAGGTGAAGTAAATTGTAGTATTCATGGAAAACCTTTGTGAAATAAAAACATCTAACAAGTCGTTCCAGCTGACTGCCAAAACGCTGCGCTTTTTGTCACGCCTTCGGCGCCGCTACGCGGGCAGCTGAACTCTAACGTTAGGCCTTTAATAATATGGAAAATCTTAAACGTTGTCTTAGTTTAGAAAAATGGTCTGCATCTAATGTTAAGGCTTTTATGATCTATCTTCGTGAATTATTGGAATCTAATAACATTAAGAAAAGTTTTCGATTTATTAATTTATATTCAGATTGGTGTGCACATACAGAGATTACTCGTTCACATACTGCATTTGACCTATTAAAAAAATTAACAATTGGTATTGGCGGTGAATTGACTAATCCTGGTTCAATTGAGAATGGTGACCTCCATAAAAGAATAATAGACATAAGTGGAATACTTCAACTTCGAGAAGAGATTAAAGAGTTACTTAATAGATATAATCTTCCAAGCGTTCCCATTGATAATTGGGATACTTGGAAAGGAATACTAGGTCTTCTTCTCCAAGATTTATCTAATAAACCAATTAAATTTCCTAATCCGTTACCTAAAAACCTACTTTCGATCTATGAAAAATTAAAATTAGAGGCAAAAAATCTTGGTGATGTTAATTGGACAATAACTGGTTTCTGTTTTTTTATAGTTAAATCACAACCATTTTGGGAAGTATTTTCTGAATATTTAACAAAAAATCAAATAAGGCTTATTGGCCCTGTGTCATTGCCACCTAAAGGCAATAAAATGGCCTAACCAATCGTTCCAGCTGACCGGCGGGACGCGCCCCCGCCGCTTTCGCTTCGCTCAAGCCCCTGCGGGGTCAGCTGAACTCAAACGTTAGATGGAGGAAAGATAAAAATAATGCAAAAAGTTATAAAATATTCATGCTTCATCTTATTAACGTTATTCTTTATAAATGCTAACTGTTTCAGTGATCAAGATTCTTCAGACTTTATAAAAGATAATCTAACTTTAACATTGGGACCAGCTGAGGTATATATTCATGCAATATCTGCAACAAAAGACCCTATAACTCTGGGTGCCATACCTCCAGGAATTGGTAAACAGTATCTTCAAATCAAAATTGAAATCAAAAAACTTCAATCAAGCAAGGAATTCGATACAAGTAATTTATTACTTACAACATATTCAGGCATCAAACATTTTGCCCCCAAAGTTTACATGAAGTTAAATGAAAATCATACAATATCTGAAAGCTATACAGTTTTACTTCCTAAAGAAGCCTTTATTATATTTTTTGAAATAAAAGAGGGTGAAGATATAACTAAATTAAAATTGGCTTATCAACCATCTAACAAAACGCTCCACCTGACCGCAAAAACGCCGCGGC
>JAGLFH010000056.1 GCA_023144635.1 Candidatus Auribacterota bacterium | reverse complement strand
TTTTATTTTTTTCATTTTCTTTTCCTATTTTGGTTTTGATACTAAGGTAGTAACAGATTCGCTTTTAAAATTTCTTTTTCCAATTGGTATCCACGTACAAACAATATTTACCTGTTTTAAATTAGTTAATGCCATTGTTGCAGCAGCATCATAAGCTTTTGCTTCAACTGAAATACTTAAATTTCTAAAATCAGTAAAATAACCCGAGAGTCCCGGTATTGCAGCATCTCCTATTGTCATACCGGTATCTATATCTACAAAATCATATCTTATAGAATGCACATATTCAGAAGCAGCCTCTAATATAGTATCTATCTTAAACTGCTCTTCCATATCAGCACCTATTTTTGATGAAAAATTGATAGAAGTATAAGCAAAAGAAAGAGTAAGTGCTATTACTACAACACCTATTAAAACTTCTATTAATGTAAAACCATTTGTTTTTTTCATGGCGCCACCTCACTCCATGATGCTATTGTAAAAGATTCAAATTCTTCTCCGTCTAATTCTTTTAAAGTTTCATCATAATGAATCTGAAAAGAATTTTTAGGGTCAACTGTTCCACCTGATATAGATCCGTAAATATCGCCTCCCTGATTTACTCCAATATAATAGTTAGGAGCATAGACCACCCCAGACCAACGGGCACCTTGAGCAATATTAATATTACCGCTTGAACCTGTCCCATATATTTGTAATTTAATAGGGTCTGTATAACCATCTGTATTTGCATCAGCACCATGAGCAAAAGTCACATCACCGTCACAAAATATCTGTACTTCATGTGTTACTTCCTGACCAAGAGCATCAGTTGATGTATTTATAAAATGCGCTAAATTACCCATTGTAAAATCACCTGTTATATATATTCTGCAATCACCAGTTATTTCTATGTCCTTGGCATTTTTCATTATAAGATTACCGTCAAACTTGTAATCACCACCTGAAAGCGTAAGCGCTGCATCTACTGAAGGACCATTCATAACATATGAACTTCCTCCTGCTATAGTCTCACCACCATCAGTAACCGTTGCGCCGCGAAGACTTGTAACAGCATAAGGAATATTTATAGCGCCTAGCTGTACATCCTGAGTATCAGGAGTATAAGTATCTCCTACTACATAATGATCTGCAATGCCAGCAGGATTAATAAGTATAGAATCTGTTCCTTGTTCGTTATCAGGAATATTATCAGAATCTGCATCTATATAGGTATAGACTTCTCCCTGCAGAATATCTACGACAGATCCTGCTGCAAATTCATTTGTATCAAGCATTATCTTTCCAAAAACTATAGAATTATTAAGAAGCTGTGTTGTTCCATTTGCAATTATATCCCCGTTTGCAAAAGATTTAATCCCGCTTGTATCATCACCTGCAGTGTTGTATTCAGGATCCCCGCCTGCATCTTTTTTAAAACTATCTACAATTATACCATTTTTTAACTGTATATTATTTAACGTTGATATTGCTGCAGGAAACATTGCTCCGGGATTACCAGATGCTCTTGCAAGGACTTTTAGCTTTCTTACATAAGACCTCCTTGTTCCTACAGATGTAACAGTACCTGTTGATTCAATATCAACATCACCTGTTGCATCATTTCCATCAAGTATCTCCGTGCAGTTTATTTTTACATAAATATTTCCGAGAGTGAAATTGGTATATGTATAATAATTAGGAACGATTATGCCAGCTACACTAGTATCAGGCGTACCATCAGGCGTTCCGTCATTAGTCTTTAATTGCTGCATTCCGCTCAAGTCCGGCACAAAGTTAAGATCATAAAGCGCTTTTTGAATACCAGCTTCTGCTAAAAAAAGAGCCTTTGTCCTGTAGGTAGAAGATATATTCTGCTTGTAATTCGCTGCTTGAAACGTAATTAAAGATGCAACTAAAAAGCCAAGGATTATTGTAATGAAAAGGGCAATTACTACCATGCTTCCCCGTTCACCTTTCAAACTCATTTTAACTGATCTTTTATCCATTTTATCTCTCCAGTTTTATGTTCTGCAAAATATATAAGCATAAAATATTCCAATATATTTTTTTGTTGGATAGATTGTATTAAAGCTCACAACAAAAAAGACTTCATCACGCAACAAGTTGCAAACACTAGCATTACAACTTTAGATGTTTTATAAATAAATAAACAAGATAATTTTTTTTGTGGATAATGAGGTGTGTAAAATAAAAACAAAGATAAACCATCTAATTTTTAGATAGTTCCCTTTGATATTTAGAAGATGTTTAAAAACTATTTGGACTAAATAAATAAGGATTATTCGTCTTTTTCTTTAGTTTCTTTTTTTAATGTTTCTACCATTTCATTAAAATCATCAGCAAAAAATTCAAATTTGTCATTTTTCCTAAAAGTCATTTTTATTTTTTCATCTCTATCTTTTATGTTCTTACAAATATTACTCATCCTTTTAAAAATACCTAAAAATGCCGTTTCCGTATAAACATAGCCAAGAGAAAAACAAAGAATTCCAAAAATAATAACAAAGATCATTACAACATATTTCAACATCAAAAGATCATTATTAAAAAAAATTCTGCTAAGCGGTTCTTCGGTTGAAGGTATTAGCACAAATAAAAAAAGATAGATAATACCAAGAATACAGCTTCCAAGAAAAGAAAGCGATATGATATAGGTAATTATTTTATTATTAATAAATATTTTTCTTTTATTTTTCATTAGTAGTTCCTTAAATAAATCAATCTTTTAATTTATTATATAAAGTCTGAATTGAAATGCCCAATTTCTTAGCTGATTTTGTTTTATTACCATTTTGAGATTCCAGCACTTTTTTAACATATGCTTTTTCTACTTCCTCAAGTGTTTTATCTAAATCATTAAAATCACTTTCTTTATCAGAATTTTTACTTTTTTGAAAAATACGAAGATCAATATCTGTTATAATATTATCTTTTGCAAGGATCACAGCTCTTTCTATTACATTTTTAAGCTCTCTTACGTTTCCGGGCCAGTTATAATCATTTATCATTTTTTTTGCTTTAGCCGTAAATTTATATTTTTTATCTCCTGCAAATATTTTCAAAAAATAATCTATTAAATGAGGTAAAGCCTCTTTTCTTTCTCTTAACGGAGGAATATTTATATCAAGGACGTTAATCCTGTAATAAAGGTCCTCTCTAAAAGCTCCTTCCTTTACAAGTTCAGCAAGGTCCTTATTACTTGCTGCTATAATTTTAATATTTGTATGCATGGTACAATTTGAGCCGACCCTTCTAAATTCTTTAAACTGCAGCACTCTTAGAAGCTTTACCTGCATGCTAAGAGGCATCTCTGAAATCTCATCCAAAAAAACAGAGCCCTTATTTGCAACTTCAAAAAGACCTATTTTTTGACTGACCGCATTTGTAAAAGATCCTTTTTCATGGCCAAAAAGTTCGCTCTCAAAAATACTTTCGGGTATTGCAGAACAGTTTATAACAACAAAAGGTTCCCTGCATCTTTCGCCTCTTTTATGTATCTCACGGGCAACAAGCTCTTTTCCTGTGCCGCTTTCTCCGGTTATAAGCACTGTTCCGGAAGTCTTGGCAGACATATCTACAATTGAAAGGATAGACTTCATTGAATCAGATACCGCTATAAAGCTCTCCGGGATTTTGGTTGATTCGAAAGCTGTCTTTCTCCTTAAGTAAAGATTATTTTCATATGATTTACCTACAATAAATTGGAGCTTATCAAGATCACAGGGTTTTGTAACATAATCATAGGCACCTGCTTTTATTGCAGCAACTGCTTTATCTACCTTGGTAACTCCAGTGAGAATTATCGATTGGTGAAAAGGTCGGATCTTTTTAAACTCTTTTAAAAGGTCTATTCCATCCATATCAGGAAGACGAAGATCTATAAGAGATACCTCAAAGCTGTCTTTCTGCATAACTGAGATTGCGCTTTTTGCATCATTTACAATTTGTACTGAGCAGCCGCTTTTTTCAAATTTTTCCTTTAGCAATGTCGCAAGAGCGTTATCATCTTCTACTATTAATAACGATATATCTGTCATGTTAATGCCTCCGCAAATATAATAATAAAAGTAGTACCTTTTCCCACTTTACTATTAACAAGTATCTCTCCACTATTGCTCTCGACCATTATTTTACTTATATATAATCCCACACCTGTTCCTTTTATCTTACCATCATTTTTTGTAGAATAAAAAGGCTGAAAAGCCTTTTCAATAGTTTCCCTGCTCATCCCTATACCTTGATCAGTTATTTCTATTACTGCTACTCGTTTATCATCATGTACTCTATCATAAAGCTTTAAGACGACTTCTCCTTCTTCTCCATTATATGCATCTTTTGCATTTAAAAGAATATTCAAAACGGCCTGTTGAATATCACCTTCATTTATTTTTACTACAGGAGCATTTTTATAATCTGTAATCAATTTTATTCTGTTACTCTCAAAAAAAAGATCAACAACTTTTGTTATATTTTCAAGAACCTCACGAAGACTCAACCTTTTGCTTTCTTTTTCATGACTTTTCGCAAAATATAAAAGTGGATCTATCGTATCAAGTATATTATCTATAGCTTCACCCGTTGTATTAAGTATTGCCTCCCTTTTTTGAGGTTCCGCCTCTTCTATGGAAGAACGGATATAGTTTTTAACAAGAAAAACCGTGTTCCTTAAATTATGTGAAAATCCGCTTGAAAGCTTACCTATAATATTTATTTTTTCAGACATAATAAGTCTTTTTTGCATTTCCTCGTTAATATTCTGCAGGCTGATATTTTTTTCTTCCAGCTTCATTTTCATATTCTTTAAATTCTCTACCATTGAATTAAAAGTCTCAGATAAATACTCTATCTCGTCATTTGTCTTTATTCCTGTTTTCACGCAAAGGTTCCCTGCTCTTACATCTTCTATCTTTTCAATAAAAGTATTCAAAGGACTTACTATTTTATTACTTTGAAATATACTTCCGATAATAACGATTACAGATAAAAGTAAAAGAGATGATAATATGAAGATCTTTAAATAATATATAACCCAAAAAGCTTTTTTAAAAGGCTGAATAACTACAATTTTCCACGGTGATCTCATACCGTTTCTAATAAGTCCTCTTTTAAAAACACAAAAAACTTCATTATTATCATAATCCATTATTAATGAACCGCTATTTTTATGTTTGATCTTTTTAAAGATTTCATCATAAAAAACAGATTTAGTTTTCTTGCTATTATCAGTATTTGCTATTACCTCTCCTGTGTTGTTCAAAACTATTATGTCACTTTCCAGATCTATTCTGTAATCCCTTACTATTCTCCAAATATGCTCCATCAATACAACACCTGTAATTATATATGGATCACTCCCTGTATTTACAGGAACAGCAAATTCAATAACATGCCTTCTAGGGTCACCTGCAATGTGAACAGGTGAAATTAAAATTTCCCCTTCAAAAGCTTTATCAAACCATTTTTCTTCATTCCATAAGTTTTTATGACTTTGGTTTATTGAAATAACATCACCTTTTTCATAAATAAGAGCAATATCCTGATATATTTTAAGAGTGCTCTTTAATCTTATAAGCTCATTTTCCTTTTTTTCTTTTGAATATTCAGGACCTCTTATTACGGGATTGTTTGCTGCAAGGGAAAGATTGCTGATTATGTTTGATAAAAAAACATCTATAGATGAATGAAGGTTACCTATCTCTTCAACTACCTCGTTTTCTTTTATCATCACAAAAGTTTTTTTTGTATACACATAGAATAACACACAAAAAATAATAAGCGGAATGATCGCAAAAAATATATTTTGACGGATTATTTTATAAACTAATTTTGTTCTTTTTTTTGTCATTATTTATTTTTATATATTTTATTAATATTATGATAGATAAAATTAAATTTCTATTTCTAAATATGCACGCTAGTTATCTCTTTTGAATGCAAGACGCAATATTTTTTGAATCAACTCGTTATAAGAAATGCCTGCCTTTTCAGCAGACTGGGCAACTTCATCGTTCTTTGCAAGACATGGATTCGCATTTGCTTCAAAAATAAACATACGCTCATTGTTTGTAACCCGAATATCAAATCTTGCATAACAGCGCATATTTAAAGCCCTGTAAGCACGCTTGCACATATCAAACATCTTTTTATCCATTCCATTTGCAAGATTCCTCGCAAAAGTATTTTTAATATCCCAGCGTTTTCTATACTTTTCATCCCATTTTGCTTTATATGTAGCAATTCTCGGCTCATCATCAGGAACATTACCAAATTTAACTTCACGCGGCGGCAATGCCTTTATTTTTTTATTTCCTATAACAGAAATATAAAGCTCTCTCCCTTCAATATATTCTTCTACAATAGCATCCATCTGCATATTTTTATGAATAAACATAACCCTATCTATCATACTTTTTTCATCATCTACAATGGAGCCTAAAGAAATACCTCGTGAAGCTTCTTCGCAAAGAGGTTTTACAACTAAAGGAAGCCTGAGGCGCTTAGAGAACCATACTTTCCGTTTTCTGTAAAAGGTCATAAAATGTGGAACTTTAATTTTGTGATAGCTTAATATTTTTTTACTCATCGCTTTATCGTTACATATAAGAAGCCCTCCTGCAGAAGACCCTGTAAATGGAATATTAATCATTTCAAGTAAAGATACGAAATTTTTATCAAGATGAGATTTCCCGTCAAAGACTTCTACAAGATTAAAAATAACATCAGGCTTGTTGTTTTTTATTTCTTCTAAAAAGATCTTTATATCATTATTTATTCCCAAAAGCCTGACAGTATGACCATTATCAAGCAGTGCATTATATACATCTCTTTCCGTATTCCAATCAATATCTTTAAATTCCTCTTTATAATCATATCCTATAGGCTTTGTTAAAGGAGTATCAAAGACCAGAAGAACACGCAACTTTTTTCTCATTTTTCCCCCTGAACCTACCAGTATATAAATAATTCATTATAAGTGTTGTCAAATATATTGATATTTTAAGAACTGCTGAGGTTTCCGTTTCATGTATCACAAGCTTTAGCTCTCTGCATCTATTTGTAAAAGTCTTTAAAAGGTCATCAGTAATATATTTTTTTTCTCCTGTCCAAGCCGAAACACTTTTCAAAATATCTTTCCTGTATTTTTTAATAACAGTATACGCATTAGAGGATTCTGATCTTTCTTCAGTTTTTTCAGAAAATATCTTTTTGAGATTAGTATCATGAAAATCAGGAAAGTCTTCGGCATAAAAATGCATTTTTCTTTTATAATGATTTTGAAGCGTTTTTTTTATGCTGGATATCTGCCAGTATTTTTTACCTTTTTTTAAAACCGGTTCTTTATTTTTTATCTCTTTCATCAGCTCATCGATAAACTCAAGTTTTTTTAATGCTTTCCATCCTTTATACTTTTCTTGCCAGCAGCTCCCCGGCGTTAACCAAACAGCAAATGTTTCAGCAAAATCCTCATCCGGATGATACTGCGCATAATAATCTTCTAAATGTCTAACAAAATTTCTGCTGTATGGCCTGAAACGATAAGTATCTCCGTATTCCTTTGAAAATTCTCCAAAATATTTTCGCCACTTTTTCTTTTTATGCAGCTTATATGCATAATTAAGAGCATGACCTGCCTCATGTCTTAGAAGCTTCATGCACCACTCTTTTGTTCCGCCTTCACAATCAAGCATCATTTCTTTTTCAAGTTTCATCAGCGCAAGGTGAGCAAGATAAAAAGCAATACCTACAACAGGTTCTCCATCCGGAGTGAGCCATTCATCGGCAAGATAACAAGGAGGAAAATATTTTATACCTTTTTTTTCTAATTCACTATAAAGCTCATCAACACAAGTTTGCAGCCATGTACCTTTTATTTGAATAGGAAGATCGCAGATTCTCATTTTAAGGAGTTCTTCTTTTGATAATATATTTAAATCTATATTCCTATTTGACAAAGCATTATCTCCTGTATTTAGTATTATTATAGCAGAATACGGGAAAAGAATAAATATTGAAGGCAATGTTAGCCACAGAGACACCAAGAAAAGCTAAAAGATTTTGACAAGATTAACAGGATTTAAAAAGTAAAACGCGTGTAGGATAGCCCCATCTGACCATATAAAAGATAAAATATATGTAGGGACACAGCGTGCTGTGTCCGTGTAAATGCAAACAATAAACGTCATCATCCCTGGATTAGCAGGAATCTATTTAAAAGTAAATTGATTTTTGATATTTAAAATAATATTATTAAATTTGATTTTTATTCTATTTCTTGTGTCTAGTGTCTAATCTACTCTCTGTAATTAAAGCTTTCAAACCAGTCAATAACAGGATAAAGCTCAGAATCAGGTATTACGTGTCCAAGACCGGGTATTTCTTTATACGTCACATCATAATCATACTGCAGTAATTTATCCCGTGTCTTTCTTCCATATTTAGGAGGAGTTTTTTTATCACTTCCTCCCTGAATTATATATATCCTGGGCTGGTCATTTTTATTTCTACTAAAAAGAGGCGTTTTAAAATGTCTAACAGCTTTATCATAATTACAGGCACAAAGGACAATCGCCTTAAAATATTTTTGATATTTAAGACCTATTTTTAAAGCCATTTGAGCACCGACAGAATGACCAAATACCATAATGTTTTTTTTATCAATATTATAACTGTTCATCACAGCAGATAAAAACCTCATTATCTTTGATTTTTCACCTCTTCCCCAGCTCCTTCCGGAAGAACCTGGCGCTATTAAAATATAACCTCTGTGTTCAGCATGCCCCATCCAGATTTCAGTTATCTGTTTTGGCCATCCGTCGTACCACTTTAAAAGAAGAATGGCCTTTGAGGGAACTTTGGGGTCATAATTAGCCGGCACATAAATAACACCTTCGCGAATTTCAGTAAGACCAACGTTACCATCAAGTTTCAGTTCAGTTGAGCTTTTCCCTTCATCTTTATTTACATTAAGTTTTTTCTTAAGGTCTTCTATGCTTCCTGAATACAAAGGAGAAAGTAAAAAGAAATAAGAAATAAATATAAAGATGTTAAAAATTACATTTTTTTTCATAAATAGCACGTTTCAAACTTAACTTTATTTTATCAATCTTTTTGCAAAAACACGGTATTTTTTATCAAAAGCTTCAATGCTTTTATACTGCTTTCCATATGTTTTTAAAAAAGCTGTTTCAAAATCATAAGGTTTTTTCTGTAGTTCACTCATAAATTTTCTAAACATTGGCCTTGGGTGCCTTTCTATAAGATATTTCACAAGCCATTCCGATTGCCTATAAAAAAGATAATTTGTCATGTTATCACTTGGATAAGCTCTAACATTTGTTAATTTTTTAATAGAGAACCATCTGTCTGTTTGTATTATATTTTGAGGTAAACGGTACTTTGGCGTAAATTTATGCAAAAAACTGCTCTCATATTCTGCCATTCCTTCGTTTATCCATAAAGGACAGATACGCTTTCCCCAAAATTTCATAAATATCAAATGACAAACTTCATGACAAAAAGTCTTTTCTGATTCTTTACGTTGCAGTTTATCATCACTGCACATAAATATCTCTTTTCCTCTGTAAAATCCTGTTGCATTAGTACCTATTCCCACTTGCCCTAAAAATTTAGACCAATGCTCAAAACTTGGCACAAGGTATACAAAACATTTTCCTTTAGGATCTTTTTTAATAAGCAGGTCTTTTTTGATCTTTTCATATGATATTTCTGCTTTTCTATAAAACGTTACCCAGTGAGCTTTTTTTTCGTAAAAATAGTAAAAATGTTTTGTCTTTGACATTTTCCAATTTATATTCGGATTAGTAAGCAATGACTCTGCCTCCATTGAGGAATATCTCTTTTTCTTTTGTTCTGGATTCTTTTGCTGATTCCCAGCATCAGCATAAGGAATAGATAAAAAGGATAAACAATAAAAGATAATAAATAATATATTTTTCATATTTTAATATTAACATTAAAAATATATTTTTTATAAATTTTTAGGTTTTTTTTTAAAACTGACATAAACCTCTGCTATTCTTTCATCTATAGTAATGCTCACCACCTTTTAGATCCTATATTTTGAACAAAAAGATTTTCATAATCCTTTGATCTAAATTTCACAAATACCATTGACACAAAACTCCTAATAAGGTACATTTTACACTCAAAATAATATGTTACAAAAGAGGTTAATTATGGGAATGACAATATCTCAAAAAATACTTGCTGCAAAAAGCGGGAAAGATCATGTTGAAGCAGGCGAAATAATAATGGCTAATGTAGATCTATGCCTTGGAAATGACATAACTGCTCCAATAGCAATAAAAGAATTCCGTAAAAGCGGTTTCAAAAATGTGTTTGATAAAGAAAAGATAGCTCTTGTGCCTGACCATTTTACGCCAAATAAGGATATTAAATCGGCTGAGCAGGTTAAAATGCTGAGAGAATTTGCTAAAGAGCACAACATTACTAATTATTTTGAAATGGGAAGAGTCGGTATTGAACATGCTCTTCTTCCTGAAAAAGGACTTGTTCTGCCAGGTGATCTTGTAATAGGCGCAGACAGCCACACCTGTACTTACGGTGCTCTCGGTGCTTTTGCTACTGGAGTAGGAAGTACAGATCTTGCAGCAGCATTTGCATCAGGAAAAGTTTGGCTTAAAGTTCCGGAAGCAATAAAATTCATTTTTAATGGAAAATTAAGGAAATGGACAACAGCAAAAGATATTATTCTTTTTTTAATTGGAAAAATAGGTGTTAGCGGCGCTCTTTATAAAAGTATGGAATATGCTGGAGATACTTTTACGGATATGCCTATAGCAGGACGTATAACAATTGCTAATATGGCAATAGAAGCAGGCGCTAAAAACGGGATATTTCATGTTGATGATGAAACTGTTTCTTTTGTAAAGGAGCGCTCAAATAGAGAGTTTCAGATCTTTAAAAGTGATCCAGATGCAAAATATAGTGAGGTTATGGAATTCGATGCTTCAAAAATAGAACCACAGGTTGCTTTCCCTCATCTTCCGGAAAACACAAAAAACATAAGTGAAGTCGGTAAAGTAGAAATACATCAGGCTGTTATAGGATCATGTACAAACGGCCATATTGAAGATCTGCGTGCTGCAGCTGAAATTCTTAAAGGAAAAAAGATACATAAAGAAGTAAGGCTTATTATGCTTCCTGCAACACAAAAAATTTACAAACAGGCAATGAAAGAAGGCCTTATTGATATTTTTATTGATGCAGAAGCTGTTGTGTCAACACCTACTTGCGGACCATGCCTGGGAGGACATATGGGCATTCTTGCAAAAGGTGAACGCGCTATAGCAACAACAAATAGAAACTTTGTAGGACGCATGGGAAGCCCGAAAAGCGAAGTGTACCTTGCCTCCCCTTATGTTGCCGCAGCTTCAGCTATTAAAGGCTATATTTGTAGTCCTGAGGAAATTGTTAAAGATTAGTACTAAGTACCGCGCAGCGTGTATTGCGTATTTTTTCGCACAACGCATTACGCACGACGCATTACGAGAGGAATCAATATGAAAGGTAAAGCTTGGAAATTTGGAGACAATATTAATACGGATGAAATAATTCCTGCCAGATATTTGAATACAAGCGATTCTCTTGAACTTGCAAAACACTGCATGGAAGATGTTGATCCGGAATTTCCTAATAAACTATCCGTTGGAGATATTATTGTAGGCGGTAAAAACTTTGGATGTGGTTCAAGCCGTGAGCATGCACCTATTGCAATTAAAACAGCAGGAATTGCTTGCGTAATAGCACCATCGTTTGCACGCATATTTTTTAGAAATTCCTTTAACATGGGGCTTATGATATTTGAAAGTCCAGAAGCAAGTGAAAAAATTTCAACCGGAGACGTAATTGAAATTGATATAGAAAATGGTCAAATAAAGAATGAGACCAAAAATGAAACATATCCTGTACGACCTGTTCCTGAATTTATGCAGGAACTGATCACTTCAGGAGGACTCTTAGAGTACATAAAGAAAATCATTTAGTTATTTAACAAGACAAGGAGATCAAAGATGGGAAAGACTTACAACATAGGCGTTATGGGAGGAGATGGAACAGGACCGGAAGTAACTCTTGAAGCAATAAAAGTACTTAATGTTGCATCCGAAAAATTTGGTTTCAAAGTTAATTACACAGACTATGACTTCGGAGGAGAGCGTTACATGAAAACAGGAGAGACTCTTCCTGATTCAGCTATTGAAGAATTTAAAAAACAGGACGCTATCCTTCTTGGTGCAATAGGACATCCGGATGTAAAACCGGGAATACTTGAAAAAGGAATTCTTTTAAAAGCACGTTTTGCTCTTGATCAATATATAAATCTTCGTCCTGTTAAGCTTTACCCTAATGTCTACACCCCTCTTAAAGATAAGACGGAAGAAGACATTGACTTTGTTGTTATAAGAGAAAACACTGAAGACCTTTATAGCGGAACCGGCGGTTTCACTCATAAAGGCACAGATATGGAAGTAGCAGTCCAATCTTCTATTTATACTCGCAAAGGTGTTGATAGAGCTCTTCGATTTGCTTTTGATTATGCAAAAAAAAGAAATGCAAAAAAAACATGGAAGGGTCTTAGTGATAAAGACAAAAAAGATGGCAAACTAGGGCAGCTAACACTTGTTGGAAAAACAAATGTCCTTACTTTTATTTATGATCTTTGGGAAAGAGCTTTTAATGAAATGGGTGATAGCGAATATAAAGATATCAAAAGAGATTATAATCATGTTGATGCATGCTGTATGTGGATGGTAAAGAACCCTGAATGGTATGATGTTATTGTAACAGGCAATATGTTTGGTGATATCATAACTGACCTTGGTGCTATGGTACAAGGCGGTATGGGAATAGCAGCAGGAGGTAACATCAACCCGGAAGGCGTATCTATGTTTGAGCCGATCGGCGGATCTGCACCTAAATATACCGGTCAAAATGTCATTAATCCAATGGCAGCTATTTCTTCAGCACAGATGATGATGGATATTCTCGGAGAAGAAAAAGCATCGATCAAAATGGAAGATGCAGTTAAGAAAACCTGCAAGGAAATGAAATCTCAGGCAGCCGGCCGCATGGGAATGGGCACAAAAGAAGTCGGAGACCTTGTTGCAAAATACTGTATAGAGTAATAAAAAACAGATGACAGATAACAGAATATTTGGAAAAGCTTATTGAATACAATTTCTTTTGTGACTGAAACCTTATTTTCAAGCTTTCAATCTGATTTCTGACTTCTAGAATTTAACGGAGGAAAAAATGAGCAAAGAATATGTCGTCGCTGTTGTTGGTGCTACAGGCGCTGTTGGCGAAGAAATGATGAAGACCCTGGAAAAAAATAAGTTTCCTGTTAAGGAATTAATACCGCTTGCATCAAAACGTTCAGAAGGTAAAACTGTTTTATTTAAGGGGAAAAAGATTCCGGTTAAAGTTCTTAATGAAGATTCTTTTAAGGGAATAGATATTGCTCTTTTTTCCGCAGGCGGAAGTATAAGTAAACAATATGCTCCTTTTGCAATTGAAGAAGGGACTATAGTAATTGATAATACAAGCGCTTTTAGATACGAAAAAGATATTCCTCTTGTTGTACCTGAAGTTAATGCAGAAGACATAAAACAGCATAAAGGTATAATAGCAAATCCAAATTGCTCAACAATACAAATGGTAGTTGCACTTGCTCCTATTCACAGGGAATTCACAATAAAACGTATTTTAGTCTCAACTTATCAGTCCGTATCCGGCGCAGGCCGCAAAGCTATTTTTTCTCTTCAAAATGAAGCAAAACAACATTTAAACCATGAAGAAGTAGAACAGGGGTCGCTCTCTCATCAAATAGCATTCAATCTTATTCCTCATATCGATGTTTTTATGGATAACGGTTACACTAAAGAAGAAATGAAAATGGATTGGGAGACAAAAAAAATATTACACAGTGATGATATTGCAGTTTCTGCAACATGTGTACGCGTACCTGTTTTTCGAGCACATTCAGAAGCAGTAAACGTTGAGACGGAAAAACCTATTACAGCTGCAAAGGTAAAAGAACTTCTTTCAAAAGCACCGCTTGTAGTGCTTCAGGATGATCCTCATGAAAATCTGTATCCAATGCCTATAAAAGCTGAAAATAAAAATGAGGTCTTTGTTGGCAGGATAAGACAGGATGAAAGTATTAAAAATGGTATAAACATGTGGGTTGTCTCAGATAATCTTTTAAAAGGCGCCGCATTCAATGCAGTACAGATCGCAGAAAAACTTATCGAATTTAAATTAGTATAAATTATTCAGCCGAAAAGTTACGCTAAAAAAACGAAAAAAGCCCGCTTTTTTAAGCGGGCTTTTTTTATAATATTAAAATTTTTAAAGCAAACTTGATAATCAATTAAGTTTAAAATTTACGGAATTAAAGTTTACTCGTTTTACTGAGTTTGCTTTCCACCAAAGGCGGACCAGCCACTGGCTGGCGTCAAAGTTTTCGCTTCTCGCAATGACGAATCTATTTTTTTGTTAATCACAAAACACTTTCATAATAAAAAAGATTTAACATCTTATGTTTCTTTATAAAATTAAATAGTTTGTAATAATTTACAACTCCGAAGCGAAGAAAACAGAAGGCACGAGACTTGTGAAAAATATATGACGCAGGCGTATTCTTTATATACGTCGAGGAAGATATTTTTCACGTAACGAAGTGAATTCGTTGTTATTCGCTTCGGAGTTGTAAATTAATTTTGGCGGCCTTCAATAGCTCCAAGAAGCACTCCGGCAGCAAGACCAAGGCGCCTGTCTAAACTCTTATCTACGTCTCCAGAAAAATCAGCAGTTATTTTTAAAACAAAAGGATTAAAGTTCTGCTTAAATGTTGCAACTTCACGTCCATTTATTGTTACTATATATGTCTGCGGAATTAACGGTGTTATAAAGCGCCTTAATAGAGCTAAAATCATACTGTCTTCTGATATAATACCAATTTCTCTGTCATTAGGATCCATCACTATCCATTCATCCTTTAATATTGATTTAAGACCCTTTCTTTGTAATGCTCCCACTTTTTCATTTGTCTTTGAATCAACGACATCATAAGCCGCTGAAAAATCTATGACCTGTCTTGCCTGAATACTTAAAAGCTCTTCTGTCATAGCTTCACTTTCAAAAAGTCTTATATCTTCTTTTAGCTTAAATGCTTTTTGTTTTGAATAGAACAAAAGACCTCCAGCCTCATCATATATATGAAATGCCGCACCTGCCAGCTTAAACATCTTTTTTCTTATAAGATAAATATTTTTTTCAAAACGCTGATCCATATTCCCCCCCTTGGTTTTGTTAATTTAACTATTTATTTAAAAAGATTATATCATTAAAAGCAATTATTTTTCTATACCTTAAAAACTATGTTATCGATCAGGCGGGTTTTACCTATATATGCGGCTACAAGCACAGCAATACGCATTCTCTTTTTTAACTTCTTTGGAAAAGCAATATCAGGTAGGCTTATTATCTCCAGATAATCTATTTTATCTACACCTTTTCTTAAGTTTTTAATCCCCTCTTTTTGAAGAATTGATACATCTTTAACACCTTGTTTTACTAAAAAGATAATATGATTAAGAGAACTTTTTAGAGAAAGAGATCTCATCCGGTCTTTATCTGAAAGATAAACATTTCTAGAACTCATCGCAAGACCACTTTTTTCACGTACTATAGGGAGAAGAACAACATTCACAGGCATATTAAGCTCTTTTACCATTTTCTTTATAAGATATCCCTGTTGAAGGTCTTTTAGACCAAAATAAGACCTATCAGGCTGTACAATATTAAAGAGTTTCGCACAAACTGTAAGTACCCCTCTAAAATGACCTTCTCTAAAATTTCCGCAAAGTACCTTCGATATCTTTTCTTCAACCACAAACAAAGAGTGTTCTTTAACATACATTTCTTCTTTTGCAGGTAAGAACAAAAAATCAACTTTTTCGCATTTAAGAAGCTCTCTATCTTTTTTTATATTTCTCGGATACTTATCCAGATCTTCATGGGGGCCAAATTGGGCAGGATTAATAAAAATACTTACAACAACTATATCACATTCTTTTCTTGCTTTTTTAACAAGAGAAAGATGTCCTTTGTGAAGAGATCCCATTGTAGGTACAAAACCGACTTTTTTCCCTTTATGTTTTAGAGAAATTATTTTCTTCTGAAGTTTTTTAGGACTTTTTATGATAAACATTATCGTCTAGAGGAAAGCGATGTTCTTTGACATCTTGAATATATGATTTTACAGCTTTTACTCCTCGAGAATAAAAGTCTGAATATGCTTTAACAAATTTAGGTTTAAACTCTTTATTAAGTCCAAGCATATCATTAACAACAAGGACCTGACCGTCTACGTACCTGCCGGCACCTATGCCAATTGTAGGTATTTTCAATTTCTCTGTTATTTCTTCGGCTAATTCTTCAGGGACACACTCTACAACAACTGAAAAAGCTCCAGCTTCTTCCAACGCAAGAGCATCCTCTATTATGTTTTTACTATTGTCTTTTCCCTGAACGAAATATCCACCCATCTTCAATATTTTCTGAGGGTTAAGACCAACATGCCCCATAACAGGGATCTCACACCCAGTTATTCTTTTAACTATTTCGCAGACTTCCTTGCCACCTTCTATCTTTACGGCATTAGCACCGCCAGACTGGATCAATTCTCCAGCATTCTTTATTGCTTCTTCAATAGTTACTTTATAGCTTAAAAAAGGCATATCACAGACAAGATAACTCTTTTTAACAGCCCTTTTTACAGCTTTCAAATGATGAAGCATATCTGACATCGTAACATAAACGGTAGACTCATGGCCAAGTACCACCATACCCAATGAATCTCCTACGAGTATTATATCTATTCCGGCATCATCAAGGAGAGAGGCAAAAGTATAATCATATGCGGTTAAAACAGTTATCTTTTCTCTTTGTTCCTTCTTTTTCAGAATATCTCTTATTGTTAATTTCTTATCCATATTAAAACCATCCCCGTAATATTCTAATGGATTTTATATATTATATTCAAGCTATAAAAAAGACAATCATTATTATATAGACTCAAGACACAGGACTCAAGACTCAAGTAAAAAAACATCAAAGAACAAATTTAAATGCCCCAAACAAAAACAATTCGTCAGGTACTAGGTTTTGGGTTCTAGGTTCTAGTCAGAACAAAGAATAATTCAAAAGTACAATATAGACTCTGGACTCAGGATAAACTCTTCGAAGCAACATCAGTAATTTGTTAAATGTGAATAGTGTATCTATCTTTTGCTTTTTGTTTTTACAGCGGGCGGAAGGCTTGTTACCGCTGTATCCTATCGAAGATCCGCCATCTTGTTGGAAGGACATACTTTTTACGTTTTCCTGGATCTTCGGTATAAAAAACCATTTTTTAGTCAGTTTAAGCACACTCCTCTAATCCTTTAAATCCCCTTTTTCTTCTGAAATCTGCTTATCTATTTTTATAAACGGCTTTTCATATTTTACAGTTTTATTGTCTTCTACTTCAAAATAAAGCTCACGTATACTTTTTTTTAAGCTTGGATGTATATAAAACGGCATGATCTCCATAAGAGGCTTTAAAACAAATAATCTTTTCTGTATTGAAGGGTGAGGAATAATAAGATTTTCATTTTTAAATGTAATATTATCATAGAAAAGAATATCTATATCTATTCTTCGAGGGCCTTTTGCTCTTTCTTTTTCTTTACCTATTCTTACTTCAACTTGCTTTAAAATAGATAATAAGTCAAAAGGTGATAAAGATGTTTCAAAAGAAATAACAGCATTGTAGAAATAAGGTTGATCTTCATCATCTACGGGATCTGTTTTGTAAATAGATGAGATCTTAAAAGAATCGAAATTCTCTGAAACCAATAAATCTAATGATGTCAAAAGATTTTTATAACGATTCCCTTTGTTTGATCCTAATGAAACAGCTACTTTACTCATAAGAAGATTGAAACATTTAATTAACAAATATACTGTTAATTAATATACAATTTTATATGTTTGTTATTAAGTACTTTATATTAAAGAATGCTTTTTATTCTTTTCGTTGCCTCTTTAATCCTATCTGCGTCAACAGTAAGTGCTGCCCTAACATACCCTTCTCCGAATTCACCAAAACCATTACCGGGTGTTATAACAACATGTGCTTCCCTCAGCACCTTCATAGCAAATGATTTTGATGTATAACCATCTGGTACAGGAAACCATACATAAAAAGTTGCTTTTGGCTTATCTATTTTTATTCCCATATCGATCAAGCCGTTATAAAAGGCATCAAGTCTTTCCTGATATACTGCATTTCTTTGTTCATCAAAATCACTTCCAAGCTTTAATGCTTCAATACCTGCATATTGAACAGCCTGAAAAATACCGCTATCCATATTGGATTTTACTTTTGCAAGTCCATCTAAAACCTTTTCATTTCCTGCTGCAAAAGCTATTCTCCATCCTGTCATATTAAATGTCTTTGATAATGAATGAAATTCTATACCAACATCTTTTGCACCATCAGTTTCAAGAAAACTGGGAGCAATATAGCCATCATATGATATTTCAGTATATGCTGCATCATGGCAAACAATTACATTATACTTATGGGCAAATTCTATAACTTCTTTAAAAAACTCTTCTGTAGCTACTGCAGAAGTAGGATTATTAGGATAATTGATATGCATAAGCTTTGCCCTTTTAGCTATTGTCTCAGGTATATCTTTAAGCACAGGCAGAAAATTATTCTCTTTTAAAAGAGCCATTTTATAAGGAGTTCCTCCTGCCAGTATCGTTCCAGAATTATAAACAGGGTATCCCGGATCAGATACCAGCACAACATCTTCCTCTGAACTTATAAAAGCTACAGGAATATGCCCTATGCCTTCTTTTGAGCCAAGAAGAGGTAATATTTCCTTTTCACTATCAAGAGAGATCGAAAAACGTTTTTTGCACCATTTGGCTATTTCCTCTCGCAAAACTCCAATTCCTCTGTTCGAAGGATATTGATGATTAGCTTTATTCTCAGCCTGATCCTGAAGTACACTAATTATATTTTTAGGTGTTGGCATGTCCGGATCACCTATACCAATATCTATAACATCTTTTCCCTGCTTGACTATCCCTTGTTTAGCTTTGTCAACTTCTACAAAAAGATATGGCGGCAGTTTTTTTAATCTGTTTGAATACTCAATACTCATTGTCATTTTAAATAAACTCCTTTTATTTAAAAAATACAGAAATCAGAAAACAGAAGTTAAAAAAACCTTACCTGTCTCTACATTTTTTTCACGTTTTCTGTGATCTCTGTGGTTAAATATTTTTCCGTGCGCAGCACACCTTAACTTTAAGTACTTTAAACTTTAGGCATTTTAGGCACTTTTTATCTCGCCTATTTCAATCCTAATACATCTTTCATATCATAAAGTCCATGGGGCTTTCCAACAACAAATTTTGCAGCTGTTATTGCTCCGCGAGCAAAAGTATCTCTAGAATGTGCCCTATGAGTTAACTCTATTCTCTCATCATTACCTGCAAGATATACTGTATGTTCACCTATAATATCTCCTGCGCGAACAGCCATTACACCTATTTCCTCTTTTTTTCTTTCTCCTAAGATCCCTTCTCTTCCATAGACAGCATCTTCATGTTTTTTACCCGCTCCCTCTACGATACAATCAAGAAGTTTTTTTGCTGTCCCGCTGGGGCTGTCCTTTTTCTTATTATGATGAAGCTCTACTATTTCAATATCATATCCCTGAGGCCCTAACATAGAAGAGACCTGCTTAGTTATTTGAAAAAGCACATTGACGCCTAGTGACATATTTGCAGATTTTACGATTGAAGCTGTTTTGGATAACTTTTCTATCTCTATTTCCTGCTCTTTTGAAAAACCTGTTGTGCCGATGACATATGAAATTTCATTTTTTGAAGCCATTCTTAAATGCTTCATCGTTGACTCTGGTGACGAAAAATCTATAACAACATCAGTTTCACTTATGAGATTTTCACTAAACACACCATGTTTCTCATTTTCTCCTACAACAAAAACATCACTTATTTTTTTTCCTAGAACCGGAGAACCTTGCATTTCAACAGCACAACTAACAGTAATTCCCTCTTTTAGTGCAAGCTCAATGATGCGCTTTCCCATTCGTCCATAACCGCCTATAACAGTAAGCCTCATCAGATTTACCTCCTTAAAAAACAGAAGACAGAAAACAGAAGATAGAAGACAGAAAAAGCTAAAAATCTATTAAAATAAATCCTAAATATTTAGATAAAATCCTTATTATCCTGGTTTAACTTTAGGATTTCAATTTCAACAATCTTTAAGCTTTTATTTGCCAAATTATTTCTATTTCAAGTCTCCAAACATTTATATTAATTTATAGTCTTTTAGTACTTTTTCCAATTTCTGCTTATTCGTTTCCTGCATATGACAAAGCGGAGAACGAAAATCTCCATTTACAAGCCCCATCATTGCAAGAGACGTTTTTACAGGAATTGGATTTGTTTCATAAAACATAGCTTTATTTAATTCATAGAGCTCATAATGGATCTTCCTAGCAGTTTCATGATCACCATTCAGTGCGGCATCACACATCTTATTGCATTTATCAGGAACAACATTAGCCGTAACAGATATCGCACCACGACCTCCATTTGCTATAATTAAATAATTAAGAGCATCTTCACCTGAAAGAACCGTTATTTCGCACCTGCTTAATATATCAGTAACTTTATCTAATGAACCTGAAGCTTCTTTTATTGCAACAATATTCTTTAACTTTGAAAGCTCAGCAACTGTTTCAGCTGCTATATTTACTCCTGTCCGACCAGGAACATTATAAATAACAACAGGAATATCTACTTTTTCTGTAATTGTTTTGTAATGCTCAAAAAGTCCCTTTTGAGTAGGCTTATTATAATAAGGAGTTATCACAAGCGCTGCATCAGCACCAACATCCTTTGCATGACCTGCCAATTGAATAGCTTCGCGTGTTGAATTAGATCCTGCTCCTGCAACCACCAGAACTCTGCCTGCAACATGTTTAGTAGTAAGCTCTACAACTCTATCATGTTCTTCATAAGTAAGAGTTGGTGATTCACCCGTTGTCCCGCAGGGAATGATTCCTTTTGTACCATTTTCGATCTGACGATCTATAAGCTTTTTTAATGTATCCTCGTCAAGTTTTCCATCTTTAAAAGGTGTTACTATGGCTACCATAGAACCCTGAAGCATAACATGCCTCCTTTTGTAAAATTTGCCGCAGAGACACAGAGTCACTGAGGAGTATATTTAATATTTTAT
Source organism: Candidatus Auribacterota bacterium (assembly GCA_023144635.1). Lineage (GTDB taxonomy): Bacteria > Auribacterota > JAFGBW01 > JAFGBW01 > JAFGJP01 > JAGLFH01. The sequence goes on along the minus strand of JAGLFH010000056.1, from coordinate 40,086 downwards.
CGTTCCTTCAAATACATATTCAGCCGGACCGGAAAGAAAAAAGGTTCCGATTTGACCTTTATCATCAACATTAAAATCTACAAAAAGATTTTCATTTTTTGCAGTAATAGACTTAATATTTATGCTTGTTCCTTTAATAAGATGGGCCATTATCGCACTGGCACATGTTCCAGTACCACAAGAAAATGTCTCATCTTCTACACCTCTTTCATATGTTCTTACTTTAATCGTATCTTTATCGACTATTTCTACAAAATTAGCATTTGTACCCTTAGGGCTAAAAAGCTCATGCTCACGAATAATACGTCCCCATTTAGAAACTTGCACCTTACTCACATCTTCAACAAAAACAACAACATGCGGAACACCTGTATTAATAAAATATGCAGTAGCATCACCATCAAGATCAATTTTTAAGTCTTTTCTAATATCTTTAGACTGCCCCATATTTATACGTACTAATTCATCTTTTATACTTCCCTGCAAAAGACCTGCTATAGTCTCAACGGAAGCAGATTCTGCTTTAAAAAGCCCAACATCTCTTGCCATTCTAACAGCACAGCGCGACCCATTACCGCACATTTCAACCTCACTGCTGTCAGGATTTATTATGCGCATCTTAAAATCTGCTTTATCAGAGTCTTCCAATAATATAATACCATCACTTCCTATCCCATAATGTCTTGTGCAAATCCGAACAATAAAATCTTTATCAGAAACAGGAAATTCTTTATTACGATTATCTATCATAATAAAGTCATTTCCAGTACCTACCATTTTTTTAAACGCAATACCCATAATTATATATTTGTCTCCTATATAATGTTTTTATAAATAATGTAATTGGTTATTATATAATATTTAAAGGGAATTGGAACAATTTTATTGTAAAGCAGAACAGGACGCAGATTAGCGCTGATTTGGGAGATAAGCAAAACAGAAGATAGAGAATAAAAGACAGCAGAAAAAATAAATGTGTAGATAATGTTTCATAGATCCATTAGATAAACTCACTGCCAGCACGACAAGATAAATACTAAAATCAATTAAAAGCAGAGTAAATAAAGCTATATCATTAGTAAGTCGTTTTATTTCAGAAATAAATCTGTTGTTTCTTTCTGGGAACGGAACGAGTATCGGTTTTTCTTTTCACTTCATATTTTTCTGATCATCTATATCTGCGTTAATCTGCGTCCCCTTTTTGCTATATACTTCAATAAAATCAATATATGAGATTGCCTTTTCACCTGTGTTGTCAGAATCATTCATAATGATAATGCTGGCCTCTTTTGGAGGTTCACCCCCAAAAGCTTTTTTATAATCATCAATAATATTTACAGACTCCGTTATCCATTTTCCTACATTCTTTTTACCCTTTTGAAGCAATATCATCATAGATTCTTTCCTGTATGGATTTATTATTACATCTTCTTTAAATTCTTTGTTCGCCCAAATATAATTAAGTGCACTGTCAGGTATCTCGCCTTTATAAAAAAAGCCTGCTGTTTTATATTTAATATTTTTAAAAAAACCTGATTTTTTAGGATCAAATTTAAAGACAACATAAACACGGATAGAGTAATCATCACCCTCTTTTGTCTTTGCATTGCCTTTTTCATAGATATTATCTACTTTCCATCTCCAGGTAATTAAAGGATATTTATAAACGTCAAAAGAACCGGAATAATGAAGGGCAGATGCTGAAGAATCACTTTGCGCTTTTAAAATATTATTATTATCATCTATTGATATTACCGAATAGGTGGTCGGTTTATCTATACTTTCATTTTCAATAGGTACCCAATTGACAAGGTCATTGAAATTTTCTCTAAAAAAGATCTGCTTTTCTTCTGCATAGCAGTTAAATTCTATCAGCATAAAAAAAACAAAAAGAAACAGAGTGCTTACCTTTTTCATAATTCCTTTTATATCAAATATTCTATTTATCTTTTAATTTTTTAATAGGATAGCCTACAGGCTGAGTAAGAATGATCTTTTGATCTTTTCTAAGATCCATTATCTTTCCCAATGAATCTTTATCAACATATCCAAGTACTACAGTATTAAGCCCTGCAGATGCACAATATAGATAAACATTCTGGCTTATAAAACCTGTATCAGTTGCAGAATAAAAATCTTTTTCTTCCTTAGATATCACTCCCATTTTTGAATAATCAGCAACATATATCATTGTTACAGGCGGTACAGATACAAATTTCTGTTTACCTGCATTTGCCCTTATATCCTTATTAAGAAATGGCATGAGCGAGTGCTCTTTTACATTATATTTAAAAAGTCCGCTTTTCATAGCGACATAAATATCTATTTCCTGCCAGTTAACAGCTGAAGGCGCTGTTCGCTTGTTATCTTTTTCCCTGTTTATACCAAAAGCAGCCCATAAAAGATCAGAAAGTAGTTGTTCGTCAAGTTCTGTCTCGCTGAAATCCCTTGCGCTTTTCCTGTTAGAAAAAGCCTCCATAAGAGGCATTCCGCCTTCCTTCTGTGGTTGTTTTAGCTTTATTGTCTTGATCTCTTCAGCATTAATAAATGCAGGTAAAAACATTAAAACAACAAATAATAATGATATCTTTTTCATATATTCCTCCATATCAAGTTTATTGCAAAAAATAATTGCAGGATAAAGCTTAAGTTTTTTGTTTTAACTTAATCAAGTAAATTCTTATAAATTCTATTTTATTTTTCTTAGTTTCCGTCACAAGGAGTTTTTTCACTCGTAAAAGAATAAAGTCGTTTTTTTATAAGATCAGGAGAAAACATAAAATACGGAATATCTCTTATTGATAGATCATCCATAAGAAATGTACCGCTTACAACACAATAGGATGCTGGATTCTTTTTGAAGAAACGTTTCATTATGCGGTCATTTACCCATTCATAATTTCCTCCTCCAATACCATGAATAAAAAGGTCACAAAAATAAAGACGTAAAAATATTGTTAAAGTAGATGCTCTAGGAAAAATAGTCATGTTATCAAAATCTTCAACATCAACTTTATTTTTAAAGCATTTTATCCTTTTATTGTTCTTAACTATCCAGAACGGTAATTCCTGGTGTTGTAATTTAGGAAACGGGAAATTTTTAAACCTGAACCGGTATTCTTTTTTATAATCATCAAGAGCAGTATTAAAAATATCAATAAAAAGTTCACTCTCATTATAAATTTTATAAAACATTTCCTTAAACTCTTCACCTTTTAGAAGATCACTTAAAAAAATATAATTATTATTTAAACTGTAGAATTCAAGAAAGCTCTCAGCAAGAACTTCTTTTAAATATTTTTTTGACGTGTTTTTCATGAAAATATTTATAAATATTTTCAAGGATGACATATGTTCATTTTCTGCTTCAGTTTTATGTTTTTTGTAATTTTCAAAAATGTCTTTAAAAAGATCATCAAATATATTCTTTGAAGGAGTTTTAAATTGATATAATACTTCTTCGCTCGCTAATATTTTTTTGTATACAATTCTAGAATTATCTAATGGAAGGTTCACTCCAATATCAATTCTATCTGTATCAAGAAAAATATTACTTCTAATACCTTTTTCAAGCATATCCTGAAAAAGATATTTTGTGCTTACTCCAGAATTAAAAAAATACGGCTGATGCGCTGTCATTATTCTTGTATTCGGAGTAATATCCTTAATGATGTCATGATAGTCCGGTGAAATAAATATTTCGCCGTTATTTTGAGGAGGTTTTAACAGTTTTTTTTTCATATAAAAGTTGATATATCAGATACTTTAAGGACCTCTTTTGAATAAAACCCTTCCGCATAATCAGATCTTATAAGATGCCCAAAATACTTATTCATTGTCTTAATATATTTAAATACAAATCCATTACTCTTATTTTCAATAAACTGGGACTTATAACATTTTATAGCCTTCATCTTATTTTTAAATTGTTTTGAAATATCTACAAAAAAACTTACTTCGGGAATAATTCGAAGATGATTACTATAAAAATAAAAAAGATAAAAAGGATAATGAGGTTTTCCTAACAGATCTGTTTTAGTATATTTTGCATAGAACCTTGCAGCCTCTGTTATTTTTGCTGCAGCAACATGATCAGGATGTGCATCATCAGGATAAGGACAAAACAAAACATCCGGCCTGATCACACGTATTTTTTCAGCTAATAAAAACCTTGCTTTTTTTGTATCAAAAAGATGCCTATTTTCCAGGCCAAGATTATAACGCCTGTCTATCTCTAAGATCTTATTTGCATTTTCTGTTTCTCTCTTTCGCTTTTTTTCCGTACCCTTCGGCGTGGGTTCACCGCTTGTAAGATCAACAATAAAGACTTTATGTCCTTTTTGCTTTAGACTAAGAATAGTCCCCCCTGCTGCTATTTCCACATCATCAGGGTGTGCACTTACAAACAAAAATCGTTTCTTTTTCATATTAAACCAAAATATCTTCTGATATTAATTCCCTTCTTTTTCTTTCTATAACATCAAGATAATGAAGTAATCTTTTTTTTGTATCATCAAAGCCATTATGAAAGCATCTGCTAAAATCTATATACTTCATTTCAACCGGTACTTCAAAATAATCTACATTTAATCTTATCATCTCCATTAGAACTTCCAATGCAAAACCATAACTTTCTTCTTTAAAAATTGATTTTTCTAAAAACGAGCGCCTATACCCTCTGTAACCGCAAAAAGGATCAGTAACAGTAAAAGAAAAAAGAAGATCAAAAAGCTGCATTATAAAACGGTTTACAACAAGCCTGTCAAGAGGTATAGAAAGATATTTGTTAAGTGAAATATAACGAGAGCCGAGAACAACATCCGAATCATCAAGCCTTTTAAAAAAAGTATGTAGAATAAACGGATCATGCTGAAGATCAGCATCAATTGTTACTACTTTTTCATATCCATGCTCAACTGAATATCTCATACCGTCAATAAGAGCTTTTCCATACCCCATCTGTTTTGTATGAGTTAAAAGAAAAGTATTATTATCTCTGATCTTCTCAAGAAAAAATGAGCTTGAATCAGTTGAACCATCATCTATAAACAACATATCACCTGAGAAAGATTCCCGAGCTCTTTTATAAAAAGCAAAAAGATTCTTTTCTTCATTAAAAACAGGACATATCAAAATATTACGACTATTCATATCTATTCTTTAAATGAATAAGCCAAAAGCATTTTTTTAACTATTCTATTTGTTAAGCTGAAATAACTTCTTTTATCTCAGGAACCTCTTTTTTAAGCATTTTCTCAACGCCATTCTTTAATGTCATCTGGCTCATAGGGCAACCATGACATGCTCCGGTAAGTTTTACTTTTACAACTCCATCATCACCAACATCAACAAGCTCAATTCCTCCTCCATCTGCTTCTAATGATGGACGTATTTTTTCTAAAGCAGCCTCTACTCTTTCCTTCATATTATTCCTCCTTATTTAACTATTTAAAAGTTCTTTACGAATTCGATTAAAGAATCCTTATAATATCATAAATATAAACATACAAATAATCAAAAATATTCATGCAGGGATTAAAAAGAAAGGCCGGTAAAATAAAAAAAGGGCAGTTTTATGTCATGCCCGGGACAATTTAATAATTCAGTTGTTTTTTATTATAACAACAATAAAATTATCAACTCTATTCTGAATTATTCAGTTTTTTCTTCAGAGCCTTCTTCAGAACCTGCTTCTTCAGCTTTCTCTTCTGCTTTTTCTTTTAGCTTTTCTTTTAGATCATCAACTTTTTCTTCTGATCCTTCTTCTTTTGCTTCATCAGCTTTTACTTCATCAGCTTTTTCACCTACAGCTTCTGCTTTCTCCACTTTTTCATCAGCAACAGCTTCTGCTTTTTTCTTAAGCCCACCAAGATCAAGAGCAAAACCTGCCTGCACAAAACTAAAAACAACAGCTAACACAAGTGCTACAACCCATAAACTACTTCTCATTTTCCCTTCTCCTTCCGTTTCGTTAACTTCCCTTACATACAGTCAAACTAATTCCCGATCAATGTTCGAAAATCAGACTATATTTATCATACAAGATGCAATAAATCAAACTAAAAATGCTTTTTCTTGTACATTTCCATAGTATCTATTGCGCTTGTCTTACACTGACCACAGACCGTACCTATCTTAGTCATTTCCTGAAGTTCATAATATGTCTTTGCACCTTCTAAAACAGCATGCTCTATGTCAAGATCCGTCACACTCATACATTGACATATTATCTTTGCTTTTTCTTCAATCACCTTATTCTGCATATTATTTCTTTTGTAATAATCATTTATTGCTGCACGAAGAGCCTTGTCACCCAGAACGGAACAATGTACCTTATGCTCCGGCAACCCACCAAGTTCTTTTGTGATATCTTTAGGAGTTATTTTATATGCATCCTCAAGAGTCATACCCTTAACCATTTTTGAAAGCATTGATGTGCTCGCAATAGCACTTGCGCAACCATATGTCTTCCATTTACAATCTGTTACAACTCCTTTCTCACTATCCACTTTAATAACCATAAGCATCTGGTCACCACATTTTACATTGCCAACCATCCCTTTACCGTCTTCTTTATATGAATCAATATCTTCCAGTATATTCAAAGGATTAGTAAAATGCTCTTTAACTCTCTCTGTATATACCCAGTTAAAATCGTCTGTCATCATTTACTCACCTCATATGCTGTTGACATCTTACGTATTCTTTCAATTATACGCGGCAGTTTTTCAAGTACATATTCAACATCTTCTTCTGTATTTTCACGCCCCAGACTGAATCTTATAGAACCATGTGCCTTTTCAACCTCTATACCTGTAGCAAGAAGTACATGTGAAGGATCAAGAGAACCTGAAGAACATGCAGAACCTGTGGAGACAGCTATACCCTCAAGATCAAGATATAAAAGTATTGATTCTCCCTCAGCGCCATCAAAAGAAACATTAAGTGTGTTAGGAAGACATTCCTTAGCATGCCCGTTAAAAGAAATATCCGGAATACTTTTACTTATACCTAGTGAAAGCTTTTCCTTCAGAAAAAGTAATTTATTAGTATTCTCTTTAATCTCGATTTCAGCCATTTCAACTGCTTTTCCAAACCCTATGATCCCTAATGTATTTTCAGTACCTGCTCTTCTTCCTCTTTCCTGATGCCCCCCCCTTATATAAGGACAAAAGGGAATACCTTTTTTAATGTACAAAGCACCAACGCCTTTAGGACCATAGATCTTATGGGCTGAAAGCGAAAGATAATCAACGTCTATATCTTTAACATCTATTGGAACTTTACCAAGAGCCTGTACAGCATCAGTATGCATAAGAGCCCCTGCTTTGTGAGCTAGTTCTGTTATTTTTTTTATGTCCTGCAATGTCCCTATCTCATTATTTGCCATCATTACAGATACAAGACCAATCTTTCCAAGAGACAAATACTCATCAAGCTTATCCATCTTGATTCTTCCATATTTATCTACATCAAGATAAAAGACCTTTGAATGCTGAGACTGAAGACATTTAACGCTTTCCAGTATACATGGATGCTCTATTGTTGATGTAAGAATAGTCTTCCCGCATTCAACATGCAGACAGGTATGGGTTGTACAGGCAAACATATTAAGAACCGTATTGTTCGCCTCAGACCCACTCCCGACAAAAACTATTTCCTCAGGTTGAGAGTTTATAATATTTGCTATTTTTTCGCGGGCTTCTTCAATATACTTTTTTGAATTTCTGCCAAAAGAATGAAAGCTTGATGCATTTCCAAAAAGCTCCAACCCTTCTGCTATTGTTTTTTTGACTTCTGGATGCAAAGGAGTCGTCGCATTATTATCCATATAGATCAAACGATTTACCATTTTATATACCTTTTCTAAAATTTTATTTACAGATTATATAACAATTTTAACAATTATAATATTCTTATTTTTTTCAGAACCACAACAAACAGCTTCAGGATATACACCCATATATACTATTTTCAACATATTACATAATACGCTAATTTATTTATCTTTCTATTACACCTCCACCAAGAACAACATCACCATCATAAAAGACAACAGCTTGTCCCGGTGTAACAGCTCTTTCTTTTTCATTAAAGATAACTTTTACATCATTATTACGAAGCGGATATATTGTCGCTTCGATTGGTTCATGTTTATAACGTATGTTTGCTTTTACTTTCCTGGGAGTTTCCAAATTTTCAATAGATATCCAATTAAGTGAAACAGCTCTTAAAGAATCAGAATAAAGCTCTTTTTCTTCACCAACAGTAATTAAATTTTTATCACTATCTATGTTTACAACATAAAGGGGGTTTGGAGCTGATATACCTAATCCTTTTCTTTGCCCAATTGTGTAAAAAGCAATCCCCTTATGGGTTCCTATTTTTTTACCTTCTATATCTACAATTGAACCTTTCTTTTCAATACTTGGGATCTTATTTTTTAAAAATGTCTTGTAATCATCATCAGGTACAAAACATATTTCTTGAGAACCTGCCTTATTATGAACTTTCAAGCCAAATTCCCTTGCAATATTCCTGACTTCATCTTTTGTATATCCTCCTAATGGAAATAATGTATAACGAAGCTGATCTTGAGTTAATGTATACAAAAAATACGACTGCTGTTTTTTTTGATCGATTCCCTTTTTTAACAGATAACGTTTCTTTTCACTATCATATTCAACTCTTGCGTAATGTCCGGTTGCAATAAAATCAGCTTCAAATGTTAAGGCCTTTTTTAAAAGCACTCCCCACTTCATTTTTTCATTACAGGCAATGCATGGATTAGGAGTTCGGGCATGTTCATATTCTTTACAAAAATACCCAATTACTTCCTTATCAAATTCTTCTTTTAAATTTACAACATAATATGGAATATCTAATTTATTACAAACACCTCTTGCATCATCAACCCCGCTTATACCGCAGCACGATGATTCCACACCAATCTTCTCATCAAACAATTTCATGGTTATGCCGATAACTTCATAACCTTGCTTCACAAGCAAACAGGCAGTAGTAGAAGAATCAACTCCTCCACTCATCGCAACAACTACACGCTTTTTTTTAGTATTCATTATTAATTAGTTCTCAATATTCAAATTATGCTTAGTTTAACAAATCACACATAGAAATAAATTCCAATTATCAAGCTCCAAATTACAAACAAATTCCAAAGCACAAATTACAATCTCAAAATAAAACATCAATCTTAAAACAAATCGAGAAACTTTACCAATAAGAAGCAAAAAATCTTTTTTTCTTAAGATTTAATTATCTTTTATTTAGTTTTCTCCTATAGAATCTGATAAATTAGTATATGAAGAATTAGTATTTTTTCTGATTTTTTATAATAAAACTGTAACTTATTTGTAAAATGAATGCTTTTTTATTCCAAGTTAGATTTGTTTCGCATTAATTGTTTTGGTCATTGGGTTTTGATTATTATTTGGAATTTGTTATTTGCTTTTTGGAATTTAATTTAGTTTGTTCTACTATATTCAAGCATTTTATCTATAGATTTTTTGGCTCTATCTTTTATTTTTTCATCAACAGAAACAACATGCTTCATATATTCTAAAGATGACAGGACTTTTTCTATTGTGATCTTCTTCATGTTCTGACATACAGGTTCAGGATCGAAGGAATAAAATTTTTTATCTGGATTTTCTTTCTGCAGCCTGTATACCATACCTTTTTCTGTTCCTACAATAAACTCCTTACAATCTGAATCTTTCACATACGAACACATGCCATTTGTAGAAAGCACCCTATCAGCAAGATTAACCACTTGCGCAGTACATTCAGGATGAACGATCACTTCTGCGCGAGGATGATCTTTTTTTGAGCGTAAAATATATTCAGGAAGTATCTTAACATGAACAGTACAATATCCCTGCCACAGTATCATATCTTTTCCTGTCTTCTTTGCAATATAACCACCAAGATATTTATCAGGAACAAAAATAATTTTTTCTGCATCTATTGCTCTTACTATTTTTTCTGCATTTGCAGATGTACAGCATATATCACTCATCGCTTTTACTTCAGCGGTAGAATTAACATAGGTAACAACTATAGCTTCAGGATGTTTCTTTTTTAGTTCCCTTAAGCTAGGTGCTGTGATCATATCAGCCATGGGACATCCGGCTGACGCTGAGGGAATAAGAACTGTTTTCGAAGGAGATAAAAGAGCAGCCGTCTCGGCCATAAAATGCACACCGCAAAAGACTATAACCTCAGCTTCAGTTTCCGCTGCTTTGCGGCTTAGGTCAAGAGAATCACCTAAATAATCTGCCACATCCTGCACTTCAGGAAGCTGATAATTATGTACCAGAATAACAGCTTTTCTTTTCTTCTTGAGCTCTTGAATCTTTTCTGCAATATCATGTATAGACATTATTCACCTAACATTTAATTAAATAAGGCTTTATTTGAAATGAATATAATACATCAAAAATATAATAGAAATCTATAAGATAATTTCGAAACACGAAAGATACGAAAATGAGAAAATAAATTAGCCGTTCCACACGACAACGTGGTCACTGGAAATATACACATTCATTTATGTTATTAATATATCCGCGCCCTTTTCGGCTATCAGCTCTTAGCATTCAAGATTTATTAAGCTTTTGCTTTTTCCCCGTCTTCTGCTTTTCCCATTTGTGTTTATTTGTGTGCCTCTGTGGTTAATTTTCTTACTTCCTTCTTTTTTTCCTCTCCCCCTCTATGTTCTCTCTATCCTTGGTGGTGAATAGCTTTTGCTTTTCTGATTTTTCTGTCTTCTGATCATTGAAAAAGCCATGTACTTAAGTAACGTTCTCCCGTATCGCAAATAATGGTAACTATCATCTTTCCTTTATTTTCAGGTCTCTTTGCAACCTGAAGAGCAGCAAAAACATTTGCACCTGCTGAAATTCCAGATAAAATGCCTTCTTCTTTAATAAGCTTTTTTGCAATATCACCAGCATCTTCATCTCTTACCTTTATAACCTCATCATAAACCTTTGTATTAAGGACATCAGGTATAAAACCTGCACCAATTCCCTGTATTTTATGAGGTCCGGGATTCCCTCCTGAAAGCACAGCTGAAGATTCCGGTTCAACAGCAATTACCTTTATTTTAGGATTTTTTTTCTTCAAGGCTTCTCCTACACCTGTTATTGTCCCGCCTGTTCCAATTGCTGCAACAAAAATATCAACTTTACCCATCGTATCCCTCCATATTTCTTCTGCTGTTGTTTTTCTGTGTATCTCAGGATTAGCAGGATTTTTAAACTGCTGAGGCATAAAACTGTTCGGTGTATCTTTTGCTATTTCTTCTGCTTTTTCAATTGCTCCCTTCATGCCCTTTTCACCCGGAGTAAGAACAAGATGAGCACCAAATGCCTTTAATAAATTTCTTCTTTCTAAGCTCATAGTATCAGGCATTGTCAAAATCAGCTTATAACCTCTTTGTGCAGATATAAATGCTAATCCTATTCCAGTATTACCGCTCGTGGGTTCAACGATAACTGCACCTTCTTTAAGAATGCCCTCTTTTTCTGCAGATTCGATCATATTTAACCCAATGCGATCCTTAACACTGCCACAGGGATTAAAACTTTCCAACTTTCCTATTACATCAACACCTGTCCCCGAAGCTAGTTTATTAAGGCTTACAAGAGGAGTATTTCCAACCAGTTCAGTTATGTTTTTAGCTATTTTCATTTTTATCTCCTTTTTATTAAGCAAAAGATTTAATTTTTCTTTTTCTTTTTTTTACAATATTCTTCAACTTTATTGATCTCAATTTCTTGTCTAAAACATTATTTACATCATTCCAAACATCTTTTAAAACACATTCCATTTCTCTATTACATTCATACTCACTCAAACATCGGACCAAAAATATAGGGCCACTAATAGAATACATTATATCTGCTAACGTCAACTCATCTATACTTTTAGCTAAATAATACCCCCCGCCTGCACCTTGCATGCTTCTTAAAAGCCCTGATGATTTTAACAAAGTCATAATATTTTCAAGATATTTTAATGAAATATTTTCTTTTTCTGATATCTCACTTATTGAGACATATCTATTTTTTCCGAAAGCTGCAATATATACCAAAGCTCTGGTGCCATATCTTATTTTTGTTGATAACTTCACAATAAATATTCTCCTATAATTCCTATTAGTTTAGTAGGATATTATTCTAAAAAAAAAGGCCTGTCAAATAAAATATTGAGTATTCAATAACTAATACTTATGCCTGCACGCACCCAAATACCTGGCATTTTAATTCCCTCTACCTCAACATATTCTTTATCAAGCATATTATCAAGCGCTAAAAAATAAGTAGATTTAATATCATTGATCAAAATATCCTTTGAAATAACAGTGTTTATTATCCAGTACCCAGGAAGCGATTCCCGCAATTTGTAAAGTAATGTAAAATTGTGTTTAAAGCTCGCAGGATAAAACAGATCCAGTTTACCTTGAAAAAGATGAACAGGATATTTAAAAACATATTTCGATATATTATTCGTTGATTTATCATCTGCTTCCGTAAACGAATAAGATAATGAGCAATCTTTTATGCTAAAACCATCATGTTCCTTATTAAAATATTTTTTTATTTTTAAATCAAATCCTCTGAAATCAAGATCTTTACTGTTTGCTGCCTGCCAGGGATCATCTGTTTTATCTCTTACCCAATCAATACTATTATCTGTTTTCCTTAAAAAAGTGCTTATTGAAGCAAAAAGATCATTTTTCGCATACTCAATACCACATTCATAAGACACGCTCCGTTCTGTATCCAGATTCTCGTTACCTATATTTGCAGGGCTTATATAATAAAGCTCTGTAAATGAAGGGATGCGAAAAGATCTGGCAGCAGATATACGGCCTTTCCAGTTTTCATCAAAAAACCTGCTGACTCCCATTGATGCAGACCAGTTAGAGCCAAAAACTTCATAATGATCAAGCCTGCTGCTTAGTTCAAAAAATAATTTCTCATCATATTTCCTGTGAATCGCACCAAAAAAGCCTTTATTTTCTCTTGTATGATCACCAAGTGATGAACTTTCAATTTTATCTTCTTCAATAAATATCCCTACATTCCATTTCAGATCTTTGCTTCTGTCCTTTAAAACAGTACTTATCCCTCTTAAATAATTTGTATGAAAATTCTGATAAAATGAAGAATCATTCCTATCAAGTATAAAATGATCATCAAGTTTTCTTTGATACATTCGTAATTTCAGTAAGACTTCATCGTCAATTGGAAAGTTTGCATTTATATATGCAAGATCAGTCCTTACATGTTCTTCTTCATGAGGAAAAAGATTTGAGTAAAAGTTTGCAGCACCAAAATCTTTATCAAGTATTCCATAAAAGACCATTACCTCTTTATCATCTTCTGCTTTATAGCCAAAAGAAGCATTTAACATATTTACTAAAAAATCCGTATCAATCATATACCCGTCAGATTCTTTATGCTCTGCAGAAAGAGAAAATCTAAATTTGTCTTTTACTTCATGCATATTAAAAGAAGTATCCCAAAAACCGTTTTCACCTGCCTGCATTTGAATTGAATATTCTTTTTTATCAGATTTTTTTGTTATTATATGAATCACCCCTGTCATCGCATTTGCACCAAAAAAAGATGATCCGCCGCCTTTTAATATTTCAATCTTTTCAATGTCATTAATAGCAAGAGGAATCTCCATTAAATAATGAGCAGTTTGAGGATCACGTAAAGGAATACCGTCAATAACAATAAGGACTTGCTCAAAACTCCCTCCTCGCATATTGACATCACTTTGAATTCCCATTGGCCCACGTGAAGCCATATCTACCATCCCTTCAAAAGCTAAAACATCATTTAAACTAACACTTGATAATTCTTTTATATCATCCTTATCAATAACTGTGAAATTTCTTGTAGATAAAAAAGAATCAATAGGTATTTCATAAGACTCTATAACGATATCACTGACCTCTATGGTGTCTGTTAAACAAATAATCGGATTCATTATTAACAACACATAGCACAAAATAACAGCAAAATATTTTATCATAATTTAAATTCCTTTAAAGAGAACTTAAAATTCAAGGACAATACCTACAGGGCAATGATCCGATCCAAAAACATTTTTAAGAATAAATGCTTTTTTGAGATTAGTTAATAGATCTTTATCAATAAAAAAATAGTCTAATCTCCAGCCAACATTCCTTTCCCGAGCTCTTGTCTTATAATCCCACCAGGTATAATGACCGGGTTCATTATTAAAAAACCTGAAACTATCTATCATACCCCATAAAAGAAGATCATCGATCCAGGAACGCTCAACAGGTAAAAAACCGGAAACCGACTCATTCTCTTTAGGCCTGGAAAGATCCATTTCCTTATGCGCGGTATTTAGATCGCCACAAAGAATTAGAGGCTTTTTTCTGTTCTTTTTCAAACAGCCCATAAAGTTCAAAAAAGTTTTATAAAATTCTAATTTATAATTTAAACGCTCAGATCTGCTTCTTCCATTTGGAAAATAGACATTTAACACTATAAAATGCTCAAATTCTGAGACGATAACCCTTCCTTCATTATCAAACTCATCCTTGCCTATAGAATATGAAATAATTTGACCTTCTTCTTTACAAAAGGACCCTACTCCTGAATAACCTTTTTTCTTTGCACTATTCCAATAGCTGAAATAACCTGCAGGATCTTTCAGCTCAGGGAAAAGCTGTTCAGGTCTTGCTTTTGTCTCCTGAACACCTAAAAAATAAGGATCTTCTTTTTTTAACCAGTCAAGAAAACCTTTTTTCTCTATGGCTCTGATTCCATTCACATTCCATGAATACAATGAATACTTCATATATCACACATTAATACTATTAATCTTTATTTATTAGCCCATTTATATAAGAATAGTTGAGAGACACATATTATAGTGTTTTTTTTAAAATGCTAAAGTTCTTTTTTAATAAAAAATGCTCTTGCGAATACCGTTGATTTTCTTTACACTTATAAAGGATAAATTATGGCTAAAAAAATACTAATTATTGATGATCACGGTCATATTCGGTTCATGTTGAACAACCGCTTAAAAAAGATCGGCTATGAAACAGCAACCGCTGAAGATGCTACCAATATATTGAACCTTACCAGAGCAGAAAATCCTGATCTAATCATTATAGATATGATGATGCCTGGTATAGACGGTATTGAAGCTTCAAAAATACTCAGCCAAAATGATTACACTAAAAATATTCCCATAATAATGCTAACAGCATTATCATCAAAAAACGTTGTTTTAGACGCTTTAAGATCAGGAATACGCGATTACATTGTAAAACCTTTTAAAGCAGATGAGCTTTATAAGAAGATCAAAAATCTTATCGGTGATCCTGCTCCGGAACAAGATAAAGAATCTAAAGAAGTACCTTCTTCAGAATAAATCAGGATCGGAAAATAGATCTTTTAAAATATTCTGTTATCAATTTATATTTCATTAGAACTGTTTCTAAATACAAACAACATATATGAATACAGGAGGTCTCTTATGAAAGATGATCAAAATAAATCAAAAGCTCAATTAATAAAAGAACTTGATCATATGCGCCTTAAATCAGAAAGTCTAGAAAGCAGAATAGCTGAACTTTTTTCTATTCTAAATAAAACGACCACGACAGATGCGCCGAGAGCACCAAGAGTAACTTTTAACTCCAATATAGAGTTTATAGGAAATTTTGATATATTACAGGCTGAAGGCATCAACCTATCAAATGAAGGATTATGTTTCGAGCTTGGAGAAGCACTACCTTTTGAAATGAGATTTGACTTTGAAAATGAACTTCAAAAAAAAAGCGCACAACTAGTCTGGGTAAAGCGTACTCAGTCAGGAAAATATAGATGCGGTTTAAAATTTGATTAATTAAAAAACGCCCATAAAAGATAAGGCAAAACTGTAGATT
Source organism: Candidatus Auribacterota bacterium (assembly GCA_023144635.1). Taxonomy (GTDB): domain Bacteria; phylum Auribacterota; class JAFGBW01; order JAFGBW01; family JAFGJP01; genus JAGLFH01. The sequence continues at coordinate 24,116 of JAGLFH010000056.1, read as the reverse complement.
ATTTTAACTTACTATTAAAATATGTGTATGATTTCAAAAGAATGGTTTTTCTCTGGTAAAATTCAATAAAAAACGATAAAATATATTCATTATTTGTTTGTTATAACTTAACATATATATACTGAAAATGCTCTGATTGCCCTCAGCACATATAGTATATAGTTATAAGCTTAATAACATAAAAATCTTTTAACCCTAAGGAGGGCATAGTGTTAGACAATTACGGCGGACCAGAAAGAAGACATGGTCAAAGATTCCCATTTGCCAATTCATCTCCATACTTGATTCGTTTCAGAGATTCAGGAACCGATAATTTTCAGACATCAACTTCAGGTAATATCGGCTTTGGTGGAATATTATTGATTTCAGATTTTTCTTTTTCAATAGGAGATTTTATAGATATTGAAATCTCTTTTGAAGATGGCAATAAGGCAATTACAATAGTTATTCAAAGCACCGTTATTTGGATAGAAACTCGAAATGAAGACGAAAATAATGAAATAAATTATCATGTAGGTGCCGAGTTCAATATTGCTACTGAAGAAGAATCTGAGACATTAAACAAATTTATAGAAAAACATATCCTTTAAGTTAAAACTTAACGATCTTTTCTCCTTTAATAAGATCATCAAAGTTTTCTTTTTCTCTTATAAGATAAGTTTGGTTCCCTTTTATCATCACCTCAGGAACACGTGTCCTTGAATTATAATTTGACGACATTGAAAATCCATATGCACCTGCAGACATTACAGATAAAATATCCCCTTGCTGCAGAACAGGCAAGCTTCTATCAAGAGCAAGATAATCACCTGATTCACAAATAGGACCTACAACATCATAATTTTCACTACCCTTTTGCCCAGCTCCACCGGTAATACTTAATATTTTATGATAGGCTTCGTAAAGTGAAGGACGCAAAAGATCGTTCATTCCTGCATCTACTATTGCAAAGTTCTTAACAGAATTATTTTTAATATATACTACTTTTGTTAAAAGTATTCCTGAATTTCCTGCAATAGATCTTCCAGGTTCAAGAAGTATTTTCAAACCTGTATCTTTAAGTAAAGGTATTAGTTCTTTAATTATGTCATCAGATCCTATAGGCTTCTCATCATTATAAATAATACCAAAACCTCCGCCTATATCAAAATATTCAATAGGAACATTTGCATTTTTAAGATCACTTATCAATTTCGACATCTTTTTAACAGCTTCAACATAAGGATCTATAGTAGTAATCTGAGATCCGATATGCATATGAATACCTTCAGCTAATAAAAACTCCATATCACATGATTTTTTATAAAGTTCAAAAGCAAGCTTCATATCAATACCAAATTTATTTTCTTTTTTCCCTGTCGAAATATACTTATGTGTTTTTGGATCAACATCAGGATTAATTCGAAGAGCAAAAGAAGCCTTTTTATCAAGTTTCTTTGCACATTTATTAAGCATCTCAAGTTCCTGCTCAGATTCAACAGTAAAAGAATATATTCCCTTCTCAAGTGCCTCGGTAAGCTCATATTCGCGTTTACCAACTCCTGCAAAAACACATTTGCTTACATCACCAGTTGCAGCAAATACCCTTCGAAGTTCTCCGATTGATACTATATCAAAACCTCCACCTATATCATGAATCATCTTTAAGATTGAAAGATTTGAACAAGTCTTTACAGAGTAACAAACTAAATTAGGAACAGATGAAAAAGACTTTTGAAGTTCACTAAAACTTCTCGTGAATGAACCATGACTATAAACATATACCGGTGTTCCATATTTTTCTGCAATATCAGTACACTTTACGTCCTCACAGTAAAGTGAATCTCCTTTAAAGGTAAAAGCCTGCATCTTATCTCCTTTTATTCTAAAGTAGAATATCTATTATTTAGAAAGTCTCTTTTCCCAATTTTTCATTTCTCTTCTTACGTTCTTACGTGATGTACCACCATATGCAACCCGTGCATCAACTGATTTATTAACATTCAATATGGAAAGAAATTTTTTATCAAATGATTTGCTGAATTTCTGAAATTCCTGCAAAGTCATATCTGAAAAAGTCTTTTTATTATCCATCATAAAACAGACTATCTTTCCAACAGTTTCATGTGCATCCCTAAAAGCCATCTTTTTATTTACAAGATATTCTGCGATATCAGTTGCCAAAACAAATTCTGACATTCTCATCAAAATATTATCTTTTTTAAATTTAAGGCTTCCAATAAGATGTGTAAACACTTCAAGACTTCTTAAAACCGTATCGACTGAATCAAATAAATGTTCTTTATCCTCTTGCATATCCCGGTTATACGTCATCGGTAATGCTTTCATAAGGGTTAATATTTGAACAAGATTCCCATAAAGCCTTGCTGTTTTACCACGAACAAGTTCTGCAATGTCAGGATTCGCTTTTTGAGGCATAAGGCTTGAGCCTGTGCAAAATCCATTTAGATTATCTAGGTAATCAAATTCAATGCTCTTCCATATTACAATATCTTCAGCAAGTCTGCTCAAATGCATTCCGATTAATGCTGAAGAAAAAATGATTTCAATAACAAAATCTCTGTCACTAACTGCATCTAAAGAATTTGGGCTTAATTTTTTAAACCCAAGTTCGCGGGCAAGAAAATTCCTATCAACATTAATAGTTGTACCTGCTAACGCAGAAGAACCCATTACAAGCACATCAACTCTTTTACTTATTTCTAACAAGCGTTCTATGTCGCGAGCAAATTTTTCTACATATGCTAAAAAATAATGTCCAGCACTTATCGGCTGAGCCTGCTGAAGATGAGTATATCCCGGTATAATAACATCTATATTTTCTTTTGTTTTTTTAAGCAAAACTTTCTGTAACTTTTTTAAAGAGGCTATGACCTCCTTGATCTTATCTCTGCAATACAAACGTTCATCAAGAGCAACTTGTTCGTTTCTGCTTCTACCTGTATGAAGTTTCTTTGCAATGAGTCCTATTCTGTTCTTTAATTCAGCCTCAATATGCATATGGATATCTTCGAGATTATCATTAAATAAAAACTTACCTGTATCAATATTCTTTTCTATCCTTTTTAAAGCACCTACAATTTTATCAAGCTCTATTCTGTTCAGAATACCTATTTTCTTCAGCATTTTTGCCCATGCTATGCTTCCGCGAATATCATAACGATATAGCTTCCTATCAAATTCATGAGAAGCACTAAAGCGTATTGCTTCTTCATGCAATCCTTCCTTAAAAATACCTTTAATTACAGGACGAGTCATTTTAACCTCTTCTTTCTTCTTCCCTGCAGCTTGAGAGGCAGACTTTCTATTTCAATATATCCACCTGCTGCATCCTGAGAAAACTTATCTTCACTTGTATAAGTCGCATACTCTTTACTATAAAGACTGTAAGGTGAACGACGTTTCATGACGGAAACATTTCCTTTGTAAAGACCGATCATCACTGTTCCTGTCATATATTTCATTGTGCTCTCTATAAAAGAATCAAGATAAATCTTAAGATCAGAAAACCATCTTCCCTCATATATAAGAGTCGAATACTTATCAGATACAGTCTTTTTGAATCTGCTCGTTTCTTTATCAAGAACAAGTCTTTCCATTTCCTGCATCGCCGTATAAAGGATCACACCTGCCGGAAGTTCATATATCTCGCGTGATTTTATTCCGACAGTCCTGTTCTCGATAAGATCCACCCGCCCAACACCATTTTTTCCGCCTATTTTGTTTAATTTATTTATGAGATCTACTAGATTCATTTTCTTACCATTAACCGCAACAGGAACACCATCTTTGATATCAATTGTCACCTTTTCAACACGGTTCGGTGCATTTAAAGGATTTTTTGTCATTACATATACATCTTCCGGAGGAGAACACCATGGATCTTCAAGTATTCCGCATTCAATTGCAATACCCCATAGATTCTTATCTATACTATATGGATTCTTCTTGGTTACCGGAACTTTAACTCCAAGCTTTTTAGCATAATCTATTTCTTCTTCACGTGAATGAAGATCCCACTCCCTTAAAGGAGCAATGACCTTAAGCTCTGGAGCTAATGCAGCAGCAGTATACTCAAATCTAAGCTGGTCATTACCTTTACCAGTACATCCATGAGAGATATAAGCGGCTTTTTCTTTTCTTGCTATATCAATCATTCTCTTTGCTATCAACGGACGGCCAAGAGCAGTTGCAAGAAGATATTTTCCTTCATATATTGCACCGGCCTTTAGGGCAGGTAAAACATAATCTTCAGCAAATTCTTTTTCTACATTTTCCTCATAAGCTTTAATTGCTCCGCAGGAAAGCGCTTTTTTCTTAAGATTTTTATTCTCAACCTCACCCAGCTGAGATGAATATGTTATTACATCAAGATCTTTTTCTTCCTGAAGCCACTTTAAAATAACACTTGTATCCAAGCCTCCTGAATATGCAAGTACAACTTTTTCTCTTTTCTTTGCCATATAAACTTAACTCCTATTAATTAAATAATTCTTAAATCAATCTCACCTGACTAAAAAAAAGCTTTGTTTCCGTTTAATAAAACCCAAAAGTTTATTTGTGTTAATCTATAAAAAGATCTGCGTTTATTCGCGTCCCCTCATAAGAAGGGTTATAATTGCTTTTTGCACATGCATGCGGTTTTCAGCCTGTGGAAAGACAACCGACTGAGGACTTTCAAGGACATCTTCTGTCACCTCTTCCCCACGATGCGCAGGAAGGCAGTGCATAAAGACAGCATCTTTTTTTGCTTTGCTCATAAGTGATGCATTTACCTGAAATTTACCAAAAATATCTTTTCGTTTATCTTCTTCCTCTTCCTGACCCATGCTTGTCCAGACATCAGTGTATATAATATCTGCATTTGATACTGCCCGTTCTACATTCTGATCTATCTCAATAGAACCATGCCCCTCTTTTTCCAAAATAGATTTTGCATGAGCCATTAATTTTTTATCAGGCCAGTACGGAGCAGGTGCCGAAATAATAAGATCAAGGCCTGTTTTAGCTGCTCCAAAAAGCCAGGAATGAGCAAGATTATTTGCTCCATCTCCAAGGAATACAATCTTTAGACCTTTAAGCTTACCTTTAAGTTCCTTAATAGTAAAAAGGTCAGAAATGACCTGGCACGGATGCATAAGGTCAGTGAGTCCGTTTATGACAGGTATGCTTGATGCTTTTGCAAAACGGACTATATCATCATGCTCAAATGTTCTTATAACAACACCATCTACATATCGTGAAAGAACACGTGCTGTGTCTTCAACAGTCTCTCCCCGCTTAAGCTGGATTTCTTTTGAGCTTAAAAAAATTGTATTACCGCCTAGGTGATACATTCCTGCCTCAAAGGAAACACGTGTACGGGTTGAAAGCTTATGAAAGATAAGGGCCAGTATCTTTGTCTTTAAAAGGTCCTGATATTTATCCTTTTTAAGGTCTTCTGTTACTTTAAAAATTAGCTCTATCTCATCTTTTTCAAGATCCGCTATAGAAAGTATGTCTTTATTCCTTAATTTTTTATCCAAGTTCATAAAGTATTTCTTCCATAATTTTAAGACCTTCTAAAAGGTCTTTTCTTTTAATATTAAGAGCAGGCATAAGCCTTACAACACAACCTGCAGTATAATTTACGATACATTTTCTATCAATAGCTTTTTTGAAAAACTCTTTTGCAAGTTCCCCTTCCATTTCAATTCCTGCCATAAGACCCATTCCACGAACTTCTTTAATAAACGGAAATTTTTTCTTGAATTTCTTTAAGTGTTTAAAAAGTTCTTTGCTTTTTGAACGCATCTTTTGAAGTATTTTCTCATTTTCCATAACATCAAGGACAGCTATAGCTGCTCGGCACGCAAGAGAATTACCACCAAAAGTAGAAGCATGCTTACCTGGCCCCAATACATCAATAAATTTTTCATTTACTATTGTTGCTCCTATAGGCACCCCTCCACCAAGAGCTTTTGCCATTGATACAGCATCAGGAATAATATCATAATTTTCGAATGCAAAGAATTTTCCTGTCCTGCCGACACCTGTCTGAACTTCATCTATTATCAATAAAGAATTATTCTCTTTAGTCTTTGAACGAAGATGTTCAATAAATTTTTTATCCGCAACACGGACTCCGCCTTCACCCTGAATAATTTCTATAAAAACAGCGCATACGTTTTCATCAAAAACATTATCAAAACTTACAATATCATTAAATTCAAAATATTTTACATTAGGAAGAAGCGGTTCAAAGCCTGCCTGATATTTTTCCTGTCCTGTTAAAGTAACAGTTGCAAGAGTACGCCCGTGAAAGGATTTTTTTGCTGTTAAAATAACATTTTTGCCTTTTGGATTACCATAAGCACGCGCAAGTTTTAATGCACACTCATTTGCTTCCGCTCCAGAATTAGAAAAAAACACACGGCCTGGAAAAGAACATGATATCAGTTTTTCAGCCAGCTCACCCTGCAGCTTGGAATAAAAGTTATTAGGCATATGAAGCATTTTATCCACTTGATCCTTAATAGCAGATTTCACCTTAGGATGTATATGACCTATATTGCCAACACCCCACCCTGGGAAAAGATCAAGATACTTATTACCATCTTCATCCCAAAGATAACTGCCCTTTGCCTTAACAAACGTAAGACTTTCCCTGCTATAAGTCTTTAAAACAAATTTATCTGTAAGTTCAATATTTTTACTCATCGTTACACCTTTTTACAAGAAAACAGAAATCAGACAACAGAATACAGATTTAAATGAATACATGAATTATTATTTATAAAATAATGTGATCTTTATCCCCTGTTGTTTTCTTAATTTCCCCATATTGCCTAAAAGTTTTTGCTCTTTATTTTTTTCTATATCATCCAAAAAAAGCCGTTATCTGTAATCAATAATAACATTTTTACTTTATGAACTAACCATCCTCCGCCTCAATATTTCCCTTTATATTTATGTTTTCTTTTTCTCTGTCTTCTGTCTTCTGTTATTTAACTATTTCTGTTCCTACCCCCTGATCGGTAAAAATTTCTAAAAGCAGAGAATGGAGTATACGTCCGTCAATAATATGTGCTTTGCTTGCTCCGTTATCAAGTGCTTTTATACATGAATGTACTTTTGGTATCATACCTTCTTTAATAATACCCTTTTCTATAAAACTTTGTATGTCATCTTCCTTTAACGTAGAGAAAAGAGAAGATTCATCCGTTAGATCACGCATAATACCTAAAACATCAGAAAGCAACACAAGTTTTTCTGCACGAACACTTGAGGCAATTTCACCTGCAAGAATGTCAGCATTTATGTTATACGGTTTTCCGTCACTTCCAAATCCAATAGGCGCAATTATCGGGATAATTCCTTCCGTACACTTTTTTATAAGTATATCGCTTCTTATTTCTTCTATCTCGCCTACGTATCCAAGATCGACTTCCTCTCCTAAATACTCTGTCATTTTTCGGGTTTTAATTATTTTGTCACGTGTAAGATGTAAAGCTTTTACTGAAAAAGAAGAGAGCATCTTAACAACATTACTACCAACAGTATCTACAAGAACTTCCTCAACAATAGACATTGTGCTTTCATCGGTAACTCTCATACCATGATGGAACTTAGGATTTATGCCTTCTTTTTTCATGCGGTCGCTTATCGCCTTTCCGCCTCCGTGTATTAAAATAGGATGCATCCCTACTGTGCGCATGAAAACAACGTCTCTTAAAACAGATTCACAGTATTTTTCCTTCGCAATAACACTTCCTCCATATTTCACAACTATTCTTTTTCCCTGAAGGCGTTTTATATAAGGAAGTGCTTCTATAAGAACAGCAGCTTTTCCTATTATTTTTTCCATATTCTCCATATTGTTACCCTTTATTAATAGATATATATTTTGGTGAAAGATCATTTGTCAAAAGACTATATCCTTCTTTTCCTATACCTAGATCAACACTCACGTTGATTATTTTCTTCTTAATACTTTTATTCATTTTAGATTTTGAAAAATCAACCGGCTTTCCTTTTTTCATAACATTTATTCCGCATAAGTTTATAGAAAAAAGATCTTCTTTAATATTTGCATTCGTTGCCCCTGCAGCAGCAAAGATCCTTCCCCAGTTTGGAGATTCTCCATACATAGCTGTTTTAAAAAGATTTGAATTTGCTATTTTTTTTGCAATATTCTTTGCATCTTTTTGAGACGAAGCATTTTTCACCTCGACCTCAATTATCTTATTCATACCTTCTCCATCAAGAATTATCATCCACGCAAGATCACGGCAAACACGCGCTAACGCATCACAAAAAGCATTATAAGCTTTTCCTTTTTTCTTTATAGCAGGATAAGATGCCTGCTTGCTAGATGCAATAAGGACCGTATCATTTGTGCTAATACATCCATCAACACTTATTCTGTTAAAAGTATAATCTACAGCCTGTTTTAAAGCCTGCTTCATCAGGGTAAGAGATATGTCAGCATCTGTTGTTATAAAGCCGAGCATCGTAGCCATATCAGGCTCTATCATCCCTGCTCCTTTGACAGTACCGGCTATCTTGAATCCTTTATTAGAAGTCCCAACAGAATAAGCAGTAGTTTTAGGAAAAGTATCTGTTGTCAATATTGCATCACTAAAATCTTTTCCTCCTTTAAGACTCAAAGAAGATACAGCTTTTGGTATTGAAGCTTTTATTTTGTCCAGAGGAAGAAGATGTCCTATTTTACCTGTTGCAAGTACAAGAATATTTTCTTTTTTACAACCAACAGCATCGGCAACAAAAGCAGTTTCTTTTTTACTCTGAATAAAGCCTTCTTTTCCTGTACCGGCATTTGCTATACCGGATGTGACTATAACTCCACGGAAAGATGAATTCTTTAAATGTTCTTTACATACTTTAAGAGGCGGAGCGGGAAATTTATTTTTCGTAAAAACAGCACAAGCAATACTTTTTTTATCTGCTATAAGTAATCCCAGATCTTTGTTTTTATTTTTCTTAATACCACAAGCTAATCCACTAGCTTTAAAACCCTTTGGGTATGTAATATGTTTTTTTACATTTCGTATATTCACTTCAGACCTTTACTTTCGTTTATACCGAACATAATATTCATATTCTGAACAGCCTGTCCCGCGGCACCTTTCACAAGATTATCAATCGCAGAAATAATAACAATATATTCTTTTTCAGGATCAATAAAAACACCTATATCACAAAAATTTGTGTTCTTAACCCGTGAAAGCGAGGGAACATCATTTTCGCCAAGAACACGCACAAAAATCTCACTTTTGAACCTCTTTTCAAAAAGATTTCGTATATCTTCATTTTTAAAACTTTCTTTTATTTTTATATAGAGCACAGATAAAATACCGCGTTCAACAGGTAGAAGATGCGGTGTAAAAATAAGGTCTCTTGATCCTCCATATGACGAGATGAACTGCATCATCTCTGGTGTATGCTGGTGTTTAAATATTTTATAAGGAACAATATTTTCATTATTCTCAACAAAATGAAGCATATGGTTGAGCTTTTTTCCAGCACCGCTTGCACCGCTTTTAGAATCAGCTATAATAGTACCTTCTATGCAATCCTTTTCTAAAAGTGGAAGCAAAGGCAGTAAAATGCTTGTTGGATAACAACCGGGATTAGCTATGAGCCGGCTTTTTTTAATATCATTACGCTTTGCTTCACAAAGTCCATATGTATATTTTCCCTGAAAAGACGGATCCTTGTGCTCAGTTTCGTACGCTTTAAAATAACTTTCTGAATTTTCTAAACGATAATCTGCGCTAAGATCAATGATTCTAACATCATTTTTCTGCAGACGAAGCATGGGAGTCACTTCCATACTTATTTTATGTGGAAGAGCAATAAAAATAATATCTGAAACATCTACTATTTTTTTAGCATCTATTTTTTCTATTTCCTTTTCGAAAACACCAATAAATTCAGGGTATTCTTCATGAAAATAAATCTGGCGCCGTCCAAAAAGATACAGATCCTCTATATCAGGATGCTTGAGAAGGATCTTCACTAATTCCCTTCCAGTATAGCCTGTAGGCCCTATAATTGACGCTTTCATATTTTCACTTCCTTTATTTGCTATAGAAACATAAAGTCACAAAGAAAAATTAAACTTTATAGCCCGTTTTTTCAACCTTTAAAACTTAATATTAATATTCTCTACTAAAAACTAAAATATTTTCTCTTTCCCTGAAAGGGAAAGAATTTCCGCTCCATATATTTCTTTATGGCCCGATGGCCTTAAAACATGGAGCGGGTGAAGGGGATCGAACCCTCGACGTCCAGCTTGGGAAGCTGACATTCTACCGCTGAATTACACCCGCTCAGGTGTTATAATATCGCAAAATCTGCTGTAGCGTGCCATTATATCTTCTTTATCAAGATTCGTCAATCCGTCCAGGCTGAAACCCTCAACTGCAAATGATGCCATCACTGTCCCAAAGAGAACACCTTCCTTGATCGATTGAAAATCATAAGCACCACTCTTATCTATCCAGCCTATCATCCCTCCGGCAAAACTATCTCCGGCACCTGTAGGATCTGTTACATTTTGCAACGGGTATGCCGGATAAACTGCAATATCAGTATTAGAAGCCACTATTACACCGTGCTCTCCCTTTTTCACAACAACAAATTTGGGTCCCATTGTTAATAGCTCATATACGGCCTTTATTGTAGAATCACACGCTGTAAGCTGCTTTGCTTCACCATCATTTACTATTAAAAGATCTATTTTCTTAATTAATGATTTTAACACTTTCTTTTTTATATCTATCCACAAATTCATAGTATCACAAGCAACAAAATGAGGCTTTTCTATTTCATCAAGAACCATCATCTGCAGCTGTGGATCAATATTTGCAAGGAACAGCACAGAACATTTTTTGTAAGATTCAGGTATGAAAGGATCAAAATCTTCAAATACATTAAGCTGAGTCTCATGCGTAATAGCAGTATTCATATCATCTTTATATTCTCCACTCCACCGGAAGGTTTTCCCTTTTATTTCTGCAAGACCTTCAAGATCTATATTTTTTGCACGTAAAAAATCATAGTGGGTTTTAGGAAAATCATTACCAACAACAGCAACCATCTTTGTATCAGTAAAAAAAGATGAGCTATATGAGAAATATGATGCTGAGCCTCCAAGGACTTCTTCAACATTTTTTTTGTCTGTCTTAATAGTATCAAGAGCTACACTTCCGACAACAACTGTAGACATAAAACGTTTCCTCCTTAAAAATATTTAATAAAAGTCAAATTAATAAAAAACATAATACTTATTAAATCTATATATTTTACTCCTTTACTTCCATTTCATCCAGTATCTTAATAGGACATAGTCCACTGCACATGGTACAAACATCTTCTACTTCACTTACACCGACATCATGCAGTGCTTGTGCTTTCTCAGGATCTATTGCACATTCTATCTGTTTCTTCCAGTCTCTCTTGCGTCTATGTTTGGACATATTAAGATCTTTTAGCATCGATACCTCAGGCCTTTTAACTATATCTGAAGCATGAGCTGCAATTTTAGATGCAATAACACCTTCACGCACATCATCAATATCAGGAAGTTTTAAATGCTCTGCAGGAGTAACATAACATAAAAAATCTGCACCATTTGATGCAGCTATTGCACCACCTATTGCTGATGTTATATGGTCATAACCTGGAGCAATATCTGTTACAAGAGGGCCTAAAACATAAAAAGGTTTATTTTTACAAATTACCTGCTGTATCTTCATGTTAAACTCGATCTGATTAAGAGGAACATGCCCTGGCCCCTCTATCATTACCTGTACACCTTTTTCAAATGCCCTATCAGCAAGCTCTCCTAAAATAGAAAGCTCTTTTAATTGGACTTCATCTGTGGCATCTGCAATACATCCCGGACGCATACCATCTCCAAGACTTAATGTAACATCATACTTTAACAGGATTTCCAGTAGACGCTCAAAATGTTCAAAATAAGGATTTTCCTTTTTATTCTTATACATCCATCTGGCAGTTAATGCACCACCTCTACTAACTATCCCCATGATCCTGCTATTTTTTTCAAATATCTTCATAGTCTCACGACAAACACCTGAATGTATTGTCATAAAGTCAACACCTTCTGAAGCCTGCTTTTCAATAACATCAAAAAACTCATCAGTTGTTACATCTTCTATATTTTTACCCTCTTTAAGTTTGTTATAAGCGATCTCATAAACGGGGACCGTACCCACTGGTTTTTTAACCTCTTCCAACATCCGTTTCCTTATATACGAAAGATCTCCCCAGGTACTAAGGTCCATTACCGCATCTGCACCATATTTTACAGATGTAATAGCTTTACTTATTTCGTAATCGACATCAAGCTTGTCTTTAGAAGTACCTATATTTGCATTTATCTTAGTAAAAAGCCCTTTCCCTATAGCAACTGTTTCCGCATCCACCCTCTTAATATTCCTCGGTATGATTATACTTCCATCAAGAAGACCCTTTTTAATAAAGCCCACCGTTACTTTTTCGGTTTCAGCAACATTCTTTATAAAATCCGGAATATTTCCATTCCGTATATCTGTAAGAAGACTCATAACATTCCTTTCTGATCATAATTAATATTTTTATAAATTATTCTACTAAATAAAACAAAGTTGAACCTACGGGGATTCACCCGTATCACATCACGTCTCACTCTGTTAAACCTTAGCCGTTGTCGTATCCACATTCGTATCGCCTAGCGCACTACAGGACGAGATACCCTTCCTACTAAATCTACGACTTTGCAGCCGTGGCTTTATGCATAGGCGGGTTAAATATAATATCAAATGCCAATTGTTTTTTAAACTCAAATTTTCTTATCTGTTATCATTTGACCCGCATTTCTATTTTTTTAAATCTAATTCCAGTTCTTTTTCAATATCATAAACTTGATATCTTAATGATTTAAAAGATAAAAATATATCTTGTTTTCCAAGGTTTCTTGTTATTTCTTCTGAGACTCTAATACCTTCACAAACACGCCTTAAATTTTTCTTAAGAAGAACTGATATCAAAGATCTCTTTTTTTCATTCACCTTATCATAATCATCTTTTCGCCCATGATCATTATAACTGTCTCTATGAACGACTAAACGGCATTCAAGAACCTTTTCCACATATTCAAAAACATTAAAGACTTCGTGACGTATTTTTTTTATTCTCAACGCAAACCGTTCTCCTCCTTCCGAAAATCTCAAGATGTCTTCTACAACTCTTAATCCTTCGGTAATACGATTGCGGTTTACATCAAGAATCCTTTTTTCTTCATTATTATTCATATCTATGATCCCAAGAGGTCTAGACTGATTTACAAAATCAAGAAAACACATTATAAGTTAATCTGTTTCTTGAGCTTTTCAATCAAGCGTGTGGTCGAATAACCTTTAATAAAGGGAAGTATAACAACTTTTCCGCCCTGTTTTTTCACATACTCTGCACCTGCAATATCACATTCCTTGTAATCTCCACCTTTAACAAGAACATGAGGACGAACCTGCCTTATAAGGCCAGCTGGAGTTGGTTCATCAAAAAAGCATATATAGTCTACCATTTTAAGACATGATAAAGCATATGCTCTATCTCCTTCTTTATAATAAGGCCTAAAAGGCCCCTTTATTTTTTTTACAGATATATCAGAATTAAGACCTATTACTAATAAATCACCAAGTCTTTTTGCTTTTTTTAAATATGATAGATGCCCCTTATGAAGAATATCAAAACAGCCATTTGTAAAAACTATTTTTTTATTGAGCAATACATGCTCTTTCAGTATGCGGGATAGTTCAAAACTATTTTTATAAATTATCTTTTTAATTTTCATCTTTAAAAAGAGATCGTTCAACAACATTACATAAAATATGACTGGCTAAAATATGACTTTCTTGAATACGAGCAGTATTATCTGAAGGAACTTTATACACAATATCACATATGCTTTCAAGCGGTGAACTTTTCTTACCAATAAAAGCTACTGTACAAAGGCCAAGCTCTTTTGCCTTTTTTTGAGCATTTATAACATTAACTGAGCCTCCGCTTGTAGAAAACCCGATTGAAATATCACCGTTTTTCCCAAGAGCTTCTACCTGCCTTTCAAATACATGTTCAAAGCCATAATCATTAGAAATACATGTAAGGTTCGAGGTGTTTGTGCAAAGAGCTATTGCAGGCAATGCATATCTTTCCTGCTGAAATCTTCCTATGAACTCCGCCGCTATATGCTGTGCATCAGCAGCGCTGCCTCCATTCCCAAACATAATCACTTTTTTGCCGTTTTTAAATGCACCTATGATGCGTTCAGCAATACTACATAGTACCTCAGATGAGTCACCAGAACTTTGCGCTTTTACTATCTCAATATGATCAGAAAAACTATTTTTGATGATATCATTCATCTTTTAAATACCTTCTTCTGTTTCTGTATCATTTGAAATTATGTTTGAAATATTAACGCTCACACTTTCAATATTTTCAAGGCCTAAAAGCTCACCTAGCTGACGCTTAATATTCTGCTGAAGACGCTCAACTGTTTCCGGAATGTTTGTCCCTCCAAGAATATCCATATTAACTGAAATGACAATATCTCCTCTGCTCTTAGCAGAAGGCACAGCTTCTGAATGAGAATGCGAAACTTCAGTATAATTACTGCATATTCGTTCTACAAAATCAGTGATCGCACTATTTGATATTGATACTTTCCCTTCAGTAGTTTCAAAAGATATAGTCGTTTTTTTAGTAACCATACTATTAACAGACATTATAAAATAAATTATAGGAAGCACCATAAGAACAACCCCTAATAGAGCAGCTACTTTATATTCCATAATATAAATATCAACTAAAGTGTTGGTAAGTTCAGTATTTTTACTCAAAGTAAGAAATAAGAGACCTAGTCCAAGAGAAAAGATAAACAAATTAATAATTAACCCTACTACTTTTTTCATATGATCCTCCAATGAATTATAATAATTTATATTCCATACTTTTCCATAAACGAATCAACAAAATTCGTTGAATAATCACCCTGAATAAAACGGCTGTCATTTATTATCATTTTTGCAAATGGTACAGTTGTAGCTATACCTTCAATAGAAAATTCTTCTAGAGCTCTATCTGCAATTTTTAAAGCATCTTCGCGGTCTTTTCCTACAAAAATAAGCTTTCCTATCATAGAATCATAAAAAGTAGGTATATTATAGCCCGCATATATATGTGAGTCTACACGCACACCCCGCCCGCCTGGCATATAAAACGAATTTATCATACCTGGATTCGGACGAAATCCGTTTTCCCAATCTTCAGCATTTATCCTTACTTCAACTGCATGGCCGGTTATTTTTACTTCCTCCTGAGTGAGGTTCAGCTTTTCTCCTCCAGCTATCAGTATCTGCTGTTTTATAAGGTCAATACCCGTTACCTCCTCCGTAACAGGGTGCTCTACCTGTATTCTGGTATTCATTTCCATAAAATAAAAATTTTTATCTTTATCAACTAAAAATTCAATCGTCCCAGCATTTTCATATCCTACTTTTTTAGCAAGCTTAACAGCAGCTTCTCCCATTCTTTTTCTTAATTTTTCGTCAATATAAGACGAAGGAGCTTCCTCAATCAGCTTTTGATGTTTTCTCTGTATTGTACAATCTCTTTCACCCAAATGAATAACATTCCCATGATTATCAGCAAGTATCTGAAATTCTATATGACGCGGTTCTTCTATTACTTTTTCAATATATACACCGGAATTTTGGAAAGCAGCTTCTGCTTCTGCCTGAGCAGTTAAATAAGCATTATTAAGGCTAAGCTCAGTATGAGCGATCCTCATCCCTTTACCGCCTCCTCCTGCAGTAGCCTTTATAAGAACAGGATAGCCAAGTTCTCTTGCTATTTTGACTGCTTCTTCTCTATCGGTTACAAGACCATCACTTCCTGGTATTGTTGGAACACCTGCATCCTTAGCAATTTTTTTTGCCTTTGCTTTATCACCAAGATCCATTATATTTTGAGCGCAAGGACCTATAAATTTTATTTTACATGAGTCACACACTTCTGCAAAATGCGCATTCTCTGCTAAAAATCCATAAGCAGGATGTATGGCTTCAGCATCAACAACTTCTGCAGCACTCACAATTGCAGGTATTTTTAAATAACTTTCAACTGAAGGACCTTTACCTATACAGATTGCTTCATCTGCAAGACGAACATGCATTGAATTTGCATCTGCTTCAGAATAAACGGCAATACTCACAATACCTAATTCTCTGCAAGCTCTTATGATCCTTACTGCGATTTCACCACGATTAGCTATAAGTATTCTTTCAAACATATATATCTCTCTATTTTTTCTTTATTTTAAATATTTTTTGTCCAAATTCAACAGGAGCTCCATTTTCAACAAGTATTTCAACAATTGTTCCTGTAATATCTGACTTTATTTCATTCATTACTTTCATTGCTTCAATTATACAAACAACTTTTCCTGTTTCTACTTTGTCACCCTCTTTAACATAAACATCTGATTCCGGTGAAGGAGAACTATAAAAAGTTCCAACTATAGGAGAACTTATATATTCAATTCCTACTTCATCTTGAGAATCAATAGCCTCTGCTTTAGGCGACCCAGCCTGAGCCATTCCGCTGTAAGCAGGATACATTGAAACTTCCTGAGGTATCATTACTCCACCTGCTTTTTTTAATGAAAGCTTCTCACCTTCTTTTTCAAGCGTGAACTCTACAATCGCATTATCATTCATTAGCTCGATAATTTTTTCAATCTCTTTTATATTCATCCGAGTATTTCCTCCTGATAATATAATTCAGTTACGTGTTAGTATTTTATATCCTGAATCAGTTACTAAAGCAATATCTTCAATACGGCATCCGAATTTTCCCGGCAAATATATACCTGGTTCAATTGTAAAAACCATGCCCGGCTTTAAAACTGTATCATTTTTTGCCGAAATTATCGGTTTTTCATGTACTTCAAGACCAATACCATGCCCAAGACCATGCCCAAAAAATTCTCCATAACCTGCATCTGCTATAAAATTTCTTGCAGCACTATCTATTTCACTAGCTTTTGCACCGGGTTTTATAGCGCAAAAAGCTCTCTCCTGAGCTTCTTCTACTATTTTGAAAATAGTTTTAAATTTTTTTGAAATTGTATGGTTTGCAAATGTTCTTGTCAAGTCGGAATTATAATCTTCATAAATTGCACCGGCATCTATAAGAAGAGGAGAAAATTTTACTTTTTTATCTATTGATGAATGATGATGAGGCTGGCTTGAGTGGCTTCCTTCAGCAACGATTAAAGGAAAACCTGATGAAGTTGCTCCTTTGCGACGAAGCAGGTTCTCTATTTCATCCGCAACATCTTTTTCAGAGAGACCATGGTATTTTTTACATTTTCTGAATATATCCTCAACAGATGAAAGTACAATTTTTGAAGCAATCTCTATTTTTTTTATTTCACTTTCATTTTTTATCATCCTTAAGTTCTTTATTGTATTTTTTGCAGGTAATAATTTGCCAGGAGATATACGTTTTATAACCCTATTAAAAAAGACATGAGATACTTCTGCGTATTCATATGCGAGGGAGCGAACATTTGCCTTTTCAATTATACTTTTTAAAACATTTACAATTCCGCCTTTAAGCGGATATATTTTTACATCTTTTACTGTCTTTTCAGCATATTCCAGATAACGCGAATCAGTTATAAAATAATTTTTTTTAGGCGTTAAAAGAAGATACCCTAATGTTCCATTGAATCCTGTAAGATACCTTATGTTGACTATATTTGATATTAAAAAACTATCTGCTTTTACTTGTGATAAAATAGTTTTATATATATTCATAAAATCATCTCTTCATAATTTTATACATAATTATTCATTTAAATCCAAAAATTAAACGGATAGTTTTATCATTTTCCCATACTTCTTGATATGGCTAAAGAACAGACACAACTAGCTAATAAAACATAAGTGCCTATTATAAAATTTTTTGTGATTTAAATATAGTAATTTTTGTACTGTTCTTTCATACCTTAATTTATTTTATTTTTTTTACAAGGTACTCAAGAGCAAGCAGGTATGAATCAGGGCCAAGTCCGGAAATTACCCCGTCACTTGCAAGGGAGATATATGATGTACGGCGAAATTCTTCTCTGCGAAATATATTTGAAAGATGTACTTCTATAACTGGTTTTTTGAGCGCTTTTAAAGCATCCATTATTGCTATACTTGTATGTGTATATGCACCTGCATTTATAATAAGGCCAAAGACTTCCGGATCACTTTTTATTGAATGGATCTTATCAATTATATCACTTTCTGCATTTGATTGATAAAAATCTATATCTATACCTTTATTCTTAGCAAAGGACTTTATGTCTGCTTCAATATCATTTAGCGTCTTATTTCCGTATATTTCTTCTTCTCTTTGCCCAAGAAGATTAAGATTCGGTCCGTTTATTATGCTTATTTTAGTCATACTGCATCCTGCTTATTTAATATTAGTTATATAATATCCTATAAAGAAAAAGAGAAAGCTCAAGAGCAATAATAATATACCAGCTATCTTTCTATACACAATGGCTCTTTCATCAGTAAAAAGTATTTGATTTCCCATTTCATTCATTTTTTTTAACTGATCAGGAAAAAAGAAAAGAGCTATTGCAAAAAGAAACGATACTACACCTATTACAATTAATATAATCATTAAAATACCTTTTATTTTTTTAATCTGTTCATTTTCTTGGAAAACATCAAAAAAATCAATATATTTTTCCTAATTAACTAAACTAATCTATAAGTAAGTAAAAAATTTATCCAGTTTTAATACCTTACATCAAAATCTACAAAATCGCCTGCTTTGTAAGGCTCTTCCACAACAGTAATATCAGTAACATGTGCCATAGGAGGTCCGGAGCGCATCCAGTCTATCATGTTTGAAATATCAGATCCTTTTCCTTCGATCACAGCCTCCACTTGACGTGAATACAGGTTTCTTACCCATCCTCTTATATGTAATTGACGTGCCCTTTCCTGAGTATAATAGCGAAAACATACACCTTGGACTCTACCACTTACAACAACTCTTTTTCTGTTAATTTCGCCCGAGGACATTTTTGATCATTTATTTAAA
Organism: Candidatus Auribacterota bacterium; assembly: GCA_023144635.1. GTDB lineage: Bacteria > Auribacterota > JAFGBW01 > JAFGBW01 > JAFGJP01 > JAGLFH01. The sequence goes on along the minus strand of JAGLFH010000056.1, from coordinate 4,931 downwards.
GCCTGAAATTTTTTTGTAAGCTTCGGAACAACTTCAAAGACATCACCAACAATACCATAATCAGCTATTTCAAAAATAGGCGCATGAGGATCTTTATTAATAGCTACTATTATATCTGCTGACCGCATTCCAACCTGATGTTGGATCGCACCGGAGATTCCGCATGCAATATATACTTTTGGCTGTACTGTCTTTCCTGTTTGTCCTACCTGATGCGAATACGGCATCCATCCGGCATCAACAGCAGCACGTGATGAACCTACTGCTCCGCCAAGTTCGAGAGCAAGATCTTCTATTATTTTAAAATTTTCCGGTCCCTTCATGCCCCGTCCACCAGAAACAATAATATCAGCTTCAGATATATTGACCGTGCTTTCTTCCTCTTCTACAAATTTTTCAACTTTTGTACGGTTTATCAATTCATTGCTAAGAGCTTCTATTATAATAACCTCGCCTTTTCTGCCATCTTGAGGCTCAGCTTCTTTCATAACTTTGTGTCGTACTGTTGCCATCTGAGGCCTATGATTTGGAGTAAGAATAGTTGCCATTATATTGCCGCCAAAAGCAGGGCGTGTCTGCTGAAGTTCACGTGTTTCCGGATCAATATCAAGAGAAGTACAATCTGCAGTAAGTCCAGCATAAATCTCAACAGCAGTACGCGGGATCAAAGATCTTCCTATTGCTGTTGCACCAGCAAGAAAAATTGCAGGTTTCTCTTGGCTAATGATCCTTCCTAATATCTTTGAGTAGCTTTCATCTAAAAAAGCTTCCAACTTTTCATTTTCAACAACAATAACTTTGTCTGCACCGCGTGAGATAAGTTCTTTTGCCTGATCTGCTATATCTTTACCGCCAATAAGAATTGCTATTAGCTTTTCACCCAGCTTATCTGCAAGTTCACGGCCCTTTCCAAGAAGCTCAAACGATACAGATTGGATATCTCCGCGCTTTTGTTCTGCGAATATCATAACACCTTTATATTTAGTCAGATCACGTGTTCCATCAGCTTTCTTTTCTTGAATGACAATAGCCTTTGGAGGACAGACAGGAACACAAGCACCGCAAAGAGTACATTTTTCAAGATCTATGATCGCCTTTTTTTCTTCCATTTTTATAGCATCAAAAGGACAGTTTTTTACACAGATAGTACACCCTATACATATATCCTTTATGACTTCTATCTTCTCTTTCATATTATATTTTGCTCCCTGATTGTTTTAACAATAAAATCCAATCCATCTTCCAACTCATGCTCCTGAAAAATTCTTCCCGGCTCTTTTTTTGGCGGAGAAAATATTTTTTTAACGATCGTAGGAGAGCCATCAAGACCTAGCAGTTTTTTTTCAACGTTAATATCATCACTGGTTATTTTTTTTATTTCTGCTTTCTTTGCACGCATTTTTCCCCTTAAAGAAGGAAGACGTGGCTCATTTATTTCTTTTACCACTGTAATTACTGCTGGAAGCGGTGAAGATATAACATCATAACCATATTCCATTAATCTCTCGGCAACAATACAATCTTTTTCCATCTTCTCAATTTTTCTGACAAATGTTATCTGAGGAATATCAAGATGTGCAGCTACACCAGGCCCTACTTGGGCTGTATCACCGTCTGATGCCTGTTTTCCAAACAGTATTACCAAATAATCACCAAGTGTTTTTATTGCTTCAGTAAGTGTATATGAGGTAGCCCATGTATCACTTCCTGCAAATGCTCTGTCTGATACAAGAACAGCTTCATCAATCCCCATAGAAAGAGCTTCACGAAGAGCAGATTCTGCCTGAGGAGGCCCCATAGTTATTACAAGTGTCTGTATTTCGACTGTCTCCTGTAAACGTTCTTTAAGACGTATTGCTTCTTCTATAGCATACATGTCAAATGGATTAATAATTGACTCTACACCCTCACGAATAAGAGTATTTGTCTCAGGATTGATCCTCACATCAGTCGTATTAGGAACCTGCTTGATACAAACTATAATCTTCATGATAATTCCTTTTTAATCTTATATTATCTATTAAACAAATTTAAATAATTCCTCTAAAATCCTAAATTCAAACAAATCAAGTGTGTGATTTACACACGTTTTTTATATTCAATCACGACAATAATTATCTTTACTTTTCTTCAGCCCTTCGCGGATGATCTTTTTACGGCTTTAGTGTTTACTTTTTCTTTGATGCAGACTCTTTAATAAGAGAAAGAGCTATTTCATTACGTTGAATCTGACTTGTTCCTTCATAAAGTGTTGTGATCTTTGCATCACGCATCATTTTTTCCACAGGATACTCTCTCATATATCCATACCCGCCATAGATCTGTACCGCATCTGTTGTAACCCTCATTGCAACTTCAGAACAATAAAGTTTTGCCATAGCAGATTCTTTTGTAGTTCTTTTACCAGGATTAGCATCCATCGTACGTGCTGTCTGATAAAGAAGACATCTGGCTGCTTCTATTTCAGTAGCCATATCAGCCATCATATGCTGTATTGCCTGAAATGAAGATATTGGCTGACCAAACTGTACACGCCCACGCGCATATGCTACAGCTTCTTCAAGAGCACCGGCTGCTATTCCAAGACCTTGAGCAGCAACTCCCGGCCTTGACGCATCAAGAGTTCCTTGCGCAATAATAAGCCCGCGTCCTTCTTTTCCGATCAAATTCTCTTTTGGGACCTTAACATTATTAAAAATAAGTTCTCTTGTAGATGATGCACGAATACCCATCTTTTTTTCTTTTTTTCCAAAATCAAAACCCGGCATACCCTTTTCAAGAATAAAACATGATATACCTCTTGCACCACGGCTCGGATTTGTATTGGCAAAAACTGTGTATATTTCTGCTTCACCAGCATTAGTTATAAAACATTTTGTACCGTTAAGGATATAATGATCCCCTTCTTTTATAGCTGTTGTTTTCATTGCTGTTGCATCAGATCCTGCATCAGCTTCTGTAAGGCCAAAAGCTACTAGTTTTTTTCCTGATGCAATACTGGGAAGATATTTCTTTTTCTGTTCTTCAGTTCCTGCAATAAGAATAGGGAAAGTTCCTAAAGCTGAAGCTGCAAGAGCAAGAGCAATTCCTCCGTCAACTTTACAAAGCTCTTCAACTACAAGAACAAGGTTAAAAACACCATCTCCCAGGCCACCGTATTCCTCAGGAATGTAAACGCCGCAAAGATCTGATTTAGCAAGGTCTTCTATAAGAGGCCAAGGAAATTCCTCAGTTTCATCATAATGCTCTCTTACCGGTTTTATTTTTTCCTGTGCGATCTGCCGAGCAAGATCAATCATCATTTCCTGCTCTTCTGTTAAAAAATAATTCATTTTATCCTCCAATTTATTTTCAACACTGCGAAATGAGTTTTTGAAATTAAAACCCTGTCATTTTTTTCTAAACACCGTACTTAATTTTTACATTAAGCACAAATTGATTTACTAGTATTTTTTAACAATGAGACAGGCATTATGACCGCCAAAACCTAGAGAGCTTGAAACAGCATAAGTTATATTTTTTTCCCTTGCTGTATTAGGAATATAATCCAGATCACATTCAGGATCAGCTTCTTCATAGTTTATGGTAGGAGGAAGTATACTGTTCTTAATAGCCAAACATGAAAGAACAAATTCTACTCCACCTGCAGCACCAAGCATATGACCTGTCATAGATTTTGTAGAACTAACCATTAGTTTATATGCATGATCCTTAAAAACTTTCTTTATTGCTTGTGTCTCAAAAATATCATTATAGTACGTAGAAGTACCGTGTGCATTTATATAATCAACTTTTTCAAAAGCTATACCTGCTCGGTCAAGTGACATTCTGAGTGCCCTTGCATATCCCTCACCACCAGGTGCAGGCTGAGTAATATGATGAGCATCGCCGCTTGCCCCATATCCTACAAGCTCGGCATATATCTTTGCTCCTCTTTTAAGCGCATGTTCTTCACTTTCTACTATTACAATACCGCTTCCTTCAGCCATAACAAATCCGTCTCTTCCTTTATCAAAAGGACGGGATGCACGTGCTGGTTCATCGTTTCTTGTCGAGAGTGCTTTCATGGCACAAAAGCCACCTACCCCGAGCGCAGAGATAGCTGATTCCGTTCCTCCAGCTATACATACATCCATATCTCCTCTTTGTATAGAATTCATAGCTTCACCAATACAATGAGTACCTGTTGCACATGCTGTTACCATAGCCATGTTAGGGCCTTTAGCACCTGTTTCTATTGATACGCAACCAGCAGCAAGGTCTATCAGAAGCATCGGAATAAGAAATGGTGAAAGCCTGCTTGGGCCTCTTTCCATAAAGATCTTATATTGCTTTTCTATTGTCTCAATTCCACCGATTCCGCTTCCAACAATAACACCGACACGCGCAGCATTTTCTTCCGTGATCTCAAGACCTGAATCAGCAAGCGCCTGTTTTGCTGCTGCTATTCCATATTGCACAAATTTATCGGTCTTTTTTATCGTTTTTTTATTCTGCCAGAGTGCCGGATCAAAATTCTTCACCTGACCTGAAATACGGGAAGCAAATTCAGTTGCATCAAACGATGTTGTAGGAACTATACCGCTTTTTCCATTGCATGCACTTTCCCATGTATCAGAAACACTATTCCCCAAAGGGGTTATAGCACCTAAACCTGTAATAACAATTTTTTTGTTTGAACAACTCATAAAATTTAATCCTTTTCCTAAACTTAAAATAAAAGGCATTTAGAATATAAAAGATCTAAATGCCTCTATCAAAATATTAAAAAGGTTATTCTCCTTTTACTTTTTCTTCAATATATTTAATTGCATCACCGACTGTTTTCAACTTTTCGGCTTCTTCATCAGGTATTTCCTGATTAAATTCTTCTTCAAAAGCCATAACAAGTTCAACAGTATCCAAAGAATCTGCGCCAAGGTCATCTATGA